>DASZIO010000029.1:0-51889 GCA_035949055.1 Acidimicrobiales bacterium
CCCGCAAGGCGTCGACCGACAGCGCACCGGCGCCGGCTCTGGCCGCCTGCTGGGCCTCGTCGAGTGCCGACTGCTGGGCGTTGATAGCCGAACCCCCATCGATGACCAGGCCCATGAGCACGAGCATCGCTACCAACAGCAGGGCTACGAACGCGGTCACTGAACCATCGTCTGACCTCACGAGCGCGGCTGATCGTATGGCCGGCTCGGAGTCCAGGTGGGACAGCCGGACCCAGGAGAGGACACCCCGGTTCATCGATCCGTTCGTTGTCACCCGACCGACCGGTACGGATCGATGGGAGCGGTGGACGACGCCCGGATACTCACGGTCCCGGGAAGTCCGGGTATCGAGAGGTCCGAGAGCGCCACTTGGCAGATCACAGTGACCGTCACGAATCCGCCCGGATAGAAGCGACTGGTGTCCGTTTCTATCCGACGGTTCGTGCAGACATGGCCTCCGCCGACGACTTCCGTTGCGGCGTCAGAAGTCGCCACCGAGACAGCACCCGAGGGATCGGCGGCTATGGCTGCGGCTTCAGCGCCAGCCCGAGCCGCCTGGGAGACTTGCTGGCGCGACTCCGAGACACGACCGAATGCGACGGTCGTCACGGCGACAATGATCAGCGCCGGTGTCAACAGCATGAGCTCTAGCGTCAGGCTCCCCTGCTCGTCGCGTCGGTCGCGTGCCGTCATTCCGATGCCCGAAACTCCTGGACAGGTCCGATCTGTGTGGCGGAGACAGGGAGCGAGATCCCCGGGAGCAGCGAAAGGGCCCGGCCGGTAACCGTCACGCTGATCTGATCATCAGGCAAGAGCAGGGCGACCGCATTGGCTGATTCCACGTCCGAACCAGGCGCGGTCAGTACCGCCCGGGCCCGGTTCACTCCGACGGCTGCGCCGGCTCCCGCTGACTGCGCAACCCGGTCTCCCTCCGATGCGGCCAGCCGCGCAACCTGAGCGGCATGAGCCCACAGGGCCATCTGGACCACGACGACCAAGATGAGCATCATGACGGGAACGATGATCACCGCCTCCACAGCCGCGGATCCGTGCTCTGCCGTGCTTCGATGCTCTACCGCGGATCTGTGTTCTGCCCTGCCTCTGTTGAACCACGAATCGTTACCGGGGGATCGTCGGCGACGTCGGTCCCATGCCACCTTGGCCGGCAATCGGCCTCGTAAACCTTTTGTCTGGCCTCGCTGATCGAGTTTGGTCAGTTCAGGTTGATCGAGTTGGCCTTGGTCGTGACCTTGTCCACGATGATTGCACCTACTGCGATGGCCAGCGCGGCAAAGATCGCAGTCAGGATGACCTTCTCCACCACCGAGCCGGCTTCGTCCCATTCTCCTGACACACCGGCTCGGACCCGCAAGTAGGTCCACAGGGCAACGATTTGGTTCAACATGATGAATTCCCTTCTTTCTATTGCTGGTTCGTTTGATGCGTTGTTTTCCTCGGACTGCCTGCGCTTCTCCAGCCTTGGCGGACGGCGCGTCAGTCCCCGGCCCGCTCGTCAACTCCTCGGTCCCCATCAGAACCCTCCGAGTATCCGGCTGAAGGCGGGGTAGCCCACGAACAGGAGAAAGCCCACGAGCAGTAGGGCGCCGGGCAGGAAGAGCCGCTCGGTAGTCGTGTTCGCCGCAGTCTCTGCATCGGCCTGTTCATGCCGACGCAGAGCGATCGCCCGGGCGCTGAGCGATTGACGGATGCGAGTTCCTTCGGTTCCCGCCAGTTGGAGCGTGGCCGACAACTCGACCAGCTCCGAAACGCCGATCTCTTCCCCGAGCTGGCTCAGCACCACCCAAGCCGACTGGCCACTCTCACGGGCCCTCATGAGGGATCTCGCGATGCGCTGAGCCGCCCAGTCCGGGCTCACCTGAGCTGCCGTGAACAGCGCGCCTTCGATTCCCATGCCCCCAGCCAGGTTCAGGACGACGAGGTCGATGAATGTACCGACGACGACCCGTGCGTGGTGGCGTCGCTCCCTGGCTCTCCTCACAAGATCGAGAACTGGTAGGGCGACGCAGAGAGGAAGGGCCACAAACGCCACCGCAATAGCGATCGCGATCGGAACGGCCGTGATCCCGGCGATTTCGCAGCCCAACCACAGAAAGGGTGGGGCGAGCAGCCCGGCCCCTCCCATGACGAGCATCTTCGAGGCAACCAGTTCGGGGCGATCCCCGGTGATCGCCAGAAGGGGGGCGAGAGAGCCCCATCGTTCCCTGGTCAATGGGTAACGACCGATCAATCGGAGAACAACTTTGCCTCCCGACCCCGTGGAGAAGCGGACAACCCGATCGGTTGGAGCTGGAACCTCGGGTCTGCGATCCAGTGCCGCAGCGATGGCCTCGAGCGAGGGTCGCATCGGGAAGAGACCCCGGAAGACGCCGACGAATCCGAGGCCGACGAGCGCTCCGAATGCGAGAGCCAGGCTCATCGCGTGACGACCTGATGCCCGATCAGCCGGGTCGGTGCCGGCGGCCGGGCCAACATGACCATCAAAGTCAAGCCGATGGCGTACAGCGCTCCGACCAGCAGCAGCACAACTTGCCCAGTCATAGTGCCGAACGGCGCCAGATACTGGTGACCAAGGAGGGTGAGCCCGCCGGCGAAGACGATGGAGAACACCAGTACTGTCCGCACGCTGCTGCGCACCGAGGCCCGTGAGGTCTCGATTCGCAATCGAAGGGCGACTTCGTCCCGTGTCGAGTCGGCGAGCGCACTCAGCAACTCGCCCAGTCGCTGTGCACGGGCGGATGCTGCCAGCACCAATGCACAGACCACACGATCCGCGCAAGGGTCGTCAAGTTCGTCGGCGTACTGGATCAGCGCATCACGCGGATGCATCCCGGAACGCAATCTGGCGGAGAGCCGCACGGTAGGGTCCCGAATCACCGCGGGGCTCAACACAGAAGTGGCGACAATCGCCTGGGTGAGACCGGCCGAGGCCGCCAGCGTGCCCTGCAGCATCTCGGTCCAGGTAGCGATAGCTTCGATCTTGGAGATCGACACTGATCCCGCGGTCCGGCCCAGGAGCTCGGGAACCCCATAGACCGCGGCGCCCACGAGCAAGACGGCTACTGGCCATCCGGTGACGAGGACCGCTACCATGCCAGACCCTCCTGCTAGGGCCAGACGGGGGGCCCGTATTCGCGCCGCCGCCCTGTGGCGAGACAGTAAGGGAGCCAGCGATTCGTGCTCCTGCCTTTGCCAGGACGTCACGATTCCAACCACGCCCAACCCGAAGGTCAGACCGCAGAGCAAAGCGGGACCGAAGGTCATGAGAACGTGCTGAGGGTCTCGGATTGGGGTGGCTGATAGCCGAACACCATCAACTCACTGAGCATCTCAGGTCGCAGAGGCGACGCCGGAAGGGCGCGCCGGTCAGGTCCTGGTCGATAGACCTCGTTGGAGACGACCTGGACACCCTCGGCGTCCACCACCTCGCGGACCGACGAGACGAACCGGTCTCGTGTTGCTGCGGCCTGGTACCCCGAGCTCATGTCGCCGCGGTCATCGCAGTCGCGCCCGTCGAGCGTCGGGGCATCATCCTGAAGGCCGCCGTCTTCGAAACGCTGCCAACCATCTGAACGCCCGTTCCATGCATCCACCCGCATTTCCGGAATCCACTCCGATGTCAGGCCCGATCCTTCGAATGGCTCGTAAATTTCCGAGTCGAGGTGGACGACGAGGTGGATCGACCCAGCCACCAACAGGTTGCTTGCTTCGAGCGGCAATCGCTCGGGCGCCTGCACGGCGTACGAGGCAATCCGTCGGAACACCCCGGCCGACGAATCGGCATGAATGCTGCACATCGAGCCAGACCGGCCCTGGCTCATCGCGTTTAGCATTGGCAGGACTTCGTCTCCGAGCACCTCGCCCACGATCACGCGATCGGCGTTCATGCGGAGCGCCCGACGAACCAGGTCTGCCACCGAAATCAGACCGGCGCCCTCCATATTGGGTTGCCGCGCCTCGAGCGCGACCATGTCCGGATGTCGGTGCTGGGGAGTGTCCAGCCCGAGCTCGAAGGCCTGCTCGATGGTCACCAACCGTTCGCGGGGCGGGATTTCCGACGCCAGGGCCCGCAGCAGAGTGGTTTTCCCAGAGTTCATCGCCCCGGACACGATGATGTTCTTTCTGGCCCGGACGGCCGACCTCAGAAGAGACTCCAGACCCTGGTCGATCGAGCCCAGACGCCGGAGGTCCGACAGTGACAGATCGGAAAACCGGTGGCGTCGGATGGAGACAGCCGGGCGGGCTACGACCGCCATCAGCGCCGAGAGCCGGCTGCCGTCGGGTAGCCGTAGATCAAGCTCAGGTCGGGCCAGGTCGAAGCGTCGTTCGGACAGACCGAAGCGGCTGGCCGCTGAACGCACGAGGTCGACGAGCTCTTCATCCGAATCCGCTATGCCGGGCATCATTCGCTTCGATCCGTCTGCGTAGGTGACCCATACCCGGTCGCACCCATTGATGTCGATGTTCTCGATGTCGGGGTCATCGATGAGCGACTGCAACCGCCCCATGCCGAATAGGGCATCGAGGACTGCTTGCGCCAGGCGCTGTTCGTCCTCCAGGACCAGCTGAGACTGGCCCTCTGTCGGAGGCCTGTTGTCCTCGCCAGCGGTGAGGACGTCTAGGTGGGCAAAGATCTGTCTGCGCGCGAATTCGCGCCGGTCGTCTCCCACCAGCCCAGACGCTTCGGGCGAGGCGAGATCCTCTGCGACCCGCTCCCGGATCGTGCTGGCCATGGTGTCCCTCACCGCACTACCTTCCGTTCCGGTTGCCTGAGTCGCCCGTCCGCGGCCCGGGTCGGCGGGTCAACATGTGCATCGGCTGGTGGTCGGCGGGAGAATCCGCGGACGACGATCCCAAATAGTCGACCGAAGCCGATTCTGAGTCTTCGTCGAGTACACGAAGAGCACACGGCTCTGACCGTGTTGGGGTGGCCGCTCCGGCCTCGGCCGCTCTCGCCACCCTGGCTGCTCTTGCTGTTCTTGCGGTTCTTCCCGTCACGGCCCAGGGCAGACGCCAGCCGTGGCCGTCCGTCTTCAACCTTCCGAGTAGCCGCCTTTCATCCGGGTCGACAGGCAGTCCGACCAACGGCTCGCCAAACCCCTGAGCTTTCACGCTCTCTTTCCTCGCCGGCACAGCGGACCGATCGAACTCGCATAGGGTCTCGGCGAGTCGCCGGGAGGACAGGACGAGTGGCGAACGAGACAGGCGGGACGGTCCGCCCGGATGGCCACCTGCGATCCGCGCAGCCTGCGGCTCCTCGGGGACCTCGCCCAGGACCGGCGTCTCGGTGAATCGCTCGATCTCCCTCGTGGGATGGGGACCGGGCCCGACCACCACGAGGCCTAGCCGCCCTCGGTAGTGAGACCGGAGCACGGCCACTCGGTCGCGGGCATGCAAGATGGAGGCGGCATCGCGACGAAGCGCGATGGCCACTACCGCCGACCTTTCGAGCCACAAGTCGACACCCAGTT
The DNA here is from genome assembly GCA_035949055.1 of Acidimicrobiales bacterium. GTDB lineage: Bacteria > Actinomycetota > Acidimicrobiia > Acidimicrobiales > RAAP-2 > Bog-756. The sequence continues at coordinate 5,490 of DASZIO010000029.1, forward strand.
CGCCCGGCAGCAGCCTTCCGACATCGATGATCAAGTCCACGTTTCCGTCAGTCCCCGAGTCCGTCTTCGACAAGATCGAGGAAATCGCTCGTCGATCCACGGCCGGATCGACGAACCTGGTACCGACAATCACATCCTGGCCGCCAGGAAGCTGCTGGACGTGGGCCGCGAGGGGCTCAATGCCCTCCAGCCGACGGGAGGCTGCGGCATACGATGACCACCCTCGCTTGCTGGAAAGTCGGAATCTGGCGGCAAGGTCGCCTCCACTCGGATCACCCTCCACCAGGACCACTCGTCGCTCCGCCGGCCAGGTTGCGGCCACGAGACAGGAGAGGGTGGTCACACCTGGAGCCCCCTTCAATGAGCAAATGGAGACGATCGTCATGACGATCCGCCACCATTGCCGGTTGCGGTCGCCGACGATGTCGGAAGGAGAACAAGGCTCGCCTGGCCCGCCGCCGCTGCCATGGACACATCCGGGGCAAGTGAGTCCGACACTTCGACCGACACCAGTTGAGAGCCGTCGGCAGGGTTGGACGTTGTTGCCGAGTTCGACTCGTTGGGCGATCCAGCTTGCACGTCGAACACGCTCGCCCGTGGCACAAGTACGCCAGGGCCAGTGGCGACGCTGGTTGGGCTGCTCATCGATGGCGGTGATGCCAGCGGCGTGCCCGGAATTTCAGTTTCAATGATCATGACCTGCTCCCCCGGTTCCACTCCGGCCGCCGGAAGCTGGCCTGCCTTCAACGCCATCCCCACGATGGCATTTCCCGAAGAGATCGGCTGGGTTGCCGTCGTGTCGGCGAGCGTCAACAGGGAACCGGGGGGAATGGTGACCGCCGCTCGTCTCCCGGACAGCTCGGCTGCATCTGCCACTGGAATGGGGACGACACCTCCCGATATCGCTGCACTCGCCTGTCCTAGATCGCCCGCCGTTATGCGCTGACCCTGCTCGATCGTCTGAGTCACGATCAGCACGGGCTGCTTGTGATCCGCGGATGCATACAAGGTGGCGAACCCGGCGATACTGCCGAAGACCATCAGTGCCGAGAAAACGGCCACCATCGGCCTCCTTGCGCCTGCGACGAGTGGAAGCCGCGGTGCCGTTGCTGGATCTCGGCGATGGTCGGTGAACGCCGATCGCTCCAGGGTTGACGTCATAGGGCCGACTCCCTTCCGGCTGGTCGGCGTGAACCGGTTGAGAAGGCCGAACTGAGGATGCTCTCGACCTGTTGAACCCGTAGCCCAGCGGACGAAGAGGTAGTCAGAGCGGGAAGTGAACCACCGCCCGGCGCACCAAGCGCCGTCCATCGCACCGACCACGAAACCGTGGCGACAACAGCAAACGAAGCATCGTTCGGGTCGCCGTCCGGGGCGGGCTGACCAGCCGATGAGACCCGATAGACATGGGCGCAATCGGTGGTCTGCCCGGAGGCCGGGAGGCTACCGTCGAACGGAACTCCTGGACCGTCGCAGACAACGACACCACCGTCCCCCGTGGTCCAAGTGACTGAAGCCGGTGAGGCCACGGCAGTGGCACTGACCGATCCCGCGGATGCCGTGACCGAGAATGGATGCCAGATGGAGGTGTCGACCCAAAGCCAAGTCGGGAGATTGACCACCGAGGTCTCGGAGGGGTTGAAGTGCATTGCTGGGGCAGGCAGCTGAAGTGACCTTTCGGCTTGAAGGGCCAGCGCATGGGGATCGACCGCGGGCGTTCCCGGACTCGGCGCTTGGTCCGCTATCCAAAGGGTTTGATTGAACGATGCCCCCGTCACCGCGTTGGTACAGGTCATCGAGTACCAGCTCCCCGGGGTCGGTCCGCCCGGGGCGATGCCCCCCTCGTCATTGAGCAGAAGCTTCAGGTACGTGCAGGACCACGGAGAGCCCGCGCCGCCGGTGGCAGTTCCTGTTCCACCAGGACCGCCGAGTCCGCCAGGCAGGGGACCGGTAGACCCACCACTCGAAGCCCCCACATTGACCGTTCCACCAGGACCGTCACCCCCAGAGACCGCACCGAACGACGGGCCGGCAGGAAGCGTGATGACTGTCGCCACGCCGGTCAGCGTGAAAACCATGGTCAAGAGGCGCCGCACTGGATGCCTTCCCGAGTCCTCGGTCTTGAGCTGCGAGGAGCTCCCATCAACTGTGCGGCACAAATCCACGATCCACCGGAGTCCGGCTGACATTTGCATTTCGTTGTCGCCGGACCGCCGGGCGGATCTTCAACGCACGCTCGAACCATAGGGAGCGGACGATAAGAGTGACCCGTGGAGGAAGCAAAGGTAATTGCAGTGGGTGTGCAATTAGTTTTGGCCATTTCTCCTCGGCACCTCGAATGTTGGCTGCAGAATCAAGGCCGGACCCGGGCCAGAGGAACATCGGACAATTGTTGGTCTTCGACCTTGCCCGGCTCCTTGGTAACCTCCTTGCACCGAGGGTTGACCATTATCCGAGTCTTCCTATCTCTCGGGAGCGACCCACGAATTTTCTGTTGGTACATCAGGGTTCCTGGATCTGCTGCGGTCCTCAGGTTTCGTTCAGATCCGCACGCGGTTCAGCGCGGTGGAGAACCAAACCAGTCGCCGCCACGCCCGGTGGCGCGTTCACGATCCTCGCTCCGTCGGCGGAGGCCGATGCCGTCTCCCGACCATTCTCTTCGACAACCCAGAGTGTCGAAGCCAACGCGCTGCGTGGTCGGACTTCGCGTCGCCATCGCGGCCCTGATCGGCGAATCGAACACCCAGATCGGCCGTCACACCCACGCGGCAGTGTGGTCTCCATGGTAAGTAGCCGTGGCTCGACCACCGGATCGAATGGGACCGTGTTGGCAGCACGGACGGGACCCGGCGGCTTGAAAACCCGAGCGACGAAGGCCGTGCCCCCGGCTCGGACCAAGGCACTCGCCGGGGCCATCGAGGTCATCGCTTCGTTTGTCTCGGACTTCGAACCCGGCCGCTACGGGGCCGACGACGCGGCCGCCCTGGTCAGCTGGTTCTGCCGAGCTGAGCGCCTCTGTTCTGCGGGCAAGACTCTGGCCGCAGCCCGGGTGGCCGAGTCCAACCGTCCCGAGCAGTCAGGTCACAAGAGTGCAGCCGACTGGCTGGCTTCGGTCACGGGCCAGCCCCTTGGCCAGGCCGTCGACGACCTCAAACTCGGTGCGGCACTCGTCCACCAACCGGACCTCGACGCCGCGTACCGGGGCGGGAGGCTGTCCCGTCCCGGTGCGGCACTGGTGGCCGGGGCGAGCGAGGTCAATCCGGCCCGGGGTGCAACCCTGGTCAAGGAGGCAGAGCACGACTCTTGGCGGCAACTGCAGGACCGGTGCCTCCGGGCCCGGGCCGAGGGCCGCTCGACCGAGGAAGCATCCAGAAGAATGGCCGCTCTGCACCGGGCCCGGCGCTGCCGAACTTGGACCGATGAAGAAGGGGCCTTCCGCCTCGACGCGGCCTTGACCCCAGAGGCGGGGGCGGCGCTCGCCGCCTCGTTGTCCAAGGAGTCGGCCCGGCACTTCGAGCGGGCCCGGAAAGACGGTGTCCTCGATGCTCGGGACGCCTACACCGCGGACGCCCTTGTCGCATTGGTCACTGGGCGTGGAATCCTCGGTCCGGGTCTGGTCTCCAACGGGGCGACCCGCTACGCCGGCCCGAAGACCGAGGTGTCCCGAGTTCCCGACCCCACCGCCCAGGTGACCTTGCGCGTCGACCTCGACGCCTTACGCCGGGGGACGATCATAGGCGGCGAGATCTGTGAAATCCCCGGAGTCGGACCGGTCTCGGTCGAGACCGCGCGGGACCTCATGGGAGACGCCCTCGTCGACCTGGTCATCACCAACGGCGTCGATGTTGCTTCCGTCTGCCACCTCGGCAGGTCCATCCCCACCGCACTGCGCAAGGCCGTAGTGGAGCGGGATCGGACGTGCGTCGTCCCGGGCTGTGACGCCACCCGTGGCCTGGAGATGGATCACTGGGGAATCGCGTTCTCCGACCACGGGCCGGCGTCGCTCGAGAACATCGCCCGCCTCTGCTCGCACCACCACGACTTGCGCACCCATCGGGGGTTCCGGTTGGGCGGGGGCCCGGGCCGATGGACGTGGGAGGCACCCACTGCCCCGAAAGGCCGGGGCCGTCGATCCAAGGCCAAGCTGAGAACCCGCACGAAGCCCAACATCAGCCCCGCAGGGTCGAACCAAGATCCGCTGGTCACCCGTCGGGAGTGAGTGGTCCCGGGCCGGCCGCAGCCGCATCTAAGGGGTACCGGGGTGCTCACTCCGGATAGGGAGTGTCCGATATCCGACTATCCCGCTGAACACCGCGCGCCGGAGTCGCCACCGGAGTCGCCACCGGAGTTGGGGCATCGGTCACTGGTTGGTCGTGACCAACGGCCAACTTGGAACTCAACTTGATGGCTTTGACCGCGCTTGTAGCACCGGTCTGCAGCAGGACGGCGATGACCAGCATGATCACGGCGACGAAACGAAACGTCGGAGACCCGAGAAGCAAGATTGACACCCGGCCCAGGAGGTAGGGAGGTGAGCAAACCAGCGCGCCCATTGCCCCGCCGATGGCTGAGGCAGTCAGCTTGTCGCGCCGGGAACGACTGGGACTCACGCCCACCAACCGACCTGGGACCGCGACGTAGGCCACCATCATCACGGCTACCACGACGCCCAATGAGAGTCCGAACCAGCGGACACCCCATCTGTTGGTCACCATGGTGGCAAATCCCAGAGCCAGACCGGTCACGAATCCCCAGGTCAACACCGTCGCCTTGTGTCGGCGAGCCTCGGCAAATGCCGGCCGGATCTGCGGTGGGCCCGGAATCGAGATGGCAAAGGCGAACACGGCATTGAGGAAGAACCCGGCAGCCGTGATGGCCGCGATGGTGAGGACGATGGGAATGAGCCACAGGCCGTACAGCGGATGGAACGACCTGCCGTGCAACACGTGAGCCTTGAGATCGAGCATTGCGGCCCAGATCCACATGGCGGGAAGGATTTGCACCAGCGTCAGCCGCCAGTTCGTGAACAGCAGCTTTATCCCCTGGAACAGCATGGCAAACGCCCCCACCACCATGGCCAGCGGGGCCAGGAGACGGCTGCGCCGGCTGAGGGCCAGGACTGCGCTCTCCACCATCTTCTCGTCGCCGTTCCGGATGGCGGTCACCAGCCGAGCAACCATGGCCGCCACTGCAGCCCGGCTCGACTGACGAGTCACAGATTGCTCGCCGATGTCCGCGTCGGCGATGGTCGGAACGCCGTCCGCCTCCGCTTCAGCTGTCTGCACACCCAGCTCAGAGAGCACGGCCGGTTCCGTCGACACCGCCGGCTCCGGCAGATCATTCATGGGCGACACGACCCGGACCGGAACAGCAGCTTCAACTCGGGCACCGAGGGACCCTGCGACGGCACGGCATCATCTCGGTCATGGCATCCCGTCGTCATTGCGGTCAAGGCTATTTCACCCTTGCCCGTTCCCTTGCCGCTTCGTCCGCACCCCTCCCAGTCCATCGAGAACCGCGTGTCCACGGGGCCGCACCACCTGACACACTGGTCCGCATGGCAGCCCAGTACATCTACACCATGCGGGACCTCCGGCGGTTCTATCCCCCTGACCGGGAGGTGCTGAAGGGCATCAATCTCTCCTTCTACCCCGGAGCGAAAATCGGTGTCATCGGCTCCAACGGTTCTGGAAAGTCGTCGTTGCTCCGCATCATGGCGGGCGAGGACGAGGGATTCACCGGGGAGGCTCGACTGACCACCGGATTCACCGTCGGCTTCCTGGCCCAAGAGCCCCAACTCGACCCCAACAAGGACGTGGTGGGCAACGTGGCCGACGGCATCGCCGAGACCAAGGCCATGGTGGACCGGTTCAACGAGGTGTGCGCGGCGATGGGCGAGCCCGACGCCGATTTCGACAAGCTCTTGGCCGAGCAGGCCGAGCTGCAGGACAAGATCGATGCCGCCGGGGCCTGGGACCTCGAGCGGACCTTCGACATCGCCATGGACGCACTGAGGCTTCCCCCGCCGGATGCCCAGGTGGCGACCCTCTCGGGCGGCGAACGCCGAAGGGTGGCACTGTGCCGGCTTCTGCTGTCCAAGCCCGATCTCCTTCTCCTCGACGAGCCCACCAACCACCTGGACGCCGAGTCGGTGGCGTGGCTCGAGCGCACGCTGCAGTACTACCCGGGCACGGTGGTGGCGGTCACCCACGACCGCTACTTCCTCGACAACGTGGCCGGCTGGATCCTCGAGCTCGATCGCGGCGCCGGCATCCCGTGGGAAGGGAACTACTCGTCATGGCTGGAGCAGAAACAGGCTCTCCTGGCCAGCGAGGAGAGGTCCGACCGGTCCAGACGCCAAGCCCTCGAACGCGAGCTCGAGTGGATCCGCATGTCCCCCCGGGCCCGCCAGAGCAAGGGCAAGGCCCGTATCAACGCCTACAACGACCTGGTGGCCAAGGCTGAGGCCAGTGCCGCCGACCGCCGCACCGACGCGCTGGACATCGCCATCCCGCCCGGGCCGCGCCTCGGTGACCGGGTGGTGGACGCCGAGGGCCTGGTGAAGGGCTATGGCGACCGGCTCCTCATCGACGGACTCTCGTTCCTCCTGCCGCCGGGTGGAATCGTCGGCGTCATCGGGCCGAACGGGGCCGGCAAGACCACGCTCTTCCGCATGATCGTCGGCGACGAGTCAGCCGACCGTGGCGCGCTGGAGATCGGTGCATCGGTGGAATTGGCCTACGTCGACCAGTCGAGGGAACAGCTCACCGGGGATGCGACCGTCTTCGACGAGATCACCGGCGGCGTCGACCGGATCGTGGTCGGAAATCGAGAACTGCACGCTCGTGCCTACGTGGCCAGCTTCGGATTCACCGGCAGCGACCAGCAGAAGAAGGTCGGCCAGCTCTCCGGCGGGGAGCGAAACCGGGTCCAGTTGGCCAAGGTCTTGAAGAGCGGGGGCAACGTACTGCTCCTCGACGAGCCGACCAACGACCTCGACGTCGACACCCTCCGGGCCCTCGAGGACGCCCTGATCGAGTTTCCCGGGTGCGCGGTGGTCATCAGCCACGACCGATGGTTCCTCGACCGCATCGCCACCCATGTCCTCGCCTTCGAGGGGGATTCCGTGGTCAGCTGGTGGGAGGGGAATTTCAGCGACTACGAGGCGGATCGAAAGAGGCGTCTCGGCGTGGAAGCCGATCAGCCCCACCGGATCCGCTACAAGCCGCTCGTCCGCAGTTGAGCGTCAATCTGTGAGTGAGAACCCCGTCCCGTGACCGAGCGTCCACGAACCTTTGCCAGTGACAACTGGTCAGGCGTCCACCCTGACGTCCTCGCCGCCGTTGTCGGCTGCAACGCGGACCACGCGCCCGCGTACGGCGACGATCCCGTCACGGCCCAGGCCACCGCGCTGTTCAAGGACCACTTCGGCGCTGAGGCCGAGGTCTTCCTGGCCTTCAACGGGACCGGGGCCAACGTGATCGGCCTGCAGTCCCTCTTACGGCCGTTCGAGGCGGTCATCTGTGCCGCCACTGCCCACATCTACACCGACGAGTGCGGTGCTCCCGAGCGGTTCCTCGGGAGCAAATTGATCCCGGTTCCGACCTCGGACGGCAAGCTCACGCCCGGGATGTTGGACGACGCCGCCAGGGGCGTCGGTGACGAACATCACGTGCAGCCGCGCGTCTTGTCGATCACCCAAGCGACCGAGGTCGGGACCTGTTACCGCCTCGATGAGATCGCCGCCTTGTCCCGGTGGGCCCATGACCGCTCCCTGTACCTCCACCTGGACGGAGCCCGGCTGGCCAACGCCGCCGCCTCCCTCGGCGTCGGGCTCGATGCATTCGGAGCGGATTCGGGGGTGGACGTGCTCTCCTTCGGTGGCACCAAGAACGGTGGGATGGGCGCCGAGGCGGTCATCTCATTCCGGTCCATCGACGATTCCTCCCTGCGCTACATCCGCAAGCAGTCGATGCAGCTGGCCTCGAAGATGCGGTTCGTATCGGCTCAGTTCGTGGCCCTCCTCTCCGGCGGCCTGTGGCGAGCCAATGCCGAACGGGCCAACGCCATGGCCCAGCGGCTGGCCGAGGGGATCCACTCGGTGGCAGGAATCTCCCCGGCCTACCCGGTCGAGGCCAACGGGGTGTTCGTGGCCCTGCCTCCGGCGGTGATCGAAGCCCTCCAGCGGCACTACCCCTTCTACGTCTGGGACGAGCGGTCCGGCGTCGTGCGGTGGATGACCTCGTTCGACACCACCGAGGAGGATGTGGACGCCTTCGTCGGCTTGGTGGCCGAGACCGTGGCCTGACTCACCCGTCGCCGCCCCGAGGCGGGCGACCAGGACCCGGAGGCCCGGCGAAGGCCTGGGCGATGGACATCCACTCCGCCGCTTCAGGCCCCTCGATGACCAGAGCGGTATCCGCGACGTTGCGGCGCTGGGTGACCACCAGGCAGAACTCGAGGGCTGAACCGCGAACGTGCGACGGCGAGCCTCCATCCTCTACCCGCGGGTCGACCCCCGGTTCACCGCGCCCAACACCGGCGACGGCTCCCCCGGCCTGCCACTCCCAGCTCACGCCCGACGGTCCGACCAGGGTCACGTCCACCCGACCGGGCGGCAGGTCCTGCCCCCGGACCGCGTAGGAGAAGGACCTGGTTCGCACTCCGAGGTGTGCCACGTGACGCAGGCGGTCGGTGGCCGGGCGCTCGTAGGCCAGCGCATCGGCGACGTCCTGCCCGTGAGCCCAGGTCTCCATCAACCGGGCCGACACGAACGACAGGACACCCATGGGCGGCCCGTACCAGGGCAACCGGAGGCCGGGGTCCACCCCGGACAGCGCCTCGACCATCCCGGAGTGTGCAGTGCCCCACCACTCGAGGAGCTCGTCCCCGGTCATCGAGCGCCCTCGGTCGAGGTGGATGGCCATGGGGTCGCCCGACCCGGCCAGGGCTGCTTCGGCCTCGCGGGCGAATGCCTCCGGTTCCTCCACCGCCCTCCGGCCGGCGTCGTCGAAGAAGGCCAGATGACTGATCTGATCCCGGACGGCCCACCCCACCGCCGGCGTGGGCCGATCCCACCTCGGGTCGTCGCGACCGAGCACTGACACCAGACCGATCAGGTCGCGGTACTCGTCGTCGAGGTCGGCCACCAACTCGGGCAGCGAGGGCACAACGGGAGGCTACGGGAACAGCCGCTCGACCGCCGCGTTCTGCCCGGCCGGTCCAATGATGTGCCGTCTCGCTGGCCGGACCGCAGAGTGACCGACGGGGGACCCCGTCCCGACACCCCGGGGGTAGAGGTGCCGGGACGGGACGGTGGTGGGGCGACCACGAGCGGTCTATGGGCTAGCTCGGGGGGCCGCTTCCCGACCAGGCCGGGGGCGTCCCGCTGGGCTTGCTACCCGACTTGCTGCCCGACGCCCCACCGGGAGCGCCGGCAGGCGGTGCGCCGATGGCCACGCTGGTGGCGGTGACCACGTTGGCGCTGTCGGTGCCGAACACCGCCACCTGCTCGCCGACGGTGACGTTGGCCAACGAGGGCGAGCTCACGTCATGATCGCGATAGGTGGTCGAGCTCGACACGTTGACCGTCACCGTGGTGCCGTCCCGGGTGGTGATGGCGAAGGTGCCGTCGCCCACTGACTTGACCGTTCCCACGGCCGCCGGCGGACTTCCTCCGCCGGGAGGAGGGTCGGCCGGCGCGGCCGACCCCGATGCGCTGGGCGGAGACTGCGTTGTCGACGAGGCTGCGCCGGCCACCGACGCTCCGGCCAGAGCGAGTCCCAGGGCCGCCACCGCGGCAGTGGTGACCCGGACGCCTCGTTTGCGCCGGGTCGGGCTCCACGGTGGATCCTCTTCCCCGTTGATGGCCTGAGGCCCTGCTCCGGTCTGAGGCACCGTTCCCCTGCGGGGCGCTGCTCGGGTGTGAGGCCCTGTTCCGTTTCGTGCACTCATGTCCTGCTCCTTGATCGGCGGATGCTGTCGACTTCCAGCATCAGGCCGGGGTGTGTGAGCAGGCTGTGCCCCTCGCCGAACGGAGCTAAGAGTTCTGCGTCAGACGGGTTACGGACTCCGCGCTTGCCGGCGGATCAGGAAGCCGCTCCGGCGGCCTCGTCCGCGGCTTCCGCTTCGTCCAGTCCCTGACGGTGTCGCTGATCCGCGGATCTCCGGGGCTTCGCCCGGTGCATCAAGACTTCGAGCAGCTCGGGATCCCGATGGTTGAAACGGGCGGAACCCACCGTCATCGACAGGCCGAACGTGGTCCTCTGAAGCTCGAGATTGCTGGCCGCCACGGCCGAACGGAGGCGGTCAGCCACTCGGGTTTCGCTGCCCTCGTAACCGGTGAGCACCGCGGCGAACCGACGGCCGCCGACCCGACCGACGACGTCTGAGGACCGGAAGGTGTCGGCCATGGCCGCGGCAGCCATACGGATCAGCTGATCCCCGGCCGCCCGTCCGCCGCGCTCGTTGATCTCATCCAGACCGTCGATCGTGGCCACCACGACAAGGGCATCGACCTGCTGGCGCTGACAGAAGGCCAACGCCTGGGTGCCGATCATGTTGAATCCGCGTCGGTTGGCCAGCCCGGTCAGCTCGTCGTCGATGGCCAGTCTGGTCACGGCGATCTCGTGCTCGACCATGGCGGCGAGGTCGCGCAGTGCAAGCAAGTCGTCGGCGCTGAGCATGCGGGGCCGTTCGTCCAGCAGGCAGAGCGTGCCGATCATCGCCCCCTCAGGGCTGGCGATCGGGCATCCGGCATAGAAGCGGACCGCGGGCTGTCCGACAACCAGTGGGTTGTCGGAGAACCGGGGGTCGATTGCTGTGTCCTGTACCTGTAGGACCTCGTGACCCAGGATGGCGTGACCACAGAACGAGAGGTCCCTCGGCGTCTCGAGGACCTCGAGCGCCTGGAGCGAAGCCATGCACTGTCTCGACTTCGCCCACTGACGATCGATGTCCACCAGGCTCACCAGAGCGGTATCCACACCGAACAGCCGTCGGGCGATCCGGGTGATTCGATCGAACCGCTCTTCCGGTTCGGTGTCGAGCAGTCCCAGCCGACGGAGCGATCCAACGCGGAGCAGATCGTCGGCGGGGACAGGGGGTGCCTCCACGGTGGGAGTATCGACCGCATTGGAGACCTCCTTGAGCCGGTTCGAACCCTTCTCCCATCGGAGGAGGGGCGGGACGGGCATTGACCCAGGTGGCGGGAGCAATAGGCCGTGTCGGCGACCTCAGCGGCCAGGGTGGTCGACGCTCACCCGACCGCTCGCTGCACCAGTCGGACGAGGTCCGACCAGCCGAACCCGACGGTCTCGGCGATGACGGTACGAGTCGGCGAGTCGACCAGCACGAAGAACGGATACCCGAACACCCGGTAGTCGGTCCACGCCTCGTCGGTCATGATCACGGGTGAACCGACGTCGGCAGCCAACCGGCCGACCTCCACGGGTGCAACGGTGCCCGGCCCTCTGGTCACGATGACCGATGTCACCCCGGGCGGGAGCCCAGGATGGTCATCACCGCCGAAGCCCTGCCAGAAGGCATCGCATCCGTCGCACTTGGTGGCCAGAAAGGCCACCAGGACCACACCCCCCACCTCATCGATGCGGAGCGAGATCGCATCGCCGGCCGGGCTCGAGCCGACGATGTCCGGAGTGGTCCAGCCCGCCGGCTGGGCGGCTGGGTCACCCACCTCGGTCGGAATGGGTCGCAGCCCGGCTACGAAATTGGGGGCGGACAGTGGGTCGCGGCCCGTGCTGTCGACGGCCGGTGAGTCGGCAACCGTCCTGTCGTCTCCGTCGAACCAGGCGCGGATTTGACCCATTGCATCTCCTCGGTGACCGGGACTCGCCTCCGGATGGGGATCGGATCCCACCTCCGAGTTCGGAGCCGGATCTACTCCCCAGGCCGCGCGCCGCCTGTGAGGACCTCGATCGCGTCGCCATGGCCACACCACCGGCACGACACCTCCTCCACCGACTCGTCCAGCACCTCCACGTCCTCGATGGCCAGCTCGCCACCCACCGAGAAGTGATGGAAGGCGCTGGTACGGCGCTGGGTCACCACGTCGAACCGAGTCAGGTTGCCGCAGGCCGCGCAGCGATAGCGGATCAGCGCACCTGGATCTGAGCTCGAGCCGGAAGCCGGCATCGGCGCCGGCGCCGCGGCCCCGGGCGGGGCTGGGACTGATGGCTGCCCCGGAGCTCTCGCCGGTTCTGGGGCCGACGCCGGGGCAGATGGCGATTCGGCGGTCACCAGCCACAACGTAGTCGGCGACATCCGACCTCATCCACCTATAAACGAACAGGTGTTCGGTATCCTGTGGGTCATGGCGCTCACGGCTCTTGGATCGTGCGACCAACTCGGGACCCCGCTGCACCAAGTGACCTTCGCGGTCGTCGACGTCGAGACCACCGGCGGAGCTCCGCCCGCATCCTCCCTGACCGAGGTCGCCGCGGCCCGCTATCGAGGTGGCGAGCTACTCGGCACCTTCCAGACCCTGGTCCAGCCCGACCAGCGGATCCCCCCGTTCATCAGCGCCCTGACCGGCATCACCGACGCCATGGTGCTCGGAGCCCCGACCACCGGGGCCATGTTGCCCTCGCTGCTGGAGTTCGTCGGCGGCGCGGTGCTCGTGGGCCACAACATCCGCTTCGACCTCTCCTTCCTCGACCACGCGCTGGTCTCGACGGACCGAGAACCGTTGGCCAACTACGCGGTGGACACGTTGGCCCTGGCCCGTCGACTCGTCCGTGACACCGTGGCCGACTGCAAGCTGGGGACCCTGGCCGCGGCGCTCCGACTGCCTCACCGACCCTCGCACCGTGCCCTCGCCGACGTGCTGGCCACCGGAGACCTCCTTCACGCCCTGCTCGAGCGGGCCGGGTCGTTCGGGATCCTCGGTCTCGCCGAGCTGCTCGATCTCCCCCGGCTGGTCGGCCATCCTGAAGCCCGCAAGCTCCGGCTCACCGCGAGACTCCCCCACGCACCGGGCGTCTACTGGTTCTGCGACGCGGCCGGCCACGTCCTCTACGTGGGTCGGTCACATGACATTCGGATCGGCGTGCGGTCGCATTTCGCCCGGGACCGAGGCTCGCTCTCGGCCCGCATGCTCCGGCGGCTGCACACCGTCCACCACCAGGTCTTCGAGGGCTGGATCGAGGCCTGGGCCGAGGAGGCGCACCTCATTCGGGAGTGGAACCCTCCCTTCAACGTCCCGGGAGGAGCCCGACCGAAGGGCCGTCCCGACCGGCGCGCCTACGCCAGTGGGTCGACGGCCTCGTCGGAGGCGGCCGACACCGAGACCCGGATGAGCTCCTCGAGAACGCGATCGGCCCGGCCGTCATCGATGACCTCGCAGGCCAGGGACACGCCGGCCGGCAGGTCCGCCGCTTGGCCGATGACGACCAGGGCAGCGGCGGCATTGAGAACGGCGATGTCTCGGTGCGGTGAGGACTGACCGCCGATGACCCGGCGAATGGCGTCCGCATTCACCGTGGCGTCGCCGCCGCGGAGCTGCTCGATGGTGGCAGAGGCGAAGCCGAGCTCAGCCGGGTCGATCCGGTAGCGGGTCGTCTGGTAGTTCCCGGTGCCGTCGGCGACGAGCTCGTGCACCGTCGAGGGCCCAGTCGTGCTGAGCTCATCGAGTCCGTCGTCCCCGTAGACGACCATGGCCCGCCGGGCCCCGTTGGCGGCGAGTACGCCGAGCATGGTGTCAGCCATGGCCGGATTGCTCACTCCCACCACCTGGAACCGGGCCCGCCCTGGGTTGGCCAGGGGGCCGAGGTAGTTGAACACCGTCGGTATCCCGAGCTCCTTGCGTACCGGTGCGGCATACCGCATGGCCGGGTGGAAGCGGGGGGCGAAGCAGAAGCCCATACCCACCTCTTCGATGCACCGGGCCACACCACGGGGGCCGAGGTCGGCCACCACCCCGAGGGCTTCGAGGACGTCGGCCGCGCCCACAGCCGACGACGACGCCCGCCCGCCGTGCTTGCACACCTTGGCTCCGGTGGCCGCCACCACCAGGGCGGCGATGGTCGAAACATTGATGCTGCGCAGCCGGTCGCCCCCCGTCCCACACGTGTCGATGACCTCGGTGCCGGGCGGGAGGTCCAGCGGGACGGCGTGGGCCACCATGGCCCGGACGAACCCGGTCATCTCCTCGACCGCCTCACCCTTCGACCGCAGCGCCACGGCCAGTGCGCCGATCTCCGCCGGCGAGGCGCGGCCTGAAAGCACTTCGGTAAAGACGGCTTCGGCCTCGGGGACGGTCAGGGAAACCCCATCGAGCAGGCTGGTCAGCACCCCGGGCCATCTCCCGAGGGCGTCGAAACCAGCGTCCGGAGCCGAGGGGACGGGAGCGCCGAGAGCGCCGGGATGGCCGGGAGCGCCCGGAGCCGAGGGGCCGGGATTGCCGGGAGCACCAGCAGCAGCGGTGTACGACAAAGCGACCGTCAGTCCCACCACAGGTCGCGGGCCAGCACGCCTTTGGCGATGAGACCGAGCTGGACCTGCGAGGTGCCCTCCACGATGGTCAGCTGGCGGGCGTCGCGGTACCAGAGCTCGGTGGGATGGTCCTCCATGTACCCGGCTGCGCCGAGCAGCTGCACGGCCAATCCCGAGGCCCGGACGGCCAACTCGGTGGCGTGGTACTTGGCCATCGAGAGGAACGGGACGTACTCCTTTGTGAACTTGCCCTGATCGGCGAGCCACGCCGAGCGATAGGTGAGCAGCCGGGCCGCCTCGATGTCCACGGCCAGCTTGGCGATCTCCCACTGGATGCCCTGGAAGTCGGCGATGGTCCCACCGAACGCCTCCCGCTGCTGCACGTACTCGGTGGCGTACATGAGCGCGCCCTCGGCCAGGCCGATGCCGCGCGCGGCCACGATCGGCCGCATGGCATTGAGCCCGAGCATGGCCAGCCGAAACCCCCCCACCTCGCCGATCACGTTGTCGGCCGGGACGTGGACGTCTTCCAGGACCAGCTCCCCGGTATCGATCCCGCGCACACCCATCTTGTGGTCGGTGCGGCCGAGCGACACTCCCTCCCAGGAGCGCTCCACGATGAAGGCGGTGATCGAGTCGTGGGCCCGGGATGTCGGATCCCCCGTCTTGGCGAACACCGTGTACCAGTCGGCCTCGCGGACCCCGGACATCCAGCACTTGGTCCCATTGAGGACCCAGCCACCTTCCGCCCCGGAAGCCGTATCGGGGACCGCTCTCGTCGACATGCCGGCCACATCGCTCCCGGCCTGGGCTTCGGACAGCCCGAACCCGGCCCGCAGCTCGCCCGAGGCGATCCCAGGGAGGTACCGCTTCTTCTGCTCGTCGCGGCCGGCGATGAGCACCGGGCCGACCGGCAGGCGGGTAAGCAGGAGCATGAGCGCGGCGGCGTTCGAGTACTTGGCCACCTCCTCGATGGCGACGGTCAGGCCCAGGATCCCCGCGCCCGAGCCCCCGAGCTCGGTCGGCAGGCAGAGCCCGAGCAGGTCTGCCTGGCGGAACGCCTCGAAGATGTCGACCGGGTACTCCCCGGTGGTGTCGATCTCCCGGGCTCGCGGCTTCACCTTTTCCTGGGCCAGGCGACGCACGCTCTGCTGCAGGGCAGCGAGCTCCGGAGAGAGGTCGAAGTCCACGGTCGACGAGGCTACCCGAGCCGTCCGCGAGCACCGGCGTGACGACCCCTCGAGTCGACCGGGTGCGGCGACGGCGATCCTGGCGGTCTTGGCCGGTCCGAATGAGCCCAGCGACCCAGCCGAACCCGCGGCCTAGGCTCTCGCGCCATGACCCCGCCGGGCCTCAGACCGCCGCCCCCGATCGGCGCGTCGGCCCTGCCGTCGGGCACCTATGACGGCCGGGTGGTCATCGTGACGGGTGGTGGCACGGGTCTCGGGAAGGCCATCGCCACCGAGTTCGGCCGCCTCGGGGCCTCGGTCGGCATCCTCAGCCGCGACGAGGCCCATCGGGCCGCCGGAGTCGCGGCGGTGGTGGGTGCCGGGGGCGGCTCCATCGGCGTGGCATGTGACATCCGGCAGGCGGACTCCATCGCGCTGGCCTTCGACGAGGTCGAGCAGTCCCTCGGCCATATCGACGTGCTGGTGAACAACGCGGCCGGAAACTTCCCAGTGCCCGCCGAGGACATGAGCCCCAACGCTTGGCGAACCGTCGTCGACATCGTGCTCAACGGCACGTTCCTGTGCTGCCGCGACCTGGCCCGGCGCCTCATCCCGACCAGGAGGGACGGGGCCATCGTCAACGTAGGCGCCTCCTATGCCTGGACCGGGGGCCCCGGGTTCGCCCACTCGGCCGCGGCCAAAGCCGGCGTCAAGAACCTCACCGAGACCCTGGCGGTGGAGTGGGCGTCTTACGGAATCCGGGTGAACGGCCTGGTGCCGGGGCTGATGCCCCATGAGGACGAGACGGCAGCTATCGCCGCGGTCCCCGGCAAGTACGAGGGCCAGGACTCGAGGGTTCCGGCCGGCCGGGTGGGATACCCGCGGGAGCTGGCCTGGGCCGCCACCTACCTCTGCTCGCCCTACGCCTCCTACATCAGTGGGCACTCCCTGGTCGTCGACGGGGCCAACTGGCAGCGCCGCCACGCCGTGCAACCGCCGTTCGTCCCGATCCGCGAGCAACTCGAGCGGCCCCCGTTCGACGAGACCCTTCCGGGGCCATCACCAGGAGCTCAGTCCTGAGCGATTGAACGATCCGGAGTGCAACCCGGTCTGGCCCGACAGGGACGGCCGGGCGGTGCTTTCCGGTAGAACGGGAGATCATCCAGGCCGTTCACCCTCACTCGACCACCATCAGCCCGCTGTCCCGAGGAGGCACCATGAGCACCACGTCCACCCCGACCGACCTCGCCAACCAGCCCGTTCTCTCCAGCGGCACCCTCCGATTCGGGAACCTCGAGGTGCACCGCCTCGGGTTCGGTGCCATGCGCCTCACCGGGCCGGGCATCTGGGGCGAGCCGACCGATCGCCAGGAGTGCGTCGCCGTTCTGCGACGGGCCGTCGAACTCGGTGTCGATCTCATCGACACTGCTGACTCGTACGGTCCCGAGATCAGCGAGGGGCTGATCTTCGAAGCACTCCATCCATACCCCGAGGGCCTGGTCATTGCCACCAAGGCGGGACTCACCCGGCAGGGCCCGGGCCTCTGGACACCGGTCGGTCGGCCCGAGTACCTGCGGCAGCAGTGCGAGCTGAGCTTGCGCCGGCTCGGGGTCGACCGCATCGATCTGTTCCAACTTCACCGCATCGACCCGAAGGTGCCGGCCGACGACCAGTTCGGCCTGCTCGCCGACTTGGTGTCCGAAGGCAAGGTCGGCCACGTCGGGCTGTCGCAGGTCACCGTCCAAGAGATCGAGGCGGCACGGGCCGTCGTCCCCATCGTGAGCGTCCAGAACCTCTACAACCTGACCGACCGCTCATCCGAGGACGTACTCGACCACTGCGAGGCCGACGGGCTGGCGTTCATCCCGTGGTACCCGATCGCCTCGGGTGAGCTGGCGAAGCCCGGTGGCGTGGTCGATGTCATCGTGCAGGAGACCGGGGCCACTCCCGGCCAGGTGGCGCTGTCGTGGCTGCTCCACCGTTCACCGGTCACGCTCCCCATCCCCGGCACCAGCTCCGTGGCCCACGTCGAAGAGAACTGCCGGGCCGCGACACTCGAGCTGACCGGCGACCAGCTCGACTCGCTCGATGCCGCCGGTAACGCCACACGCTCATAGTGGCGCCGAGGAGAACCAGGGGCGTCATCGTCCCGCTGCCGATCACCAAGGGCTCGTAGTCCGAGCACTCGTACGTGTGAACAGAGCTGGGATCGTGGACCCGGGACACTCCCGGAGGGCATTCTGGCCGTCGATCCGTTTGTTCAGGCGGTCGCTCGGGCGGTCCCGAATACCACCGGCGCGGACCGAATCCCGGCGATGACCGGCGACGCGGTGCGCACCACCGGCCCGGCCAGCTCGATCGAGTCGAACCGGGCCAGCAGCTCCTCCAAGAGGATGCGTCCCTCGAGGCGGGCGAGGACCGCCCCGATGCAGAAGTGGGGACCGAATCCGAAGGCGACATGGGGGTTGGGGTCACGGGACGCGTCGAACTGGTCGGCTCCGGCACCGAAGACCGCTTCGTCCCGGTTGGCGGACGCGTACAGCATGAGGATGGGCTCGCCCGCGTGGAGTTGGCGGTCGGCCAGCTGCACCGGCCGGGTGGTGGTGCGCATGAACGACACCACGGGGGTAGTCCACCGCAGCATCTCCTCGACGGCGATGGGGACGGCCCGGCCGGCGTCTGGGGAACCGACCTTGCGCCGTAGTGCCGACCACTGTGCCGGGACGCCGGCAAAGGCGAGCAGACCACCGGACATCATGTTGCGGGTGGTCTCATTCCCCGCCACCAGCAGCTGCACCAAGAACATGGCCAGCTCGTCGTCGGTCAGCCGGTCCCCGTCGACCTCGGCCGCGCCGAGCTCGGAGATGATGTCGTCTTTCGGGTCGGCCCGGCGGTCGGCTGCGGCGGCCAGCAGATAGGCCACCATCTCACCGCTCAGGGCGGCCCGCTCCTCCTCGGGCCAGTCGGTGGCCCCGGGGATCACTGCCTCGGACCATCGGAAGAATCGGGGCCATTCCTCCTCGGGGACGCCGAGCAGATCGCTGATCACCTGCAACGGCAGCGGCACGGCCAGCCCAGAGACCATGTCGAGCGGGGCGCCGGGTGAGATGCGGTCGACCAGGGCCACCGTTCGCCGCCGCACGCCCTCCTCGAGAGCGCGCATGAACGATGGTCGGAACCCTGGTTGGACCAGGCTGCGGTAACGGGTGTGGGCCGGTGGGTCGGTGTGCATCATCGTCGGTGGGGTGGGGTACTCGCTGCCGATCTCGAAGACCATGATCCCCCGGCTGGAGCAGAAGGTTTCAGGATCACGCGAGATAGTGACCACGTCGGCGTGCCGGCTGGCCACCCAGAACCCCGCCGTAGCGTTGTGCGCCAGCGGTGCCTCCGCCCTGAGCCGGGCATACAGTGGAAAAGGGTCACCGGCGTAGAAATCGGGGTCGAGCAACGGCTCGGTCAGGTCCGTCCCGTCCTCGACGTCGGCGGTGGCCATCGCCACTCCTCCCTCCCGGCTGCCTCCGGCCGTGCCTCCCCCGGCCGGCCCGAAGCTCAGTCGTACGGCCCGATCCGCTGATCGGGGTTCGTGTCGATCAGGTGGTGCCCGTCGGTCGAGACCTGCGAGGTCCATTGGTGGCCGTCCCACCAGCGGAAGTGGAACCGCCCACTCGGATCCGGGTGCCAGGCGGGGGGCGAGTGTGGCCACGACTCGTGTCCCGACCCCTCATCTGGTGTAGACGCCCGCGATCCGGCTCGTTCCTGTGTGTCCACCGTCTCCACAGTGTCGGCCGAGCCAGCCGGGCCCGGGTCCGCTCGGTCGGGTTGGGTGTTGGCGGGTTGGGGATAGGCGGGGAACTGTTCAGCCACGCTCATGGCCCGAGCCGGAGCGGGCCGGCGGGCCACCGGGGCGCTCTCCCCTCCCGGATAAGCCGCCGGCGAACTGTGCTGGGCCCGGCGGACCCCGTTCGAATGGGCGATGAGATAGAGGACGAGTCCGAGGAGCAATGAGAGAAACCAGAACAATGCCCACACCAGCGACGGGAGCCCCCAGGGCGTTCGGCCGAGGGTCCGGCGGTCGTTCTCCGAGAGGCGGTAACCGATGAGGGCACCGACCACCGCTACGACGATCGCTACCACCCACTCGCCTCCGCTGAGGTGTAGCACAGTGCAGACTCTACGCCTCCGGGGCACCGCCGGCGGAGCCCTCCCTGTCCACCCGATCAGCAGGATCGGCCGGCGGCCGACCATCCGTTCACGCCACCAGCGCTGGCGCTGTCTGACGTTAGGAAGCGGCTTCCGCACGAAGCCGGGGCCGGCAACCAACGCCGGCCGGAGCGGGGCCCGGCGATGTGGCGTCGACAGCACCCTGGCGCGGGGCCCCGTGCGTCAGAGGGGATGGGCCTCGAAGAACGTCCACATGGTGGTGTTGGCATTGACCGCAGTGGACTGCGGACCGAGTGTCGCGGTCAGTGAAGCCGGCAGACGGGGACCACCCGGCCACTCATGTCCCTCCCCGCTGATGGTGTAGAGCTGCACGGTCGGCCCCTGGGCGCAGCCGCGGTAAACCGACAAGGCAACGCCCGGCGTCGGGTGCGACGTCACCAACCCCGGACCACACTGGTTGTGACCGGCCCAGCGCTGGGCGGCAACAGGGACGCTGTAGGTCCAGTAGGCCTGACCATTGCCGTTGTAAGGATCGACTGGATCAGCCGTGCCGTGGAAGGACAGCACCGGCATCGGGCGGTCGGATTCGCAGGAGGAAGGAAACCGCAAACCGCTCACCGGAGCGATGGCGGCGAAGACGGTCGAGGCATCGCATCCCAACTGGCTGGCCATGCGGGCTCCTCCCGAGAACCCGGTGGCGAAGACGCGGTTCCGGTCTATGCAGTACTTCTGCTCCAGAAGGTTCACCAGCTGCTCGACGAACGAGACGTCGTTGGGTGCCGTCGAGGGGACCGGCGCTCCGCCGAAGAGGGCCTGGCCGGGGACGTTCCATTCATAGCCGGTGCCAGACGCGATAGCAGCCTGCGGATAGACGACGATGAAGGTGTCGGCATCGGCTGTTGTGTCCATCCCGGTGAAGGCCACCTGTTCCTGGGCCGTCGACTGGCTGCCGTGCATGTTGACCACCAGGGCGACCGGGTTGGCGGGTTGGTACCCCGACGGCACATGCACGATCGCGGTCCGGCTCCGCCCGTCCACCTCCGGGGCCAGGGTGACGGTGCCGGGGCTCGCAGGTAGCCCACAACCGCCGCTCGGGGAAGCCGGCACCGCGCTCGCCGGCGTCGACGTCCCCTGAACGGCCGACGAGCTCGACGTGGTTGAAGGCCCCCGTGGGGCGGTTGATGACGCGGATCCCGACGCACTCGAGCCCGATCCACCACAAGCCGACAGCACCACGGGTGCGATGAGCAACGCGCTCAACCCGAAATGGACCGGTCCGCGACGCCGAGACCCTGGACGTCTCACCACCCTCTGCCTGCTTACTGGTCCGCTTTGTCGTCCCACGTGGTCGCCTCTCCCCCGGACCGCCTGCTCGCTGGGTCGAAGATCGCCATCAATCTAGAGGTAGCCCATGAATTGGATGGTGACGGCCCGTTTCGTTCGTGACGGCTGGCCCCAGGGGTGGGCACAGGAAACAGCAGGCTCTCACTCACAGAGAGTGAACGGTCACCACGCATCGCGATATCAGCCCGTGCTGGATCAAGGCGCCGTGGCCCCGATGGGCGATAGCAGTTGACGTTCTCGGTCTACTGTCATACGTTCATCTCTGCCTCGGCGGCGGACCTTTGAGCAGGCAGGCTACAGGTTGGTCTGGCCTTGTATCGGCGAAACCAGACCGAGCGAGTTCGACAATTCGGAATAGTCGGCGTGGGACCGTTGGCCCCTCGGCGGAAAGGCGAACGGAGATGACGATGCCGAAGCGCACCGGGGACCAACGCCGAAGGTGGGGGCCGACCAGAGCGCATCCCCGGCGCACGCCTGCAGCCGCTCCGTCGCGTCGGGGACTGGTGCTTGCCGGCACCGGGCTCCTCGTGGCGTCACTCATCGGAGTCACGCCCGGCCTGGCTGGAGCCAGAACCGCTCACCGCAGTTCCGCCTCGGTACGCACGGCGACTGCAACGGTTGCCGTGCGGGGACTTTCCCGACCAAAGGCTGGTCACCCCTACCGCCATGGAGCCATCCCGCACGCCGTGTCGTCCGTTCCGGAGGTATTTGCGCCGCGGGCCTCATCCACCGCCATCCAAGCGCGCCCCGGCCTCCCGACGAAGGGCCCGCTGTTCTACCGCGGTGGGCCGGTCGTCACCGGAAAGCCCCGAATCTACGTGGTGTTCTGGGGATCCCAGTGGGGCACCGAGAGCACGTCCGGCGGGTACCGGGTCTTCTCCGGCGACCCGGACGGCTTGGCGCGGTACGCCCAGGCCCTCTATGCCGGGCTCGGGTCGGACCACGAGACCTGGAGTGCCATTGCCACCCAGTACTGCCAGGGGGTTGCGGTCGGCGCCACTTCCTGCCCGCTGTCGACTGCCAACCATGTGGCCTACCCGAGTCCGGGGGGAGTCCTGGCCGGCGTGTGGGAGGACACCTCTTACACGCCGCCGGCCGGGTCTCCGGGTGACCCGAACACGCCCGGCGCCAGCGGCGTCATGATCGCCCAGGAAGCCGCCAACGCCGCTGCCCACTTCGGTGACTCCTCGATCGAGGCGCAGTACATCATCGTGTCTCCGACGGGGACGAATCCTGACGGATGGCTGAACCCGACCACGGGCTACTGCGCCTACCACGACAATACCCAGGACCCCTTCTGGAACGGAGCCGTCCGCGGGGCGAACGTCGCGTACACCAACCTGCCCTACGCACCCGACGCCGGTGCCAGCTATTGCAGCTCGTTCGCTAACCCGGGGCCGCTCGACGGGGTGGGTGAGAATGCTTCCCACGAGTACGCCGAGACACTCACTGATCCGTATCCGGCATCGGGGTGGACCGACGCCCAGGGCAACGAGGTCGCTGACAAATGCGATTACCTGAACTCCGGTCAGCCGGGTGCCGCCATCTACCAGCCCCTCGCCACCGGGAGCTTCGACTTCCAGGGCATCTGGGCCAACGACTCCGGCCCGCGCGGCGGCTGCGAGACGGCTCAGTCACCCGTCACCGTGGCGGCTCCGGCCAAGAAGGTGAGCTCGGTGGCGGGGACCCCGATCGTCCCCTTCAATATCCCGGCCGTCGACGCCGTTCCCGGAGCGGTGCTCACCTACTCGGCTGCCGGACTCCCGGCCGGACTCTCGATCAGCGCCTCGACGGGACTGGTCTCCGGCACCCCGGCCGTTCAGGGTCGCGCGGTGGTGACGATTCAGGCCACCGATGGCACCTTCTCGAGCGCAGCCGTCAGGTTCGACTGGACGGTGAAGAGGGCGCGCCGCGTTTGAGCGAGCAGCGCGTTTGAGCGAGCAGCGCGCTTGAGCGAGCAGCGCGCTTGAGCGAGCACCGGAGCCGGATAGCAGCGCGTACATCCGACAGCGCGGAGGATCGCTGGCTCGGTCCGACCGCACATCGGTGCTCAGCTCATGGCCGCGATCGGGTGCTTCGGCGGAAAGGTGCCGAAGGTGGAGAAGTGCCGGGCGATGCCGCTGGTGAAGCTGTCGATGTAGGCCAGCTTTCGGATCATGTAGCTGCGGCTTTCCTTCGGGTCGAGATAGAGGTTGTAGAGGCGGCCGTGTGAGTACTTCTGGGTCACCCCGGTGAAGCCACCCAGGTTGAGGCAGTCACGGTCGTCGTCGGAGGTCGATGCGACCATGAACTTCCACTCCCCCACCCGCAGGGCGGAGAACACGTTGGTCAACCAGTAGTAGATGTACTTCCGGTTGGAGGCCCCCTCTGGATCGACCAGGAACGAACACTGGTCGACGCCATCGATGTACCGGTCTTCGGGCACCGACGCCCCGGCGCCGGCCAGCGTGAGCACCGTGTTGAACAGGTCCATCTGCGAGAAGAGACCGTCGGATGACCGATCGGCAGGGATCATGCCCGGCCAGGTGACGATGGCCGGCACCCGTTGGCCGCCCTCCCAGGTCGACCCCTTGGCGCTACGGAAGGGCGAATAGGCGGCATCCGGCCAGGTCTCCATCTCCGGTCCGTTGTCCGAGGACACGAAGACCAGCGTGTTCTCCATCTGACCGGTGACCTCGAGCTCTGCGACGAGCCGGCCCACGATGTCGTCGAGCTCCACGATGGTGTCCTTGTAGGGGTGCTTGGCCGGTGACGAGCCGAGAAACCGCTCGTGGGGATAGTTGTCAAAATGGGCGCCCCGGGTGCAGTGGTAGAGGAACCATGGCTGCCGGTCATCAGGCGGCGGCTCGCCCATTCGCCTGATGAATTCCAGGGAATAAGTCGCCCACATGTCATCCAGCAGGGACAGGACGGGGATGGTCACCTCTTCGACGTTCTCGGACGGGCCGCCCCGCACGGCATGGACGAAGCACTTGTTGAAGGGGAGGTTCTCCACCCAACGGGTGCGTTCCTCGCTATAGACGATCTCCGGGAAGAAGTTGGGGTCCCGCCACTCGGTGTACATGTCTGACACCGACAGGAATCCGTAGAAGTCGTCGAACCCCACGTGCTGGGGTTGGGACTCGATGTTCTCACCCATGTGCCACTTGCCCACGGCCTGGGTCACGTACCCGGCGTTGGACAGCAGTGCGGCCAGGGTGACCTCCCCGTCGAGCCCGCCCGGTTGCCCGTACATGGGCGGCCGGAGGAGGCCGTGGCGCATAGGGAGGCGGCCGGTCATCAGCGAGGCGCGCGAGGGTGTGCACGAGGGCTCCGAGTAGCAGGAGGTGAGCAGCATCCCGCGTCGGGCCAGCGCGTCGATGTGGGGGGTCGGAGCACCGACGGCCACCCCACCGCCATAACAACCGAAGTCACCCCATCCGACATCGTCGAAGAGGATGAGCAGCACATTGGGCTGCTTCCCGCCGTGGCCGCGGAACCGGGCCAGCGCCGCGGTGGCCCGCTCCTCCTGCTCGGGGAGGACGAAGCATGGCTCGAGGCTGTCTCGCCGGCGTGTCGTCTCCGCTACCACTGGGTCGTGGGCCATCGCGTCGGGCCACCCCCTCGAATCCGTTGTGTCGAAGTGGCCGATGCTAACCAGGCCCGGACCGCGGGCCCGAGACGGAGGTCGGGGAGGATCTTGGGCCCGAAGGACCTCAACCCCAAGAAGCCAGCTCCGGGTAACCGGGAGGGTGTGCCCGGCCGTAGAGCCAGGCCAGTCGCAGGCGGTGGTCGAGACCACTCGCGTCGGGCGCCGCCTTCCCCCGAGGGAGCCGCCTCGGTGCGCTCGCCTCGACGAGCGGCAGCCACGTGGCCACGAATTCGTCCGGCCAGTCCGCGTAGGTGACCCCGATGTCGAGGTCGACCAGGTGGACCTCGAGCTCCTGCCATCTTCGGCCGGGCAGAGCCGACAACGGGCGTTCGTGACCGCCGACGTCT
Source organism: Acidimicrobiales bacterium (assembly GCA_035949055.1). Lineage (GTDB taxonomy): Bacteria > Actinomycetota > Acidimicrobiia > Acidimicrobiales > RAAP-2 > Bog-756. Next base: position 30,593 of record DASZIO010000029.1, read on the forward strand.
CGGGTGAGACGACTCCAGGCATCGCTCGGGACCCGGTCCCATGCGCTGGCGAGCCCTGCGGATGACGAGACCAGATCGACGAGGATGGCGTCTGCGCTGCGGCCGGCACCGGCCTCGATCTCGGCTGCACGCCCTCCGGACCCGCCCGGGTACTGGTCGATCACCTCGCCCCGGCTGGCCGCCTCGGCCCGGCGAACATGGCTGTCGGCATTTCTGGCCACATGGGTGAGCACGTGGCCAACCGTCCAACCGGGCAGGAGGGAGGGCCCCGCGATGTCGGCGCCCGACAGGGCGCCGACCGCCTCGAGAAACCGACGGGTGGCCTCGGCGACCCGCTCCAGATCGGCCGTCGGAATGTCGGCCGTCAGACTGACGGCGGCCCGGCCCCGCTCCCTATGACCCAAGGCCCACAACGGGCTGGTTGAGACGGACAGCCCCCATCGACCCGAAGAAGTGGGCGTCGCCGAAGGTGAAGATGCCGCCGTCCGAGGCCACCATCCAGTAGCCGCCCCCGTCGGGGGTGGCGGCCATCCCCACGACCGGCTGGTTGAGCCGGAGGGCGCCGGTCGACCCGTAGTAGACGGCGTCGCCGAAGGTGAAGATGCCGCCGTCCGAGGCGACCAGCCAGTAGCCACGGCCGGACGGTGTCGTTGCCATCCCCACGATGGGTCTGTTGAGGGCGATGGCGCCGGTCGACCCGAAGAAGCGGGCGTCACCGAAGGTGAAGATGCCGCCGTCCGAGGCGACCAGCCAGTAGCCGCCCCCGTCCGGCGTCTGGGCCATGCCGACGACCGGCTTGTTGAGGGTCAACGCCCCGGTCGACCCGAAGAACCCGGTGCTGTCGAACGTGAAGATCCCTCCGTCGGTGGCGACCTCGTCATAGCCGGGCCGGGTGACCGGGCTGGTCAGCACCATCGGCTGGGGGAACCCGGCGGTATCCTCCTCCTCCCCCACTGCCACGCAGAAGAACTCGGCCGCACAGGAGACCCCATGGATCGAATCGGCCAGCGAGCTCTGGTTGCCCGGTTGCGGGGTAGTCCCGAGCGACCAGCTCGCCCCGTTGTAGGTGAGGACCATGGCGGGCCCGGACCCGAGCCCTCGGTCCGCTTGGCCACCGAGCACACACGAGGTCGGGCCGATGCAGTCGACCGTAGCGGGTGAGCCGAGGCCCGGCGCCTGGGGGTTCGGGGCCGGCTGCAGGGACCAGACCGAGCCGTTCCATTGCTCGACGAGGTTGCCGCTGGCGCTCCCGTTGTCCTGGAAACCGGCGGCTTCGCACATCGTCGGGAGGGCGCAACTGACCGTCGAGAACAGGGTCTGGATCGCCCCCGACACGGTTGGCGTGGCGGCAACCGTCCACGAAGCGCCGTCCCAGACCTCGGTGAAGGGGGCCTCGGTGCCCGCGAAGCTGGCCCCGACGGCGACGCAGAACGAGAGGGACAGGCACGACACACTGGTCAGCTCGGGTTGCAGCGCCGCCGAAGGAGCGTCGGTCACGATGGTCCATGCCGCGCCGTTCCATTGCTCCACCACGGTCTCGTCGGCACCGTGGGCGGTATCCCCCCCGACCGCCAGGCAGTAGGTGGAGCTAACGCAGGAGATGCCGCTGAAGGATCCGTTGGCCGAGGTCGACCGGTCGGGCGTGGCGGTGATGGACCACGCCGTCCCGTTCCAGAGCTCGGCAAAGTTCTGTTGGAAAGCGCCCGGATACTGGACACCGACCGCGGCGCAGAACGCCGGACCGGTACAGGACACACCAATGAAATACGCACCGTTGCCCCCCGAAGGCATGGGAACGGGCATGACCGTCCAGGTGCTCCCGTTGAACCGCTCGACCAAGGGCGCCTGGTTGCCGCTCACCTGGGTTTGTCCCGCGGCCATGCAGAAAGCCGGCCCCACGCAGGAGACACCGTTCAAGAAGGTGAACGTGTTGGGATCGGTGGCCGGCGTGGACACGGTGGACCAGGTGGTCGGTACGACCACTGCCGGCCGATCGGCAGTCCGCGGCACGGCACCGGCCGCGGCCGTCGACGGCGCTGCCGCCTGTAGCAGCGCCACCGCCGCCAATAGTGCCACCACCGCCAACCGTGCCGCCGCCCTGGCCACCCCCGCTCCCACGCCCACGATTGACATGACACGTCTCATCGGTGATCGCATCCCGTGCCCCTCCTTGGTTCACGCCAGGTGATCCGTCACCCTCGTCGGCGACGCACTGACGACATTACCGACCCGTTGTCCGAATTTCGCGTTTCGCCGTGAGCTGGGCGACGATTCCTCGCAGATCACCGTCCTCGTCGGACCAGGCTTCCGCCGGACCGAATCCCGCGGCGGTCAGGGTCGGGGCCAGCGACCGGTCCTGCTCGCCGCCCACCTCGAGCAGGAGCCACCCGCCGGACCGAAGAAGGCGGGCTGCCGAGGCCACGACGCCGCGCACCAGCTGAAGGCCGTCATCGCCGCCGTCGAGCGATCGCCGCGGCTCGTGACGCTGGACGTCGGCAGGCAGCAGATGGAGGTCGCCGGTCGGCACATAGGGCGCTACTGCCGTCAGGACGTCGAACGCCCCATCGGGAAATGGCGCGCCAAGCGCGTCCAGATCCGCGAGCACCACCCTGACGCCGTTGCGCCGGGCGCAGGTGACGGCGCGCCGGTCGGCGTCGACCGCGACCACCTGGGCCCGGGGTCGAGCGGCCGTGAGGTGGACGGCCACCGCGCCGCTGCCGGTGAAGAGGTCGGCTGCTCGGGCCACGCCCCGAGGGGGCAGATGGCCAGCCGCTCGGATCGCCAACTCCTCTGTCTGGAGCCTCGGTACGTACACGCCGTGGTCGACCCGGATCTCGTGACCGCAGAAACGAAGGGAGCCGATGATCCAGGCCAAGGGCTCACCTTGCTCGCGGCGGCGGACCATTGCCTCGAGGTCGGTCGGCTCGGAGGCGGCTGACACAAGTTCGGCCGCCTCCTCTTCGGCCGCGACGCAACCTGCCACCGTCAGCCGGGCGGCCACCTCGCCTGTCAGGTCAGTTCCATCCCTCACCATCACCAGTGTGCCCAAGACCCGCGGTCCACACCCTCAGAGTCGATGTGGGTGTCCTTCCGCGCGAAACGAGCGTGTGGGTTGTCCGCTAGCCGGACTCGACCGGCGTAGACGTCATCAGTCCCCACTCGGCCCAGGATCCGTCGTAGACCCTGACGTGTTGGCGGCCCAGCAGGTAGTGGAGGGCGAACCACGCGGTGCTGGCCCGACCGCCGATTGTGCAGTAACAGGTGACTTCCTGGTCGTCTGGCAGATCGATCGACGCAAAGACTCGCTGAATCTCGGCTGGGGAGCGGTACGAGCCTCGCTCATCGAGCACGGTTTCGATTGAGAGGTTGACGGCGCACGGGACATGGCCGGCACGTCCGCCGACCTGTTCGCCGCCGGAGGGCCAGAACCGCTCGCCCCGGTACTCGAGATCGCTTCGGACGTCGAGGAGGGTATGGCTCGGGTGGCCGATGGAACGCTCGACGTCGAAGCACTCGGCCCGGATCGAGTGGTCCTCATCAGGTAGGGCGTATGCGGTCACGACCTGCGAAGGAACGGTTGTGGTCCACGGTCTACCCTCTCGTCGCCACGTGTCCCTTGCCGCGTCGAGGATACGGACGTCGGTGTGACGGTAGAGCTTCATGAGCCAGAACCCCATCGCGGGGGCCAAGCCGTAGAGCACGATGGTGGAGTCCTCGTCGATGCCGGACCGACGGACGAGGTGCTCGATCGTCGCCTTGTCGGCCGGGCGGTACTCGGTGTCCTTGAAGTCCTGATACACGTTCCACAGAACCGCGCCCTCGATGTGTCCCGTTTCATAAGGGGCGGGACTCACGTCGACTTCGATCAGGCGGAGCGAGGGGTCTCCGAAGTGCTCCTCCAGCCACTGGGGTGACACCAGCACGTCACTGCGGGCGGGCACGCTCGGCATCGTCGCCGTTGCTCTGAACGTCATTTCGAACCTCCATGTCGTCCGGTCTATTCGACCTGGATCCAACCGAGCAGGTCCTCCCGACCGACCGTCTCCAGCAGCGCCGGATGGTCGGTCCTCATGTGCCCGCGTATGGTGCTGACCACCTCGTCATCGGTGTCACCGCGGGCCACATAGCCGCACTCACATCGGATGATCCTGGCCATTTGGTCCTCCTCCTCAGTTGTACGCCAACTCTGTTGACAGAATGTTGGCGTGACCTTGGTGCCACCGCCACTGACCCGGATTCAACTCTGCGGCCCAACCGTGGTGGAACGGGATGGCGAGCGTCTCGAAGGGCGGTTCCCCGGACGCCAGGGCCGCCTGGTATTCGCCTATCTCGTGCTCAAGCGCCACCGCCTCACCGGGCGGGACGAGCTGGTCCGGGCCCTGTGGCCCGAAGCGATTCCTGCCGCCGCCGACACCGGGCTCAACGCCCTCATCTCCAAAATGCGCAAGATCCTGGGCTCCGAGGTTCTCGACGGTCGTTCGCGCCTGCAGCTCAGACTGGACAAGGGGGCCTACGTCGATGTCGAGGCAGCCGCCGAGGGCGTGCACCGGGCGGAGTCCCAGGTCGCCCTCGAGGAGTGGAAACGTGCTTGGGGCCCCTCGCTCGTCGCGCTCTTCGTGGCCGAGCGGGAGTTCCTGCCCGGGGAGGACGCCTTCTGGATCGATGAACAGCGCCGTCATCTCGAGGGAATCCGACTCCGGGCGCTCGAAGCGTACGCGGTCGCCACTCTCGGCATCGGCGGTACGGAGCTGCCCGGGGCGGTTCGAGTGAGTCGCCAACTTGTCCGCCTGGCACCACTACGGGAGAGCGGCCACCAGACTCTTATGCGAGCCTTGGCCAAAGAGGGGAATGTAGCCGAGGCTCTCCGCGTGTACAGCGATCTGTGCGACTTCCTCCGAGATGAGCTCGGAGTGGCGCCGTGTGCGGCGACGCAAGCTATCTACGATCAGCTGATCCGGTCCTGAGAGACGGCACCGCGCCGAACGGCCAGTTTTTTCACTCGATGGGCTGCCGTGGGCGTCCGTGCCGGATCAGTCGCCAGACCTCAACAACCGGTGTCGATGTGGATCCGACCTATCCAGTTGGCCGCTTTTCATTGGTGGGGACGGAGGGGGTCGAACCCTCACTGGAGGCGGTTTAAGCGCCCTGCCTCTACCGATTGGGCTACGTCCCCATGGACCGCCGATCCGTGTCGGCATCGCCTCAGACAATCGGTGGGTCATTCCAAAGATTAGGCCGGCACCCGTCCCCCGGGACCTGGGTAATCCGGTCGGCGATCCCCGCATCCGGCCGCGGTGGCTGGAAGGGCCAAGCCGGCAAGCGCCGGGAGCGGGGTCCTCCGGATGTCACCGATGACCACCCCCACCAGGTGGGACGCACTGCTGTCCGGGTTAAAGCCGGAACCGCGAAGGGTCGATAGCGAAAGGACGCATTGGAGCAATAGGGATCGGTACGCGGTGAGTGACTCGACACCAGGGACAGGGCAGGGCGCGGATCCATCCGCGGGGCTGAACCCGGCGGCACTGACGCCGGCAAGTCCGACCGCAAGTCCCTGCGATCTGTCCGACCCATCCGGGCTCGGAGCACCGGTGACGGCGATCGGGGCGCCCAGGCGGTCGATCGCCTGCGTGGTCGCCACGCTGATGGCCGTGTTCGGACTGGCCGGTGGGCTGTCACTCAGCGCTCTGGCCTCACCGGGTGGGTCAACCCCTCTCCACCGGAGCAGCGCTCAACGGACGAACCCGATCGTCGGCATCGCTCGCACCGCCGATGGGCACGGCTACTGGCTCGTCGCCACCGACGGCGGTGTGTTCACCTTTGGCAACGCCCAGTTCTACGGCTCGACGGGTGCGCTCGTTCTCAACCAGCCCATCGTGGGCATGGCGCCGACCCCCGACGGCCGCGGCTACTGGCTGGTGGCGTCCGACGGCGGCATCTTCACCTTCGGCGATGCCCAGTTCTTCGGCTCGACCGGAGGAGCACCCCTCGGCGCGCCTACCGCGGCCATCTCCACCGACTTTCCCGGGTCCGGCTACTGGACGGTGACCGACAGCGGCAACGTGTCGAACTTCGGCGACGCGCCTTCTCTCGGATCCCTGCAGAACTCGGCGTCGGGCAACGCCAACACGGCCAACCCGCCACAGAACATCGCGCCGAACCCCAACTTCCTCGCCGCCTGCTATCCACACAACGCCGGCCCGACCTGCATGGCCGAGGTCGAGCAGGCGACCAGTGCCGCACGGGCGACCGAGGGACTCGGGCCGATGCGCCTCCCCAGCAACTTCGGCTCGCTGACGCCGGCAGAGCAGCTCTTCGTCATCACCGACATCGAGCGCGTCGACCGTGGACTCCCACCCTTCGTGGGTCTGGTCGACGCGCTGGACGCTGACGCGCTGGCCGGTGCCCAAGGGAACACCGATCCGGGCCCGAGCCTGGCGCCACCGGGGATGCACGTCATCGCCTGGGGCAGCAACTGGGCCGAGAACGGGAACCCGCTGGGCTCCAACTACTTCTGGATGTACGACGACGGGCCCAACAGCGGCAACATCGACTGCACCGCTGCGGGCCAGTCCGGGTGCTGGGGGCACCGTGACAACATCCTCTCGCTCAGCGACTACCAGGCCCTTTACGGCGGCACGTTGCTGATGGGGGCGGGCGAGGCCTACGGCACCTTCAACAACCAGTGGACGTCCGATGCCACCCTCATGGTGCTGGCCTCTGGGCCGGTACCGCCACTCAGCTATACGTGGGATGCGGCGGTTGCCGCCGGCGCCGGCTGAATCACGGGCCGGCCTGCCGGCCGGTCAGGCCCGATCTGAAGCGCCCGCCGCTCTGCTCGTCCAACCCGGGCCGCTGGCCGCCGCGACAGCCTCGAGCTCCGCATCCCTCGGCGCGTCGACCTGACGCTGCACGCATGCGTCGCCCGGCCAAGGCCCGAACACCATGGTGGGACGCTCATCGACGTTCCAGACCGACCAGTCAGCTGAGCCCACCCGTGTCGCCGACCCGTCCTGTCCCGCCGATCCGTCCGATCCCGCCGATCCGTCCCGCCTCGCCCCCACCGGTCTGCCGGGCGAAGGTGAGCCCGGCGATCCCGATCGGGCGAACGCCACCCAGGCCCTCCGCATCGCCGTCGACAAGGCGAAGGCTTCGTCACCGTTTCCTGCGAAGGGCTGAACCCCTGGGTGGTGCACCGTGCCGAAGACGAATGGGATCTCGAGCGCGTGGCATGACCCGAGGACACCCCCGAACGCGGGGGACTCCCAGGTGAAGAGGTAGCTGTAGGTCCCGGCCGCGGGCCTGAGCCCGGTCCCGGCAGTGCTGCGGGCTCGGGTCCGGGCCGCCGCGGCGTGAGCATTGGCGAAGCGGATGCTGGGCCAACGAAAGAGGTACTCGCTGGAGATGGCGGTCCAAAGGTGTCGCGGAGTGGCGTCCTCTCCCCGGCTCAGCCGGGCGTCCCGGACCCGGGCGATCACCTCCCCGGCCCCGGCCGGATCGGGGACGAGCACGGTGACCCATCTCTGCAACTCCGACTCCTGGAGTGCGGCGAACCGGGGGTTGCCGAGCGTGAAGAACGACGTCTCGTCCCGGGTGGTGCCGATGACCAGGTCCACGTCGGAGGCAGATCCCGAAGCCACCGCCGCCTCGGGCAGAGACGGGAGGAGCCCGCCGTCGATGGCCGGCATCACCAGGAGACCGGACTGGCCGCCAGAGGTGAGCCGACTGCCGACGTCGGCCGCCGCCGCCACCAGCGCATCGGCCGGGACACGCTCGAGGGCGCGGCGGCTCACGTCCACACCGAGATGCGAGGCGAGTTCCTCCGCCCGAGCTGTCGCCAGCTCCGCCGAAAGCGTGTAGGGAGGTCCGCTCTGGACGATGGCCCGACGGAACAGCCCGCGCGCCGTCGGCACGGAGAGGAGGTCCGAGATGCTCATGCCGCCGGCCGACTCGCCGAACACGGTCACGTTGTCCGGATCGCCCCCGAACGAAGCGATGTGCTCCTTGACCCAGTGGAGGGCGGCAATCTGGTCGGCCAGGCCCCAGTTGCCGAATCCGGTCCACGGCTGGCCGTCGAGCCAGGTCTGACCGGCCTCCTCCAGGGCCGGGTGCGCCAGGAAGCCGAGGAGCCCCAGGCGGTAGTTGATGGTCACCACGACCACATCGCCTTCGCGGGCGAGCATCCCGCCCCGGTACAGTCCCACCGCGCTCGAGCCCGAGAGAAATGAACCGCCGTGGATCCAGACCATCACCGGGCGTCGCCCGGTGTCGGGCGCCGGGGTCCAGAGATTGAGGGTGAGGCAGTCTTCCGAGTGCTCGTCGGGCTCACCCCCGAGCGAGAGCTCGAACAATGGTGGGGCTTGGGGCGCGATGGGCCCGAACCGGTCACAGAGCCTCACACCCGCCCAGGCCTCAGGAGGCTGTGGGGGTCGCCAGCGCCGGGAACCGGTAGGCGCGGCCGCATAGGGAATGCCGGAAAAGGACCACACCCCGCTGCGCCGGACACCCTGGAGGCGACCGCTCCGGACCTCGACCACGCCGTCGACCACAGGGACCTCCAGTTGTGTGCTCCAGCTGCCGATACCGAGAGGCAACTTACCGACTCCGGAGGGGCGAGCCATCGGCCGGCGGCCCGGCGGGCACCAACCGAGGGCGAGGACCAGACGCCGGCACCGACGTTCGACGCTCGGTGGGCAGCGGATTCGCCCTTGGAACCGGGGAAGCCCAGCAGTAGCGTGAAAGGAGTGGCCGAGGTGGAGAAGGGGCGATCGGTCACGCATGAACAGACGCGTCCGCAACACGACTACGGAGCCCGTCGCACCACGGGCCGCTGGCGAGGCACAGGTACGAACAGGGCGATGGGTGCCACCACCCGGAACGACAGAGCCCAGGCCGGACGGTCGGGGACCATGAGACTCGAGACCCGCATCGGAGGGCTGGGGCCCGGCTCACTCGCCGGCGCCTTCTCCGTGGTCTTCGCCTCATTGCTCTCGCTCGTCCTGTGTACGGCACCAGCCGGGGCGACGACCGGAACCATCGCCTCCTCGACCCCCACCTCCACCTCGACCCCCACCTCCACCTCGACCTCAGGCTCCGCCCCGACGACCGCGGCAACCACCCCGCGAGGCTCCTCTGCACCCACCCCGACCACCGGCGCGGCCGGATCGTCACAGTCGTCGATCGACACCACCGAAGCTCAGGTGGCCAGCCTCGAAGCCCAGATCTCCCAACAGCAGGTGGTCCTCGACCAGACCGACGAGCTGTACAACCAGGCGGTGGTGAACCTGGCGCAGACACAGGCCTCACTCCAGACCACGGCGGCCTCCCTCGACGCCACCAGGTCGGAGTTGGAGAGCACCCGGGCGCGACTCCGCGCCGAGGCGATCGGGGCCTACGAGAGCGACTCCACCTCACAGGCGGTGGCCTCGCTCTTCGCCGCCCCGAATGGGGCCACGCAGACGCGTGACGTCTACGCCGGCATCGGCGCCGGTGACCTGGCCGCCGACGTGGCCCGGGTCCAGGCCGGACAGCGCCAGCTGAGTGCGACCCAAGCCAAGCTCCTGACCGAGCAGCAGGCCGAGACGGAGCAACTGACGGTCGAGCGCCAGGCCCAACAGAGCGCGGCCGCGGCCAACGCCGAGTCCGAGGCCACGCTGGCCGAGGTCAAGGGAGCGCTCGCCCAGCAGGTCGCCCAGCAGGCCGCGGCCCAGGCCACCGCCGCGGCCCAGAATGCAGCCAGCGCCGACTCGCCGGCCGCGGCGGCTGCGGCAGCCGCGGCCGCGGCCCAGGCGGCCCAGGTGGCCAGCACCCTGAGCGGGGGCAGCGCGGCGGCGGTCGGAGCCACCGATGCGGCCAACCAGGCGGCAGGATTGGCGGCCGGCGCCGGCGGTCCGACCCTGACCAGTGGCGGCAGTCCCCAGGCGGCCGGCCTGGCCGCGGTGCACGGGGCCATGAAGTACCTGGGCGTCCCCTACGTGTGGGGCGGTGAGAGCATGTCGGGGGTGGACTGCTCCGGACTCACCGCACTGGCCTGGGCCAATGCCGGCGTATCGCTGCCGCACTCGGCTGCCGACCAGTACGCGGAGTCCAGGCACGTGCCTCTCAACCAGCTCGAGCCCGGCGACCTCCTCTTCTACAACTTCGACGGCGCCGGCATCGATCACGTCGTGATGTACGTCGGCCCCGTACTCGACGGCCAGCCCACCGCCTACGGGAGCGGGACCATCATCCAGGCGGCCCACACCGGCACCGTCGTGACCTTCGACCCCGTCTGGTACGAGGGGCTGGTCGGGGCGGCCCGGCCGTAGGGCGCCAGCCGGAGCCGGGCCGAGCCTGCCGACGCCATGGCCAGGTCGAGGCCAGGGCCGCGACCCGAACGGTGGACCGCCCGCCGATAGGGTCGCCCGAGGCACAGCCCGTCCCATCCTCAGACCCATGACACCCGATCTCACCATCATCGTGCCGGCCTTCAACGAGGCCCGGAGGTTGCCGGACGGCATGAAGCGTTTCGAGGCAGCGGTCGCCGAGGGCGCGGTGGACGTGACACGGACCGAGGTGGTGGTGGTCGACGACGGCAGCATTGACGGCACCGCCGCCGCCGCCCGCTCACTCCTCGCCCATCTGCCCCATCACCGGGTGGTCACCCTGCCCGCCAACCGCGGGAAGGGGGCGGCCGTGCGGACCGGGGTGGCCCTGGCCCGAGGGGCGTACACCGCCTACATGGATGCCGACATGGCCATCGACCCGCGAGCCATCCCACTCCTCCTCGAGGGGTTGCGTTCCAACGATGCCGCTATCGGGTCCCGGGCCCTGCCCGATTCGATGCTCGACGGGACCTACGCCGTCCGAGCGGTGATGGGCCGGCTGTTCAACTGGATGGTCACGACCGGGACCGGGCTCGGGCTGCACGACACCCAATGCGGATTCAAGGCGTTCCGCACGCCCGCCGCCCGGCTGCTGTTCCACCTGGTGCGCATCGACCGCTTCGCTTTCGACGTCGAGATCCTGGCCCGGGCCCGGCGACTCGGCCTGCGCATCACCGAGGTCCCCGTGCAGTGGAAGCACGTCGCGGGCAGCACCATCCATCCGCTGCACGACTCGATCGGCATGCTCGAGGACGTCTACCGATCTCGGCTCGGACTGCTGGCCACCCCTCCCTTGCCGGCGGTGGCCGTGGCCGACCCCGTTCCTACATCGCCGAGTGACCGTTCGTCACCTGGACACCCGCCGCCTCGAGACCGGCTGACCGATGACGTCTGCGCGGTGGTCGCCGAGTCGCTCGAGGATGCGCCCGTGCCGGTGATGGCGGGTGACGCCGCCGTCACCGTCTTCCTCCCGCTGGTCGACCCCGAGAGGGTGGCCACCGTGTTCTCGGCCCTGCGAGCCGAATTCGCATCGATGCAGGTCTCCCGGCAGTCGCTCACCCTCGACCGGTTGGCCTCCTTCGGGTCGCTGTCCGGCCGGCTCCGGGCTGCTTCGGCTCCGGATGGGACGGTGTGAGGCAGGACGAGACTCGGGCCGGCTGGTGCGGGCGGGCCGGCACCGGCAGGCCGGTACGATGCATCGGTGACTGCTGAACCGACGGAGTCCGCCCGAGCGGCTCCCCCAGGAAACGGTGCGGCCGGTGGCCAGTCGGTCGGGACCACGGGTGGCGGAGGCCCGGTCGGAACGACGGGCCAGAGCGAGCAGGTGAGCGGAGCGAAGCGGGAAGCACCGGGGCGTCGCCAAATCGGCGAGACCGGGGCAGCCGCACCGCCGACGATGCTCCCGGTGGCGGTGGCCCCTTCGGATGACGGGGCCCCAGTCGACCCGAGACGCTCGGACGTGGACGAGTGGGGTCGCTCCGAGCACATGCGCTCCATTGTTCGGCGGCTGTACGACCCGGTGTACCGGTATTGGTTCCGGGTCGAGTGGGACGGCCTCGAGAAGATCCCCCAGACCGGAGGGGCACTCCTCATCGCCAACCATGCCGGTGCCATCCCCTCGGACGCGCCGGCCATCATGCACGGGATCGAGGAGGAGTTGGGCCGGCCCGTGTACGGGCTGGCCGACTACTTCTTCCGCACCATCCCCTACGTCGGCACCATGTGGTCGAGGACCGGAGGGGTGCCCGCCCACCCCGACAATGCCTACCGCCTGCTGCACGACCAACAGCAGTTGGCCCTGGTGTTTCCCGAGGGCACCAAGGCCACTTCGAAGACGTACAGCGACCGCTATCGGCTCCGACGGTTCGGCCGGGGTGGCTTCGTCGAAATCGCCATGCGGGCCGGGGTCCCGATCATTCCCATCGCGGTGGTCGGGGCCGAGGAATCGATGCCCATCCTGTTCCGGCTGGGGGGCTTGGCCAAGCTGCTCAACCTCCCGTACTTCCCGGTGACCGCCAACGCGTTGCTGCTCGGGCCGCTCGGGTACGCGGCCTACTTCCCGGCGAAGTTCAAGCTGCGGGTGCTGGACCCGGTGACCTTCGATGTGGAACCCGAGCAGGGGCGCTACTCACGTAGCCGGGTGATGGACGAGGCCGAGACCATCCGGGCCAAGCTCCAGGACGCCCTCCACGACATGCTGCGAGAACGACGCAGCATCTGGTTCGGGTAGCGGCCGTGGGAAGGCGAGTGCTCATCACCGGCCTCGACACCTTCTGGGGTGGGCGCATGGCCCAGGCGCTCGAGAACGAGGCGGACATCGAGATGATCCTGGGCCTCGGGGCCAACGAGCCGAAGGTCCCCCTCGAGCGCACCGAGTTCGTCCGATCCGACCAGCGGTACTCCATCCTGAGCCGCATCGTGCGGGCCACCCAGGTGGACACCATCGTCCACACGTTCCTCGAGACCAATTCGGTCAACGTGCCGAGCCGGGTCCTGCACGAGATCAACGTGATCGGCACGCTCAACCTGCTGGCCGCGGCGGGGTCCGCCGAGTCGTCCGTGCGCCAGGTGGTGGTGAAGTCCTCCACCCATGTCTACGGGGCGGCCGAGAACGATCCGGCGTGGTTCCGAGAGGACACCGCACGTTCGAGCCCGGTGCGGACGCGCCTCGAGCGATCCCTCATCGAGGTCGAGTCCCTGGTGCACGACTTCACCGACGACAACCCGCACCTGGTGGTGTCAGTCCTCCGGTTCGCCAATGTTCTCGGCACCGACATCATCACGCCCATCAGCCAGAACCTCCGGCGCCGACTGCTCCCCTGCATCGCCGGGTTCGACCCGCTGGTCCAGTTCGTCGAAGAGGACGACGTCGTGCGGGCGCTCGAGTACGTGACGATGAGACGGATCCCCGGGGTGTTCAACGTAGCCGGAGCGGGCAAGCTCCCCTGGAGCGAGGTGGCCGCCATCTGTGGGGCATACCTGCTGCCCCTGCCGCCCATCCGGCCCCGTGCCTTCGTCGCCCCCCTCCGCCAGCTCGGCCTGGTCCAGCTCCCACCGGAGATGGAGGGCGTTATCCGCTACGGGCGGGGGGTGGACATCTCCAAGCTCCTCGAAACCGGCTTCCGCTACCGGTACACGAGTGCAGGAGCGGTGGAGAGCTTCGCCCGGGCCAACAACCTCCGACGGTCCACCGGCTCCGACGGTCCTTCCTATCGGTACGAGCAGGATGTCGAGCAGTTCTTCCGGCACTCTCCTGCCGTGGTGCGAGGCGTCGACGGCTGAGAAGCCGAGACGGCCGCTGGACATCGGAACAGCCGTCGGCTATCGCCGCCCCGCGTCATCGGCGCCACTCAGCGCAAGGCGGACTTCAGTCTGCGAAAAGGCCGGGTGACTCGCCAACTGACGGTTCGCCGCACTGCCTCGGCCTCCGCAGCCGCGGCATGCAACTTGGCCTGCATCTCATCAATGACAACATTTCGATTAGCGAGATCGTGATTCGCGGCCACCAGCCGACGCTGAAGGCTCGCCAGCTCTGTCCGGGTGTCATCCAATTGCAGTTCGATGCTGGCGGCCGTGGCTTCCCTCCTGGCCAGAACATTTCGAACTTCGGTTAGCTCGCGATCGGTGTTGGCGAGAACTTCCCGAACTTCAGCCAGCTGGTCCTCTAGTCTGGCCATCAGCGAGTCTCGCTCCTTTAACACAATGGACATGGCGTCGCGGTCCAATGTGCTCGCGTCATGGGAGCCATTCGCACTGAGCTCGCCGCCCGCTTCCTCCTGGATCCGGACAAGTTGAGGATCGGCAACTGACGAGAAGGCGGCCGCGGCTCGTTCCCGTTCGCAGTGGCTGCTCAACCAGGGCCAAAGGGTCTCGATGAGATAGCCGCCGTCGTTCACGGTGCGTGGAAACTCCAGCAGGAACAGGGGTATCCGCCTGGCCGTGGCCCAGTGGATGAGCCGGTGGAAGCCGACGGCCAAGATCCGGGCCTGGTCGACCGGATCGAGCGAATAGACCACACCGCCGGTCACGACACCGTTCACGTCACTCGGGGGCCATCTTCCGAACGACCCACCGGCCATCGCGATGCGATCCTGAAGTACCCGGCTGGTGGCAGAAGCCAACAGCTCCCTCACTGGCACCAGAAGGGCATCGATCTCGATCAGGTCTGGATCTACGCCATCGCAGTAGGTGAACAACCACGGATCCTTCACCACGTAGGGAGCGTCGTCATCGAGTAGGTGGTGTTCCAGTCCGGCCCGGGCGCGATCATCGAAGGAGTCATCAGGGAATCCCACATCGAGACCGCATTCACCAAGGAAGCGCACGAGAAAGCTGGTGCCGGCGCGACCCGTCCCTGCGATCACGACATGGTTCCGTCTTGTTCGGTGCCGATCTTGCCGGGCGGACTGGGCGAGCATCTGGATCGAATCTAGCGCCCGGGTTCTGGTCGTCGGCATCTTTTGGTGACTCAGGTGGGTGTTACCCGGGCCTTCTCAGCTGGCTCATATCCAGCGGCCTCTCAGCTGAGTCACAGGCTGCCGATGGCCCTAGTGCTTCTGGTGGAGTGTCATCGTCCATCCCGGTGGCCGGATCTCGAACACGAAGGACGATCCGGCGGCGGCACGGTCGAATCGATGAACTTGCGCCGGCCAACTCGGAGCCGTGATGGTCGGATAGCGGAAGTCCTCCCTGACCCCGAACACCGCGACCGACAGCAGAACCAGCAGGGCACCGACCGCCACGATGCGCCTCGACCGGTACTGGCCGGCGACCCAGATGAGGTCGGCGAGAAGCGCCAAGGAGGGGAAGAGCCAGTACCGTCCACCCGGGTCGCCGATCAAGTTCGGCCATTGCAGTCCATGACTCGATGCCAATGGGCTCACCAGGGAACCGGCCAATACGAGGGCTGCCCACAAGTTGAACATCTTGAGCTCGAACGGACCGCTCCACACCGCGAAGATCACGACCAGGACCGCCCCGATCACGAGGATGGTGGAAGACGCAAGCAGGTGCCCGGTGAACCATGTGGACGTGCTGGTCGAGGTGCCGAGCAGCGTCGTGCCGATCAGTCGACCGCCCAGCATCTCGACCAGTCGCGGCGCAGTGGCCCCCAACGGACCGACGGGTGGGCGCCGGGAGGTCAAGATCTCGAAGATCTGGACCGATGCCGCCGCGACGGAGATAGCACCCAGCACGACCGTCCAGGCCTGGCGGCGCCGGTGGTACACGAGGGCGGCGATCACCACGAGACTCAAGACGAAGGGACCAGTCAGTCCGGAACACACGATGACCCCGATGTCGAAGACCCTCCATGCCCCCGTGGCCGGTAGGGCCAACACCACCAGAACGGCGAGGACCGCCAGATGCCACTGGGCGTTCGTGAGATCGACGTTGACTTCGGACGAATTGGGAACTGCGAGGTACGCCGCGGCCAACAGGAGACGCACACGACGGTCCGGGACCGCCCGCGCGAAGCGACGGCTTGCCACCAGGACAGCGGGAAGCACTTGGACCGCCAGGGCCGCACCGGCAAAGAGGGCGGGAACCCAGGCCAGAGGGGTCAGCAGCCCGACGTCGGCGATGAGCCTCGAAAAGGTCTGGAGATAGCCGGCTTGAGCCTCCAACAGTGGGCCATGCCATCCCTGGTTGTAGGCGCTCTGGAAGAAGACCGCCCCGTCCTCCGCCCACAGCTGGGGATGGACGATGACCGATGGGGCACGGGCGAACGTGACAAGGCCGCCCCCAACGAACACCAGTGGAAGGACGACCGCGTCAGAGAGGCCCCCTCGACGAAGCCGGTGCTTCGGTCCACCTCGCCGCCGGGGCGACGGCTGAGTCGGTGCCGGAGGTGCGTCGGCCGGACACGGGACCAACTCCGTGGACACCTCGGTCACGGCGGTGGATGTTACTCCGGGTCCCATGGATCCAGATGGCATCGCGATTCGAGAACCGGAGCGCCGATCATCGAAACCGGCCGCCGAGGGCAGCCACCGATCAGCTCCTCTTCAACCAGGTCGCTCGCAGGTCCGGTCGGCGGACAATCCATTCCTCGGCGGTCATCGCATAGCGAACGTGATCCTCCCATTCGCCATTGATCTCCAAGAAGCCGAGGGCCACGCCCTCGTTCCGCAAGTCGAGCTTCTCCACGACGCGCCGACTCGCCTGATTCCGAGGGATGATGGCGACCTCAACTCTGTGCAGGCGGAGTGTCTCGAATGCGAACTCGAGGACGACCACCACTGCTTCGGGGATGTACCCGGCACCGGCCAGCTCCTCATCGATCCAATAGCCGATCGAGCCATTCTGAAAAGGTCCGCGTTGTATCGAGGAGAGGGTGATCTCGCCGGCAAACCGGCCTTCGACGAAGATCCCGAAGCCGAACCCGGTCCCGAGTTGGCGTTCTCGCTCCCGCATTTGGCAACGCGCCGCGAAACTGGCTGCATCCTCGGGTGCCAGCGGCGCACCTTTCGACCTCGGCTCCCAGGGAACAAGCCACGTACGGCACCGTTTCCGAACGGCCAGCCAGGCTTCGTAGTCGGCTTCGACCAACGAGGCCAATCGAATGCGCCAACCCGACAACTCGAGGGACCTGACCACCGGAGCTCGAACACTCGGGACCATCAGCCTTCAGGGATCCTTGGTCTATCGTGTGGCCGCTCGGCTGGCCTGGTCGAGCAGGCGCCAACAGCAGACAGCCCCTGCCGCAGAGGTGCTCGCTCCTCCGTCACGCGAGAATCAGACATTCGTGGGGCATCGTAGATCAAGCTCCACCCGAACTAGACCAATGCCAACTCCCGTCACTGAGCCCCACGGTGGTCCGGGTGCAGGCGCGTCGGGTGCGGCGGCCCAGGGCTCACTTCAGAGGGCCGGACACAAGCTCCTGCATCCGACCGCCCCCAGTACATCGGATACGACCGGGACCGGATTCCTTCCACCCCGGCGCCACCCGAGGTCGCCGGTTGGGACCCCTCGCCGGAGATCGGCCGGCTGGCCGCCGGACCTAGCTCCAGCCGCCGCCATCGTCTTCGCCGTCCTCTTGGCGAACTTCCCTGCCCTCTTCCATCTAGTCACGGCGAATCCGCTCAACATCGACGCCTATCTCACGCCACCGAGCGGTGGCACCCTGCCCGGCCTTCCCTACATCGATCCGAATGCGGGTTACACAACACAGGCGCTCGGGCATCTGGCTGCCGTCGACTGGATCCACGGTCATGTCCCGTGGTGGAACCCTTTCGAGGGTCTCGGCGCTCCACTGGCGGGAGAGATGCAGAGCGGAGCCTTCTTCCCTCTCACCATTCTCCTCGTCTTTCACCAAGGTCTTTTCCTGCTGCAGTTGATCCTCGAGGTGCTGACCGGTTTCTCCACCTACTTGCTCATTCGGAGGCTCGGGGTGGGCCGTTCCTTTTCGACCGCGGCCGGTGTCGCATTTGGTCTGTGCGGGACCTATGCCTGGCTCGCCCATGCACCCATTCGTCCGGTGGCCTTCCTGCCTCTCTGTCTGTTGGGCGTGGAACTGGCCATCGGGTCGGCGACGCAGCGAAGTCGCGGGGGATGGGCTCTCCTGTCGGTGGCGCTCGCCCTCTCCATACTGGCTGGATTCCCCGAGACGACGTTCATCGATGGAATCTTCGTCGCCTGGTGGGCCGTTCTCAGAGCGGCGGGTTCCGACCGGACGTATTGGCGACTCATTGTCCAGAAGCTGGCGACCGGCCTGATCATCGGCGTGGCGCTGAGCGCGCCCCTGTTGGCCGCGATCGCCGCCTACCTTCCGGAAGCCAACGTCGGGGCCCACAACGGTGGCTTCGCCCATGTCTCATTGCCCAGCTCAGGCCTGACGCAGTTGATCCTGCCGTACTCGCTGGGACCGATCTTCGGCTTCCACTCGGCGCTCGGTGGCGTCCCCATCTCCCAATTGTGGGGAAGCGTTGGAGGTTTCCTCTCGGTGACGCTCATCGCGGCCGGGCTGGTCGGGCTCGTCGGTGGGAAACCGCGGCTCCTCAGGCTGGGCCTTGGGGGCTGGGTCGTCGTCTGCCTGCTCCGTACGTTCGGGTTTCCCCCGGTGGTCCACGTTCTGGCCGTCATCCCCGGTGTCCGATTGACCGCGTTCTATCGCTATTCGGATCCGTCCTGGGAGCTCGCCGTCGTCGTCCTGGCCGCGATGGGTCTCGACGACATCGCTCGGGGCACAACGCCGAGAAAGACGCTCGTCATCGGCTCGGCCATCACCGGCGCCCTGGCCCTTTGGGCCGGGGCCGCAGCCTGGCCCGTGCTTTCGAACGCAGTCGACGGATCAGCCCACCGAGCAGATCATGCTGCTCCGTACGTGGTCGGCAGCCTGGTGTTTGCCGTTGGAGCGCTCGCGCTGCTGATTGTGGGCGGATTGCGGGCCAGCGGCCGGAGAACCCGGTGTGTCTCGGAAGCCTCGGTCGGTAGGCAACGATGTGACCGGGGCGACCGGATTCGGAGGCAGGGTCGGCTCCTGATGGCCGGTGTGGTGGCGGCAGAATCAGTGTTCCTGTTCGGGTTCACCTACCTGTCGGCGCCGGCACCGGCACCGCTCCAGACGGCATCCGTCAGTTGGCTCCAAGCCCATCTGGGTGCGTACCGTTTCGTAACCCTCGGTCCCCTACAACCGAACTATGGGTCGTTCTTCGGGATCGCCGAGGCCAATGTCAACGACATTCCCCTGCCGAAGAGCTGGACGTCGTACGTCCGAGGGCATCTCGACTCCAACGCTCCGCCTGGGCTCTTCACCGGCACGACTCGGGTCGATCCGGCCGGCCCGACGCCGGCACAGGAGCTCGAGGCGAACCTGCCCCGGTACGAGGCGGTGGGCGTCCGCTACGTCATCGAGCTGTCCGATGGTCAAGACCTCCAGGGCAGTCCCTTTCCTGCCCCCCATTCGCCACCCTGGCCCAGTGGGCCACGGATGGTTCACCACGATGCCTTTGCCGACATCTGGGAGCTTCCCGCCGCGGCCTCGTTGTTCTCGCTCGAGCCAGCGTCTCCTCGGTCCCCGTCTGGCCGCTTGCCGTCCTCCTGTACTGTCGACGGCACTGGCTGGGACGACGCCATCGTCCGCTGTTCCCGCCCGGCCGTCCTCGTCCGCCGGGTGCAGTACCTGCCCGGGTGGTCGGCGACCGCCGACGGCCTGACTTCCCCGGTTCGACAGGATCGAGCCGGTCCCGGTGGATTGTTTCAGGCGGTGACGGTGCCGGCTGGGATGACTCGTGTCCGTTTCGCCTACGACCCGTCTGATTCCTGGGCTGCCGTCGCCGTGGCCGGCGTCGCGTTGCTGTGGCTCCTCGGTTCACTCGTCATCTCTCGGCTTCGGAGGAGGAGGCCCACTCCTCCAGAGTCTGTCAACGTCGACCCTCCGTCTTGACCAGCACGCTTGCTGCCACGGTGGAAGGGTGAGGACAGAATATCTTCCCAAGCTCCTCGGACTTGTCCGGTGGCTGGCGTGCACACCTGGGTGCCGGCGACATCGGGCTATAGACACTCGAACACCCGGGCGACAATACCGATGGAATAGTGATGGCACACGAGAGCGACGCCCCATTCTCCCGCGGTCCGGTGATAGACCTCGTCTGCCTCATGGTTTAGGGAACCTCGTGAGCCGTCTGTGCGAAAGCATGGGCGTTGTCAGTTGGCACTGCTACTTCGTGGATCCGGTAGAACGAAACCCTCACCCCCGTTGAGCTTTGGCTCCCCCCCTCGATCGAGAACATGAGTCGCCTAGGTGCCAAGGGAACAAATTTGTTGTCGTAGCCCAGCGTCGAGGCCGCCTGGATCACATGCAGATCGGGCGCCGTGCCGGCCACGAATCGCCAACTTTGATTTCTTCCTCCGTATCTGTAGTCGAGCGAGATGGCGGGAGGTTTGTAGAGAACGGACTCCAATTTGAACCACCACCCCAGGGTTAGTTGAAATCTGGCGACGACGACGTCGCCAGCGGCCGCGGTGGGCACCGACGCCCAGTCGTCGAATCCAGTCGTTACGGTACCTAAGGGCTGCATTGCACCGCATCGATCGGCGCCGCGTTCGAGGAGCTGCCACGAGGCGCCGCCGACTACCTGACGGTACCGGCACTCGATAGCCAGTTGGGTATTTGGCGGCTCAAATGCCGGATCCCGTCCGTCGAGCGCCTCGAACTTCCGCAGAATGAAGCGTGGAGAGTCAGGCGCGACGAGATAGTTGGTATCGAGCTGGTCGAGCGACGACGTATATGCGTTGTAGTCCGTGATGACGGGCAGCGGGTCGAAACGAAGCTGAGGATAAGCCCAAGCCACGGTGGGCTCCCACGGCGAAACGTCGACTGTCTGACCGGCCATCATCGCCAACATTCGATTTGGGATGGCGTACGAATCCCGCAGCGAACGACGCGAATGATGGATGACGGCAGCCGTGCGGGCCGAAGAGGCGAGAGTTGCAGCCTCGGATGAAAAGTTCCGAACCGCCGCATCGGGTCGGGTGACAAAGAAAGGAAAGCCCCCGGCGACGGTTGCGGTCACTCCGGTCAGGACGAGCAACACCGGCACCACCAACCAGGACCGCGGCCACGGGGTGAGGGCTACCAGGATCAGCGGGGCTACCGCGAAGAAGATCAAGTCGTGAATATCGTGACGGACGAACCCCTCCTTGAATAGGAACCAGACAACTACCAGCGCAACGAGCCCGATTCCGATCCCTGACCGTCGGGCCAGTCCGCGTCCATGAACCACCGCGAACCCAGCGATGAGGACCACGACAAGGGCTGCCAGCCAATAGTCGTACCTTCGAGTCGGGTCTTCTATCGACATGGCCGCCGAGTAGCCGCTGATGACCGCGGCCGAAGTTCTGGCAAAAGGAACGAGGTTCCCGAAGTCGTTTCCCGTGCCGAACCAGCAGATGCAAAACGTCGACGTGGCGCCAACAGCGATCGCCCCGATTGCTC
>DASZIO010000030.1:0-3426 GCA_035949055.1 Acidimicrobiales bacterium
CGGGGACCTCGGCGCCCGGGTCCTTGGCCGCCTCGTCGGCCCGCCGGAGCCGGAGGGCGGCATCGGCGTGCGGGAGCGCGTCGAAGGCGGCCGACTCCTCGGCGCTCATGGCGTCGCCCTGGACCGAGAGGGTTCGCCGGCTACCGGCCGAGAGCCGATCCCGATAGCTCCGGTCGGCGGAGACCAGGTAACGCTTGGCCGGCACGTGCGCGGCAATGAGCGCGGCGATGCGGTCGCCGAGGAGCGGACCCACGAACGCCGCGCCGAGCGCGCCGTGCTGCTCCTCGCTCCCACCCGGGAGCAGGTGGCCCACGTCGTGCAGGAGCCCGGCCAACTGGAGCTCGGGATCATCGGGGTCGGTTCGGCGCAGTTGGGCCGCACACTGGAGCCCGTGGTGGAGGATGGTCAGGCCCGGCAGGTCCTCGTTCGGCTCCTCGACTGCGCTCGAGCGGCGGAGCAACACGACGACAGCATCGAGATCGGGACTGCCGGCCGGGGACGCTCGATGAGGCGGCCCGCTCACCGGCCGAGCGTAACCGTGGGCGGCGACTCGGCCCGACGCCACCGTCGATCAGCCCGGCGGGTCGATCGGGCTGTGCAGCACGAGCCCACCGTCGCACACCACCACCTGGCCGGTCATCCAGGCCATCGAGTGCACGGCCATGATCGCCTCGGCGATGTCGTCGGCGTGGCCGAGCCGTCCGAGCGCGGTGCGCTGGGCCACCGCCGACAGCCAGGAGCCGGTCCGGGGGATGGGGCCGAGCATCGGGGTGTCGGTGACCCCGGGAGCCACCGCGTTGACCCGCACCGGCGACCATTCGACGGCCGCCACTTTGACCACCATGTCGAGCGCGGCCTTGGAGGTGCAGTACAGCCCCATGGTGCGGTCGGCCAGCTGGGCGCTCACGCTGCTGACGGCCACGATCGACCCCTGCCCGGCGCCGACCATGGCCTGGCCCAGCCCGCGCATGGCCAGCCATACTCCCTTGGCGTTCACCGCCATCACCTGGTCCCATTCGTCCGGCGAGGCGGTAGCCAGGGGACCGCTGTGTCCGACGCCGGCGGTGATGGTGACCTGGCTGGGCACACCCACGTGGTCGAGCGTGGCCGCCGTCGCCACGTCGACCCCGGCGGGGTCGGAGATGTCGCAGACGATGTCGGGCGTGCCGCGCCGGTCCCAGACGACGGTTGGGGTCTCAGCCGCCCGCAACCGGGCCACCACCGCGGCGCCAATGCCCGACGCGCCACCGATCACCACCGCTGGTCCTCTGGCTTGCATGGCATCCTCGTACGTCGAACGGGAACGGTTGACAGTCACCGGCACACTATGTCGCTCCCCGGTGGTGGCCCGTCGACCGGCGCTCGGATCAGTTGGTGCCGGAGGCTCGAGAACGGGGAGCCCGGCCGGAGTTATGTCAAACTCGAGCGGAGGAAGGGGAGCCGCGGCACGTATGGCACTGACCACCCGTAGGGACGACGCCGCGCTGGCGGGCGGCATCCAAAAGTGGCTCTCGTGCCACGAGGGTCTGGACGACCCGGTGGTGACCGAGGTCGACCGGCCCTCGGCCGGCTACTCGAGCGAGACCGTGGTGGTCGGGGTCAGTTGGCGGATCGAAGGGGTCCCGTTCCGCAAGTCGCTGGTCGTCCGCATGGCCCCGCCGGAGATCGGGACATTTCGCGACTACGACGTCCGATCACAGTGGCAGGCCCAGATGGCCGCGGCTGCAGCCGGTGTGCCGGTGGCCGACCCGGTGGTCGAAACCGATCCCGTGTGGCTGGGGGCCCCGTTCATCGTCATGCCCCGGGTGGACGGTCACATCATCGGGGCGGTCGCCCACCTCGACCGGTGGTTGAGCGGCCAAAGCCGATTCGACCAGGCCCGGGTCTACCGCAGCTTCGTCACCACCCTTTCCCACATCCACGGGGCCGACCTGGCCACGGTCAACCAGGTACCCCGGCGGGACAACCGCGCCGAGCTCGATTTCTGGGACGAGTACCTGCACTGGTCGAGCGGGGGGTCGCCGGTCCCGGTGTTGGTCGAGGCCCTCGACTGGTGCCGCCGCCATCGACCGGATGCCGAACCCGCCCCGGCCCTGCTGTGGGGGGATGCCCGCTTCGAGAACATGGTGTTCAGCGAGGACCTGCGCCCGGTGGCGGTGCTCGACTGGGACATGACCACGGTCGGCGCACCCGAGCACGATCTGGCTTGGTTCACCAGCCTCGATCTCACCATGCACAAGCTGTTCGGGGCGAGGACCGACGGGTTCCCGTCCCGAGCCGACACCATCGCGCTGTTCGAGGAAGGAGAGGGGCGACCGGTGCAGGACCTCGAGTGGTACGAGACGCTGGCCATGGTGCGCAGCACGGCCGTCATGACCCGGATCGGCTACCTGCAACGCAACGCCGGTGAGCCCCTCATGCTGCCGATCGAGGACAACCCGCTCCTCGACCTCTTGAGGAGCCGCGTCGCATGACACTCGTCGGGGTGTCGGACGAAGGTGACGGCGGCCTCGGGCGAGCTCGACCGTGACACCGGAGGACGGACCGCTGGTCGATGCGGACGAGGCCTTCACCCACCAGATCGCCGAGACCCATGCCCACGTGTACGACGCCGACCGCTCGTGGACCGAGAAGGTGTGTGCCATGGCCGCGGCCCGCGACGGCCGACTGCAGGTGGGCTTCGGGATCGGCAAGTACACCAACCGGAACGTGTTCGACGGCTACGCCAGCGTGTCGCGAGGACGGGAACAGTGGACCGTGCGCGCCAGCCGTCGGCTCTCGGACGAGCCGGACACCCGGTCGGTCGGTCCGATCTCCTATGCCGTGCCAGAGCCGTATCGCCGCGTCGTCTTCACCTGCGCCGCCAACGACGAGGTGCCGGTGGCCTTCGAGTGGACATTCGAGGCGGTGGTGCCCGCCCACCTCGAGGATCGGGACCGCAGCCGGTCGCGTCGGGGCTACCGGCTCGACTCGGACCTGCTGCGCTACCACCAGGTGGGCGTGGCTTCGGGCTGGGTCGCGGTCGACGGCCAGCGCGTGGACATCGAACCATCGACCTGGTTCACCACACGCGACCATTCATGGGGCATCCGCCACGACGTGGGACTGGCCCCCACCGACGTCGAACCGTCGGGCGGCCTCATCCCCGGTGTCGCCTTTCGCTTCTCGTGGAGCCCGATGCTGCTCGAGCGGCCCGACGGCTCGCGATACGCCATTCACCACCAGCACCGCCACCTCAAAGCCTTCGGCTACGAGGAGCAGCGGATGGAAGGATCGGTCGAAGAGCCCGACGGGAGCGTGCGGCGGATCGCCGCCCTCCGCAGCGAGCTCAGCTTCGACCCGTCCAACCGGCGCGTCCTCGGCGGGACCATCGTGTTGATCATGGAGGACGGGTCGGAGCGGCCGGTCGCGGTTCGCGCCCTCGGC
>DASZIO010000031.1:0-61047 GCA_035949055.1 Acidimicrobiales bacterium
GATCGGATCGGCCACCGGCGAGGGACGATCGGTCAACGCTGCCCGGGCCGCCATCAC
The DNA here is from genome assembly GCA_035949055.1 of Acidimicrobiales bacterium. Taxonomy (GTDB): domain Bacteria; phylum Actinomycetota; class Acidimicrobiia; order Acidimicrobiales; family RAAP-2; genus Bog-756. The sequence continues at coordinate 58 of DASZIO010000031.1, forward strand.
CAGTCCCCTGCTCGAGGCGTCCATCGAGGGAGCGCGCGGCATCCTCCTCAACATCTCGGGCGGGCCCGACCTCGGGCTGTTCGAGGTCAACGAGGCGGCCGAGATCATCCACGGGGTGGCCCATCCCGACGCCAACATCATCTTCGGCAGCGTGATCGACGACACCATGGACGAAGAGGTGCGGGTCACGGTCATCGCCGCCGGATTCGAACGCTGGGAGGCCCAGTCGCGCGGTGCCGTCGGAACGGCGGAGTCGCTCGGTCGCGAGGAACCCCGAAGTCGAGTCCTCGGGGTGGAGACGGCCCACGAGGACATCTTCGCCGCCCCGGCTGACGACGAGCTCGACCTGGGTGACGACGACTTCGACGTCCCCTCCTTCCTTCGCTGACCCGGGCTGCCGTTTCCGTCCCGCTGGCCGGGACGGTGCACGCCGCGTGGGGTGATGCGTCCTCGGGAGACCTGCGACCGGCCGGCCGGGGCGACCCCGGCGAGGCCCTCCTGTCCTGGGCCGACCAGGCACTGCGCTCCGACCGGGCACTGCGCTCCGACCAGATGCCCCACCTCCGGTGGATGGCGCAGGTCCACGGCGCCAAAGTGCTCGTGACCGGGGTGGCCGGCGACGCGGCCGGCTTGGCCCGGCCCACCGGCCGGCCGGTCGGCCGGGGCACCCCGGTGGCCTGCAGCGGGCTGGGGGACGCCTTGGTCTCGACCACCCCGGAACTGGCCATCGCCGTCCTGACCGCCGACTGTGCCTCCATCGCCCTCGGGAGCTCCGAGGGCGTGTTCGCCGCGGTGCACGCCGGTTGGCGCGGGTTGGTGGCGGGCGTGGTGGGCCGGGCGGTCGCGACCATGCGGGAACTGGGGGCGACCGAGGTGGTCGGGGCGCTCGGGCCCTGCATCCACGGCGAGTGCTACGAGTTCTCCGAGGCCGACCTGGCCGAGGTGGCGGCACGGTGCGGGGAGGGGGTACGGGGACGGACGAGCGACGGCCGGCCTGCCCTCGACCTGCCCGCCGCGGTGGCCGCGTCGCTGGCCGCCTGCGGGGTCGGCCTGGTACCCGGCCGAGACGCCTGTACTGCCTGCGACCCCGGCTACTACTCGCACCGCGCCCGTGGGGATCGCGGGCGCCAGGCGCTGCTCGTCTGGTCGGACCAGACCGCCTCGTGAGCGAGGGCCCGACCGGCCTGGCACCGCGTCTGGCGGCAGTGCGCCGACGTATCGAGGCCGCGTCTGCCGACCCGAGCTCGGTCCGGATCGTGGCCGTCACCAAGGGTTTCGGGGCCGACGCCGTGGAGGCTGCGGTGGCCGTCGGCCTGCACGACATTGGGGAGAACTACGGCGATGAGCTGCGGGCCAAGGCCGCTGCGTCGACGGGCCTCGTGGTCGACTGGCACTTCCTCGGGGCGGTGCAGCGGAACAAGGTGGCCCGCCTGGCCCCGATGGTGTCGTGGTGGCAGTCGCTCAGCCGGGTGGAAGAGGGTCGGGCCGTCGCCAAGCGGCGACCGGGCGCCCACGTGCTGGTGCAGGTGGATGTGGCCGGGCTTCCCGGTCGGAGCGGTTGCCCACCCGAAGAGGCCGTCGGCCTGGTCTCGGCCCTCCGCGACGAAGACCTCTCTGTCGAGGGCCTCATGGCCGTCGGTCCCCCGGGGCCGCCAGAGCGGTCGCGTCCCGGGTTCGCCCTGGTTTCGGGCCTGGCCGACCGCCTGGACCTCGCCGTCCGCTCCATGGGGATGAGCGACGACCTCGAGGTCGCCCTCTCCGAGGGATCGACCATGGTGCGCCTCGGCCGAGCCCTGTTCGGGGACCGCCGTCCGCGGCCGGCAGGGGACCGGGCCTCGGGATAGGCGTGGCCCGTCGATCCCGTCCGGCCCGCTGACCGGGGAGGATGGCCGGGACCGCCATCCACCTGTTCGTTGGGCCACGCACTACGCTTGGCCGGGGAGGAGATGATGGCAGCTTCGTTCATGAAAAAGACGATGGCCTATCTGGGTCTCGTCGACGACGACTACGACGACTACGACGACTACGAGTCACGCTCGCCCACTCCCGTCGGCCGGGTTGGGCAACGGCCGGCGTCGACCGTCGACGGCGGCGACGAGCCGGCCGTGCCGGCACCGAGCCCGCGGATCCGCACGCTCACCCGCGAGGAGACCGGCGCCGCGGCGGCGGCCGCCCCGGCCGGCCTCGGAGCCAGGCCGTCGATGGGCTCGTCCTCGGTGCGGCCCATCACCCAGGAGTCGGCCAGTGCCCGCGTGCACATCGTGGCGCCCGGTCGCTTCGCCGACGCCCAGGAGATCGCCAACCGCCTGATGAACAACCAGCCGGTCATCGTCAACATGCAGAACGCCGACCGTGACCTGCAACGGAGGATGATCGACTTCTGCAGCGGCGCCACCTATGCCCTCTCGGGGGGCATGGAGCGGGTGGCGGACGAGGTCTTCCTCCTGACCCCTTCGAACGTGAAGGTCTCCGACGAGGAGCGCCAACGCCTGGCCGACCGCGGTCTGGTCAATCCCTGAGCCACAATGGGGGAGCTGACGGTCCGACGTCAGGACCGTCCCACAAGGCCGAGAGGAAGCAGAGGAAGGGAGCGAGGACATGTTTGCCGTCATCGTGGTGCTCCTTGAGCTGTTTCTGCTGGTGCTGTTCGCCTATTGCATCCTGAGCCTGGTCATCGCCTACGCCCGCATCTCATACGATTCGCCGGTCATCAAGGTGCAGCGGGTCCTGACCTCGATCGTCGAGCCGGTGCTGCGGCCCATACGGCGGATCATCCCGGTCGCCCGGGTCGGGGGCGTCGGCCTGGACCTCTCGGCGCTGATCTTGTTTCTGGTCATCCAGGTGATCCTCATCCCGGTGTTCGCCAGGTGATCCTGCTGCCACGGGTGAAGGCCCTCGGGCGGCGCGACTGATGCAGGGCCGGCGGTCCGCGGCACGCGCTCGGGAGGCTCGGGCGACCCGCCAATCCTTCCGGCCATGATCCCTGGGCGGGACGGGCGACGCCGCTAGCATGGCGACCATGGACGCCTCGCAATCTGCTCTCGATTCGCTTCGGACCGTCGAGTTCCGGGAGACCCTCAAGGGATACCACCGGGACGATGTAGACGAGTACCTCGAAAAAGCCGCCGTCGAAGCCGAGGGACTGCAGGAGCAGCTGCGGCAGAGCGGTGAACGGCTGCGCCAAGCGGCCGAACGGATCTCGCAGCTCGAGGCAGCTATCGACCAGCAGCCCGCCGCCCAACCCTCTGGCCCGGTAGTGGCCGACGACAGCTTGCAACGCACCCTGCTGCTGGCCCAGAAGTTCGTGGACGAGACCAAGGCGGACTCCGAGGCTCAGGCGGCCAAGCTCCTCGCCGAGGCGGAGGCCAAGTCGCGGATGCTCACGGAGCAGGCCCAGGCCCAAGCCAGTCAGATCGCCAACGAGTCCGAGCAACGCCTGCGGGATGAGATCCACCGCCTCGAAGACTCGCGGAACCGGCTCAGCCGGGAGGTCGACGGCATGTCGCGGCATCTGGAGAGCGAGCGCAACCGGTTGCGTACCGCGCTGGGTGACATCCTGCGGTGGGTGGACCAGAACGTGCATCCCGCCGCCCCGCAGGACGCGCCGCCCTCCGAGGTCCGCGACGGCAGCGGCGACGCGGTAGCCCCGGCCAGCCCGGCGCCAGCCACGGTGGTACAGGGCGGCAACCGTCCTGCCGTCGGGCCGACCCAGGTCGGGCCGGCCCCCCGCGCCGGCACGGGTCCCTCCGGCGAGGTGACCCAGATGCGTCCGACCGGCTCCAACGCCCCGCTCCCGCTCTAGCGGGGAGCGGGGCGCCGGCTGCCGGCAAGCAGTCCTCACCCGGAGAGTCGCCGGTCTGGTCCCTGGCCTGGCGCGCCGATCGTTCGGGCCCTAGGCGGGTCGCGCCGCCGGGCGATTGAAGAGGGCGGAGACGACGGTATGGTCCTGAGGCGAATTCGCCCCACCCCGGATTGCCGCACGGTGCCGGGCACGGTATCGTCGCCCGCCCGCCAGGTGGTCGGGAGCGGCCGCCCCTGCGGGCCTCACGAGAGTCGCGTCGGGCGAGGGCGAGTCCCTGAAGGAGGTCGATGTGACGGCAGTGAAGAAGGCGGCACGGTCTGCGCCCACCAGGGGGGCGGCGTCGGGCCGACGGTCCTCGCCCAAGAAAGTGGCGCAGGGGGCGAGGAAGACTGCACCTCCGGTGCCGAAGGCCAGCGTCAAGCGGGCAGCCCCGGCCCGAAAGCCGACCGCCGTCAAGAAGGCGGCGAAGGTCCAAAAGGTGGTCCCGACCACGAAGAAAGCCACGGCGAGCAAGGCCGCCCCGGTCAAGAAGGCCGCCCCAGTCAAGAAGGCCGCTCCGGTCAAGAAGGCCGCTCCGGTCAAGAAGTCCGCCCCGGCTCCGCGGCCGGCGGCCAACAAGCCGCCCCCGGCCAAAGTGGCCCCGGCGAAGAAGGCGGCGCCGGCCGCGCCCAAACGGCCCACGGTGGGTCCGTATGCCAAGGACCAGAAGTTCCTCGACGAGCAGCGGGCGCTGTTGCTCGACGAGCGGTCGGTCTATTCGGGGCAGGCCACTGACCTTCGGGCCGAGGCTGACTCGCTGGCGCTCGAGCGGGAGCCGGGAGACGTCCAGTTCGATGAGGAGTCGGGAGAGGGCGGCACCGTCACGGTCGATCGGGAGCGGAACCTGGCCTTGTCAGCCCAGGCCTCGGCGGCGGTCGAGGAGATCGATGATGCACTGCGCAAGATCGAGCGCAAGACCTATGGGGCGTGCGAACGTTGCCACCAGCCCATTCCGAAGGCGCGGTTGCGGGCACTGCCCTTCGCTCGGTTGTGTGTGGCCTGCAAGAGCGGCGGTCTGTCACGGCGCTGACCGACCGGTCCACGGGCATCGCCGGGGACCAACCCCGGAGCGTCGGCCGAACCCGGCGGGTCTTGGTCGCGGTGGTGGTGACGATTGCGGTGGTGGCCGCCGATCAGCTCACCAAGTGGTGGGCCGTAACCCGTCTGGCCGATGGCCGAATTCATCTCGTCGGCACCCTCGACCTGGAGCTGGCCCGCAACTCCGGGGCCTCGTTCAGCCTGTTCCAGGGCAAGGGATTCATTCTGGCTCCCGTGGCCGTGGTGCTGGTCGGCGCTCTGGCCGTCATGGTCTGGCGGGCCCCGACCGCGGGTCGGGCCGCCTTGCTCGGCCTCATCCTGGGCGGTGCGCTGGGCAACCTGAGCGACCGCCTCTTCCGGGACGACCATGGATCGGTGGTGGACTTCGTCGCCGTGCACTTCTGGCCCACCTTCAATCTGGCCGACGCGGCCGTCGTGGTCGGATGCGTGCTGCTGGTGGCGTCCCTGGTGCGGGGTCCGCGGCACCCGTGACCGTCATCAGCCTGGTCGTCCCGGCCTCGCTCGACGGCGTCCGGGTGGACAAGGCCGTGGCGCTGGTGGCTGACCTGTCGCGCTCGGCGGTGGACCGGCTGATCGGGGAGGGCGGGGTGGAGGTGGACGGGACCGCGGTCACCAACCGCCGGGTCGTGCTGCGACTCGGCCAGCAGCTCCGGGTGGCCCCGTCGCCGGTCCGGATCCGTCGCCCGGAGGGTGACCCGGGGGTGGTGTTCGACGTGGTCTACGAGGACGCCGAGGTCATCGTGGTGGACAAGCCCGCGGGCCTGGTGGTCCATCCCGGGGCCGGGCACCACCACCGGACACTTGTGAACGGGTTGCTGGCCCGCTATCCGGAGCTGACCCTGCTGTCGGCCGAGGTGGGCGCGGACGAGATGCGCCCGGGTATCGTGCACCGGCTGGATCGCGGCACCTCCGGACTCATGGTGGTGGCCCGGACCCCTGGTGCCTACTCCTCTCTGGTGGCCCAGCTGCGGGAACGGCGGGTGTCGCGTCGCTACCAGGCCTTGGTCATCGGGCGGGTGGACGCCGACGAGGGCGTGGTGGATGCCCCGATCGGGCGATCGACGAGTTCCCCGACCCGCATGGCTGTCGCACGCAAGGGCAAGGAGGCCCGGACCCACTACCAGGTAGTGCGGCGGTTCGACCACCCGGCGGATGCCACGCTGCTCGACGTGCTGCTCGACACGGGACGGACCCACCAGATCCGGGTGCATCTGTCGGCGATCGGCCATCCGGTGGTCGGGGATGACGCCTATGGGCGTGACCGAACCCTGGCGGGTTCCACCCTCACCCGCCCGTTCCTCCACGCCGCCGCCCTGAGCTTCGAATGTCCCGCCGACGGCCAGGTGTTCTCGTTCGAATCACCGCTCGCCGCCGACCTGCGCTCTCAACTCGACGCCCTTCGGCCCTAGCTGGTCCGTCGGGCCGCGGGCCGCGTTCCTCAGGCCGCCTGGTGGGCTGCCTCCAGCACATCGCTGTCCGCGAGGACTTCGAGGGCCTCCGCCTCGGCCTGGCGTACCTTGCGCACACCGATCCCGAGTCGCTCGGCCGTCGTCTGCAACGACGCCGGATCGCTCCCGCCGAATCCGAACCGGTGCCGGATGACCTGGCGCTGCAGGTCGCTGAGCCGATCGACGGCCTGGCGCACCAGGTCGAGGGTCAGTTCGGCGGCCACCTCGTCCTCGAAGTCGTTCAGGTCGGTCGAGACGAGATCGCCGAGCGTGGCCGTCGAGTCGGTGGTGGCCGGCTGGTCGAGACTGGCCACCACCCGGGCCAGCCGGGCCAGGTCCGACCGCACCTCGGCTGTGGTGTTGGTCGCCTCGTCCAGCTCCTCGTCGGTCGGCGGCCGCTGGAACTGGTGGGTGAGCTCCCACTGGGCCGCGTCCACCTGCTGGTTGCGCTCGGCCACCTCCATCGGCAGTCGGATGGTGCGGCCGTGTTGCTGCACGGCGCGCTGGAGGGCCTGCCGGATCCACCAGGTGGCATAGGTCGAGAACCGGAAGCCGCGTTCCCAGTCGAACTTGTCGACCGCACGCATGAGGCCGAATGTCCCTTCCTGGATGAGATCAGGGAGGTCCACACCACGGTCCTGGTAACGGCGGGCCCAGTGGACCACCAACCGCAGGTTCGCCGCTACCATCTCCCGGCGGGCTTCGTCGTCGCCGGCCGCCACCCGCTTGGCCAGCTCCGTCTGGGCCTCGTGATCGGGAAGGGGGTGGTGGTCGAGATCCCGGAGGAACAGCCCCAGGCTGTCGGCATCACTGCCGCGATTGCGGGCTACTGGCGTCTTCGGCGCGGCACCGGCCCCGCCGGCGCGCCTCGGTGACTGCTTCTGGTCCTCGTTCCTAGTGACCGTACGAGCTGTCATCCCACTCCTTCATCTATGGCCGTACACCGTCCGAACGTCCTCGAACGGCTGGTCCGACACATGCTCCACAGCACCTGTAACGCCGGCCGGGGCCAGGACATTCCATTGGTGTGATTCGGAGCAGGCTCGGTTCCCGCGGTTGCGTGCCACCTGTTCGGAGTGTTCCCCTGTCTGGATGAGCGAAAACAGTCCACGTTGCCTGCTCGTCCGCCACGGTCAGACCGAGTGGAGCCAGGACGGCCGCCACACCGGGCGCTCCGATCCGGTCCTGTTGCCCGAGGGCGAGACCCGGGCCCGGGCCCTGGCGGCCAGGTTGGCCCCGTACGCCACGGCTACCGTGCTGACCAGCCCGCTGCGGCGTGCCCGCGAGACCGCCGAGCTCGCCGGCCTGGGCCGTCGCGCCATCGTGGACCCCGACCTCTGCGAATGGGACTACGGCTCCTACGACGGGCTCACCTCGGCTGAGATCAGGGACATGCGAGCCGGATGGGACCTGTTCACCGACGGGACACCCGACGGCGAGGGGGTCACCGACGTCGGGAGGCGGGTGGACCGGGTCATCGCCCGCATCCGGTCTACGCCGGGGGACGTGGTCATTGTGGCCCACGCCCATGTCCTACGGGTGCTCGGGGCCCGATGGATTGGGCTCGAGCCGACCGGAGGCCGCCATTTCCGGCTGGCGCCGGCTTCGGTGAGCGAGCTCGGGTGGGAGCGCGAGGTGCCGGTCATCAACCTATGGAACAGCCGTTGATCGGGGTGCCGGCCGTCGACCGGTGACTCGCCGACCGCTCGGAGTGGAGCTCCGGCGGGCCGGCCCGACACGGCTCAGCCCGCGCTCTGGCGGAGGACGGGCCTGCGGCCCTGGGCCCGCGCCACCATGTCGGCCAGATTGAACGACTCGAGGTGGGTGCGCATGTGCTCACCCACGTCGGCCCACACGGCGAGGAGCACGCACTGGCCCTCGTGGTCGCAGGCACCGTTCTCGTGGGGCAGGCCGAAGTCGCCTGCCACGATGGGTCCGTCGACGGCCGAGACGATCTGGGACAGGCTGATCTCCTCGGGGGGGCGGGCCAGCACGTAGCCGCCGCCGACCCCGCGCTTGGAGCGGACCAGTCCCGCCCCCTTGAGCGCCAGGAGGATCTGCTCGAGATAGGGCTGGGGCAGGCCGGTGCGCTCGGCGATGTCCCTGACCGCCGTCGGCCCCTCGCCGTCGGTATGCAGGGCCAGGGACAACAGGGCTCGGCTGGCGTAATCACCCCGGGTCGAGACCTTCACGGAACCATGCTATTGCCTCCGGCCACCGGAAATGGTGCTGGTGCCTGGGCCACGAGGAACAGTGGGGCCGGGACCCGCGGCGGGCGCGGCCCCGGGAAGGGACCGGGGTTGCTCAGCGAGCGCCCAGTCGGCCACCGGCCAGATCCTCGGCCATGGCCCACCCGAAGACCACGAGCCGTGCACCGGCACCCGCGTCCACCTTCTCGAAGAAGGTGCAGAGCTCGGGACCGGCGGCAGCCTTCGGGCTCGTGAAGTCGAATCCGCCGGCCTCGCTCCCGTCGCCGGCCACCACGAAGGTGCGATCGTCGATCCGGCCGTCGGCGCCGAAGCGCTTGGCCAGGCGGCGCCCCCAGGCCCGCTCCTCGCCGGTGGCCTTGTGGTCGGGACCGGGCACCACGTCGGTGAGCCCGGCAAAGGCCCGGTAGCCCTCGGCCGCCAGCAGCCGGGTCCCGACGAGGACGTCCTCGTCGGGGAAGGCCAGGAGGGCCCGACGGTACTTGTCGCCCATCATGGCCCGCAGGACGGTGTCCGCCCGGCTGGTGCGGTCCACCGTGGCCAGGCCGATGAGCAGGGACGGCGTCCCGCCGATGCGCTCGAGGGTGGAGAAGGAGTACCCGCGCAGCTTGCTCCCCTCGCGGGCCCGGGTGACCAACACCCATTCCTCGCGCTGTTTCGACAGGAAACCGATGTCGAAGCGGGGTTCACGTTCGGCGCACAGGTCGGCCATCTCGGCCAGCTCAGTGTCACTAATCGATGTGCAGTCCTTGGTCTCCACCTGGATGGACATGTGCCGTTCTGTACTCCTCGGTCTTCCTGCGGCGGGAGCCGCCGGCCCGGGTCTGCCGCAGAGCCCCCGAGGTACCACCCGCCCGGCGGGCGAGCGATGTGCGGGCCTCCACGTCAGGAGCCGTTCCACGATTTTAAGGGATTTGGAGCCGCCTGTCGTATCCGCCTGCCCAGGCCCCACCGGCGACTGCTCCGAGGAGGGCCGAGCCGGCCCGGGCCCGGCCCTTCTGCCGGGCGCCCGCTTCAGCTCTGGATGGCGTGCGGCCCGAGCAGCACCCGCAGTTCCCCGACCAATCCCCGCCGGCTGTCCACGTTGAACTCCGGCGGAAGCCGGAGGACGGTGTCGCCGACGTGGAGGAAGACGGGAGAGTCACCGGGATGCTCCCGCAACAGCCGTTTGAGCCGGTCGACCACCCGGTCGGTCAGGGAATTGAGGGGAAGCGAGATCCGCAGGTCTCCGCCGCCTTCGACGGTCAGCTCGGGCCGCTGGACCTCCATGCAGACCAACTTGAGCCGGTCGTCGCGGAGGTCGACCCGGCCCCTGATGACGACCACCGCGTCGTCGTCGAGCAGGGCTCCGTAGTCGGCCATGCACTTGGGGAACACGAACACCTCGATGGAGGCGTTGAGGTCCTCCAGGACGAACGTCCCCATCAGGTCGCCCTTCTTGGTGTAGCGGCGGGTCAGTTCGGTGACCACCCCGCCCACCAGCCGCACCTGCCCCTCGCCGCCGCCCAACGGGCCGCCGACCACCGGCGCGTCGGGATCGATGTCCCTCAGCTCGGCCAGCGCGCAGTCGGTGAGGCGGGCCAGTGGGCCCTCCAGGCCCATCAGCGGGTGGTCGCTGATGTAGAGCCCGAGCATCTCCTTCTCGAAGGCCAACCGTTGGGCCTTGTCGAATTCGGTGTCCGGGATGGGCAGGCGGGTGTCGGCGAAGCCGCCGGCGCCCGACGTCTCGGGTTCGAGGGCCGCGAACAGCGACACGACGCCGGCATCGTGCTCACGTCGGCGTTCGAGGGTGCGATCCACGATCTCCTCGAAGGCCAGGCACAGGCCGCGCCGAGGGTGGCCGAGTGAGTCGAAACCACCGGCCTTGACGAGGGATTCGATGGTGCGCTTGTTGAGCACGGTGGGATCGACCCGTTGACAGAAGTCGTAGAAGTCGGTGAAGGGGCCCTGCGCCTCGCGCTCCGCCACGATGTGGGCGACCAACCCCGCGCCCACGTTGCGCACGGCGGCCAGGCCGAAGGTGATGGCACCGGTCCCCACCGGCGGCCCCCCGGGGCCGGGCGGCCCGGCCGGCCCCGCTGCGGCGAAGTCGGACAGAGACCGGTTGACGTCGGGGACCTGCACCTCGATGCCGAGGGAGCGGCATTCGGCCAGGTACACGGCCGTCTTGTCCTTGTTGTCCCTGACCGAGGTGAGCAGGCTGGCCAGATACTCGACGGGGTGGTGGGCCTTGAGCCACGCCGTCTGGTAGGCGATGAACCCGTAGCCGTAGGAGTGGGACTTGTTGAACGCGTAGTCCGCGAACGGCTCGATGATGTCGAACAGCTGGGTGCCGAGCGGCTCTCCGTAACCGCGGGCGGCGCAGCCGGCCACGAACTTCTCGCGCTCGGCCCGGATGAGGGCCCGGTCCTTCTTGCCACAGGCCTTCCGCAGGTTGTCCGCTTCGGCGAGCGTGTAGCCGGCGAACTTCTGGGCCACCCGCATCACCGACTCCTGGTAGATCATGAGCCCGTACGTGTCGCCCAGGATCTCCTCGAGGTCGGGATGCAGGTAGGTCACCTGCTGCCGGCCGTTCTTGCGGTCGGCGTAGTCGCGGTGCATGTTCTGGGCCATCGGGCCGGGCCGGTAGAGGGCGACCAGGGCGGCCACGTCGTCGAAGGTGGTCGGTGCCAATGACCGCATGAGCGACCGCATCGGCCCGCCCTCGAGCTGGAACACACCCATCGACTCGCCCCGGCACAGCATGGAGAACGTCTCGGGGTCGTCGAGCGGGATCCGGTCGACGTCGGGCCGGGTGCCGGTGGAGACCTCGATCATGTCGAGGGTCCGCTCGATCACCGAGAGGTTGCGCAACCCCAGGAAGTCCATCTTGAGCAGACCCAGCTCCTCGACGCCGTGCATCTCGTACTGGGTGACGATCGGGGCGGCCTCGGGGACGTCCCCGTCGGGCTTGCGCTGCACCGGCAGGTATTCGGTGAGGGGCTGGTCGGTGATGACCACCGCCGCAGCATGGATGCCGTCCTGGCGGCGCAGACCCTCGAGGCCCTTGGCCACGTCGATGACCCGGCGGGCTTCAGGATCGGCGTCGTACATGCCCCGGAGCTCGGAGGCCGCTGCGAAGCCGTCTTCTTGGCCCTCGGTCCGATCGAGACACGCGGCGAGGGGCGTGTCTCGCCCCATCAACAGCGGCGGCATGGCCTTGGCGATCTTGTCGCCGACCACGTACGGGTACCCGAGCACCCTCGCCGCGTCGCGCACCGCGGCCCGGGCCTTGATGGTTGAAAAGGTAACGATCTGGGCCACGTGGTCCGGCCCGTAACGGTCGGCGGCGTACCGGATCATGTCGCTCCGATAGCGCTCGTCGAAATCCATGTCGATGTCGGGCATCTGGACGCGCCCGGGGTTGAGGAACCGCTCGAACAGGAGGTCGTAACGGATCGGGTCGAGGTCGACGATCCGGAGGCAGTAGGCGACGCAGCAGCCGGCCGCCGATCCGCGCCCGGGGCCGACCCGGATCCGGCGAGATCGGGCGTAACGGATGAGATCCCAGACCACCAGGAAGTAGGCGGCGAACCCCATGTCCTCGATGACCCCGAGCTCGAAGTCGAGGCGGCTGCGCACCTCGTCCGGGACCGGGGCACCGTAGCGCTCCTCGGCTCCGGTGAAGGTGAGGTGGCGCAGGTAGGCGGAGGCCCGCGCTTCGTAGCTCTCGCCACTGAACTCGGGTGGTACCGGGAAGCGGGGCAGGCTCGGCCGGCCGAAATCGATCTCGACGCGGGCCCGCTCGGCGATAAGCAACGTGTTGTCGCATGCCTCGGGCAGTTCGGCGAAGAGGTGGCGCATCTCGGCCGCCGACTTGAGGTAGTGCTCCTCTCCCTCGAACTTGAACCGCTTCGGGTCGTCGATGAGGGCGCCGGTCTGGACGCAGAGCAGGGCGTCGTGGGCGACATGGTCCTCGCGGTGGGTGTAGTGGCTGTCGTTGGTGGCGAGCAGCGGTGCCCCGATGCGCCGGGCGATCTCCACCAGGGCCGGGTTGGTCTTGTGCTGTTGGGGCAGGCCGTGGTCCTGGAGCTCGACGAAGAGGTTCTCGCGGCCGAAGATGTCCTGGAGGCGGGCGGCCAGGGACTCGGCCTTGATGCGGTCGTCGGCCAGCAGGGCCTGGAGGACGACCCCGCCGAGGCATCCGGTGGTGGCGATCAGCCCCGAGCTGTGGCGCTCGAGCAGCTCCCAGTCGACGCGGGGCTTGTAGTAGTAGCCCTCGAGGTAGGCCGCAGACGACAACTTGAGCAGGTTTCGATACCCCTCGCCCGATTCGGCCAGCAGCGTGAGGTGGTAGTAGAGCTTCTCACCGCCCCCGGTGTCGCCCCCTGTGTCATCCACCTTGCCCCGACGCACCGGTCGATCACGGCGCGACTCGGCGGCCATGTAGGCCTCGGTTCCGATGATCGGGGTGATGTCGGCCCGGCGGCAGGAGGCGTAGAAGTCGAGGACCCCGTACATGTTCCCGTGGTCGGTGATACCGAGGGCGGCTTGGCCGTCGTCCGCCGCCGCCTGCACGAGATCGTCGACCCGGGCCGCTCCGTCGAGCATCGAGAACTCGGTGTGGGTGTGGAGGTGAGTGAACGACGATTGGGCCAACTGGTGGTCGCCTTCCGGGAGGGGTCCGAGGCCGTGGCGACCTTCTCCACAGGCTGTGGACGAGTTACAGCAGTGTCATTCCGACCCTAGCGCGCCTCGCTGACGCCCGCGGCGAGCCTGGCGCCGGTCCCGACCGGACGGCGCCCGTCCCGACCGGACGGTCCGGGGCCGATGGGGGACGGCTCGCAGACGTCACCACGCGCCCCGGCAACTCACAGGTAGGTGCCCGGCCGGCCCAGGTCCGGGGCCGCCCCCGCACCGGGCGGGAGCGAGCGTTGGCGCATCTCGTCCAGCTGGGCCCGGGCCGCAACCTGTTGGGCCACCAGGGTGGCCTGGATGCCGTGGAAGAGCCCTTCCAGCCAGCCGACGAGCTGGGCGTGGGCCACGCGTAGCTCGGCCTCGGACGGCGTGGGCGAGTCGAAGGGGATGGAGACCCGGTCGAGCTCGGCCACCAGGTCGGGCGACAGGCCCTCGGCCAGCTCACGGATCGACTGCTCGTAGATCTCTCGCAGGCGCGACCGACTGGCCTCGTCGAGCGGGGCCTGGCGGACCTCGTCGAGCAGCTGTTTGACCATCGACCCGATGCGCAGCAACTTGGCCGGCTGCTCGATCGATTCCCCTTCCTTGCGGTCGTCGTCGCTGCCTCCCCCCGGACCGGCGGTCCCACTCGCCCCGGGTTGGAGCGATGGCGTTCCCCCGGGCGGGCGCTCGAGCACCTCGGGTTGGAGCGGTCCGTCGTCGCGGCCATCGCGGTCGCTATCGGAGCCGGATGCTGGAGTCACCACTCTCAGATGTTGCCATGTCCGGCAAAGGTCACCAAGGGGACGAGCATCTCGTCCGAGGTCAGCGATCCGTGCCGGCTGACCAGACGGCTCTCGCCGGTGTCCGCCGGGTCGATGAACGCGATGGGCTCCTGGGGGATGAGGACCACGTCCCCGAGGCGGGGGAGGAACTCCTGGCCGACGGGGCCGCCGAACAGGCCCTCGTCGATGACCTCGTCCCGCGTCTTCACCCAGGTCGTCTGGGCGTAGCGGCCGGTCACTGCGTCCAGGAGGTCGCCGGTCCTGCCTGGCCGGGCATGGAGCCAGCGGAACCGGCCCTCGCCGGACAGGTAGGACACCAGATCCATGATCTCTCGTCCGAGGAGCTCGAGCCTCGGGCCGACGTCGATCTGGCCGTGGTCGGCGGTGACCACCAGGGCGGCGCCGGCGGGCAACTGGTCGGCCACGTCGGCCACCATCCGGTCGACCGCCCGGAGCTCGGCGTCGTAGAGCTCTCCGAGGCCACTCGTGTGGGCCACCCGGTCGATCCCGTCGTAGTAGGCGTAGACGAAGGGCTCGCCCACCCTCAGGAGACGGCTCACCTCGGCCGGAAGGGAGGACAGCACCTTGTAGCCGTGCAGGGGTGAGTCTCCGAGGTGGGCGGCGGTGAAACCCGTCCCTCCGAACTCGCTCCGCGACACCACGGGCACCGGACGGCTCGCGCCGGCAAAGGGGGCGCACGGTTGGAATTGCCGTGCCGGCACGGTGCGGCGACCGTCGCGGGCCCGGCGGCTGCCCACCGTCCAGTGCAGCGCATCGAGGATCTCGCCGTCGAGGGCGAGCCGGTAGCCGAGCAGCCCGTGCAAATTCGGGGTAAGCCCCGTGGTGATCGACGTGAGGGCGCAGGCCGTGGTGGTGGGAGCGACCGAGGTGATGGGCCGCTCCATCCCGACCGCGCCCGACAGGGCGGGGGCGGTCGTGCGGCGGGCCCGGAGCTGCTCCCAGCCCAGCCCGTCGAGGACCAGCAGCACGATCTGGGACGCGTGCTGCGCCGGTGCCGGCAGCCAGCCGACGCCCGGGCCGTCGGGCTCCTGGCGATGGAAGAGGGCCGGAACGACCGTGGCGATGCAGGCCCCGCCGTAGTCGGGGAGCACCGGAGGCAGGGTCGGGGTGCCGGGCACAGCCGCCGACTGTAGGTCGCAGCGTCAGCTCCGGGGTAACAGCCCTCTCACGGTCTTGTAGCAGTGCCCGTCGCGAGGGGTGGTCACGGCGGCCAGCACGTAGTGCGGCTTCGCCCCGAGCGCGGTGGCCAGGTCCTTGCCCGCCAGCCGGTCCCTGCGGGCCACGCTGAGCGCCCGCTCGGCCCTCGGGTCTTCGACCGGCAGCCAATTGTCGCTCCGGCCCCAACCGAAACGTGCCCAGACGGTCCGGTCCGCCAGGCGGCGGAACAGCACCGGACCCTTGCTCGGCACCACCAGTGCGAGCGACGGTCGGAAGCCACGGAACTCCCAGTACGGGGCGGACGCGCCGGGGAACCCGAGGATGTGCTCCTCGACCGGGGCGGCCAGCCGATGAAGGAGTCGGCGTACCCGCCGCCCGTGCAGGGTGCCGAGGTGGCGGGGGAGCCCATCGGACGTGACCGCCTCGGGCTGGGCCAGGTCGTCGCGCTCGGGCTCCTCGGCGAGGCGCGTCTCGACCACGTCGAAGGGCGAGAGATCAGGGGTGTGGTGTTCGGGCCAGTCCACCCGCACCCGGACCAGGGTTCCGGACGCCAGGTCGACCCCGATGGTGTCCTCGCCGTGGCAGGCCAGGACCAGCACTGTCAAGGCGGTCCCGCCGGCCACTTCGATGACCGCCCGGGGCTTGATGGCACGCGCCAGGTCGCGGGCCGTCCCCTGGCGGGGGGAGCGGGTCGTGTGTTTGCTCATGCCGAGCCCGCCGTACCCAGGGCCTCGTCCAGTTGTGCCGACAGGGCCGCCGGGTCGTCGGCCGGCAGCCGGCACGCGTACTGACGACAGACATAGGCGCGACCCTCCTCCCGGTCCTGCCAGAGGGGGGAGGCGGTGGGCTCGCCCCACGCCAGCACGCCGCCCGGCAACCAGCGGCCGCGGACCACGTCCACCAGATCGGGCCGGTGACCCGTCACGACGACCTCGATCAGGCCGGCCCCGAGGGCGTCCGCGGTGAGTGCCGTCTGGGCGAAAGCGGCCGGGTGCTCGGACAACAACGGGCCAAACATGTCGACGACGCCGAGCGCCCGCGCCCGGTAGCGCTCTTCTCCGGTGATGGCGCCGAGGCGCGCCAGCGCCCGGGCGGCCACAGCGTTGGCCGAGGGGGTGGCGCCGTCAAAGAGGTCCTTCGTGCGCACGATGAGGGTCTCGGCATCGTGGCCGGTGGTGAAGAAGCCTCCGTCGTCCTCGTCGAGGAACAGGGATACCAGGGCGTCGGCCGTGACCCGGGCATGCCCGGTCCAGGCCGCCTCACCGGTCAGCTCACCCAACCGGGTGAAGCAGTCGACCAGCCACGCGTAGTCGCCGGCGTAGGCCAGATGCCTCGCCCCGCCCTCCCTTTGCCAGCTCCGGCGCCACCGGCCGTCATCGCCGCGCAACCGGTCGAGCAGGAATTCGCCGATGTGTACGGCCTGGGCCGCCCACGCCCGGTTCCCGGTGGCGGCGGCCGCCTCGGCCAGCGCCGAGGCGTACATGGCGTTCCACTCGGTGAGGACCTTGTCATCGAGGGCAGGACGCGGGCGGAGGGCGCGGGCTGCGAGCAGCCGACGGCGTCCCGCCTCGACCTCCGCGTCGCCGACGAGCGGTGCGCCGGGCGGGCGCCGGAGGATCGAACGACCCTCCCAATTGCCCCCCTCCCGCACCTCGAAGAACTCGGCCACCGCCTCGGCCCTCGCCTGGTCCCCGGCACGGCCCTCGTCGACCGCCCGGGAGACCCCTTCCGGGCTCCACACATAGAAGCGGCCCTCGCCTCCGTCCGAGTCGGCGTCCTCGGCCGAATACACGCCCCCCTCGGGCGCCGTCAGGTCGCGTTCCACGTACTCGACGATCCCGTTCATGACCACCAGGTAGTCCTCCCGCTTGGCCACCTGCCACCCGTGGAGGTAGGCAGGCAGCAGGGAGGCCTGGTCGTAGAGCATCTTCTCGAAATGGGGGACCAGCCACTGGTCGTCGGTCGAGTAACGGGCGAACCCGCCTCCGAGGTGGTCGTGGATCCCGCCGGCGGCCATGGCGTCGAGCGTGAGGAGCGCCATGCGCTCGGAGCGGTCCCCGTCGGGGTCGCCGCGGTGGCGCAGGGCGTGGCGGAGGGCCAGGTCCACCAGGACGGGTTGGGGGAACTTGGGAGCCCGACCGAACCCGCCCCACTCGGGGTCGAAGCGGGCGGCCAGGTCGGCAGCGGCCACGTCCAGTAGGGCGAGCTCCTCTCCGGCCGCCGGTTGCGGACCGAGGCCCGAATCGGTCCGCGGCCGGGCGGGAACCATCGAGCGGGCCGCCATCGAGCGGCAGAGCTCATCGGCCTGCTGTTCGACCTCGTCCCGTCGATGGTCCCAGGCGTCGGTGAGGGCGTCGAGGACGGTGCGGAACGAGGCGAACCCGCGGCGATCGTCCGGGGGAAAGTAGGTGCCGCCGTAGAACGGGCGCCGGTCGGGGGTGAGGAAGACGCTCATCGGCCATCCACCGGCCCCGGTGATGGTCTGGACCGCCTCCATGTAGACCTGGTCGACGTCGGGCCGCTCCTCGCGGTCGACCTTGACGGAGACGAACCGGTCGTTGAGCATCCGGGCCGTCGGCTGGTCCTCGAACGACTCGTGGGCCATCACGTGGCACCAGTGGCAGGCCGAATAGCCGATCGACAGGAACACCGGCCGGTCGCGCCGCCGGGCCACCTCGAAAGCCTCGTCGCCCCACGGGAACCAGTCGACGGGGTTCCCCGCGTGTTGACGGAGATAGGGCGAAGTCTCGTCGGCCAGTCGGTTCACCGTCCTCGATGCTAATGGGGAGGAACCGGCCAACCCGGGGCGAGAGCCGGGTCGGTGGGGATGCTGTCACTAGGGTGTCGGGCCATGGATCTCCGGCTCGATGGCAGGACCGCGGTGGTGACCGGCGCGTCCCGTGGCATCGGCCAGGCCATCGCCCTCGCCCTATCGGCAGCCGGAGCATCCGTGATGATCTCGTCGCGTAAGGCCGACGCGCTGGCCGGGGCGGCGGACGCCATTCGCGCCGCGGGCGGCGACCGCTCGGGAGACGTCGCTTGGCATCCGGCCAATGCGGGGGATCCCGAGCAGGCCGAAGCGTGCATACGCGCCGCCGTCGAGCGGTTCGGATCGGTCGACATTCTGGTCAACAACGCCGCCACCAACCCGTACTACGGCCCCGTCGTCGACCTCGACCGGGCCCGGGCGGACAAGACGGTGCGGGTGAACCAGTCGGGCTATCTCGAGTGGGTGCAGGCGGCGTGGCGGGCGGGGATGTCCGCGTCCGGGGGCGTGGTCCTCAACCTGGCTTCGATCGGGGGCCTGTCGGTGGAAGGCGGCATCGGCTGGTACAACGTGACGAAGGCCGCGGTCATCCACTTGACCAGCCAGCTGGCCGGCGAGCTCGGCCCGAAGGTCCGCGTCAACGCATTGGCGCCCGGGCTGGTGAAGACCGACTTCGCCCGGACCCTGTGGGAGGGACGCGAGGAGGCCATCGCGCGCCGCCTGCCACTCCGCCGGCTCGGGCAGCCCGAGGACATCGCCAATGCCGCCTTGTTCCTCTGCTCCGACGCGGCGGCCTGGATCACCGGCCACACGCTGGTGATCGACGGTGGTGCGCTCTGCATTGCCAGCGGGGGTCTCGCCTGAACGCGGCCGGGCTGCGGAGGGCCGCCCGCCGATCAGGGCAGGAGGCTTCGCCGCAGCTTGCCGGTCGCGGTACGAGGTAGGACGGCCATCACCACCAGCTCGCGGGGCGCGGCCCACGGCGCCAGGCGGGCGGAGACCAGGTCGCGCAGCTCGGCCAACGCCGGCGGTGCGGCCGGGTCGCTCGGCACGACCCAGGCCACCACCCGTTCCCCCCACTCGGGGTCGGGCCGCTTCCACACCGCCGCCTCGACCACCGCCGGGGAGTGGGCCAGTACGTCCTCGACCGGGGCGGGCCAGACCTTCTCCCCGCCCGTCACGATGACCTCGGCCATCCGGCCGAGGACGGTGAGCGCACCGTCGGGCCCGAGCCGGCCGGCATCCCCGGTGGGGAGCCAGCCGCCGGGGAGGCGCGGGTCCGAGCCGTCCCGGTAGGCGCGCATCAGCATGGGGCCCCGGACCAGGATCTCGCCTTCGGCCCCGTGGATCCGGCCGGCGCCCACGCGGAGCTCCACGCCCTCGAGGGGTCGCCCGTCGTAGACGATCCCGGACCCGGTCTCGGTCTGGCCATAGGTGGTGACGACGTTCGGGGGCAGGCGGTCGGGCGGGGCGGCTCCGCCGAGCAGCACGGCCCGATAGCCCGAGACGTCGGACCGGCGGAGGGCGGTGGTGACCAGCGAGACGAGGGTTGCCCCCGATCCGGCCAGCCGACCCACCTCATCGGGGTCGAACCGCTCGAGGACGGTGCAGGGCGTCCCCGAGACGAGGGCGCGGGTGACCACGGAGAGACCGCCGATGTGGGCCAGCGGGAGACAGGCCACCCAGTGGTCGGTGGCCGGGTCGACCGCCAGGCGGGCGGAGGTGGCCAGGGCCGATGCCCGGACGGCGTCATGGGTCAGGACCACCCCCTTGGGCCGGCCCGTCGTCCCGCTGGTGGGGACGACCAGGGCGTCACCCGGTTCGGTCGACCGGCCCCGGGGACGGTTGTGGCGACCCTCTCCGTCCACCACGACCGCCGGCCGACATGACTCGAGCAGCGCGGTCACGGCGGTGGGGGGCAAGCGGCCGTCGATGGGGAGCACTGCGTCACCGTCCTCCCATGCCGCCTGGAGGGCGTGGACGAACCGCGGGCCGGCTGGGAGGTCGAGCGCTCGCAGCTCGGGCATGGGGCTAGCCTAGGTCGACCGTACGAGTAGAAACTCTAGGAGTGAATGGTCGAATGGTTGGTCCCGCGCACGGCCGGGGAGGGCAGCTGCCTGGGGGCGGCCACGGGACGGAGCGACCGGGCGGCCCGGTGGACCCGCTCGACCGGCTCCGCTCACGGCCCGCACCGGACTGGGAACAGCGGAGTGACGGCTACCAGGACGTCCGCTACGACGTGGCCGACGGCATGGCCAAACTGACCATCGCCCGCCCCGAGGTGCGCAACGCATTCCGGCCCCAGACGCTGTTCGAGCTGGCCGACGGGTTCAACCGGGCCCGCGACGACCCGGCGGTAGGTGTGGTGATCCTGACCGGCGAGGGACCGGACGCCTTCTGCTCGGGCGGGGACCAGCGGATCCGCGGGGACGACGGGTACCTGGGTGACGACGACGTGGCCCGTCGGGGCATCGGCCGCCTGAATGTTCTCGACCTGCAGGTTCAGATCCGCCGGCTTCCCAAGCCGGTGGTGGCCATGGTGGCCGGCTACGCCATCGGTGGCGGTCACGTACTGCACCTGGTGTGTGACCTGACCATCGCCGCTGACAACGCCCGCTTCGGTCAGACCGGGCCCAAGGTGGGCAGTTTCGACGGAGGGTACGGGGCCAGCCTGCTGGCCCGGACCATCGGGCTCAAGCGGGCCAAGGAGGTGTGGTTCCTGTGCCGACAGTACGACGCGGCCACCGCCCTCGACTGGGGCCTGGTGAACCAGGTGGTCACCTTGGCCGACTTGGAGCGTGAGACGGTGGCCTGGTGCCGCCAGATGCTCTCGCTCTCGCCGATGGCGCTGCGCATGCTGAAGGGGGGCCTCCACGCGGCCGACGACGGGCTGGCCGGGCTGCAGCAGTTCGCCGGCGACGCCACCATGCTCTTCTATATGAGCGAGGAGGGGCAGGAGGGGAGGAACGCCTTCCAGCAACACCGGGCCCCTGACTTCGGGCGCTTTCCCCGACGCCCATGACCGAGGGTCGCCCGCTGGGGTCGGCGTGACGGCCGCCGGCACAGCCCCGGCCCACCCCGTTCCCGGCTCGGCCATGCGCTGGGTACTCGGGGCTCGGCCGCGGACCCTGCCTGCCGCCGTGGTCCCGGTGCTGGCCGGCACGGCCACGGCGCATCCGCTCAGCGGGCACCGGGCCGGCGCCCTACCGGCGGACACCTGGTGGTGTGCGCTGGGCGCGCTGGTGGTGGCACTGGCCATCCAGGTCGGGACCAACTACGCCAACGACTACTCGGACGGCATCCGCGGCACCGACGCGGCCCGGGTGGGGCCGGTCCGCCTGGTGGCCTCGGGCCTGGCCCCACCGGGAGCCGTGCGACGGGCCGCCCTCGTCTGCTTCGGGCTGGCCGGCGTCGTCGGGCTGGCCCTGGCCTCGGCCACTTCGTGGTGGATCCTGGTCGTCGGGGCGGCCAGCTTGGCCGCCGGTTGGCTCTACACCGGCGGTCCGCGCCCGTACGGGTATGCCGGGCTGGGCGAGTTGTTCGTGTTCGTCTTCTTCGGTCTGGTGGCCACCGTCGGCACCTACTACGTGCAGACTCTGCGCCTGGACCGGCCCGCGGTGTGGCTCGCCGCGGTGGCCGTCGGTCTGTTGGCCACGGCGTTGCTCCTGGCCAACAACCTGCGGGACATCGGTACCGACGTCGCGGCCGGGAAGCGCACCCTGGCGGTCCGGGTCGGGCGCCGCCGAGCCGGGCACCTCTACACCCTGTGCCTGACCCTCCCCCTGGCCGGCGCGGCGGTGTGGGGGGTGGTGTCGGTGGCCGGGGCGGTGCGGTCCTCACACCCGGGGGTGGCCTTCCTCCCCCTGGCCGCCGGCCCCTTGGCGGTGGCGCCGACCCGCCTGGCCGAGAGCGACGCCGAAGGGCGCGCCCTGCTTCCCCTGCTCCCGGCCACCGGACGGGTGCAGCTCATCTTCGGTGGGCTCCTGGCGCTGTCCCTCTGGCTGTGGATCCCGTGACCCCGCTCCCTCAGTCGGCGTCCGCTTCCCCGAGGTGGGCGAGGACCAGGTCGGCGACCGCCCCCGGCCGCTCGAGGTGGGGAGCATGCCCGGTCCCGGGCACCACGCAGTGCACGGCGTTCGGTCCGATGGAACGGGCCATCCGCCGCCCGAGCGCGGTGAACTTGGCGTCTCGCTGGCCGGTGAGGACGAGGACCGGCATCCGGAGGCGGGGAAGGGCTGCCCAAAGCGGTGGCTGGGTCCCCGTCCCGGCCAACCGCAGGCTCGAGGCCAACCCGGCGCCGGTGTTGGTCAGGCGTTCCGCCAGGCCGGCGGCGGCCGGCCCGATGCCGGCGAACATCGGGTTCTCCAGCCATCGGCGCAGGAACGACTCGAGGGCGACCGGGTTGCCGGCCCGGCCGGCAGGCGGGTCGAGCTCCTCGGCCATGGCCTCGTCGGACTGCCGACGGGCCCGGCGCTCGCCCGGGTCCTCGATGCCGGCGGTGCCGGAGATGAGCACCAGACCCTCGACCACCCCGGGCTGAGCCAGGGCCAGATGCAGGCAGAAACGCGCCCCCATCGAGTAGCCGAGGTAGGTGGCCCGGCCCCCGGCGGCGGCCAGCAGGCCGGCGCCCTCGGGCAAGGTCGCCCGCACCGGGTCCGACCGGCCGTGACCCGGCATGTCGACCAGGAGCACCCGGTGGTGGGCGGCCAGCCGGGTCTCGAGGGAGCCCCACACCCGCCGGGTCTGGGTGAAGCCGTGGGCCAGCACCACCGGGGGGCCGCTCCCGACGGTCTCGGCGTAGAGGGCGCCCTCTACCCGGGGCTCGGCCGGCAGGATCGAGGGTCGGGGGACAGAGGGCATCGCGGTTCCGGTGAGCGTACCCATGAGCGCTAGCGGTGCATCCGACACCCAGGCCGACTTTGCCGCCACCCTGGTGGACGAGTGGGCCCGCGGGGGTCTCTCCCACGCGGTGGTGTGCCCGGGCTCTCGGTCCACGCCGATGGCCCTGGCTCTGGCCGACCATCCGGCGGTGCAGGTGCACGTGCGCCTCGACGAGCGCTCTGCGGCGTTCACCGCCCTCGGCATCGGCCTCGCCTCCGGCCGGCCGGCGGTGGTACTCACCACCAGCGGTACGGCCACCGCCGAGCTCCACCCTGCGGTGATCGAGGCCGATCGGGCCGGAGTGCCGTTGATCGTCTGCACCGCCGACCGCCCTCCCGAGCTGCACGACGTCGGCGCCCACCAGACCATCGACCAGGCCCGACTGTACGGTCCCGCCGTCCGCTGGTTCTGCGATCCCGGGATGGTCGAGGACACGGGCCGCGGCATGTGGCGTTCGCTCGCCGCCCGAGTGGTGGCCGAGGCGACCACCGGCCCGGCCGGACCGGGGCCGGTCCATCTCAACCTGCCGTTCCGGGAGCCACTGCTCGCGGAGGTGCCGGGCCGCGGGGCGAGCCCGGGCCGGTCCGAGGGAGCTCCGTGGCACGCCGTGGCACCCGGCCGCCTGCAGGTGGTGGGCGACCGGGCGGCGGTCGAGGTCCTGGCCGGCGGTCCAGGACGGCGTCCGGCCCGACGCGGTCTGGTGGTGGCCGGCGGGGGGAGCGGGGATCCGGTCGCGGTGCTCCACCTGGCCGACGCTCTCGGCTGGCCGGTCCTGGCCGACCCGCGTTCGGGCCTGCGGCTGAGCCATCCGGCGGTGGTGGCCGCGGCCGACGGCATCCTCCGGGCCGGTGGCTTCGCCGGGTCCCACCGCCCCGACGCCTTTCTCCACCTGGGGGACCGCTGGCTGTCGCGGGTGGTCGGTGCGTTCGTGTCCGATGCGGTGGCCGACGGCGCACGGTCGATCGCGGTGGACCCGTTCGGCCGCTGGCCAGACCCCGGACGCGAAGTGCACACCTTCGTGCGCGCCGACCCCACCGCCTTCTGCCACGAGGTGGTCGCCGCGGTCGGTGACTCCGGAGCGCCTGGGACCGGTGCGGCCGCCGAGCTGCGCTGGTGGGACGACTGGTGCGGCGCCGAGGTCCGCGCCCAGCGGGCCATGGACCAGGTGCTCGGCGCCTCGGCGCCGTCGATGGGCGAGCCCTGGCTGGCCCGGCGGGTGATGGCGGGGTTGCCCGCCGAAGCCACGCTCGTGGTGTCGTCCTCGATGCCGGTCCGCGACGTGGAGGCATTCGCCGGGACGCGCCCCGCCCCGCCGCGGGTGCTGGCGAACCGTGGGGCCAACGGAATCGACGGCGTCGTGTCGACCGCCATCGGGGTGGCGCTCACCGGTCGCAGCCCCACCGTGGCCCTGGTCGGCGACCTGGCCTTCCTCCATGACGTCTCGGCACTGGTCGGCGTGAGCGGGTTCGCTCCCGACCTGACCGTGGTGGTGGCGGACAACCGGGGCGGCGGCATCTTCTCCTTCCTCGACGTGGCCACGTCAGTCGGGGAGGACCGCTTCGATGCGCTGTTCGGTACCCCGCCGTCCCCCGACGTGGCCGAGGTGGCGGCCGGGTTCGGCTGGCCGGTCGACGACGTGGGGCGTCACGACGTGAGCGGGTTCGAGGCAGCGCTGGCGCGCCGGCTGGCCGGACGCGGGCCGGCGGTCATCCGCGTCCGCCTTCCCGGCCGCTCCGAGAATGTGGACATGCACCGGTTGGTCAACGAGGCGATCGTGTCCGCCGTCGACCTTGTCGACGGCGGCGATCAACAGGGTCGGGGGTCGTAGGCGGGGATGGTGGGCGGGGCCGGTGCTGTGGTGGCCGCACCGGCCCGAGACGAGGTGGTGGAAGTGGGGGCGACGGTGGTGGTGGTGTTGACCGGGATGCTGATGGGCCGGCCGTAGGCGTCCAGGGGCGGAGTGGTGACGGTCGTGGCGCTGCCCCCCTGGAACTGGGCGACGATGGGAGCGGCCTCGTCGGGTTGGACCACCTCCACCGAGCCGGCCACGGTCGAGGTGCCCCCGGCGGTCGGCAAGGTGTACGCCTGCAGCTGCGATCCGGAGAAGGCCTTGTAGCGCGCGGCCAGACCGTAGAGGTCACCGGGGGTCAGGGCATCGTCCTTGCTGAAATCGTGGACCACCGAGTTGAGGAGGGCATTCAGGCGGAAGGGGTTGTAGGTGGACTTGGCCTTGTTGATCGCCGCCGAGATGATCAGGTTCTGCCGCTGGATGCGGCCGAGGTCAGAGGTCGGGTCCTGGGTCCACCGCCCGTTGGCGTAGTACTGGAAGTAGCGTGAGCGGGACAGGGCCAGGCCCTGCGACCCGTTCAGGACCTGGCAACCGGTCTGGCTGATGTCGAGCCCGGACTCGTTGACACCGGTGTCGAGATTGTGGTCGCGCACCGGGTAGGGGAAGTCCAGGCTGATCCCCCCAAGGGCGTTGACCGCGTCCTGCACGCCGAAGAAATTGATCACGACGTAGTGGCTGATGGGGATGCCGAAGGTGTTCTCGATGGTCTGGATCAGGGCATCTGGGCCGTTGTCGAATGCCGTGTTGATCTTGTTGCTGCTGGAGAGCTGGCTGTTGGCCGCCATCCCCGACAGGGTCACGTAGGTGTCGCGGGGAATGGACAGCGAAGAGGCCGTGCCGGCCGCGGGGTCGACGTGGATGATCTTGATGGTGTCACTGCGTTGCCCGACGACGCTGGAGGCCGAACCGAACTGCTGGGCCTGTGCCGCCGTTTCCCCGGCCCGGCTGTCCGACCCGATCAACAGGACGTTGTAGGGCTGGCCGTTGGCCGCGGCCACGCAGGTGTCGCAGGGGCTGGAGGAAACCCGGCTCCACTCGTAGCGGAAGTACCCGTACCCGAGTCCGGCCACGAGGAGCAGCACGACGACCAGGGCGATGACACCGCGCAGTACCCGTTCAGCCGGGCGTCGCCGGCGCTTCCTGGCCCGGCGCCGTTCGCGCCGGGTGGGAATGGTGACGTGACCCCCGAGGATGGGCCCGGAGAACTCGCTGCCCCTCGGATCCGAAGACGGCGAGGGCGAGCTGGCCCGCGGCTGTCCGGTCGGAGCGGCCGGGGCCTGCCCCGAGGGGCGGGACCGGCGGGGCGTCGGAGGGTCGGTGGAGGCCAAGGTGGGGATGGGTGCCGACGGGTAGGGCCGGCCGTGGCCGGTACGGGGTGCCGTGGCGTCCGCTAGGGACTCCCAGTTTCGCATGGGTGGGCCCCGAGTTGGTGGCACCCACGGCATCGGCCCTGCTCAGCTGTTGGTGGGCACCCAGGAGCCGTGCAATCCGTTCGGCACCCGCGAGGGCAGGTGGACCGTGGCCACCGGCGGGCCGGCGAAGGCGGTCCCGTCGAGGATCACCAGGTCGCTGGCGCCCCGGGCGGCGTCGAACACCAGGCTCAGGACCCATCCCTCGTCCTCGGCCCGCCCGTCGATGGCTCGGACGAAGACCGGCTCGCCCGCGGACCGGTGCTCGCCCGGCTCGAACCGGGTGGCCTCGTCCCGCTCCAGGTCGTATTTGACCAGCCCGCTCTGGGCCGGCACCTCCGCGTGCGGGCCGAGCTGTGTGCAGTACCCGTAGCGATGGCGCCGCCCAGCCACCACCTCATCGATACGGGGGAAGTCGACCGGGGTGTCGTCCAGACGGGCCTCGCTGACGCGGCCCCCCGCCAGGTCGATGGTCCAACGAGCCAGGGTCGGCAGACCCGAGGCGACCGCCTCCCCCGGTGCGGTGTCGAAGAAGGCGTCGTAGCGCACGACGTCCATGACGACCGAGTTGCCGACGTCATAGGCGTTGAGCACGTGCAGCGCATAGACCGGGTCGATCCGGATCCAGTGGATGCCGAGGCTGCTGCCCGCCCGGGGCATCACGCCGACCCGGCCACCGGCTTCGGGCATCCAGCGGTAGGGAAGCGGTCGCCCGGCGGCGGCCAGCTCGAGGTCGAACAGGACGGGCAGGTCCAAGAAGACGACCCGGGTGGCGGTGACGCCGAAATCGTGCATCAGGGTGGCCCGCGGTATGTCGACCTCCTCGCTGTGGACCAGCGATCCGGTGGCGTCCACCACGTGGTAGCGGAGAAATGGCGGCCCGAAGACGTCGCACCCGAAGAAGACGAGCTCACCGCGGTCGGGGTCCAGCTTGGGATGTGCCGTCATGGGAGAGGCCAGCTGGCCGTCGAAGTCGTGCACCCGGGCACCAGCGAGGTCGCCGGAGAGGGCGTGGGGAAATCCCGACTCGGCCAGCGCCAAGGTGGTGCCGGCGTGTCGGATCACGTGGGTGTTGGCCGGCCCGTCGATCGGCTCGCGCGGGCCCTTCGGCGGGACGGTGCCCAGCTTGTCGGCCAGGGAACGGGTCCGAACCCAACGATTGCGGTAGCCGAGCGCTTTGCCACGGCCGAGGGTGATCGCATGGATCATGCCGTCTCCGCTCAACCAGTGGTAGTCCGACTCGTCGGCCGGCACCACCGGCGGGTTGGGCCCGTTGCGTAGGAGGCGGCCGTCCAGATCGGGTGGGATGTAGCCGGTGACCGGCAACTCGTGGTCGTCGCTGCACTCCTCGAGCACCGGCGCGTAGTTTCCGTGCAGGTACGGGTTGACCGTCAATGTGCTCCTCGCCATGGTGTCGGGTGCCGTCACGTCGCGTCGTGCCGCGCACCGGGCGCGCCCGAGGCGCCTGCGATGGTAGCGGACCGGCCCTGCGTCCCCCTCGACGACGACGTGGCAGGCTGACGTCGTGCCGGCACTCGTCCAGGACCTCCGTTTCCGCGGGCTCATCCACCAGATGACCGACCCGGTGCTCGAGAGGCACCTGGATCAGGATGGTCTCACCGCCTACAGCGGGTTCGACCCGACGGCGGACAGCCTGCACGTGGGCCATCTGATGCAGCTGTGCACGCTGCACCGACTCCAGCGCGCCGGCCATCGACCAATCGTCCTCGCCGGAGGCGCCACCGGCTTCGTCGGGGACCCGGGTGGCAAGTCGGAGGAACGTGCCCTGCTGTCGGGAGAGGAGTTGCGGGCCAACACCGAAGCCATCCGGGGCCAGCTCGAACGGTTTCTCGACTTCGACGGGCCGGACGCGGAGACAGGGGCTGTCCTGGTCGACAACGCCGATTGGTTGAAGGACATCCGCCTGCTCGAGTTCCTGCGCGACGTCGGGAAGCATTTCACCGTCAACCAGATGGTGGCCAAGGACTCGGTTCGGTCGCGGCTGTCGGCGCCGGACCGCTCCATCTCCTACACCGAATTCAGCTACATGCTCCTCCAGGCGCTGGACTTCCTCCACCTCTTCGATGCCTACGGGTGCCGCCTCCAGTTGGGGGGAAGCGACCAATGGGGGAACATCACGATGGGCGTCGAGCTGGTCAGAAAGGTCCGCCGCCACGAAGTGTGGGGACTCACGACGCCGCTGGTGGTGAAGGCCGACGGCGCCAAGTTCGGTAAGACCGAGTCCGGAACGGTGTGGCTCGATCCGGGGCGGACCAGCCCTTACCAGCTCTACCAGTTCTTCTTGCGCAGCGAAGATGCGGTGGTCGGGACCTACCTGCGCTACTTCACCGATCTGTCCCACCAGACGATCACCGCTCTCGACGAGGCCACCGCGTCGCGACCAGAGCAGCGAGAGGCCCAGCGTGAGTTGGCCCGTCAGGTCTGCACGCTGGTGCACGGTGCGGAGAGCACGCACAAGGCCGAGCGGACAGCCGCCGCGCTGTTCGGGGGGGACCTGGCCCTCCTCGACGAGCAGTCGATCCTCGACGTCTTCTCGGAAGCGCCCTCGACCATCCTCAGCCGCCACCGCCTCGACGGCTCCGGGACGCCACTCGCCGACCTGCTGGTCGAAACCGGGTTGGCCACCTCCAAGAGCCAGGCTCGGCGCACGCTCCAACAGGGGGGGGCCTACGTCAACGATCGCCAGGTCGACGAGACCGACCGGGTCATCGGCCCCGCGGACCTGCTGTCGGATCGGTACGTCGTGCTCCGCCGGGGCAAGAAGGACTACCACCTGGTGAGCTTCATCTGAGCGCGGCCGGCGGCGCCCTGGTCCTGGATGGCGCCGGTCCTACACTGACCACATGAGCGCCGCCAATGCCGAGCCGTCGGACGGATCGCCGGTGCGGCTGAGCACCGGGCTGCCGGAGACGGTGCTGCCCGAAGAGCCCCCCTCGGTCACGTCCCGCCTCGAGGCTGCCCTGGACCGGCCAGGTG
The DNA here is from genome assembly GCA_035949055.1 of Acidimicrobiales bacterium. Lineage (GTDB taxonomy): Bacteria > Actinomycetota > Acidimicrobiia > Acidimicrobiales > RAAP-2 > Bog-756. The sequence goes on from DASZIO010000031.1 coordinate 29,136, forward strand.
AGCACCGGCGCCATGCTGTCTCCGACGTGGTCCGGACCGCACCGCGATCGTCGGCCGCCTGGGCCGCACTCGGTTCGCTGGCTCGCGACGACGTCGAGGCCTATGCCTGCTTCCGCGTCGGGTATCACCGCGGGCTCGACGCGCTCCGCCATGCCGGGTGGAGGGGTTCGGGCTATGTCCGTTGGGACCACGAGTCCAACCGGGGCTTCCTCCGCTGCCTCGACGGCCTGCGGGCCGCAGCCGCGGCCATTGGCGAGGCCGACGAGGAGGAGCGGTGCTCCCAGTTCCTCGTCCAGCTCGACCCTTCCTGGCGTCTCGACCGGACCGGGTTCCCCGACTAGTGGCGCGGGCTGTCGGTGGGGCGCACGGCACCCGTCCCCGGGTCCGCCTGCCGGCCGCGCTCGGTGCGCTGGTGGTGGGCGGCGCGTTAGCGCTCGCCGGATGCAGCGGACAGGAGCAGTCGGGCCCGCCAGCCGCCCGGGTGGCCACCTGGGTCTCGGGGGCAGGAGGTGGGGCGGCGATCGCGACCCTTCGGGTGGACGCGGCCAATGTGAGCCAGGCACTGGCTCGCCACGACCCGCCCGCGGCCATCAAGACGGTGTGCGCCCTGCTTACCACCGACGCCGAGACGGCCATCGGCAATCTCCCGACGCCGGACGCAACGCTGACCGACGAGCTCAACACGGCCTATGAGGACGCCGCCTCTGCCGGTGACGATTGCTACTCCGGCGCCGGCGGAGACCACACGCTGCTCGCCCGCTCGGCCCATGAGCGCGACGCCCTGGAGTCGAAGCTGGTTACCGCGGTGAACCGCATCACGATCGTCACCGGGCATCCGCCTTCGACGTCGACCACGCTGCCGGCCGACGGCGGCGACCCGTTCGGGGGATAGGGAGCGGATGCCGCTAGCCGACGGTCCGATCGGTCACGCGCCGAGCGGCCGAGACCCGGACGAGTTCGACCGTCTCCGGCGACGCGTGCTGTGGTCGCTCCCTACCGGGCTGTTCGTCGTGGGGAGCAGGGCGGGCGAGCGGGTCAACCTGATGACCGCCAACTGGGTGATGCAGATCGCCATCTCGCCCAAGCTGGTGGCGGTGTCCGTGGAGCGCGGGGCCGAAACCCGCCAGCTGATCGAGGAGGGGGGCGGGTTCTCGGTGAGTGTGCTGGCCCGGGAGGACCGGCCGCTCGTGCGCCGGTTCGTCAAGCCGGTCGACACTGTGACCCGTGACGCCACCGGCCAGGTCACATCGATGCAGGGCCAGCCGGTGGTTCCGGCGGCCGGCGGCCTGCCGCGCCTGCAAGCCGCGCTCGGCTGGCTCGCCTGCGCGTTGCGCGAGACATGTACGTGGGAGCACCTCTCGCCGGCTACCGCCGAGGGGCCGAGTCACGTTCTCTTCGTCGGGGAGGTGGTCGACGCCGGGGAGCGGGGTGACCGCGCCACCCAGCAGCCGGTGCTGCGCATGGAGGACACCCGGATGAGCTACGGCGGATGAGCGACCAGCCCGGACGGCGGGACAAACGATGGTGGGGCAAGCGACGGTGGGACGAACTCAGTGGCCGGGCCGCAGGTCGATCCGCAGGGTGAGTATCCCGTCCTGAAGGCTCGGCTCCGCGTCGGCGAGCATGGCGAAGTCCATGTAGTCGGCCTGGGCCTGCTGCTTGAACCGGTCGCGCTCCGGGCCCTCGACCGGGGGGAGCCCTCGGGAGCGGACCGCGTCCGCCCTGGCCCTGAAGCGTTCGATCATGGCCTGGGGGTCGAATTCGTCGGCCATGAGCCCCGATCGTACCGGTGGCGGTGCGCCGCGACTCCCCATACCCCGCACTACACTGGTGCTACTGGTGATCGGTGGTGCCCTCGGTGCTCATGAAGCGGGGGCCCCATGCCACCCCTGCTGGGGCAAGGAGTTGTTTTCCGTGAAGAAGGGACGCCATCGCCGCTTCGAAGAAGCGCGAAGCCTGAAGCGGTCGGTCGCGACCGCCAACCGGCGCTGCCCCGAATGCGGGGCGGAGCCCGACGACAAGCACGCCTCGTGGTGCCTGGCCACGGAGGACGACTACGACGAGATCCTCGGTACGGTGCCGAAGGAGGCGTCGCAGGCCGAGGACGACCCACTGGCCGAATAGGCGCGCCGACCGGCCCGGTGCCGGGCCGCAGGTTCAGCGCCGCACCGTCGGGTGGGGGAGCAGCGTCACCCGACCGTGAGGTCCGGTCCGTTCGTCCAGATAGTCGGCGAGCTTGCGGTAGACCGGCTTGCCCGCCATGGTTTCGAGTTCGGTGCGCATGCTCACGTACACCGGCTCGTGTCCCACGAATGCCTCGGGGTCCTCGGTGCACCACCAATGGAACTCGGCCCCGCCCTCCCCCCAGTGGCGGCGGTCCCACTGCCGCACCACCGAGGTCACATGCCCGTCGGGAGAAGTCTCGTCCTCGCGGCGAAGCGGTAGCTGCCAGCACACCTCCGGCTTCAGCTCGACGTGGCTCCGTCCCTGGACCTCGGCCGCCTTGTGTAGCGCGCAACCAGTGCCGCCGGCGAACCCGGGGCGGTTGAGGAAGATACAAGCGCCGTCCACCATCCGGGTCCCGAGCTCCCCGTCGTCCCGCTTCTTCACCACACCCTTCTGTCCTCGTTTGTAGAACTGCCAGATGTCGGGGGTGAGATCGGCGGCCGCCCGCTCGACGGCGCGGGCATCCTTCTTGCCGGTGAAGTGGGCCCCGTAGGAGCAACAACCCTGCTCGAGCTCGGGCGCGGCGGCGGTGAGGACGCCCTGGCACCCCTGGCCGAAGATGCACTTCCAGGAACTGACCAGGAACGTCACGTCGAAGAGCCAGGTGCGATCCTCGTCGGGATCGTCGAAGCTGACCCACTCGTGGGCCTCGGGGGCAATGGGTTCGTCAGTGCTTCGCACGCCCTTATGATTGCAGGCATGGACGAAGACCGTGACCAGGTACAGCCCGTATTGACCGTGACGCCCGACGCGCGGGCCACCGTGCTCGGGGTCCTGGCCGACGAGGCGGAGTCCGACGCGCTGGCCCTCTGGCTCGAGATCAGCGGGGAGACCGCCACGGCCTACTCCTACGACATGTACTTCCAGGCTCTGGCGGACGCCGGTGCCGGTGATGCGGTGCAGCACGACGACGACCTACCGGTGGTGGTGCCGGAGGACAGCGTGGGAAGGCTACGCGGGGCGACGCTCGACTTCGCCACCGACGCCTCGGGGGAAGGTGGCCTGGTGATCGTGAACCCCAACACGCCGCCGCCGCGACCCGCTCGTAGCGGCGGTGGCGCGGCCGATCTCTCCGACCCGTTGGCGCAGCGCGTGGTGGCCGTGCTCGACGAACAGGTCAACCCCAGCATCGCGGCCCATGGTGGCCGGGCCGACCTGGTGGCCGTCGAGAACCAGTCGGTCTACCTGAGGCTCAGTGGCGGTTGTCAGGGGTGCGGCATGGCCCGCGCCACCCTGTCGCAGGGGATCGAGGTCATCCTGCGTGAGGCGATCCCCGAGATCGCCGACATCGTCGACGTGACCGATCACGCCGAGGGAACCAACCCGTACTACGAGCCGGCCACTGGCTGACGCTGCCTCGGAGCGAGCCGACGCCCGCGCCGGCTGACGTTTCGCCCCTGACCGACTGACCGACCGACCGCCTGACCGGCTCGCCCGCCTCCTCATGCCGTCCTCCTCGTGGACGGTGACGCCCTGTCCGTCGACGGTGCAAGGTGGCATGCACCTCGGAGGGTGAGCGGTCCGGTACTTTGCGGGCGTGGATTCGCTGCTGGTCGCGGGGGTCTCTTTCGCCGGGCTGGCCATCGGGGGTGCCCTGGACCCGCTGGGCGAGCGGCTGGCCCTGCGCAGCCGGGCCGAGGACGAGCGCCGGCGGGCCTCGGAATCCGCGGCGCATGCCACCGCGCCGCAGTCGCCCGAGGGGAGGGCGACCCTCGCCCACGTGGAGGAGGCCGTCAGCGAGGCCTGGGAGTCGGCCGATGCAGATGACGCCGACGATCCCGCCGCGGTGGTCGGGGCCGATCTCGCACCGAAAGGGAGCGCACGAGGCCGCCCGGTCGGCGCCGCCCTCCTCACCGGCGCACTCTTCGGCGGGGCGGCGGCTCACTTCGGCGCCCACCTGGTGCTGGCACCCTTCTGCGTATTCTTCGCCATGCTGGTGACGGTCTCCTTCACCGATCTCACGTACCGGCTGGTGCCGCGACGACTGATCTACGGGGCACTGGCGCTCATCGTCCCGCTGCTGGTGGCGACGGCATCCGTCGACAACTCGTTCGGCGACCTGACCGGTGCGGCCATCGCCGGTGGGGCGGCCCTGGCGGTCTTCTTCGCCCTCTGGTGGTTCATCCCCCAGGGGATGGGATTCGGCGACGTTCGGCTGGCTGGCACCATCGGGCTCACGGTGGGCTACCTGAGCATCCTCCATGCCTATGTGGCGTTCCTGGCCGGGTTCGTCATCGGGATGGTCTTCGGCCTGGCCGTGATGGTCGTCTCCGGCGCGGGGCGCAGGACCCGGATCCCGTTCGCCCCTTCCCTCGGAGCCGGCGCGGTCGTCGCGGTGTTTTGGGGCGGACAGCTGGCCCACGACCTGTTCCATACCGCGACCTGACGCGGGCCGGAACGAGGCAACGTCGGGCCCCCGAGTAGATTTGCCTCGATGTTGCGCTTCCTCACCGCGGGCGAGTCACACGGCCGCGCCCTTGTGGTGGTGGTCGAAGGGGTGCCGGCCGGCCTGCTCGTCACGTCGGGCGACATTCAACGAGGCCTGGCCCGCCGGCGACTGGGCTTCGGCCGTGGGCCGCGCATGCGCTTCGAGGCCGACCAGGTCAGCCTGCTCGGCGGGATCCGTCACGGCCGGACCATCGGGTCGCCGATCGCCATCGAGATCGGCAACACGGAATGGCCCAAGTGGGAGGCGGAGATGTCTCCCGATCCCGGGCTGCCCTCGAAGGTGCTCACCCAGCCCCGGCCCGGTCATGCCGATCTTGCGGGCATGCTCAAGTACGGCCTCGACGACGCACGCGACGTGCTCGAGCGCGCTTCGGCCCGGGAGACGGCCGCCCGGGTAGCGGCGGGTACCGTAGCCAAGCTGTTGCTGGGTCAGATCGGAGCCGACGTGCTCAGTCATATCGTCGAGCTCGGCGGGGAGCGGGCCGAGCCCGGTCCCCTCCCCACGGTCGAGCAGCTCGTCGGAGTGGACGAGTCGCCGGTGCGCTGCGGTGACCCGGAGGCCGAGCGACGCATGGTGGCCGCCGTCAAGGCGGCGGCCAAGGACGGCGACTCGCTCGGAGGGGTGGCCGAGATCATCGCTTACGGCGTCCCGGTCGGGCTCGGCAGCCATGTTCACTGGGACCGGCGCCTCGATGCCCTGCTGGCGCGGGCCGTCATGAGCATTCAGGCCATCAAAGCGGTCGAGCTCGGCGACGGGCACGAGCTGGCGGCGCGGCGCGGGTCGGAGGCCCACGACGCCATCCGGCTGTCCACCGCCGACGACGAGGCAGCCGGCGGTCGGGATCCCGGCGCGCTCAGCGGTGGCTACATCCGCGACACCCACCATGCCGGCGGCGTGGAGGGCGGCATCTCCACGGGCGGGCCCATCGTGGTCCGGGCGTCGATGAAGCCCCTGGCGACCCTCAACCGCCCGACGCTCGGCACCGTCGACGTGGTGTCCAAGGAAGCCACGGTCTCCTTCAAGGAGCGAACTGACGTCACCGCCGTCCCGGCCATGGGGGTGGTGGCCGAGACGATGGTGGCCCTGGTGCTGGCCGACGAGGCGCTCCGCAAGTTCGGCGGCGACTCGGTGGAGGAATTCCGCCGCAATCACCTAGGTTACCTGGCCACGCTGGGCGAAACGCCGTCGGCCGCGCCCCCATGGGTGGGCGATGGTTGACCGGATCATCCTGGTGGGCATGATGGGTGTCGGCAAGACCACGGTCGGCACCCGTCTGGCCAAGCGGCTCGGATGGGCCTACATGGACTCGGACGAGCAAGTGGTGGCGACCACCGGCCGTACCGTGCCCGAGCTCTTCGCCGAGGAGGGCGAGGCGGCCTTTCGTGCCGCCGAGTCGCGGGTCCTCGCTGACGCTCTCACCGGTGACCAGCCGGTGGTGGTCTCCGCCGCCGGGGGCGTGATCCTGTCTGCAGCCAACCGCCGGTTGGTGGCGGGTTCGGGCGTCGTGGTGTGGATGCGGGCCGATCCCTCCGTCCTCGCCCGCCGGGTGGGAACCGGTGTCGGCCGACCCCTGCTGGACGCCGACCCTCCGACGGTACTGTCCGAGCTCGACCGGGAACGCCGTGACCTCTATGCGTCGGTGGCGGCGGTCACAGTCGACGTCGATGACCTCACCCCGCAGCAGGTAGTGGAGCGCGTCCTCGCCGACCAGGCCCTCGTCGAGGCGGGCATCGGCCCCGGCTCCCGACCGTGAGGACGGTTCCCGTCGAGCTGGGGGACCGGCGCTACGAGGTGTTCGTCGGGCCGGGAGTCCGCCACCAGCTGGCGGACCGGGTGGCGGAGGTGACCCCGGACGCGTCGAGGGTGGCGGTCGTCACCCAGCCCGGCATCGGCGTGAGCGTCGACCCGGGGACAGCCACCACCGTGTTCGAGCTGCCCGAGGGCGAGGCGGCCAAGTCGTTGAGCGTGGTCGAGGAGCTCTGTCGCGACTTCGCCCGGGCCGGGGTCAGTCGCTCCGACCTGGTGGTGGCCGTCGGGGGCGGCGTGGTCACCGACGTGGCCGGGTTCGCGGCGGCGACCTTCCACCGCGGGACGCCGTACGTGAACGTGGCCACCACCCTGCTCGGCCAGGTCGACGCGGCCATCGGTGGCAAGACCGGGGTGAACTTGGAGGAAGGGAAGAACCTGGTGGGGGCGTTCTGGCAGCCGAAGGCGGTGCTATGCGACACCGAGCTGCTCACCTCGCTACCGCCCCGCGAGTGGGCCTCGGGCCGCGGGGAGATGGCCAAGTACGCCCTGCTCAGCGACTCTGTCGACGGGGAGATCCCCTCCGGAACCGGGCTGCTCGACCTCCCGCTGGCCGAACAGGTGGCCTGCTGCGCCGCAGTCAAGGCGGGAGTGGTCGCCGCCGACGAGCTCGAGGGGGGACGGCGGGCGATCCTCAACTACGGCCACACACTGGCCCATGCCCTCGAGGCCTCGGCCTTCGACCCAGGTGCCCACTCCGACCTGCGCCACGGGGAGGCGGTGGCCGTGGGTCTGGTCTTCGCCGCGCTCCTGGCCCGGAGACTCGGCCGTATCGACGAGGACCGGGTCGAGCTCCACCGGCGGGTGGTCGGAGGGTTCGACCTCTCGTGGCGGTTGCCCGCCGGCGCCGACCCCGAGCGTCTGGTCGCCTTCATGACCCGGGACAAGAAGGCCCGGCACGACCTCACGTTCGTCCTCGACGGTCCGAACGGCGTGGAGCCGGTGCACGGCATCGGCCCTGCCGACGTGGTCGCTACCCTGGCGGAGATGGAGCGGACCGGACGGGACGGGCGGGGATGAGCCACGGCGGGCTCATCGTGCTCTTGTCCGGGCCCAACCTCGACCTTCTCGGCGAGCGCGAACCGGAGGTCTACGGGCGCGACAAGCTGTACGACCACGTGGCGGTGGCACTCGCGGAGGCCACCCGGCTCGGCTATGACCTCGAGCACAGCCAGACCAATCATGAGGGAGACCTGGTCGAGGCGGTCCATGGCGCCCGCGGCCGCGCCGTGGCGCTCGTCGTCAACGCCGGCGCGCTCTCGCATACATCGTGGTCGTTGCACGACGCGCTGGCTGCTTTTGAAGGGGTCGTCGTCGAGCTGCACCTGTCGAATCCGGCGGCCCGGGAGCCCTTCCGTCATACCTCGGTGATGGCACCCGTGGCTGACGGGTACATCGCCGGCTTCGGGGGCATCGGCTACCGGCTGGCCGTCGAGGCCGTGGACCACCTGCGCCGGGCCGGCCAGGCCGATTGAGGGAGCCGACCGAATGGAGCAGCGGGGTCTGGCCCCGTCGGACGTGGCCAACCGGATCCGGCGCCTGCGGGAGCTGTTGGCCCGGGCCGGCCCGGATGAAGGACCGGTGGATGGGCTGGTGGTCACCACTCCGGCCAACATCCGGTGGCTGAGCGGCTTCAGCGGTTCGGCCGGCTCGCTCCTGGTCACTTCGGCCAGCGCCCTGCTGGTGACCGACGGAAGGTATCGCACCCAGGCGGTCGAGCAACTGGCCGGCTGTGGCGTCGACAACGAAATCGGCGTATCGATCGGAGGTGTCCAGGCCCAGCGCCAGGAACTGGCGACGGCCGCCGGCGGCCTTCGGACCATCGGCCTCGAGGCCGACAACGTGAGCTGGTCGGCCCAGCGGTCGTGGGAGGAGCTGTTCGCCTCGGCCGCCGTGTCCCCGACCCGCGGGGTCGTCGAGCAGCTGAGGATGGTCAAGGACGCCGGCGAGGTGGACCGCATGGCGCGAGCTGCGGCCATCGCCGACGAGGCCCTGGCCACCGTGCTGCCCATGTTGGGCGCGACCGGGACCGTCCGGGCGGGCGGGACCCTGACGGAGTCGAGGTTCGCCGCGGCCCTCGACCACGCCATGCGCGAACGTGGCGCGGAGGACAGCGCGTTCGAGACCATCGTGGCCTCGGGGGAGAATTCGGCCAAGCCCCACGCCCGGCCGGGAGACCGAATCATCGGGCCTGGCGACCCGGTGGTGGTCGACTTCGGTGCCGTCTTCGACGGCTACCGCTCGGACATGACCCGTACCTTCTGCATCGGCGGCCCGCCCAGAGGCGAGCTGGCCGCGCTCTTCGACCTGGTGGCCGATTCCCAGCGGGCGGGCGTCCGGTCGGTCGGCCCCGGGGTGGTCGCCGGCATCGTCGACCAGGCCTGCCGTCAGGTGATCGCGGCGTCCGGCTGGGGGGAGCGGTTCGAGCACGGGACGGGACACGGGGTCGGGCTCGACATCCACGAGGCGCCGTCGGTGGGCCCGGGGTCCACTGCTATCCTCGACGCCGGCACCGTGGTCACCGTGGAGCCCGGCGTGTACCTTCCGGCCACCGGTGGTGTCCGGATCGAGGACACCCTGGTGGTGACCGAGGAGGGCAGCCGCACCCTCACGCTCTTCCCGAAAGAGGTCGCCATCTGATGGCTGTCTCCACCAATGATCTCCGCAACGGCATGACCCTGGACCTCCCCGAGGGCCTGTTCTCGGTGGTCGAGTTCCAGCACGTGAAGCCCGGCAAGGGAGGTGCCTTCGTGCGGACGCGCCTCAAGAACCAGCGCACCGGGGCGGTGATCGACCGGACATACCGGGCGGACGAGAAGCTCGAGCAGGCCATCATCGACAAGCGCGAGATGCAGTTCCTGTACCGGGACGGCACGGACTACGTGTTCATGGACACTGCCTCCTACGAGCAGCTTCAGGTCGAGACGGGCCTCCTCGGCGAGGCGGCCAAGTACCTGAAGGAGGGGGACGACGCCGTTCTGCAGTTCTTCGGCGCCGAAATCGTGGGGGTCGACCTGCCGGCGGCGGTCGAGCTCACCGTGGCCGTCACCGAACCAGGTCTGCAGGGAGACCGGGTCTCCGGTGCCCGCAAGCCCGCCACCCTCGAGACCGGGTTGGTGCTGCAGGTGCCGCTCTTCGTCAACCCCGGCGAGAAGATCAAGGTCGACACCCGTTCGGGGGAGTACCTCACTCGGGCCTGACCGAACGGCCGGCTCTCGGAGGGGACCGAATACATGGACGGATCCTCCCGCCACCAGGCCCGTGAGCGGGCCCTCACCCTGCTCTACGAGGCGGAGCTGAAGGGTGAGCCGGTCTCGCACGTGGTGGACATGCTCCCGGTGCCACCCGACGCCTACGCGGCCGAACTGGTGCTGACGGTGGAGGACCGCCGGGCCGAGATCGACGACCTGGTCGGCCGGGCGGCCATCGGTTGGGAGGTGCCGCGGATGGCGGTGGTCGACCGCAACGTGCTGCGTCTGGCGTTGGCCGAACTGCTCGGGTCGCCGGATGTCCCGACGGCCGTGATCCTCGACGAGGCGGTCGAGCTGGCCGCGGTGTACTCGACGGACGACTCGGGGCGCTTCGTCAACGGGGTGCTCGCCACCCTGGCCGCGCAGGTTCGCGGCCCCGAGGCCCGCGGCGGCGGTCGGCACGGTGGCGAGGACGGTATAGTCGGGTCCTGACCGTGAAGCGGGTCCCGTGAGGCCCGAACGGACAGGAGGACCGGTGGCCGAACGTGAACGCAGCCATGCCCGCCCCCGGGGTGCTGTGTTCGTCCCTCGGGCCCAGGTGATGTCGGCTTCGGACGTGCACCGGGCGATCACCCGGATGGCCCACGAGATCGCCGAGCGCAATCGCGGCCTTCAGCACGTCGTGCTGATCGGTCTGCAGACCGGCGGCGTGGCCATCGCCGAGCGCCTGGCCGAGACGCTCGCCGAGGTCGAGGGGGCCACCGTCCCGGTCGGTACCCTGGACGTCGCCTTCTACCGCGACGACATCGGTCTGCGGCCGGTGCTGCCCGAAGCCGTCACCGACATCGGGATGGATCTCAGCGGCGCCACCGTGGTCCTGGTCGACGACGTGTTGTTCACGGGGCGGACCGTCCGGGCCGCTCTCAACGCGCTGGGCGACTACGGACGGGCCAAGGTCATCGAGCTGGCGGTGATGGTCGACCGGGGCCATCGCGAGCTCCCCATCAGGCCGGACTTCGTCGGGAAGAACCTCCCCACCCGGCGCGACGAGATGGTCGATGTGTCCGACGAAGGGGTCTCTTTGGGAGATCTGGTCAGCCGGTGAGCTTCCCCACCCACCTCCTCGGCATGGACGATCTGGCGCCGGACCAGATCACCTCGGTCCTCCGAGTGGCCGATTCCTTTGCCGAGGTCGGCCGGCGGGCCAACCCGAAGGTGCCCACCCTGCGCGGCCGGACCGTCGCCACCTTGTTCTTCGAGGACTCCACCCGCACCCGGATGTCGTTCGAGACCGCGGCCAAACGCATGTCGGCCGACGTCCTCTCCTTCGCGGCCGGCTCGTCGTCGGTGAAGAAGGGGGAGTCACTGCGCGACACGGTCGAGACCATCGAGGCCATCGGGATCGACTCCGTGATCATCAGGCACGCCTCCTCCGGCGTGCCGGCGCGGGTGGCCGGATGGGTCGAGCACTGCTCGGTGATCAACGCCGGTGACGGCTGGCACGAGCACCCGACCCAAGCCCTCCTCGACCTGTACACGGTCCGGCAGGCCCTGGGCGGAGGGGACGAGGGCCTGGCCCGGTTCGAGGGCCTGCGGGTGGCCATCGTGGGTGACATCCGCCACAGCCGGGTGGCCCGCTCGCAGATCACCGCCTATGCGGCCATGGGCGCGGAGGTCACCCTGGTGGCGCCGGCCACGCTGCTGCCACCCTCGATCGAGGGCTGGCCGGTGGTGGCGGTCAGCCACCAGCTCGACGAGGTCCTGTCCAAGGCCGACGTGGTTTCGCTGCTGCGGGTCCAGTCGGAGCGGGGGAGCGGCGAGTTCGTCCCCTCACTGCGCGAGTACACCAACGGCTACGGACTCACCGCCCGCCGGGCCGCCGGCCTGCAGCCGGAAGCGCTCATTCTGCACCCGGGCCCGATCGTGCGGGGGGTTGAGATCGCGTCGGACGTGGCCGAGCTCCCTGCATCGCTCATCACCGACCAGGTGAGCAATGGTGTGGCCGTGCGCATGGCGGTGCTGTTCCTCATGCTCGGCCAGGGCGCGCTCGAGGGGACGGGTGGTGGCTGACCGGGACGGGATCGGTCCGACGCGACCGGTGGTGGTGATCAGGGGCGGGACGGTGCTCGACCGGACCGGCGAACGGCGTGCCGACCTGCTGGTGGCCGACGGGCACATCGCCGCGGTGGAGGCCGCCCTGGTGCCCCCGAAGGGCGCGTCGATCCTCGACGCCGACGGCTGCCTGGTCTGCCCGGGCCTGGTCGACCTGCACACTCACCTGCGAGAGCCGGGCCGTGAGGAGTCCGAGACCATCGAGACAGGCACTCGCGCCGCCGCCCTCGGGGGCTACACCGCCGTGGTGGCCATGCCCAACACCGAGCCACCGCTCGACTCCGCCGAGGCGGTGCGCAACGTGTACGAGCTGTCCGCCGCGGCCTGTGCCGAGGTGGCCGTGGCCGGGGCCATCACCGTCGGCCGGGCCGGCGAGCGGCTCGCACCGATGGCCGAGCTGGCCGGTCTCGGGGTGCGGCTCTTCACCGACGACGGCTGCGGCGTGCAGTCGGCCGGTCTGATGCGGCGTGCCCTCGAGTACGCCCGGGGCCTGGGCGTGACGCTCGCCCAGCACTGCGAGGACCAGACGCTGGCGGCCGGCGGCGCCATGCACGAGGGCGCCTGGTCCAGCCGATTGGGGATCCCCGGCCTGCCCAGCGCGGCCGAGGATGTGATGGTGGCGCGAGACATCGCCCTGGCCCGGGCCACCGGAGGCCGCCTCCACCTCCTCCACCTCTCGACCTCGGTCTCCGTCGCCCTGGTCCGTCAGGCCAAGGCGGAAGGCCTGCTGGTGACGGCCGAGGCCGCCCCCCATCACTTCACCCTCACCGACCGGTGCGCGTCGGGCTACGACCCCACGTTCAAGGTCAACCCGCCGCTGCGACCGCAGTCCGACGTGGACGCGGTCAAGGCGGGGCTGGCCGACGGGACGATCGACGCCGTGGCCACCGACCACGCCCCTCACGCCCCCGAGCTCAAGGACTTGCCCTTCGACCAGGCCCCGCCGGGCATGCTGGGACTGGAGACCGCGCTGTCGCTGGCCCTCTCGGAGCTCGACCAACCGGTCGGCCGGGTACTGGCCCTGATGAGCTGGCAGCCGGCATCGATCGCCGGGTTGGACCCCTCGAGTGGGGGTGCCCACGGCGGTCCCGTCGAGCCCGGGGCGGCGGCGAACCTGTGCGTGGTCGATCCTCGGGCGATCTGGACGGTCGAGCCCGGCGCCCTGGCCAGCCGCAGTCACAACACCCCCTACGGCGGCCGCCGGATGCGCGGCCGGGTCCGCCACACGCTGTTCCGCGGGGAGCCGGTCGTGGTCGACGCGGAGGCACAGCGGTGAGTGGCCGGGCCGGCCCGGCCACGCGGCCCGCGGCTCTGCTGGTGCTGGCCGACGGGACCCGGTTCGAGGGAGAGGCCATCGGGGCCTTCGCCGACGGCGGGGTGGCCACCGGGGAGGCCGTGTTCAACACGGTGCTGTCCGGCTACCAGGAGGTCATCACCGACCCCTCCTACGCCGGGCAGGTCATCGCGTTCACCTACCCCCATGTCGGCAACTACGGCGTGAACGCCCAAGACGACGAGGCGTCCCGACCCTGGTGCCGGGGCGTCATCGTGCGCGACCTGGTCGACCGACCGAGCAGCTGGCGAGCCGAGGGCACCCTCGACCAGCTGCTGGTGCGGTGCTCGGTCCCGGGGATCGCCGGGGTCGACACCCGTCGGCTGACCCGTCACCTGCGCAGCCGGGGTGCCATGCCCTGCGCTTTCGGCCCGGCTCCCGAAGCCGAGCTGGCCGAGGCCGCGGCCGGCGCCCCGGCCACCGACGGGCGGGACCTCGTTTCGACCGTGACCACCCCGGTGCCCTACACCCGCGGCCGGGGCCCCTACCGGGTGGTGGCCTACGACTTCGGCGTGAAAGAGGCCATGCTGCGCCAGCTCGGCCAGCTGGCCACCGTCACCGTGCTGCCGGCCTCCACCCCGGCCGAGGCCGTGCTCGGGATGGACCCTGACGGGGTGTTCCTGTCCAACGGGCCCGGTGACCCCGCCGCCCTCCCGGCCGTAATCGGCGAGATCAAGGCGCTGGTCGCGTCGGGCCGCGTGCCGGTCTTCGGGATCTGCCTCGGTCATCAGCTGCTGGCCAGCGCCCTCGGCGCCTCCACCTACAAGCTCCCCTTCGGCCACCATGGAGGGAACCATCCCGTCCGGCGCGTGGCCACCGGCCGGGTCGAGATCACCTCGCAGAACCACAACTACGCGGTGGCCGAGGGTTCGCTGCGCGGCTCGGAGATCACCCATGTCAACCTCAACGACGGGGTGATCGAGGGGATCCGGAGCAACGACGCCCCGGTGTTCGGTGTCCAGTACCACCCCGAGGCCGGACCCGGCCCCCATGACGCCCGCTACCTGTTCGGCGAGTTCTCCGCCCTGATGGACGCCACGGGCCGGGGGACGGGTCCGGGCCGGGGGAGGGCGGTCTGATGCCCCGTCGGGACGACATCGAGTCGATCCTGGTCATCGGGTCGGGTCCGATCGTGATCGGGCAGGCGTGCGAGTTCGACTACTCGGGCACGCAGGCATGCCGGGTGCTCGCCGAGGAGGGGTTCAGGGTGGTCCTGGCCAATTCCAACCCGGCCACCATCATGACCGACCCGGCCATGGCCGACCGGACCTATGTCGAGCCGCTCGACCCCGACGTCCTGGCCGCGATCATCGAGCGCGAGCAGCCCGACGCGCTGCTGCCGACGCTCGGCGGACAGACCGCTCTCAACCTCACCATGGCCCTGTCGGAGCGGGGCATTCTCGGCCACCACGGGGTCGAGGTGATCGGGGCCAGTGCCGAGGCCATCGCCACCGCCGAGGACCGCGGGCGGTTCCGGGCGGCCATGCGGGAGATCGGTCTGGCCGTCCCGGCATCGGGGTTCGCCCACGCGCTGGACGAGGCCCTCGCGATCGGCGAGTCCATCGGCTTCCCGCTGATGGTCCGCCCGAGCTACGTCCTCGGCGGCGCTGGGACCGGCATCGCCACCACCCGCGACGAGCTGGTCCGCCTGGCTGCCGAGGGCCTCGACGCTTCGCCCGTCAGCGAGGTGCTGGTGGAGCAGTCGATCGCCGGCCAGAAGGAATTCGAGCTGGAGGTGATGCGGGACAACGCCGACAACTGCGTGGTCATCTGCTCCATCGAGAACCTCGACCCGATGGGTGTGCACACCGGTGATTCGATCACCGTGGCCCCCGCCCAGACCCTCACCGACGTCGAGTACCAGGCCATGCGCGACGCCGCCTTCGCCTGCATCCGCCGGGTCGGGGTGGAGACCGGGGGGTCCAACGTGCAGTTCGCGGTGGACCCGGCCGACGGACGCCAGACGGTCATCGAGATGAACCCGAGGGTGTCGCGCTCGTCGGCGCTGGCCTCCAAGGCCACCGGTTTCCCCATCGCCAAGATCGCCGCCCGCCTGGCCGTCGGGTACCGGTTGGACGAGATCACCAACGACATCACCGGGGCGACCCCGGCGTCGTTCGAGCCGACCATCGACTACGTGGTGACCAAGATCCCGCGCTGGGCGTTCGAGAAGCTGCCCGGGTCGACTGCCGCACTGGGCACTCGGATGCAGTCGGTGGGGGAGGTCATGGGCATCGGCCGCACGTTCCATGAGTCCCTGCAGAAGGCCGTCCGCTCACTCGAGCAGGGACGCTCCGGCCTCAACGCGGATGGCGCGGAAGCGGCCGTCGAGGCGGGTTCGACCGACGGGTTGCTGGCCGCAGTGTCGACGCCCAACCCGGAGCGGATCTTCCAACTCGAGGTCCTGTTGCGCCGGGGTGTCCCGGTGGAGGACCTGGCCGGGGCCACCGGGATCGACCCCTGGTTCCTCGGGGCCATGGCGGACCTGTCGGATGCCCGGATGGCCCTCGACCTGCAGGTGACCCTGGGCGTGACCGTCGACGACCTGGACCGGAGGGCATGGCGCCGTCTGAAGCAACTTGGCTTCGCCGATCATCAGCTGGCCTACCTCTTCGGCGGCCAGACCACGGCCGATCAGATCCGGGCGGCGCGGTCCTCGGTCGGGGTGGTCCCCACCTTCAAGACCGTCGACACCTGCGGAGCCGAGTTCGAGGCACATACCCCGTACCACTACTCGACCACCGAGGAGGAGGACGAGGTGAGGAGCTCGGCCCGGCCTCGGGTGGTCATCCTCGGGTCCGGCCCCAACCGGATCGGTCAGGGCATCGAGTTCGACTACTGCTGCGTGCACGCCTCCTTCGCCCTGCGCGCCGCCGGCTACGAGACCGTGATGGTCAATTGCAACCCCGAGACGGTCTCCACCGACTACGACACCTCGGACCGGCTGTACTTCGAACCGCTGACCCCCGAGGACGTGGCCAACGTGCTCGAAGCCGAACGGGCCGCGTCGGTGGGCGGCGGCCAGCTGGTGGGGGTGATCGTCTCCCTCGGCGGCCAGACACCGCTCAAGCTGGCCGCCAGCATTCCCGCGGAACTGGTGCTCGGCACCTCGCCCGCCTCGATCGACCTGGCCGAGGATCGGGAGCGGTGGAACGAGCTGTGTACCGGACTCGGCATACCCCAACCGCCCGGCGGCACCGCCACCACCCCGGCCGAGGCGGCCCGGGTGGCGTCGTCGATCGGCTACCCGGTCCTGGTCAGGCCGTCCTACGTCCTCGGCGGCCGGGCCATGGAGATCGTCTACGACGACGCCCGGCTCATCGCTGCAGTCGAGGCCATGTCGGGGGTCGGGGGCTCGCTCGGCCGCGAGGGGGGCGTCACCCCCGAGCGACCGGTGCTGGTCGACCGGTTCCTCGAGGACGCCGTCGAGGTCGACGTCGACGCGGTGCGCGACGCCACCGGCGAGGTTGTGATCTGCGGCGTCATGGAACACGTGGAGGAGGCCGGGGTGCACTCGGGTGACTCGGCCTGCGCCCTGCCCCCCCAGTCGCTGGCCCCGCCGGTCGTCGCCATGCTGGAGCGATACGTGATGATGATCGCCGATGCACTGCAGGTCCGCGGCCTCATCAACGTCCAGTTCGCGGTCAAGGACGAACGCGCCTACGTGCTCGAGGCGAATCCGAGAGCCAGTCGGACCGTGCCCTTCGTGGCCAAGGCCACCGGGGTGCCGGTGGCCATGGTGGCGGCCCGGGTCATGGTGGGGGCCACGCTCGCCGACCTGCGGGACGAGGGGCTGCTGCTACCGCCGGTCACCGGCCACGTCTCGGTGAAGGAGGCGGTCCTCCCCTTCAACCGCTTCCCGGGGGTGGACACCCTGCTCGGTCCAGAGATGCGCTCGACCGGCGAAGTCATGGGCATCGGGTCCACCTTCGGCCTGGCCTTCGCCAAGAGCCAGATCGCGGCGGGCAACCGACTCCCCACCGAGGGGACCGTGTTCCTCTCGCTGGCCGACCGCGACAAGGCGGCCGGGCTCGGGGCGGCCCGGCAGTTCGCTTCGCTCGGCTTCGAGCTGGCCGCCACCTCGGGCACGGCCGCCGCCCTCGAGGCCGAAGGGATTGCCGTGGCCACGGTGGTGGCGAAGGTGGGCGACTCGCGTCCGGGCGTGGTGGACGCCGTCGACCTCATCGCCGGTGGAAAGGTCCAGCTGGTGGTCAACACCCCGCGGGGTCGCGGACCGCGGGCCGACGGTGACCACATCAGGGCCACCGCCCTCGCCCACCGGGTGCCTTGCCTCACGACGGTGGCCGCGGCCAAGGCTGCCGCGGCCGGGATCGCCGACTGGATCCGACACCCGCTCTCGGTACGCTCGTTGCAGGAATACCACGCGCGGTGAAGCCGATGAGCGGCGAGCGGTCGAGCCGCCCGACTCGCCGGTCCGGCATCGACCGGGCCCGCCGGGCCTGGCGGGCGGTGACCGCCGGCGACGTGGACCTCACCGCGGAAGTCGGTTCCCTCGAGCTGCCCAATCCGGTGATGACCGCCTCGGGCACCTCGGGCCATGCCGACGAGCTCCAGGCCTACTTCCCGCTTTCTGAGCTGGGAGCGGTCGTGGTCAAATCGCTGTCACCCGAGTCTTGGCCGGGCAACCCCGCCCCGCGGGTCCACGCCACGTCGGCCGGAATGCTCAACAGCGTGGGGTTGCAGGGGCCGGGCATGAAGGCCTGGCTCGACGACGACCTCCCGCGCCTGACCGCGGTCGGCGCCCGGGTGGTGGCCAGCATCTGGGGCCAGCGGGTGGACGACTTCGCCCGGGCCGCGGCCATGGTGGCCGGCGCACCGGGGGTGGTGGCTGTCGAGGTCAACGTGAGCTGTCCGAACATCGAGGACCGTCGCCGCATGTTCGCCCACTCGCCGGCGGCCACGGCCGAGGTCGTGGCGGCGGTGGGGGAACACTGCCCGGGGGTCCCGCGCTGGGCCAAGCTCAGCCCGACGGTGGCCGACGTGGCCGAAGTGGCCGGCGCCGCGCTGGCGGCCGGGGCCGAGGGGATCACACTGATCAACACCGTTCTGGCCATGGCCATAGACCTCGAGCGCCGCCGACCGGTCCTCGGGTCCGGCCCGAACGGTGGCGGGCTGTCCGGCCCGGCGGTCCACCCACTGGCGGTCCGTGCCGTGTTCGACGTCCGCGCCGCCCACCCCGGTGCCGGCATCGTCGGGGTGGGCGGGGTGAGCACCGGCGACGACGCCGTGGAGTTGATCCTGGCCGGCGCCAACGCCGTCCAGGTCGGCACGGCCACCTTCCGCGATCCGCGGGCCCCGCTCAAGGTCCTTCGCGGTCTCGAGCGCTGGTGCTCCGGCCATGGGGTGCGTCGAGTGGCCGACCTCGTCGGAGCGGCTCATGGGTGACGCCCTGCGCGCCGGCTTCGCCGACCGGGTGATGGCCGCGGTCGGGCAGCGCGGCCCGCTCTGTGCGGGCATCGATCCGTCACCGTCGCTGCTGGCCCAGTGGGGACTGCCCGACGACGGCGACGGGCTGCACCGATTCGGTCTGCGCTGCCTCGAGGCCCTCGACGGGGTGGTCGCCGTGATCAAGCCCCAGGTGGCGTTCTTCGAGCGCCACGGCTCGGCGGGTCTGGCCGCTTTCGAGTCGGTGGTGGCCGAGGCGCGGGGCGCCGGATTCGTGGTCATCGCCGACGCCAAGCGGAGCGACATCGGCACCACCATGGCGGCCTACGCCGCGGCGTGGCTGAGTCCCGACAGCCCGCTGGCGGCCGACGCGGTCACCGCAGTGGCTTACCTCGGCATCGGGGCCCTCCAGCCCCTGTTCGACCTGGCTGCCACCCACCGGCGCGGTGTCCTGGTGGTCGTCCGCAGCTCGAACCCCGAGGGCCGCTCGCTTCAGCGGGCCCGGACCGACGACGGCCGGGGCCCGGCCGTCGAGGACCTGCTGTTGGAGGAAATCGCCGCCCGCAACCGCGGTGGCCCGGGGTTGGCGGGCACGGTGGGGGCGGTGATCGGCGCCACCCTCCGGCCGTCGGCGTTCCCCCTGCCCGACCTCGGGGGGATCATCCTGGCGCCGGGGGTGGGTGCGCAGGGAGCCGGTGCGGCCGATGTGGCGAGGCTGTTCGCCGGCTGCCCCCCCAACTCGGTGGTGGCCAGCGCCTCGCGCTCGATCCTCTCCGCCGGCCCGGACCCGGCCGCGCTGTCGGCCGCGGCCGCCCGCACCCAGGAGGCCATGGCCAAGGCCCTGAACTGAGCACGCCGGCACCGGGTCCCTGATCAACCACCCCGTTCGGCCATCAGGTGGCGGTGGCGGTGGGGAACCATCCCGAAACGCTCCCGGCCAGGGCACGCGCCCGTCGATCGGCGGCCCGGATCGCCTCGGCCCGGCTGACCGGGAAGAATTTGGCATGGTCACCAGGACCCAGCTGCCCGAGACGCGCCAGGTCGGCGGAGATCACGCAGGCGATCACGGGATAGCCCCCGAGCGTCGCGTGGTCGACCATGAGGACGATCGGGTTGCCGTCCGCGGGGATCTGGACCGCACCGGTGACCATGGCGGTAGAGGTGGCCGGCGGACCGGGGATGAGTGGTGGTCCCCCAACGAGGCGGAGGCCGACGCGGTTGGACTCAGCCGTGACCGACCACTCGGCGGAGCAGAGGGCGTCTGTGACCCGGGCCGGGAACCGATGGGGCCCGAGCACGACCCGGATGGGATCCGACGGGTCGGCGGCAGATGGCGGACGGGAGAGGACGCCATGGGGCCGGGCTGGGATGCCGATCGGTATCCGGTCTCCGGCCATCAAGGGACCCGGGCCCAGCCCGCTCAGCCGGTCCGAGGAGCGTGAACCCACCACGAGCGGTGTCTCCATGCCCCCGGCCACGGCGAGGTAGGCACGTAGCCCAACCCGGACGAGCCCGACGGTGAGCGTCTGGCCCGCCCGGACCGGCACCACCAGGTCAGTGCCGACCGGATGCCCGTCGAGCCGGACCTCGACGGCGTCCGGGACCGACCCCACCACGGCCAGATGGGACTCCTGACCGAAGCGGAGGGTCGGCCCGCGCGCGGTGATCTCGATGCATGCGGCGTGAGCCGGGTTGCCGACCAGCCGGTTGGCCAGCACCATCGAGTCGGCATCGGCCGCCCCGGCCCTCGGCACACCCAGACCGGCCACCCCCTGCCGACCGGCATCCTCGACCAGGCTCAGGAGGCCGGGCTCCAGGACCTCGACGGACCGGTCGCCGTCGGCGACGAGGGGCGGCCGCGCCGTCCCGACCCCGGACGCGGCCAGGTGGGGCTGGGCCCAGTCACCCTCGGCCCCGGCCGTCGAGAACCGGACCTTGTCACCGGGCTGTAGGAGGGCGAAGGGTGGATGGTCGGGATCGAACAGGCGGATCGAGGTGCGCCCGAGGATCATCCAGCCGCCCGGAGAGGACTCCGGATAGATCGAGGCGAACCCGCCGGCGATGGCCACCGAGCCGGCCGGCACCGAGGACCGGGGGGTCGAACGGCGCGGGATGGCAGCCAGCTCGGGCGGCAGCCCGACCAGATACGGAAAGCCCGGCGCGAACCCGAGCAGGGCCACCTCGAGATCCGAAACGGTCAGCAGGTCGACCACGGCGGACCGGGTGGCGCCGATGGCGTCGGCCACCGTTCCGAGGTCGGGACCGTCGAACTCCACCGGGACGTCGACCGCACGTCTCGAACGGTCCGGCCCGGGATGCTCGTCCGGCCCGGCGGTTGCCAACTCCTCGGCGG
Source organism: Acidimicrobiales bacterium (assembly GCA_035949055.1). Taxonomy (GTDB): domain Bacteria; phylum Actinomycetota; class Acidimicrobiia; order Acidimicrobiales; family RAAP-2; genus Bog-756. The sequence goes on from DASZIO010000031.1 coordinate 50,012, forward strand.
CGCGAGAGGCGAGCTCGCCGAGCCACGCCGCCAACAGGTCGTCTCCGCCGGCGTCCGGAACGCTGCACACCACGACACTGTCGAGCCCGGCGAGGGCTTCTCCCGTCCCGGCCGGCGCCGTCCCCGCCTGCCGGGCGTGCTCGACCGCCCTGGCCAGGGCGCGCGCGGCCGATACGTCCGCCACCGGCACCAGGAAGGCCCGGTCACCGAAGGGCTGCACCGGCGAGGTCACGGGGAGGGTTGGCGCGAGGGCGGGCCAGTCACGAAGGGGCGCACCCTGACGCCCCCGGCTTCGAGCGCGGCCCGCACGGCCCGGGCATTGCCCGCGGCACCGGGCCCGTCACCGTGCACGCACAGCGTCGCGGCGCCGATCGAGACCCATAACCCGTCGACCGATTCGAGCCCGCTGCGCTGCGCCAGGGAGAGCGCTCGCCGCCCGACCTCCTCAGGGTCGTCCACCAGTGCACCGGGCTCACCCCGGGGTACGAGGTGCCCGTCGGATCGATAGCCGCGATCGGGGAACCCCTCGGGAACCAGCGCCAGCCCGGCACCGGCCGTCGGGCGGACCATCGCCGAGCCCGGTTGGGCCAGGACCGATCGGAGACCGGATCGGACGGTCCCCTCGACGACCGCGGCAGCCATGACGGGATCGGAGCCCATCTGGTTGTAGAGCGCGCCATGCGGTTTGACGTAGCAGGGCGTGGCTCCCTCGGGAGCGATGGCATCGGAGAGGATCGACACCTGTTCGACGATGTCGGCCACCACCAGAGAGGGATCGGCGTCAAGCGGCCGTCGTCCGAACCCTTCGCGGTCGCGGAAGGAGACGTGCGCCCCGATGGTGACACCGCGGACCATGCAGATGGCCGCGGTGGCCCGCATGACCGCGACGTTGCCGGCGTGAAAGCCGCACGCCAGACTCGCGCTGGACACCTCGTCGAGGACGGCCCGATCGGTGGCGGTGAGGGTCTCTCCCTCGGCCAGATCCGCGTTGAGATCGACCGTGGTCACCGATCCAGTATTGAACACTCATGGCCGCCGGCGCGACGGGCGACATTGCCGTCGCCCCGACTCGTTGTCGGCCTCGAGGGCGGTGGCATCCCCCCAGAGTCCCGCCGCCGCCCGACCTGTTGCCCGCCACTCGCCCGGTCGCCCCGCCCTCGGGGCCGCCACCGCAAACGTGTGACCTGGGCCCGCGGAGGCGCTATCGTCTCGACCATGCCGCAACCGCCCGCACTCACGCCAGAACAGCGCCAGGCCGCCCTGGCCAAGGCCGCCAAGGTCCGCCGCGAGCGGGCCGAGGTCAAGGAGAAGCTCAAGTTGGGTTCGATCACCCTCTCCGAGCTCCTCACCACCGCCGACTCCAACGAGACCGTCGGCAAGATGAAGGTGCTCTCCGTGCTCGAGTCCCTCCCCGGTCTCGGCAAGGTCAAGGCTCGTCGGCTCATGGACACGGTGGGGATCAGTGAGAGCCGTCGCCTTCAGGGTCTCGGGAGCAACCAACGGGAGTCCCTCCTGCGCGAGACCGCTCGCTGAGCAGACCGCAGCCGGATCGGACGTCGGTCCGATCCCTCCCGCTGATCTTCGTTCTCTTCGGTCCCGGGGGAGCCGGCAAGGGCACGGTCGCCGCCCGCCTGGTCGATGCAGTTCCCGAGTTGCGGCTGAGCCGTTCGTGGACCACGCGGGCGCGGCGCCCCGGCGAGCCGGACGACGCGTACGTCTTCGTCGACCGGCCGACGTTCGAGGCCCAGGCGGTGACCGGAGCGTTCTTCGAGTGGGCCGAGTTCCTCGGCAACCTGTACGGCACCCCGCTACCCGACCCGCTGGCCCCCGGTGACCTCCTTCTCGAGATCGATGTCCAGGGAGCGCGCCAGGTCCGCCAGCAGCGACCGGATGCCACGCTCATCCTGCTCGCCCCGCCTTCCCCCGATGCCCAGCGCGAGCGCCTGCTGGCGCGCGGCGACGACGAGCCCCATATCGCCGAGCGCCTGGCAGCAGGGGCCGAGGAGGTGCAGGCCGGCCGTGAGATCGCCGACGCCGTGGTCGTGAACCACGAGGTCGCCCAGGCTACGAGTGAGGTGGCCGCTATAGTGGAGCGCCGCCGTTCGGCTGGCCAGGGTGGCGGTCCCTAACCGGAGCCGACGACTGGTCGTCCCGCCACCGGCCGGGGTGGCGCCCATCGACACCCGACCGACCTGGAGAATACTGATGGCTCAGGATCAGACCACGCTCATGGACCCGCCCATCGAGGCGCTACTCGACAAGGTCGACTCCAAGTTCACCCTGGTGGCCCTGGCGTCTCGGCGGGCCCGCCAGGTCAACAGCTACTACAACTCCCTGGGTGAGGGCCTCGGGGTCGTGGTGCCGCCCCAGGTAGCCTCGCCCTCAGGGAAGCCGCTGTCGATTGCCTTCGAGGAGGTGGCCGAGGGAAAGGCCACCTACTCCCGTCCGGACCCCGAGGAGCTGGCCGCGGCCGAGGCCGCTGCGCTGGCGCTGTTGGAGGGTGAGGGCGAGGGTGTCGTCGAGGGCGAGGATGAAGCAGGTGGCGAGAACGCGGCGACTCCGGTGACGGAGGATGGCACCGACTAGCCAGTCGGTCTCGAGGGGCTTTCGGGGAGAGATGATCGCGTCACGGATGGCGACCACAGGGGCCGGGATCGGCGAATGAGCAGCCCGAGCCGCGCGTCGACACCGTTCGTGGTCCTCGGGGTGTCGGCCGGCATCGCCGCCTACAAGGCAGTCGAGGTCTGCCGGCGGTTGGTCGATGCCGGTGTGCACGTCGCCCCGGTGCTCACCGACCGGGCCACCCGGTTCGTGGGCCGGACCACCTTCGACGCGCTGGGCTCGGAACCGGCCCAGACCAGCTTGTGGGACGAGCCGAGCCCCATCCCGCACACACGACTCGGCCAACTGGCCGACCTGGTGGTCGTGGTCCCGGCCACGGCAGACCTGCTCGCCCGCTACGCCGGGGGGTTCGCCGATGACCTCCTCACCGCCACCCTGCTGGCGACCAGGGCACCGGTGGTGGTGTGTCCGGCCATGCACACCGAGATGTGGGAGCACCCCGCCGTCCGGCACAACCTCGGCATCCTCGAGGCGCGCGGTGTGTCGGTGGTGCCCCCCGAGGCCGGCCGCCTGGCCGGTGGAGACGACGGTGAGGGCCGGATGGCCGAACCGGCCGTGATCGTCGCCGCGGTGCTGGAGCAACTCGGGCGGGCGCAGCGGAGCGACCTGGCCGGCGTCCGGGTGGTGGTCTCCGCCGGCGGTACCCGCGAACCGATCGACCCGGTCCGGTTCATCTCCAACCGGTCGTCGGGAAAACAGGGTCACGCCCTGGCCGAGGCGGCCCGCCGCCGTGGGGCCGACGTAGTCCTGGTGACCACCACCCCCCGGCCCGTGAGCCCGGGGCTCACCGTCGACCGGGTCGAGACCGCAGCCGACATGGAGGCGGCCATGCTGGCCCGGGCCGAGGACGCCGACGTCGTGGTGATGGCGGCGGCCGTGGCCGACTTCCGTCCCAAGCGGGCCGCGGGGTCCAAGTTGGCCAAGGCGGACGGCGTGCCGGACCTGGTCCTCGAGCCCACCCCGGACATCCTCGCCGAGCTCGGCCGGAGGCGGAAGGACGGCCAGGTCCTGGTGGGGTTCGCCGCCGAGACCGGGTCGTTCGGCGGCCGGCCGGCGACCAAGCTCGTGACCAAGGGAGTCGACCTGATGGTGGCCAACGACGTGGCCGCCCCCGGGGTCGGGTTCGACCACGACACCAACGAGGTCACCGTGTTCGGCGCGGACGGTTCGGTGACAGCCGTCCCGATGAGCTCGAAGGACGCGGTCGCCGACGCCATCTTGGATAGGGTGGGCGCGCTGCTGTGCCCCCGGTGACCCGGGCCTGCCGGGCCTTGGCGTCCGGCGGCACCGACAGTCCCGGCACGCCCGTTCTGATCGCCGCCGACGGCGTCAGCCCCCGACCAGACCAGGGCGAGAGCCCCCGACCAGAATGGAACGCCACGTGAGCACCCGATACACCTTCACCTCGGAGTCGGTGACCGAGGGCCATCCCGACAAGATGGCCGACCAGATCTCCGACTCGGTTCTCGATGCCTTGCTGGCCGAGGACCCGGACAGCCGGGTGGCGTGCGAGACCCTGCTCACCACCGGGCTGGTGCTGGTGGCCGGCGAGATCACCACCACCACATACGTGGACATCCCGAAGCTGGTGCGCAAGACGGTGCTCGACATCGGCTACGACGATGATGCCTACGGGATCGACGGCAACACGTGCGGGGTCATCGTCTCGCTCGACGAGCAGTCGCCGAACATCGGTCAAGGAGTCGACAACGCGTTCGAGGTCCGGGCCGGGACCGGCGGGGAGGACGTGCTCAACGCCCAGGGCGCCGGCGACCAGGGGATGATGTTCGGTTACGCCTGCGACGAGACGCCGGACCTCATGCCCCTGCCGATCTGGCTGGCCCACCGGCTCGCCCAACGCCTGGCCCAGGTGCGCCGGGTCGGAGTGCTCCCGTACTTGCGACCGGACGGGAAGACCCAGGTGAGCGTGACCTACGAGGACGGCCGTCCGGTGGCCCTCGAGACCGTCCTCATCTCCACCCAGCACGACCCCGGCGTGGACCTCGAGACCCTGCTCCTCCCCGATCTCCGCGACAACGTGATCAACCCCCTGCTGCCGCCCGATCTCGACACCGACGACCTGCGCATCCTGGCCAACCCGACCGGGGTCTTCGAGCTCGGCGGGCCGCATGCCGACACCGGACTGACCGGCCGCAAGATCATCGTCGACACGTACGGCGGGATGGCTCGGCACGGCGGCGGGGCGTTCTCGGGCAAGGACCCCTCCAAGGTGGACCGCTCAGCCGCCTATGCAGCCAGATGGGTGGCCAAGAACCTGGTGGCGGCCGGCGCGGCGACCCGGTGCGAGGTGCAAGTGGCGTACGCCATCGGGGTGGCCCGGCCGGTGTCGGTGTTGGTCGAGACGTTCGGCACCGAGCGGTGCGAGCCGAATCGGATCGTCGCCGCGGTGGACGACGTGTTCGATCTGCGACCGGCGGCCATCGTCCGCGACCTCGATCTCAAGCAGCCCATCTACCGGAAGACATCGGCCTACGGCCATTTCGGTCGCTCCGAGAAGGAGTTCACCTGGGAGGACACGTCCCGGGCCGATGACCTGAAGCAGGCCCTCGGGCTCTGACCGGCCCGCCGCCGACGGCTCCGCCGGCGCATGCCGGCGCGGGCGACCCTGATCCGCGGCGCGGCCCGGGGACCGACGGCCCGGGGGCCGCGCCGCGCACCGTGCGGGTCGTGCCCGATGTGCCCGCCATCCAACGGCGATTCGACTACACGGTGCCTGCGGCGCTCGAGGGCGAGATCCGCCTGGGCAGCCGGGTGCGGATCGACCTCCACGGTCGCCGGGTCGGCGGTTGGGTGGTGGAGGACCGGGTCGAGGCCGTCCCGGGCGTCGCACTCAAGCCACTGGCCGGTTCGAGCGGTGAGGGCCCCCCTCCCTCGGTGGTGGCGGTGGCCGAGTGGGCGGCGTGGCGCTGGTCCGGACCCCTCTCGTCGATGCTCGGCTCGGCCTCACCTCCACGGGTGGTCCGGCTGAGCGCAGAGTCGCGATCAAACCGGTCCCGTCCCGCCATGCCGAGCAGCTCGCCGATGGGCTCGCCCCCTTCACCGGGCGGCGGGTCGGTGTCCATCGTGACCGACGCGCTGACCGGGCCCGGTTCGCCTTCGGTCGTCCGGTTGGCCCCGGCGCTCGACGCCGCCCTGCTGGTGAGCGAAGTCGTCCATCGTCTCGGGGGCCACAGCGTCCTCATCCTTGCGCCCTCACGGGCTCGGGCCGCGCAGGTGGCTGATCGGCTGGCCCGCTCGGGGGTCGAGACCGCCCTCCTTCCGGACCAGTGGGAGCAGGCCGCGTCGGGGCGGGCGGCGGTCGTGGGCGCCCGTGCCGCGGCCTGGGCGCCGATCGAGCGGCTGCGGGGTGCGGTGGTGCTGGACGCCCACGACGAGGCCTACCGGGAGGAGCGGGCGCCGAACTGGTCGGCGGTCGACGTCGTCATCGAGCGGGCCCGACGCCACGGCGCCCCGGTGATCCTGGTCTCAGCGTGCCCGCCCGTCACTCAGACCGAAGGGGTCCGGGTGGTGCACACCGAACGGCCCCTCGAACGGCGCGGCTGGCCCATCCTGGAGACCGTCGACCGCACCGCCGACGATCCCCGCACCGGACTGGTCTCCGAACGCCTGGCGCGTTTGTTGCACACCGTGCTCGAGGGGCCGGCGGGCCGGGCGGTGTGCATCCTCAACCGCACCGGCCGCATCCGTTTGCTGGCCTGCGTCCACTGCGGGTCGGTGGTCCGGTGCACGAGGTGTGGCGGGGCGATGGCCCAGCCCGCCGCCGGGGGCGCGCTGCAGTGCCGGCGTTGCCAGGAGAACCGGCCGCCCGTGTGTGCCGAATGCGACTCGTCTCGCCTCAGGTCCATCCGGATCGGGGTCACCCGGGCCACGGAGGAGCTCTCGGCCCTGACCGGCGTCGAGGCGGTGGAGGTGACCGGTAGCTCGGCGCCCGAGGTCCCCGGGACGGCCCGCCTGGTGGTCGGGACAGAGGCGGCGCTACACCGGGTCGGACGGGCCGATGCGGTGGCCTTCCTCGAGTTCGACCAACACCTGCTGGCCCCGCGTTTCTTGGCTGCCGAGCAGTCGTTGGCCCTGCTGGCTCGGGCCTCTCGCTTGGTCGGGACCCGTGACCGGGGTGGCCGGGTGCTCGTCCAGACCCGGATCCCGGAGCACGAGGTCCTGCGCGCCGCCGAGCGCGCCGACCCCGGGTTGCTGACGGCCGCCGAGCGCCCCCTCCGACGGAGCCTCGAGCTCCCGCCGTTCGGTGCCCTGTCCGCGCTGCGCGGCCCGGGCGGGGCCGGGCTGGCTGCCGGGCTCGCCCTGCGCCCCACCCTGACCACTTCGTCGCTCGGGCCCGATCGCTGGCTGGTCCACGCCCCGGATCACCAAACCCTGTGCGATGCACTGGCCACCGTGGAGCGGCCGGCCGAACGGGTGCGGGTCGAGGTCGATCCCATCGACGTCTGAACCGGGAGCGCTGGTCACCATCGGGTGGCGCCCTACACTGGGGGTATGTCCGCCTACCCCGTGCGTACCTACGGCGATCCGGTGCTGAAGCAGGCCGCCCGCCCGGTCGACCAGGTCGACGCGACGCTGGCCCGCCTGGTGGACGACATGGTCGAGACCATGTACGACTCCGAGGGAGCAGGGCTCGCCGCCCCGCAGGTCGGGGTGCAGAAGCGGCTCTTCGTCTACGACGTGGGGGAGGGTCCCCGGACCATGATCAACCCGTCCATCGTCGAGCTGGAGGGCGAGTGGTACTACGACGAGGGGTGCCTGTCGATACCGGGCCTCCGACTGGGCATCGTCCGCCCGAATCGGGTGCACATCCAGGGCTACGGCCTCGACGGCGAGGAGCTCTCCATCGAGGCCGACGAGTTCCTCGGGCGGGTCTTCCAGCACGAGGTCGACCATCTGGACGGCGTGCTCATGCTGGAACGCCTCGACGACGACCTGCGGCGTCAGGCGTTGCGTGTCCTCCGCGACCGCTCGCTCGGTCTCGACACCACGGCCATGGAGGCCAAGCTGGTGTCGGCCGGTAGCGACCGCGACGTATGACCCCTTCCTGACCCAGGTCACGGCACCATGGCCCGGCTGGTCTTTCTCGGCACTCCCGAGGCCGCAGTGGCGCCGCTCCGCACACTGGTGGAGGCCGGCCACGACGTGGGTCTGGTGGTCACCCGGCCCGACAAGCGACGAGGGCGGGGCGGGGCCCTGCACCCGAGCCCGGTGAAGGCGGCTGCGACCGAGCTGGGCCTCCGGGTGACCGATCGGCTCGAGGATGTCCCCTCGGCCGGGGCGGAGCTGGGCGTGGTCGTGGCCTACGGGCGGATCATCCCAGTGGCCGTCCTCCACGAGCTCCCCATGGTCAACCTGCACTTCAGCCTGCTTCCCCGTTGGCGGGGGGCCGCTCCCGTGGAGCGGGCGATTCTCGAGGGCGATGCGGAGACCGGGGTATGCCTGATGGAGGTGGAGGCCGGGCTCGACACCGGTCGCATCTATGCCCGGGCCGACACGACCATCGACGACGACGAGACGGCCGACGAACTCCGCTCCCGCCTGGTCGATCTCGGCTGCCGTTTGCTGGCGGACAACCTGGCGGACGGGGTGGCCGGGCTGCCGGTGCCCCGCGACCAGGTCGGCGTGCCCAGCTATGCCGAAAAGATCCAGCCCGCCGAGCTCGAGATCCGTTGGGCGCAGACCGCCGAGCGGATCCGGCGGGTAGTCCGCCTCGGCCGGGCCTGGACCACGTGGCGCGGCCACCGTCTCGGCGTGCTGGCGGTCGAGGCGCTGACGATGCCCGGTTACGGACCGAGCGAGGACGGGCGGGTTCCCGGCACGCTCGAAGGGCACACCGTGGTGACGGGCGGTGGCACCGGCATCGTGCTGGTCTCGGTGCAACCGGAGGGCCGGCGGCCGATGGCCGCGGCGGACTGGAGCCGCGGCCAGCGGGTGGAGCCCGGGGAACGGCTGGGACCATGACCGGCGTGGACGGCTCCGCCCCGACCGCCACCGGTAGGCTCACACGGGCCATGCCGCCCTCACCACCGGTGCCCGAGCTGCGTGTCGCGCCATCGATACTTTCTGCCGACTTCGGCAATCTGGCCGACGAGGTGGCCGGGGTGACCCCCGGGTCCGACTGGTTGCACGTCGACGTGATGGACGGCCATTTCGTTCCCAACCTCAGCCTCGGGCCCCCGGTGGTCGCCTCTCTGCGCTCGCACACCGACCTGTTCTTCGACACCCACCTGATGATCACCGATCCGGATCGGTACCTCGAGGCGTTCCGGGACGCCGGGTCGGGTGGGTGCACCGTCCACGTGGAGGTCGGGAGGACGACCGAGCTGATCGGGCAGATGCGAGAGCTCGGCCTGCGGGTGGGGCTGGCGGCCAACCCGGACACGCCGTTCGAGGCCGTCGAGCCGTACCTGTCGGAGGTGGACCTGCTGGTGTGCATGACCGTCTTCCCCGGTTTCGCCGGCCAGTCGTTCATCGCCGAGGTGATGCCCAAGGTCCGGAAGGTCCGCGAGGCGGTGATCGACCGGGGCCTGGCCGTCGACGTCGAGGTGGACGGAGGAATCGACCATGAGACCGTGATCGAGGCGGCCCGGTCGGGGGCCAACATCTTCGTGGCCGGCTCCGCCGTGTTCGGCCGGCCACACCCCCTGGACGAGGTCCGTGCCATCCTCGAGGCCGCGGTGGGGGCAGTGACAGGCGACGGGCGCTGAGCGCGGGCGAGGTCGCCGCCGGCGGACGGCGCGACACCGAGGGGATGGGCCGCGCCCTCGAGGCCGCCGAACCGGTTCGCGGCCTGACCGCTCCCAACCCGTCGGTGGGCGCCGCGGTGCGGGCGGACGTCGACGGGCGCGAAGCCTGGTTCGTCGGAGCCACCGCGCCGCCCGGAGGGCCGCATGCCGAGGTCGTCGCCCTGCGGGCCGCCGGTGGCGCGGCCCGATCCGCCACGATGTACGTGACACTCGAACCGTGCCCCCATGAGGGTCAGACGCCGCCCTGCACCAACGCCATCATCGCCTCGGGGATCGCCCGGGTGGTGGTCGGGGTGGAGGACCCCGATCCACACGTCGCCGGACGCGGCATCGAGGCGCTGCGGGCGGGCGGTCTGCAGGTCGACGTCGGGGTCGAGGCCGGCCCGGTCGCCGACCAGCTGTCCGGCTACCTCAAGCACCGCCGGACAGGTCGACCCGGGGTCACCCTCAAGTTGGCCGCCACCCTCGACGGGTTCGTCGCGGCGGCCGACGGCAGCAGCCGCTGGATCACCGGCCCCGTGGCGCGCCTCGACGTCCACCGGATGCGAGCCTGCGCCGACGCGCTGCTGGTCGGGGCGGGAACGGTCCGGGCCGACGACCCGTCCCTCACCGTGCGGCTTCCACTCGACGATCCCTATTTCCGCCGACCCGACCAGCAGCCGGCCAGGGTGGTCCTCGGGCGGGCACCGCCGGGTGCCGCGCTCCGGCCGGCGATCGAGCTCCAAGGTGACCTCGGCGAGGTGCTCGACGAGCTCGGGCGCCGGGGAGTCCTCGAGCTCTTGGTCGAGGGTGGCGCGACGGTGGCACACGCCTTCCACCGCGAGGGTCTGGTGGATCGCTACGTGCTGTATCTGGCCCCGGCACTGCTCGGTGGCGACGACGGGCGACCCCTGTTCGCCGGGCCCGGGGCACCGAGCGTCGCCGACCTCTGGCGGGGCCGGATGCACTCGGTGACTAGCCTGGAGGGTGATCTACGGGTCGATTTGCTACCTGGTGCCCCTCCGGGCGAGGCAGTGGGCCCCAGAAATACCTAAGGCCCGCTCCCGGGGGGCCGACATAGAAGAAGGTGCGCACGGCGGCAAGGCCCGCTCGCCGGGGCGAGCCTACGAAAGTGGACCAGTTGAGCCGAACAGAGTCGAACGAGATGCGCACAGCAGAGGGTGACCGGGTGTCGACGCCGTTCTCCTCGGTCGAGGACGCCATCTCGGCCATCGCCCGAGGGGAGATCGTCGTCGTCGTCGACGACGAGGACCGCGAGAACGAGGGCGACCTGATCATGGCCGCCGACGCGGTCACCCCGGAGAAAATCGCCTTCTTCCTCGCCCACACCTCTGGTCTCATCTGTGTGCCCTTGACTCCGGAACGAGTCGAGCACCTCGAGCTGCCGCTCATGGTCACGGCGAACACCGAGGTGCAGCGGACCGCGTTCACCGTGAGCGTCGACTACCGCCACGGCACCTCCACGGGTATCTCCGCCGCCGATCGCGCCGCCACCATCAAGGCGCTGGCCGACCCCCACATCCGGCCCTCCGATCTCAACCGGCCCGGTCACATCTTCCCGCTCCGGTACCGGCCCGGTGGCGTCCTGAAGCGCGCCGGCCACACCGAGGCCGCCGTCGACCTGGCCCGGGCGGCGGGGATGTCACC
>DASZIO010000032.1:0-35302 GCA_035949055.1 Acidimicrobiales bacterium
TACGTCCTCGAGCGGCTCCCATTTGTGGTCCAGCAGGTCCAGACCGATAACGGGTCAGAGTTCGGCTCCTCATTCCACTATCACGTGCTCGACAAGGGCGTCGGACACCGCTACATCAAGCCCAGGACTCCCCGCCTCAACAGCAAAGTGGAGAGATCCCACCGGATCGATGCCGAGGAGTTCTACCGGCTCTTGGAGGGGGCGGTCATAGACGACGCCAAGGTCTTCAACAACAAGCTCCAAGAGTGGGAGGACTACTACAACTACGATCGGCCCCACGGCGGCCTGGGGGGCCAGACGCCCTACGAACGGCTACGACAAAAGACCAAGGCCCGCGTGTAAGCGGACCCCGTCAGTTGCACAATGGTGTCGGAGGGGGGACTTGAACCCCCACGCCCTTGCGGGCACTAGCCCCTCAAGCTAGCGCGTCTGCCTATTCCGCCACTCCGACGAAGTGGCTCCAACCTCGTTGTCGGGGCGATGGCATGGTAGCGCGCCGGGACTCCAACCAGAGTCACACCCGTGTCAGTTCTGGTGGCCCGGCGGCCCCGGTTTGAGTGTCTCCCAGCTGGAAAGATTCCACATGATGCCATTGACGCTGGCGTTGTACTGCACGTTGGCGATCTGCACTCCGTTGGCCACCAGCGCCGGCTCGCCAAACAGCGGCAGGGCCACCATGCTGCTCCACAGTTGGTCGTCGATCTGTCCGTACAGGGCCTGGCCGGTCGTGGGGTTGAGAGCGCCCGCCGCCTCGATGAACAGCTGATCCACCGCGGGCTCGTCGTAGTTGCTCCAGTCCTGCGATCCGGCGGTGCCCGTAGCCCCGACCGTGCCGGAATACCAGTTGGCCGTGGACGTCTTGTACGGGCTGGCCGTGCGGGTGACCAGAGCCATGTCGTAACCGTCAGTGGCCGCGGCCCGTGCCAGTCCTGTGGGTCCGTCAACCGAAATGATGTCCACCGCAATGCCGACTGACCGCAATTGCGCAGCGATCTCCGACCCGACGTCAACCGTCCACGCATCGCCGGTCTCGACGGCCATCCGGACGGTGAGCTGGTCCCCGTTGGCGTCGACGTACTTGCCCGCCGGATCCTCGTGGTAGCCGACGTTTCTGAGCAGGCGATCGGTCGCACCGAGGTCCCGTAGGTCGTACTCGGCGGAAACTGGCGACAGGTTGTAGTTCGATTGCCAGGCCACCGCCAGGTGGTCCTCGTTGATCACCAAGTCGGAATCGATGGGACCGAAGATCCGGTTGAGCAGATCGGTTCGGTTGATGGCGTGTGCGATCGCCTCACGCGTCGCCAGTCTGGACGTCGTCGGTGCGGTGACGTTGAACTCCAGGTCGAGCAGGTTCAGCGAGGGCTTGATCTCGCTCTGGATGTTCGGCATCGACGTCACCTGGTTCACCGAGGCGAGGTCGAACGACTGAGGCTGCACGACGGTGCGGTTGCCGCTGGCCAGGGCGCCGCTCCAGGCCGCCTGGCTCGAGGCGACATTCACCGCCACCCGGTCGATCGCCGCTGGTGTCCCCCACCATCTCGGATTTCGGACCAGCAGCGCATGCCCGTCAGATGCCGATTGCAGGACATAGGGCCCGGCGGAGAGGTCGACCGACGGGTTGAAGGTGTCGAACCCGTGGTTCCATCCCACCCGGCGGGCGATGTGCGCGGGCACCAGGTGATTGAACATCACGCGCCAGTCGGTGAACGGTGTCGAGAACGTCACGGTCACAATCTTCCCGCCGCGGCCGGTGGTGATCGAGCTCACGTCCCGGTACCCGAGGGTCGAGGCGGTCTGGTCGGCCTGGCCGTCGACATCCACGCCATCCCCGCGTTGGGACTGCCATGCATAGATGAAGTCTTCGCCGCTGACCGCCACTCCGTCGGACCAGACCGCCCGGGGGTTGATGGTGTACTGGATGACGAGGGGCGATGTTGATGTCGCTTCGACGCTGAGCAGCAGATCGCTGTTGACCAGGGGGACCAGCTTCGGGCTGACGTTGTACGCGCTCGGCAGCACCGATGCCATCAGGGTCGGGGTCGAGGATGCCGCGCCGGCGGCGGTGTTGGGATTGAACCCCGACCACGGCCGGTCCATCTCGACTGTCGCCTGTCCCCCGCGGGCGGCCACCAGCACCGATGGATTGGTCTGGTCGACCTGGCTGATCCGGTTCGATCCGAGGTGGTCGACGATGGCGACCAGTCCGATGATGACGATGATGACCAGGGGCAACGTCCACCGCGCGCCGTACCCGCGCCACAACGAGGCGAAGCGTTGCCGGCGCTCGACTGGCTCGGCGCCGGTCGGGCTCACTGCAGACGCAGGATGAGGATCAGATTGGTGAACGCGAAGATCACGGCCACGGTGACCGTGATCCGGTCCAAGTTCTTCTCGACCACGGTCGAGCCGGCCGCCGCGGACCCCACCGATCCGCCGAACATGTCCGAGAGGCCGCCGCCTTTCCCGCTGTGCATGAGGATGAGGAAGATCAGGGCGAGGCTGGACAGCACCTGGAGTACGACGATGATGGCGGTCAGCACGCGGTCTTCCTCCTAGGGCTCGCGACCGGTGGAGACGCTACCAAAGTCACCCCCTGGCCAGGGTAGCGGCCCGGATGATGGCGGCGAAGGCGGCGGCGTCGAGGCTGGCTCCCCCGACGAGCGCCCCGTCCACGTTGGGGCACTTCATGATGGTCTCGGTGTTCTCTTCCTGCACCGAGCCTCCGTACTGGATCCGCACCCGGCTGGCCGCCTCCGCTCCCGAACAGCCAGCCACCACCTCCCGGATCCAGCGACAGGCGTCCTCGGCGTCGTGAGGCGTGGCGGCCTGCCCGGTCCCGATGGCCCACACGGGCTCGTAGGCGATCACCATGTTCCCCACCCGCTCAGCGGGCAGCGGGCCGATGGCGGACCCAACCTGCTCTGAGAGTCGATCGTTGGTCAACCCCGCCTCGCGCTCGTCCTCCGTCTCCCCCACGCAACAGATCGGCGTCATGCCGTTTCGCAGCACCGCCTTGAGCTTGTTCAGGACCAGATCGTCCGTCTCGCCGAAGAGGCGCCGACGCTCTGAGTGCCCGACGATCACGTATTCGACGTGGAGCTTGGCCAGCATCAGGGCGCTGACCTCGCCGGTGAACGCACCCGAGTCCTCGACGGCGCAGTTCTGGGCGCCGAGCGCGAAAGGGATCCGCTCGGGCTCGACAACCGACTGCACCGTGCGAATGGCGGTGAACGCCGGGTGGACCGACACGTCGACCGCGGCGACGTCGGATGGCTGCAGTCGCAGACCGAGATCACGGACCGCGTGAAGGGCCTCATGGTGGTCGAAGTTCATCTTCCAGTTGGCGCTGATGAGCGGCCGGCGACCACCCCCGGCGTCAGCCACCGGCTGGGACGTCGGGTCGAGCGGCTCGTCGGGATGGCGGGGCGTTGGGCGCCCCCCGCAGCGCAGCCAGGCCCGGCAGGTCGCCGTGCTCGAGAAGCTCGAGGGCGGCCCCGCCGCCGGTCGAGACGAAGTCGATCCGGTCGATCAGGCCCAGCTCGTCGATCGCCGCCGCGCTGTCCCCCCCGCCTACGACGGTGTACCCGGGGCTGTCCGCCACCGCCCGGGCCACGCCGGCTGTCCCGGCGCCGAACCGGGCGTCCTCGTACACACCCATCGGTCCGTTCCACAGGACGGTCCCGGCCGACCGGATCTCGTCGCCGAAGACCTTGACTGTGCTCGGTCCGATGTCGAGCCCCTGCCAACCCTCGGGGATTTCGTCGCCGAGCGTCCGGACCTCGCCCTCGGTGCACTCGCCACCGAACGATGCGCCCGGTTCGAGGGCCACGATGTCCGTCGGGAGGAGGACGGGCCGGCCCCTCCTGAGCAGCTCGGCGCATTCGTCGAGGTGGTCGTGGTCCACCATCGACGCGCCGACGGCGTGGCCGGCGGCAGCCAGGAAGGTGAAGGCCATCCCGCCCCCGACCACCAGGACGTCGACCCGATCGAGGAGGGACCGCAGCACGCCGAGCTTGTCGGCCACCTTGCCTCCGCCCACCACGGCCACGAAGGGGCGGGCGGGCGAGCCGAGCAGCCGGCCGAGCCCGCCGATCTCGCGTTGGAGCAGGAATCCGGCCGCACTCGGCAACCGGGCGGGTGGGCCGACCACCGAGGCGTGGCGGCGGTGGGAGACGCCGAAGGCGTCGTTCACATAGGCATCGTGGCCTTTGACCAGCTTTTCGGTGAAGTCAGGGTCGTTGGCCACTTCGCCGGGGTCAAAGCGCAGGTTCTCGCCCAGCTCGACCTGGGGCGCCAGGCGAGCCAACTCCTCGCGCACCGGGCCGAGGTCCCACTGTGGCTCCGGCGCCCCCGACGGCCGGCCCAGGTGGGTGCAGGCGGTGACCGTGGCTCCGCGGTCGGACAGGTACTCGAGTGTCGGGAGCGAGGCCCGGATACGGAAGTCGTCGGTGATCACGGCCGGCCCCTTCGCCGGCACCCGCAGCGGCACGTTGAGGTCCACCCGCACGAGCACGCTGGCGCCGTTGAGATCGGGCAGGTCATGGAGCAACGGCAGGCCGTCCAACAGAGGATTGTTCTGATCCGCTCCCATCGCTGCTCCCCCCCGGCTCATCCCTGACGCGACCGGCAGCTCAGGGCCGGGCCCCGCCCACGATCAACGAGAGATCGACCAGGCGGTTGGCGTAGCCCCATTCGTTGTCGTACCAGCCCTGGACCTTGACCAGGGTGATGCCTGACGCCGACGGCATGATCATGGTCAGCCCGGCGTCGAACGTGCATGAGGCCGGGCTGCCGATGATGTCCGACGAGACGATGGGGTCCTCGGTGTACTCCAGCACCCGGGCCAGCGGCCCGGAGGTCGCCGCGGCGGCGAACGCCGCATTGACCTGCTCGACAGTTACCGACCCGGGCACCACCGCGGTGAAGTCGGTGATCGACCCGTCCGACACCGGTACCCGCAGAGCCGCTCCGTCCAGCCGGCCCTTCATCGACGGCAGCACGAGCCCGGTCGCCCGGGCGGCGCCGCTCGAAGCGGGCACGATGTTGACGGCTGCAGCCCGGGCCCGCCGGAGGTCCTTGTGGGGCAGGTCGAGCAGGTTCTGGTCGTTGGTGAAGGCGTGGACCGTGGTCATCAGGCCGCTCTCCACGCCGAAGGCCTCGTCCAGCACCTTCACCATGGGGACGAAGCAGTTGGTCGTGCACGAGGCGTTGGACACCACGAAGTCCTTGGCCGGGTCGAACTCTGAGTCGTTGACGCCGATCACGAAGGTGGCGTCCACGTCCGTGGCCGGAGCCGAAACGATGACCCGCCTGGCGCCGGCCTCGATGTGCGTGCCGGCCGACGCGCGGCTGGTGAAGAGTCCAGTGGACTCGATGACCACGTCCACATCGAGCTTGTCCCAGGGCAGGAGCTTCGGATCCCGTTCGGCCAGCACCGTGATCACCCCGGTGTCGAGGACGATGGAACCGTCTGCCACCTTCACCTCGCCGCCCAGCCGCCCGTGCGTGGAGTCGTAGCGGAGGAGGTGGGCCAGGGTCTCGGCCGAGGTCAGGTCGTTGACCGCCACCACCTCGACGTCCGCCCCCAGGGACCGGGCCGCACGCAGGTAGTTGCGACCGATGCGTCCGAAACCGTTGATACCGATCCGTACGCTCATTCCCCTCCTGTCTCACCTTCCGCTACTCGGGGACTCCCATCCCGCTCGCCGCAGACGACCACGCTAGGGCATCCTCCTCGGTCCGGGCGTCATCCGAGCAGATCCGACAGGGCCGACGCCAGTTTGACTGGGTCGTGGGCCAGGCCGTTGGGGCGGGCCAGGCTGCTTTCCACCACCGGGACGGCTGGTTGCCCGACCGTCATCCCGGCCGGGTCGCACAAGGCCACGTCGACCGTAACACCGTGCTCCACCAGGGCTTCTACGTGCATGCCGACGTCGAACCCCTCTGTTTCGGGGACCTCGGGCCGGAGGTTGCACACATAGACCTTGCGAGCCCTCGACCGGTTCATCGCCTCCCGGATGTCCGGTACGGCGATGGCCGCCAGCACGCTGGTGAACAAGGAGCCCGGCCCCATGATGATCTGGTCCGCCTCCTCCAGGGCCGTCACCGCCTCGGGCGGGGCCTCGGGGTCGGAAGGCACCAGGGAGACCCGACGGATGTGGTCGGTCGACATCACGGCCACCTGCCCGGCCACGTTCCCCCCGTCGGCCTCGGCCTTCAGCACCACGGGATCGGTCGTGGCGGGGAGCACCCGCCCCTGCACGCCGAGCAGGCGGCGGGCCTCGTCGAGCGCGGTCACCGGGTCGCCGGTCACCTCCAGGAGGCCGGCCAGGATCAGATTGCCGAGAGCGTGGCCCGCCAGCTCCTCGTCCGTGAAGCGGTACTCGAAGGTGGCGGCCAGCAGCGAATCCGGCTCGGCCATGGCTACCAGGCACATCCGGAGGTCACCCGGCGAGATGATCGGGAGCAGCCGCCGGAGCCGTCCGGAGGACCCGCCGTCGTCGGCCACCGACACGACGGCGGTCACCGCCGTCGTGTAGCGGCGGACGGCGCGGAGCGTGGCAGCCAGGCCGTGGCCCCCACCCACCGCCACCACGTTCGCCGTCCCGGGCGCGGCCCGGTCCGAGGGGGTCAACGTTCGACGTCCCGATGGAAGACGGTGGTGGGTATGCCCCGCCCGTCGAGGCGACGGGCCAGCTCCTCGGCCAGGACGACCGAGCGGTGGCGACCGCCCGTGCAGCCCATGGCCACCGTGAGGTACGACTTGCCCTCCCGGATGTAGGCGGGAATGAGCATCGTGAGCAGCTCGTCCAGCTTGTCGAGGAACGCGGCGGTCTCCGGCCGGTTCAGGACGAACTTCCGCACGGGGGGCTCCAGCCCGCTGTGGCTCCGTAGCTCCTCGTCCCAGTACGGATTGGGCAGGAACCGGCAGTCGAACATGAGGTCGACATCCAGCGGCACGCCGTGCTTGAAGCCGAACGACACGATGGAGGTCCGCATGGCCGTGCCCGGCTCCTCGCCGCCGAACACCTCCATGAGGCGGGAGCGGAGCTGGTTGCTGTTGAGCTCGCCCGTGTCGATCACCAGGTCGGCGCTGTCACGAAGCCCGCCCAGCAGGTGCCGCTCCTCGGCGATCGAGTCGGCGACACCGCGCCCTTGGGGATGGCGGCGGCGCGTGCCCTCGAACCGCCTGATGAGGACGTCGTCGGGGGCATCGAGGAAGAGGATCCGCACCCGGTTCCGTCCGGCCACCAGTGCGTCCACCGCGGCCAGCACTTCGTCGTGATCGCCGCCACTTCGGCCTACGACGAACGCCACCCGCTCCATCTCGGAGCCGGTGCCGTCTACCAGCTCGGAGACCTTGGAGATGAGGGAAGAGGGCATATTGTCGATCACGAACCATCCGAGGTCCTCGAGCGCGGCAGCCGCCGTCGAGCGGCCGGCACCGGACATGCCGGTCACCACCAGGTACTCGCTCACGATTTCCCCATTGTGCGTTCTCCCGGCCGTTCTCCGAACCGTCCCCCGGCGGCCAGCGGCGTGTGCAACCTCTCGAACACCGCCGCGCCCACCTCGGCCGGCAACCACGATACGCCCAGGAGCTCGTCTTTCGATGCACCGCGCAGACCACGCAACCCGCCGAACTGGTCTACGAGCCGGGCCCGTCGCTTGGGTCCGAGGCCCGGAACGCCGTCCAGGGCACCCTCGGTCATCCGCTTGCCCCGGAGAGTGCGGTGGTAGGAGACGGCGAAGCGGTGAGCCTCGTCCCGGACCCGCTGCAGGAGATAGAGACCCTCCGATTGCCGGGACAGGCGGATCGGCTCGGTGCTTCCGGGCCGGTAGATCTCCTCGAAGCTCTTGGCCAGGGACGCGATGGGGATCCGGTCGGTCAGGCCGAGCGAGGCCAGCACCCGGACCCCCACGTTGAGCTGGCCGAGGCCCCCGTCGAGCAGCAGGAGCTGGGGTGGGTAGGCGAAGCGGCGCCGCGACGGACGATGACCGTCCCCCGCCGCGTCGGAGCCGTTCCCCTCCGGCCTCGTGGCGGGGACCGCGGCCTCTTCGGCGAGCAGGGCGGACAGCCGCCTCGTGAGCACTTCCTCCATAGCGGCATAGTCGTCGTTGCCTGGGACGGAGGACACTCGGTAGTGGCGATAGTCGCTCTTCTTCGGGAGCCCGTCCTCGAAGACCACCATCGACCCGACGTAGTCGGTGCCCTGGAGGTGGCTCATGTCGTAGCACTCGATGCGCAAGGGGGCGTCAGGCAGTCCGAGCTCCTGCTGCAGCGACTCGAGCGCCCGGGCCCGGCTGTTGTGGTCGGAGGTCCGATGCAACCGGTGGCGCAGGAACGACTCCCCGGCGTTCTGCTCGACCGTCTGGAGGAGGGCGCGCTTGGGACCGCGGACCGGGACCCGTACGGCCACCGGACCACCCCGCTGCCGAGCGAGGTAGTCAGTAACCGCCGCGGCGTCCTCGGGCATGGTTGGAACGAGCACTTGGCGGGGCACGCCCGAGGCCGCGTCGGCGTAGACGTCAACGAGGACCCGCTCGATGAGCTCGCCCTGGCTCAGGTCTTCGACCTTGTCCACGAAGAGGGCCGAACGACCGATGACCTTGCCCGACCGGACGTGGAACACCTGTACCGCCGCTTCGAGCTCGTCTCCGGCCAGACCGAACACGTCCAAGTCCTCGCGGTGCCCGAGCTCCATCTGGCGAACGGCGTCGGCGGTCCGGATGGCCTCGAGCTTGTCGCGGAGTACCGAGGCCCGTTCGAACTCGAGGGCTTCGGAAGCCTCGAGCATGGTTCGCTCGAGCTCGTGCTCGAGCGAACGGGTGTCACCACCGAGGAAGGAGACCAGGTCGTCCACCATCCGGTCGTAGTCGTCATGGTCCACCGCGCCGACGCACGGCCCCGAGCAGCGTTCGATGTGGTACATCAGGCATGGACGGCCCAGGCGCTCATGGCGACGGAACTTCGTGTCCGAGCAGGTCCGCACCGGGAACGACCGCAGCAGCAGGTCGAGCGTGTCGCGGATGGCCCCCACGTTCGGATACGGCCCGAAATAACGCACGCCGCTCCGCTTGCGGCCCCGGACCACGGCGGGTCGCGGCCACTTGTCGGACATGGTGATGGCCAGCCATGGGTAGCTCTTGTCGTCCTTGAGACGCACGTTGAAGCGCGGCTGGTTTCGCTTGATGAGGTTGTGCTCGAGCAGCAGGGCCTCCGCTTCCGAGTCGACCACCATCCACTCGACGTGGTCGGCCTGGTGGACCATCTGGGCCGTCCGGGGACCGAGGCCGGCCGGGTCCTGGAAGTACGAGTTCAGACGCTGCCTCAGCGATTTCGCCTTGCCCACATAGAGCACCCGGCCGTCGCGGTCGACGAACTGGTACGAACCAGGAGCATCGGGGACGGAGCCAGGAGGCGGGCGGGTGACCACGTCCCCCAGTGTGCCGTGCCCGGGCCGACACGCGACGCGCCGACCGCTGACCGGTCACCCGCACGGCCGGGAGGTTGTGGGCATAGACTGAGAGCAAACGCCGGCCTGGTATCCGGCGACATCAACCGCTCCGGGGCCGACATCCCCGCGGATGGGCGACCAGGCTGTCCCCGCCGGCCACGACCGGAGCGCCTCCATAAGGGGGTTACACCCGACATGCTCCGGCTCCAGACACCGCTCCCCGATCGCTACACCAAGGCCGACCCCGACCAGCTCGCCGCTTGGATCGCCCGGACCAAGTCCGAGCTCGGCCCGCGGCTGATCATCCTCGGGCACCATTACCAGCGGGATGAGGTGATGGCCTGGGCGGACGCCCGGGGCGACTCGTTCGGGTTGTCCCGCATCGCCGCCGGCCAGTCCGAGGCCGAGTTCGTCGTGTTCTGTGGCGTGCACTTCATGGCCGAGTCGGCCGACATCCTGACTGGCCCGCACCAGCAGGTCGTCCTCCCGGACCTCAACGCCGGTTGCTCGATGGCCGACATGGCCGACATCGATTCGGTCGAAGAGGCGTGGGACACGCTCGCCGAGGTGACCGACGTCGATCACGTGGTGCCGGTCACCTACATGAATTCCTCGGCTGCGTTGAAGGCATTCGTCGGCCGCCACGGGGGGGTGGTGTGCACGTCCTCGAATGCGCGGGCTGTCCTGACCTGGGCGCTGTCCTCGGTCGGCGCCGGGGGCGCCGGTGGCGACCAGGTGCTGTTCTTCCCCGACCAGCACCTCGGGCGAAATACCGGCTTCGAGCTCGGCTACGCCGAGGGGGACATGGCGGTGTGGAATCCCCGGCTGACACGGGGCGGTCTCGACGATCTCGCCCTCAAGACCGCCGCCCTCCTGCTGTGGAAGGGCCACTGTTCGGTACACCAGCGGTTCCGGCCCGCCCACATCGGGGCTTTCCGGGCCGAACATCCCGAGGGCATCGTCGTGGTCCACCCCGAGTGCGCCCATGACGTGGTCGCCCTGGCCGATCAGGTCGGCTCCACCGACTACATCATCGGGGCGGTGGCCGATGCCCCCTCCGGAGCGGTGATCGGGGTGGGTACCGAGATCCATCTGGTCAAACGGCTGGACGAGGAGGCGCCGGACAAGACCGTGGTGTCGCTCGACCCCCTGGTCTGTCCCTGTTCGACCATGTTCCGCATCGACGCCGCCCACCTGGCGTGGATCCTGGAGGGTCTGGTCGTTGGGGAGGTCCGCAACCGGATCACCGTGGACGAGGAGACCGCGGGCTGGGCTCGCGTGGCCCTGGAGCGGATGCTGGCCACGGTCTGATCCCGACGAGTGATTCGGCGCGGGTGACCGGCGCGCGGTGAGCGGGCCGACGGGCCGTATGATCGGCCTGGCATCGACCTCCGCTGATCGGCCTGGGTGATCGGCCTGGGTGATCGGCCTGGGTGATCGGCCTGGGTGGATCGGCCTGGGTGATCCGCTTGGGTGAACGGTACGGGCGTCGGTGGGCTACCGCCGCCCGGCCCCGACCCCCGCTCCGGGCCGCTTGTCCGCTGCCCGCTGCCGAGCCGCGCGGGCTTTGGGCTTGTCGGCAGCTACGGGCCGCGGCCTCTTGCCGTTGGAGCGGCCCCGCCCGAGCATGGGGGCCAGCACCTGACCGGTGTAGCTCGAGGTCACCGAGGCCACCTGTTCCGGCGTCCCCGCCGCCACGACGTTCCCACCCCGGTCACCACCTTCGGGGCCGAGGTCGATGATCCAGTCCGCGCTCTTGATCACGTCGAGGTTGTGCTCGATCACGATCACGGTGTTCCCCTGGTCGACGAGCCGGCTGAGCACGTCGAGCAACTTGCGGACATCGTCGAAATGCAGCCCGGTGGTCGGCTCGTCGAGCACGTAGAGGGTGTGGCCGGTCGATCGCCGGCTGAGCTCCGAAGCCAGCTTGACTCGTTGGGCCTCCCCGCCCGACAGGGTCGGGGCGGGCTGCCCGAGCCGGATATAGCCGAGGCCCACGTCCACCAGCGTCTGTAGATGGCGGGCGATGGCCGGCTGGTGGGCGAAGAAGGCCAGGGCCTCCTCGCACGAGAGCTCGAGTACGTCCGCGATGGTCTTCCCCCGGAAGGTGACCTCGAGGGTGTCCCGGTTGTAGCGAGCCCCCTGGCAGACCTCGCACGGCACGTAGATGTCCGGTAGGAAGTGCATCTCGATGCGGATGGTCCCGTCCCCCGAGCAGGCCTCGCAACGGCCACCCTTCACATTGAAGGAGAAGCGGCCGGGCAGGTAGCCCCGAACCTTCGCCTCCTGGGTCTGGCTGAACAGCTTGCGTATGTGGTCGAACACGCCCGTGTAGGTCGCGGGGTTCGACCGGGGGGTGCGCCCGATCGGAGCCTGATCCACCTCGACCACCTTGTCGACGTGCTCGACCCCGCGGATGGCCCGGTGCAGACCCGGCAAAGCCTTGGCCCGGTGCACCTGCTTGGCCAGCGAACGGAGGAGGATGTCGTTGACCAGCGTGGATTTGCCCGAGCCCGACAACCCGGTCACCGCCACCAGCCGGCCGAGAGGGAACTCGACGTCGATGTCGTGGAGATTGTGCTCGCGCGCCCCCTCGACGGTGAGCACCTCGCCCTGCCCGGTCCGCCGAACCGCCGGCACCGGGATCGAACGCGCCCCTGAGATGTACTGGCCGGTGATGGACTCTCGGTTGGTCTCGAGCCCGCCGCGGCCGGTGACGGGCCCGGAGTGCACGATGCGGCCGCCGTGCTCCCCCGCGCCCGGCCCCACGTCGACCACATGGTCGGCCACCCGTATGGTCTCCTCGTCGTGCTCGACCACGATGACCGTGTTGCCGAGGTCGCGCAGGCGCTTGAGGGTCCCGATGAGCCGCTGGTTGTCCCGCTGGTGCAGCCCGATGGA
The DNA here is from genome assembly GCA_035949055.1 of Acidimicrobiales bacterium. Classification (GTDB taxonomy): domain Bacteria; phylum Actinomycetota; class Acidimicrobiia; order Acidimicrobiales; family RAAP-2; genus Bog-756. Next base: position 12,360 of record DASZIO010000032.1, read on the forward strand.
GGGCTCGTCCAACACGTAGAGCACCCCGACCAGACCGCTGCCGATCTGGCTGGCCAGCCGGATACGTTGGGCCTCCCCGCCCGAGAGTGTGGTCGCCGACCGCGCCAGGGTCAGGTAGTCCAGCCCGACGTCCAGCAGGAACTGCATGCGCTCCTGTACCTCGCGGAACACCCGGTCGGCGATGAGGTGGTCGCGTTCGGACAGGTCGAGCGACGCGACCACGTCCACCGCCTTGCCAATGGACAGCGAGCACAGGGCGAAGATCGAGTACCCGCCCACCGTCACGGCCAGCGACTCGGGTCGCAACCGGGCGCCCCCGCATTCGGGGCAGGGGACCTCCCGCAGATAGCCCTCCAGGTTGTCGCGGAGGAAGTCCGATTCGGCCTCGGTGTGGCGCCGCTCGAGCCAGGGCACGATCCCCTCGTACGAGGCGTGGAACGAACGCTGGCGCCCGTAGCGGTTGCGGTACTTGAGATGGACCTGTTTGGTGCCGGCCCCGTAGAGGACGAGGTTCTTGTCGGCCTTGCGCAGCTTCGACCAGGGAGTGTCCAGCGAAAAGCCGCCCAGGTCGGCCACGCCGGCCAGCAACCGTGAGAAGTACTCGCCGCGCGCCCCGGACCATGGGGCCAGGGCCCCCTCGGCCAGCGACTTGGTCGGGTCGGGCACGACCAGCTCGGGATCGACCTCGTACCGGGTGCCGAGCCCGGTGCAGGCCGGGCAGGCACCGTAGGGTGAGTTGAAGGAGAAGTTTCGCGGAGAGGGATCCTCGAAGCTCAGACCGCAATCGGTGCAGGCCAGGTGCTGGCTGAAAGTGATGGCCTCCTCTTCGGTCCCGTCGGTGTCGACCACGACGACCTCCGCCACCCCTTCGGCCAGGGCGAGGGCAGTCTCCAGCGACTCGGTCAACCGCCGGCGGATGCCGTCGCGTCGGACCAGCCGGTCGACCACGACCTCGATGGTGTGCTGCTCGTAGCGGGCCAGGTCGAGCTGGTAGCGGTCGGCCAGCTCCACAGTGGTCCCGTCCACCCGGGCCCGGGCAAAGCCCTGCTTGGCCAAGTCGTCGAGCAAGGCCGCGTACTCACCCTTGCGCCCCCGGACCACCGGGGCCAGCACCATGAATCGGGTGCCCTCCTCCATGGCCAGGATACGGTCGACGATCTGCTGGGGACTCTGCCGCGCCACCGGCCGCCCGCAGTTCGGACAGTGCGGCTTCCCGATCCGGGCATAGAGCAACCGGAGGTAGTCATAGACCTCGGTGACCGTCCCCACCGTCGACCGGGGGTTCCTCGACGAGGACTTCTGGTCGATGGAGATGGCGGGTGAGAGGCCCTCGATGAAATCCACGTCGGGCTTGTCCATCTGGCCCAGGAACTGGCGGGCATAGGCCGACAGCGATTCGACATAGCGCCGCTGCCCCTCGGCGTAGATGGTGTCGAAGGCCAGCGAGGACTTGCCCGAGCCGGACAGACCGGTGAACACGATGAGACGGTCCCGGGGCAGGTCAAGCGAGACGTCCTGGAGGTTGTGCTCGCGCGCGCCTCGCACCACCAGTCGGTCAGCCATGAGGCTGAGGATACCGGTGCGGGTGGTCGTGCCCGGCGGTCACGGACCGCCGACGACCTCGACGTCGGCCGTCTCGATGTCGGTGGGTTGGGGATCGACGATGTCGACGTCAGCCGTGTCGCCGGGGAGGACCATCGAACCGTCCACCGGATCCCGCACCAGGAACGACCGGAGCTCAGAGATCTCGTCGCGCAGCAGTGCCGCCTCCTCGAACCGCAGCTCCGCTGCGGCCCGGCCCATCTCGGCATCGAGCCGGTGGATGAGGCCGGAGAGCTCGTCTGCGTCGGGACCGAGCGCCTGGACCATCTCCGCCGCGGCCGCCTTCGGGTCGACCCCCCCGCTCCGCATCGACTGGGCCCGCTCGGCCGTGGTGCGGCTGTTGGGGCCGGAGGAGATGGCCGCCGATCCGATCCCCTCGCCCCGCACGCGTTCGAGGATGTCGGTGACCGATTTGGTGATGGACTGAGGATCGATGCCGTGCTCCTCGTTGTAGGTGATCTGGCGGGCCCGGCGACGCTGGGTCACGCTGATGGCCTCGGTCATCGAGTCGGTTATGCGGTCGGCGTACAACACCACCCGGCCGTTGACATTGCGGGCGGCACGCCCCATGGTCTGGATGAGGGAGGGGGCCGAGCGCAGGAATCCCTCCTTGTCGGCGTCGAGCACCGCCACCAGGGCCACTTCGGGGAGGTCGAGGCCCTCGCGCAGGAGGTTGATCCCGACCAGCACGTCGAAGGTGCCGAGCCGGAGCTCGCGGAGGAGCTCGATCCGGGCCACGGTGTCCACGTCCGAGTGGAGGTACTGGACCCGGACACCCTGTTCGGCGAGGTAGTCGGTGAGATCCTCGGCCATCTTTTTGGTCAGGGTGGTGATCAGGACCCGGTTGCCGTGGGCCACCGTGGCCTCGATCCGCTCGCGCAGATCGTCGATCTGGCCGGTGGTCGGACGGATGTCCACCTCCGGGTCGACCAGGCCGGTGGGACGAATGACCTGCTCGACGACGTTGGCGCTGTGCTCGAGCTCCCAAGGGCCCGGGGTGGCCGACAGCAGAATGGCCTGCCCGGTGCGCTCGACGAATTCCTCGAACCGCAGGGGCCGGTTGTCCAGCGCCGAGGGAAGTCGGAAGCCGTGGTCGACCAGGGTCTCCTTGCGCGAGCGGTCCCCGGCGAATTGGCCCCGGAGCTGTGGTACGGCCACATGGCTCTCGTCGACCACCACCAGGAAGTCCTTGGGGAAGAAGTCGAGCAGCGTGAAGGGCGCCTCCCCCGCGGCCCGCCCGTCGAGGTGGCGGCTGTAGTTCTCGATCCCGCTACACACGCCGGTCTCCGCCAGCATCTCGAGGTCGTACTCGGTGCGCATGCGCAACCGCTGGGCCTCGAGCAGCTTTCCGGCGTCGGTGAGCTCGCCCAGCCGCTGGCGCAGTTCGGCCTCGATGCCGACCAGGGCCGCCTGCATCCGCTCGTCGCCGGCCCCGTAGTGCGTGTTGGCGAACACCACCAGTTCGTCGAGCTCGTCCCCGATCTCACCGGTGGTCACATCGAAGGGACGGATCCGCTCGACGGTGTCCCCGAAGAACTCGATGCGGACGGCCTGGCTCTCGTAAGCGGCGTGGATCTCGACGGTGTCGCCCCGCGCCCGGAACTGCCCCCGTGACAGCGTCATGTCGTTGCGCGTGTACTGGAGCTCGACCAGTCGCCTGAGCAGGGAACGCTGCTCGTGCACCTCGCCCGGCCGGAGGGCCACGATGCGGTCGCGGTATTCCTCGGGTGAGCCCAGTCCGTAGATACACGAGACCGAGGCCACGACGACCGTGTCCGGCCGCAACAGCAGGGACGAGGTGCAGGCGTGCCGGAGGCGGTCGATCTCGTCGTTGATCGACGAGTCCTTCTCTATGTAGGTGTCCGAGGAGGGTACGTAGGCCTCGGGCTGGTAGTAGTCGTAGTACGAGACGAAGTACTCCACCCGGTTTCGGGGGAACAGCTCCTTGAGCTCGGCGGCCAGCTGCGCAGCCAGGGATTTGTTGGGCTCGATGATCAGGGTCGGCCGCTGTACGCCCTCGATGGTCCAGGCGATAGTGGCGGTCTTCCCCGACCCGGTGATGCCCAGGAGGGTCTGGTAGCGGTCGCCCCGGCGGAGCCCTTCCACCAGCCCACTGATGGCCTGGGGCTGGTCGCCGGCCGGTCGGAACGGCGAGATGACCTCGAAGTCGGGCACCCTCCCGATGGTACCGGGAGGGTGTGACAACAGGTCCCCGACGGGCGGCCGGGGTCGCCGTGAGGGCCTCAGGTGGCAGTGGGGGGTGCCGAGGCCCGCCGGGAGTGACTGCGCCGGCGCAGCTCGAGCAGCGCCTTCCACACCCGCTCGACTTCGCGGCCGAGGTGGTCGAGGTTGCCGGTGTTGTCGATGACCAGGTCGGCCCCGTCGAGACGGGTCTGGCGGTCGGCCTGCGCACCGATGCGAGCGCCGGCGTCAGCCGGCGTCATGCCCCGCTGGGCGACCAGGCGCTCGAGGGCCAGATCGGTCGGTGTGTCCACCACCACCACTGCGGCCAGGTCGAGGAGCTCGCGATGAGCGGGGCGAAGAAGGGGGATGTCCAGCACCACGATGTCGTCGTCGCCGGCGTAGCGGTCCTTGCGGGCGATCATCTCGACCCCGATGGCCGGATGTGTGATGCCATTGAGGTCGGCCAGGGCCTCAGGGTGGCCGAAGGTCAGCTCGGCCAGCCGGGGACGGTCGATCTGACCGTCCGGATCCACGATGCCGGGCCCGAAGCGGTCGACGAGGGCCTGATAGGCCGGGCCGCCCGGGGCGACCACCTCCCGGGCGATCAGGTCGGCGTCGATCAGTTTGGCGCCCTTGCCGACCAGTAGGTCGGCGACGGTCGACTTCCCGGACCCGATGCCGCCGGTGAGCCCGACGGCGAGCACGCCCGTCCTCCCGATCAGGCCGCCCGCCGCGGTCGGGACGCGGTGGCGAACAGGACCATGGTGGTCCGGTCGAGCTGGTCGGTGACGAAGAAGTCGTCGGCCGTGATACCGGTGGTTCCGCCTGAGTCGCCCCGGGCGACCAACCGGTAGGCCAGCGGCAGCACGCGCGTGTAGATCCCGACGTACCACGAGCGCGGGATGCGATGACGAAGGTCGAGGACGTCCAGGCGAAGGACCTTGTCGGCCTTGCGCCGGCGGGCGATGAAATCGGCCTTCACCCGGGGCACGGCGTCCATGCCCTGCACCACGACGTCGCAAAAGTGACGGCCCAGCAACTCTTGGAGCTCGGGCGGCTCGAACAGGTGAACGTGGAACGGGTTCTCGAAGTCGGCGGGCGCGTTCGGGGTCAGGAAAAACACAGTCCCGTCGTCGGCCAGGGCCCGGGCCAGTTCCCGGACATGCCCCTCGGGGTCCTCGAAGTGCTCGATCAAATGTGAGGAGCACGCCCAGTCGAAGCTGCCCTCGGCCAGGCCCAGGGAGCTGGCGTCCATTTGCGCCACCAGCAGCCCTTCCCGCGCCCACCGGCCTTGCGCCGCGGTGACCGCCTCGGTGCTGTAGTCGACCCCGAGCACGGTGCGGTCCTCGGACGTGAAGCGGGCCGACTCGAAGCCCTGCCCGCATCCGACGTCGAGCATCGTGCCCGGGCCGAGGCGCTCGATGATTGTGCGGTAGCCGGCGGCGTGCAGGGCCAGCAGCGAGTCGGGGGTGACACCCTCGAGCGGGCGCTCACCGGTGAGTCGCCCGGGCAGGACCGCGCCACGGCCGCCATCATCGGTTCCCCGCTCCCCGAGGTGGGAATGGTGGATGCTCAAGGCAGGCTCCCTGTCATGGAGGGTGGTCGGCTGCGATGCCGTGGCCACTCGCTGGTTGTTTACACTACCGAGCACTCGTGTTGGAGCTCCAACCCTCTCCTGTCGCGCTCCCGGACCCGATCCGTCAACGCTCTCTCCCCGCCCGGTTGTGGTCATCCGGCCGGCTCCGGGCCGCGGCCGACTACGCGGTGCTGGCGGTGCTGGCCCTCGTTCCCATGCTGGCCTCCCGGCCCGGCACGGTGACCGACGACACCAAGACGTATCTCTACCTCGACCCGGGTCGATACGTGCGACAGGCCGTCTCCCTGTGGGACCCGGGCGTGGCCCTCGGTACCGTGACCCACGAGAACATCGGCTACCTCCTGCCCATGGGGCCGTTCTACTGGGCGGCCGCCGAGTTGCACGTGCCACTCTGGGTGGCCCAGCGGCTGTGGATGGCCGCGCTGCTGTTCGCCGCCGGGGCGGGGGCTCTCTACCTGTGCCGCACCATCGGTCTGACCGGGCCGGGCCGGTACATCTCGGCCATCGGCTTCATGTTCACCCCCTACGTCCTGCAGTACGCCGGCCGCATCTCGGTGATCCTCATGCCGTGGGCCGGGCTGCCCTGGATGGTGGCCTTCGTCATCCTGGCCCTCCGCCGTGGCGGCTGGCGCTACCCGGCCTTGTTCGCACTGGTAGTGGCCCTGGTCAGCGGTATCAACGCCAGCTCGATCCTCTACGTCGGCATCGCCCCGGCTCTCTGGCTGCCGTACGCGGTGCTGGTGGCCAGGGAGTCGACCTGGCGAAAGGCCTGGGGCGTGGCCTGGAAGGTCGGGCTGCTGAGCGCCCTCGTCTCGCTGTGGTGGGCGATCGGCCTGCAGGTGGAGGCGGCCTACGGGGTCAACGTGCTCAAGTACACCGAGACGGTGCCCGCCACCAGTGGTACCTCCCTGGCCTCGGAGATACTCCGGGGCCTCGGGTACTGGTACTTCTACGGATCCGACCGGGTCGGCGCCTGGGCCCAGAACTCGGTGGCCTACACCCAGAACCTGTGGCTCATCGGAGCCAGCTTCGTGGTGCCCGTGCTGGCCTTCGCCGCCGCCGTCTTCGCCCGCTGGCGCCACCGCGGCTATTTCATCCTCATCACCGTGGTGGGCATGGTGCTGGCCGTCGGGCCCAATCCCTATGCCGACCCCTCGGCGGTCGGATCGGTGCTCAAGGCCATCATGGTCGACACCACCGCCGGCCTGGCCATGCGCTCCACCGACCGGGCGTCACCCCTCATCATCCTCAGCCTGGCCATGTTCCTCGGGGCCGCGGTGAGCGCGGTGGCCGACCGGCGACCCCGGACTGGGCTCGCCGTCGGCGGGTTGGCGGCTGCTGCCGTACTGGCTGCCTCCACCCCGTTGTGGACGGGTGGGATCGTGGCCGACGGTTTCACCCAGCCCGCCACCCCGCCCCTCTACGTCCGCCAGGCCGCCGCCGCCCTCAACCGCACCCATCCCGGCACCCGGGTCTACGCCTTGCCGGGCAACAACTTCGCCGCCTACCGGTGGGGCGACACCATCGACACCGTCTACCCCGGCCTCATGACCCGTCCCTTCGTGACCCACGAACAGCAGATCATGGGGTCGTTGGCCACCGCCGACCTGCTGCAGGCAGTCGACACCCCGCTGCAGGACGGCACCATGGACTGGAAGACGATCGCCCCGCTGTCGTCGCTGATGAGCGCGGGCGACGTACTGGTCCAGTACGACCAGGCTTACGAGCGGTACGACACGCCCATCCCCCAGCAGCTGGCCTACGAGCTGTCGGCCACGCCACCCGGGCTCGCGAACCCGGTGAGCTACGGCCGGCCCACCCCCAACATCCCCTTGGTGCCCCACTTCGACGAGGCCACCCTGGCCCGGCCGCCCAACCAGGGATGGCCGGCGCCGCTCACCACCTACACCGTGGCCCATCCACGCCCGATCGTGCGCACCGAGTCGACCAAGCACCCGTTGGTGATCGACGGTGACGCCTCGGGCATCGTCAACGCCGCCTCGGTCGGGTTGCTCGGCTCCAACCCGACCATCCTCTACGCCGGGAGCCTCGACACCGACGCGGCGCTCCGCAAGACAACCCTCGGCGCGCCGGCCGACCTGGTGGTGACCGACACCAACCGCAAGCAGGGCTACCGCTGGAACTCGCTCAGCCAGAACACCGGCTACACCGAGACCGCCACCCAGGGCCCCGACACGAGCGACCCGACCGACGCCCCCATCAATATGTTCCCCGACGCCCCCGCCGACGCGCAGACCACCACCCGGTTCCTCGGGGTGTCGGCGGTGACCGCCTCGTCGTACGGGTCCTCGATCACCTACCTCCCCGAGAGCCGCCCGGCCGCCGCGCTCGACGGCAACACCCAGACGGCATGGCTGGACGACTCCTTCAGCCCCCAGCTCGGTCAGTGGTGGCAGGTCGCCCTGGACCGGCCGCGGACGGTCGGGTCGGTGACGCTGGTCCAACCGGTGACCGGTGACCCGGACCGATGGATCACCAAGGTCACCCTGACCTTCGACGGGGGCCACCCTTTCGTCGTCCCCCTGGGCCACCGCTCCAGGACCGCGGCCGGTCAGGTGGTGTCCTTCCCGGCCCGCCCCTTCACGACCCTGCGCCTCACCGTGGACGCGGTGGCGACCTCCAACCCGCACAGTCCGGTCCCGTCGCGCAGCTCCGTGGGGTTCGCCGAGGTCAGGATCCCCGGCGTCACCGCGGACGAGACCATCGTCATGCCCGAGGACCTCCTCCGGGCCGCGGGCACAGCCTCTGCATCCGACCGTCTGAGTCTCGTCATGACCCGGCTGCGCAGCTCGGGCACGCCACTCCGGTCCGACACCGAGACCTCGTTGGTCCGCAGCTTCTGGCTGCCCACCGCCCGGACGTTCTCCATGACCGGGACGGCCCGGATCTCCCCGCTGATCCCCGACGACCGGATCGACCAGCTGGTCGGGCGATCGAGCACACCGGGTGGCGCGGTGACCGCCTATTCGCTCGGCCGTCTTCCCGGCGACCTGCGGGCCGGGGCCGTGGCCACCATCGACGCTGACCCCCACACCCTGTGGGAACCCGGGTTCGGCGTGACCCACCAGGCCGGGCAGTGGCTGCAGTACGTACTCCCCCACCCCGTCACCATCGATCACCTCGACCTCAAGATCGCGGCCGACGGCCAGCACTCGGTACCCACCGAGCTGACCATTTCGGCCAACGGCCAGCAGGCCTCGGTGACGCTGCCGCCGATACCCGACGGGACGGTCCCCGGCTCGGTGGTCGACGTCCCGATCACCTTCCCGGCTCTGACCGGGCAGAGCATCCGGATCAGCGTCGACCGCGTCCGCGACGAGTACACCACCAACTACTACTCGCGGAACCCCATCGCCATGCCGCTGGGCATCGCCGAGGTCGGGATCCCGGGGGTGCAGGCCGGCACCCTGCCGGCGTCCATTCCGACGTCCTGCCGGGGTGACCTGCTCACCGTCGACGGTCGTCCGTTGTGGGTGTCGATCACCGGGACGACGTCGACCGCGCTGTCCCGCCAACCGCTGACCGTCGCCCTCTGCGGTCCCGATGCCGGCGGACTGACCCTCGGACCCGGACCCCATACCCTTCGCTCCACCCTCGGCCAGGTCGCGGGATTCGACATCGACCAGCTGGCCCTGGACTCGGCCGCCGGCGGCGGGCCCATGCCGCTCGCCAGCGCCACCACCCTCGAGGCGCCGCCGGCGACCGCCTCGCCCGCGGTCCGGGTCGACAGCCAGACCGCGACCGCCATCCGACTCACGGTCAGCGGTCTCACCTCGGCCGCCGAACGATCGGGTGTGGACCTGGTGCTGGGCCAGAGCATCAACCCCGGTTGGACGGCCACGGTGGCGGGCGGGGGGAGCCTCGGCAAGCCGGTGCTCGTCGACGGCTTCGCCAACGCCTGGCGACTGGACCGCTCCGATCTCGCCCCCACCGGGCCCAACGGCACCGTCTCGGTGGTGCTCCGGTGGCAACCCCAGCGCCGGGTGAACCTGGCCCTCATTGTCTCCGCCCTGGCCATCCTGTTGTGCCTGGCCCTGGTCGTCGGGCCCTCGGTACGTAACCGCCGGGACCGACGTCGGGCCCGGCGGGACCCCGGTTCCATCCCACCGGACACCCGGTCGACGGGCCCACCGGCGGCCTCGGCGGACATCACTCGGGACGGTCCCGTGTTGATCCGCCCGTTCCGCGCCGATGCGCCCGCGGCTCCGTTGCCGGTGGCCCTCGTCACCGGGGCCCTCACCGGGGCCGTAGCCGCGCTGATCGCCATGCCCGTCGCCGGCCTGGCCGTGGCGGTGGCGAGCGTGGTGGTCCTGCTCGTGCCGCGCCTGCGCCTGGCGTTGGGATTGATCGCGGTGGCTGGTATCGGGGCCGCCGGGATCTACACGGTCGTGCACCAGGCGACCGCGGTGGTCCCCCCGGGCGGGTCGTGGACACTCTCGTTTGATGTGGCCAACCGCTTGGCGTGGACGGGCGTCGTGTTCCTGGGAGCCGATGCAGTGGTAGAGGCGCTTCTCACCCGCCGGCGAGCGAGAAGCGACGGCTCGGGGTCTGCGGGTAGCCCACCGTCAGGATCCAGCAGCGGAGGAACACCGGGTGCCGACCCGGTCGTCGACTGAGCATCCTCGAGCTGGGCTGCGGGCGAGTTGGGCGGGGCGGCGAGCTGAATCGCCGCCGAGCTGGGTTGCCGGCGAGCTGGGCCGGACGGCGAATGGACCTTACTGGCGGGCCAGCGCGTCAGCGGCCAGCGCCACCAACGCCCCCCGGGCACATGCCTCCCAGGTGAAGCGGGCGGCATGGGCCATGGCTCCCGTACCCAGCCTGCGGCGGAGCACCTCGTCACGGATCACGGCGTCGAGCCCGGCCACCAGGTCATCCTGGGTGTCGGCCAGGATCCCGGTACGGCCGTCGAGGACGGCGTCCTCGTGCCCACCGATCTTCGTGACGACGGACGGGGTGCCGCAGGCGCCCGCCTCGGTCACGGTCATGCCCCATCCCTCGCGGAGCGACGTCGAGGCGAGCACCCAGGCCCGCCGGTAGAGGTCGATGAGCTTCTCCTCGGGGATGTAGCCGGGCAGGGCGATCCACGATTCGGAACCGGCCCGTTGGACGAGCGCCTCGAGGGCGGGCCGTTCGTAGCCCTCCCCGGCGATCACCGCCCGGAGCCGGGGGTGGCGGGCCTTGAGGGTGACCAGCGCCTCGATCATCAGGTGGAAACGCTTGACCGGCACCAGCCGTCCCACCGCCACTACCAGTGGATCCGGGCAACGATCTCCGGCGGGTGAGAACTGCGGTTCCACGCCCGGTGGCGACACCGAGACCCGCTCGGGTGGGATGCGCAGGCGCTCGACGATCTCCCGCTTGGCCGAGCTGGACAGAGTGACGATGCGGCTCCTCCGGTAGAACGGAGGGGCCAAGCGATGCTCGATGGCGTACCCGAGCTCGGCCAGCCCGGTGGGGAGGACCATCTTCCACATTTCGGCGTGGACGTGGTGCAGAAAGACGATGTGTGGGCAGTGGGCCCACACCGGGGACAAGAACGGCATGCCGTTCCAGATCTCCACCAGTCCGTCTCCGTTGCCGACGCGACCGAGCGCGCCCGAAAGCACGGTCCGCGGGAACACCGAGTAGCGCCCGGCGCGGCGGATGGCCCGATAGCCGTCGCGCCGGATCACCGTCCGTCCGTCCGGTACCGACGAGGTGGTGATGGACACGTCGAGCCCTGCCTGTGACCAGGCGGCGAGGACCCGGTGGGCGTGGAGCTCGGAGCCGCCGGCCTCGGCGTCGTCGTAGTCGCGCCAGGCGATGACGTCGATGCGCTTCAGACCGGCGCGCTCGGCGATCTCGCCGATGGACAGGTCCGAGAACCGGGTAAGTCTCGACGGTTCGGCGCGTTGGACCGCCGGCACCCGGGCCACCGTGGTCTTCCCGTTGGCCCGGAAGGCGGCCGGGCTCCGACCGGTGCGGGCGTCGGGCCCGGGGACGGGGACGAGCCGCGGGACCGAGGACCGTGCCGGGGCGTCCGATCCCCTCTCGGGGGCCGGGCGCCGGTCAGGGACCGGGGCCCTCGGTGGCCGCACCACACTCCGGTCGGGCCGGTCGGGGTCCCGATCAGCCCGGTCGGGAGCGTCGACGGCGCGCACCGTGTCGGGTTCTCCGGTCCCATCCCCCATCCTGATTCGCTCCCGGCATCGGCTCTCGTTGACGGTCCGCCACCGATGTCGTGGTGAGTGTATCGGCCCAGCTCGCGGGGAGCGCAGTTGTCATCGAACCGGGCCGGCCGGCGCCGCGATCCTCCGCTGCGACGGGCCGAGGAGCCACCGGCTGCCACGGTGCTTCCAGTGGATGGCCACGAAAGCCACGGCCATCGCCAGGGCCAAGGCGGCCTGGGCGGCCAGGTCCGCCCGCGCCGTCGCGACGGTCCGACCCCCGGCCAGGGCCACCAGCACGGTGGCCAGCGCCGCGCCGGCGGCCAGTAGGAACACGATCCAGCGGGAGCCGGTGCCGAAGAGATAGTTGGTCACCAGGACGGAAAAGGAGAGGCACATCATGGCCACCACCAGGGTGGCGAAGGCCGGGGCGGCCGAGCTCAGCTTGGCCGAGAACACCAGGGTGAGGAACCACCGCGGGGCGAACAGCGAGACGCCGAGCAGTACGGCGGCGGGCACGGCGAGGAAGATGAGGGTGACGCCGAGCTGACGGATGGCGTGTCCACCTTCGTTCCAGCGGATGGTGGCTTCCGGGAGCAGGTAGGCGCCCAGCGCCAAAGCTCCGAATACGAGGGCCTTCGACGCCACCGATATGGCGGCATAGGGCCCGACGTTGGCGTGGTCCAGTCGGCCGAGCAGGATGACGTCGACGTTCTGCAGCAGTCCGAGTAGGGCCAGCCCCACGAATGCGGCCGAGACGTCGGCCAGCAACCGGCGACGCGCCAGGGTGGAATCGGCGGTCGGGTCGTACACGGCCGGCGGGGCGACGAGGTCGGCACTGGACGACCAGACCCGGGTGGCGAGCCAACGGGCGTGGATGGTGGCCACCGTCTCGCCGATGAACACCCCGAGCGCATAGCCGGCCACACCGAGATGGGCGGAGACGAACCCGATGACGAATGCGGTACGGACGCCCCCCTCAACCAGCAGGTTGCCGGCCAGCGCGCGGTAGCTGCGATGGGCCTGGAGGAGGCCGCGATCCACAGAGAGCAGGATCCAGATGCCGCCCGACACCAGGATGAGGGCGACTCCCTCACTGTTGGGCAGCCCGAGCTGGCGGGCGATCCACCCCTGGAGCGCAAGGACCACGATTGCCCCGACGACGATTGCTCCGAGGAGCAGGCGGCGGAGCCGCACAACCCACTGGCGCACCATCTGGCCGTGTCCGGCCCTCTGGAGGGCGGTGACCCGGCGCACCACGCCCACCAGCACGGCCGAACCGGGCATCGAGAGGATGAAGAACAGCCCGAGCAGCTGCGCGATGGCGCCGTACGACTGGGGGGTGACCAGCCGCGCTACCACCACCACGACCAGGGCTCCCGCCCCGTTCACGATCATGCCGGCCACGGCCACCGGCCCGGCCTGGCTGAGGCCAGAGACCACCGAGTCACCGGTGGTGGCGTCCGCCCCGGCACCCGGTCGCGGCCCCTTCTCCCCGGCTCCCGCTCCACGAGCCGCATCCGCCGCGCCACCCGTAGCACCGTCAGCGGCGCCATCAGTAGGACCGTCTGCCGCGGCAGCAGAAGCGGCATCAGCAGCCGTCTCCGGCTCTGTCGGCCCTTCGTCCGGAAGGGTGATCATCGGCCCGCCGGCCACGGCGATGCCCACCGCAGGGGCCATGGCCACCGATTCGGTGACTGGCTCGACGACGGTCTCGATCTCCTCCAGGATGGTCTCGAGGCCGGGGCCGTCAGGATCGCCGGGCACCGGTCGCCCTTCCGGGTCGGTGGTGCCACTCACGCCGGTTCCCTCAACGACGGCGGCGTGCCACCCGGCGGCACCCCGCCACCGGGCCTAGACGGCGGCGCGACCGACGGTCGCGGCTTGCCGGGGGATGACCGGTGCGTCCCGACCGGTCCCACCGCCACGCTTGCCCGACTTGGTGTCGTCGACCTCGTGGTACTCCTCTTCGACGTTCACCGACCAGATGTCGTGCTCCGCACCGTGAATGTTCTCCACCGTGAGCATCGCCGTGTACATCGAGTGGTCCTGGTTGTTGTACTTGTGCATGCCGTTTCTACCCACTGGGTGCACGTTCGACGCATGGTCCTCGAACCAACGGCGGATCACGTCCACATTGTCGCGATAGACGTCGTCGTAGACCGGATAGGCCTTGGGCATCCGAACGACGTAGCCGGACTCGACGTCGGCCGGGTCCACCAGCCCGATGGCGCCGAGCTCCTCGATGGCGAGGGCCACCAGCTCGTCATCGGGACGCGTCCAGAGCTCGTCCCCCTCGAAGACGAAGTACTCCATCCCGAGGCAGGTCCGACCGTCCTTGACCATGTACGGCGACCATGACCCGAAGTTCTGGATGCGGCCCACCTTGACCTCGGGCGAGTGGATGTAGATCCAGTTATCCGGAAAGCCGCGCTCCTCGGGTACCACCAGGGCGACGGTGAGGAAGTCACGGTAACGGAGGTCCGCCGCCGCGGTACGTACCTCCTCCGGGACCGGCGGGTCGACGATACGCGCCAGCGAGGTCAAGGGCATGGACGAGATGACGTGTGACACGGGGATCCGCTCCTCACCCTGCGCGGAGCGAACGGTCACCGCCACCACGGCGCCGTTCTCCACGTGCAGCCGAGTAGCCGAGGTCCGCATCCGGATCGTGCCCCCCATGCCCACGACCTGCTCGGCACAGCGCTCCCACATCATGCCGGGGCCATACTTCGGGTACTGGAACTCCTCGATGAGGCTGGTCACCTGCTTCGATCGGTCACCGCGTCCCCCCCGCAGCGAGGAGCGGATGGGCTCCCACACCGCGGTCCACAGCGACATGCCCTTGATGCGCTGTGCCCCCCAGTCGGCCGAGATCTCCGAGGCGGAGACCGCCCACAGCTTCTCGTTGTAGGTCTTGAAGAAATGGTCGTAGAGGCGCCACCCGTAGTTGGACACGATGTACCCCTCGAGGGTGGTGACGTCCTTGGGCGGTCGGAGCCGAACCCAGAGGAACGAGAGCCCGCAGCGGAGGGCCTCGATCAGTCCCAGGTTGGTCAACGCGTTTCCCAGTTTGATCGGGTAGTCGTAGAACTTGCCGTCGTAGAAGATGCGGCTCATCCTCGGGCGGAGGAGGAAGTCCTCGGCTGGCAGGACCTTGTGCCAGAAGGCTTCCACCGGCTGGACCTTGGTGAAGAAACGGTGGCCTCCGATGTCGAACCGCCACCCGTCCCGCTCCACCGTCCGGCTGATGCCCCCGACCACCGAATCCTCCTCGACGACCACCACCGGGTCACCGGCCTCGGCCAATTGATGGGCCGCGGTCAACCCGGCCGGGCCGCCGCCGATGACCAACACCGGCCCCCGCTCCCGTGCCGAACCGTGCCTCGTGACCATGTACCCGCCCTTCGCCCTCCCTGTCGCTACTGCCACTGGCTGTCGTCCGTTCTGTCGTGTCGGTGGTTGGTCCGGTTGCCGGCCCGGTGATGGAGGCCGGCAACGGCGCTCACCCCGGGTCGCCTGAGCTGGGCACGAGGGCGTCCTGGCCGCGATGGGAGCCGGCCTGGGGCACTCGGGCAACGCCGTGCATGAGCGTTTGTGGCGATCGACCCACCTCCCACAGGCCAAGGAGCACCGTACCCTTGGCAGCGGGGACGTCTCGGGACCCCTTCCGACGCCAGGCTAGTGGGTTCCCCCTGCCGATCGGGGAACCCTCCGGTCGGGTCTCACCCAGCCTCGGGGCCGGACGGGCGAACGGGTGGGCGACCTGGTCACGGGACCACCATGCCAAGGAAGGCCAACATGGCGTAGCCCACCATGGCCAGGGCGGACAGCGCGAGGACCACGAGCTCAACAGAGCGGCGGCCGGTGAAGGTCGACGCCGCCACTACCAAGGGGAAGGCCCCCAGGGCGTACCGCTCGAAGGAGTCGAGGTTGGCGCTGGCCAGGGCGACCACCAGCACGGCGGTGGCAAAGGCGCCATAGCAGAGGGGCAGGCGCCTGAAGGCCACCACCACCAACACCACGCTCAGGACCACCCAGGGGATGTGGGCCGCGCTCCCCAGATGATGGCCGTGGGCCAGCGAGAGGAGGTTGTGCCACATGGCGGGAAGCGGCAGTGTCACGCCTCCCCGGTGCCCCGTCTGTTGTTGGAGCCGGAACGGCAGCCACGGATCGCCGAACTGGAGGCCGACCCAGGTCAGGTACGACCCTGTCCCAATCACCGGCCCGATGAGCGCCGCGGCGCGGGCGGTCCATCCGGCCGGTGTCGTCACCGTCCCCCGCTGGCGCCAGACCTCCACTGCAGCCGGCACCACCAGCAGGATGCCGACCGGACGGACCAGGCCGCCGGCCAGGCCGGCCAACGCCGTCCACCACCAGTGCCCGGACCGGGCGCCGTACAGCGCGGCCACCGAACAGAGCAGGAGTGGCCCGTCGGCGTACCCGAGGACCAACGAGTAGGCCGCCGGGGCCAGCGCCAGCAGCCATACCGAACGACGGGCCAGGGCCGGTCCCAGCTGCTCACCCAGGTCACGGCGCACCAGCATCACCAGCAGGGCCATGGCGGCCAACGAGCAGAGGTTGGACAGGACGACCAGGGCCGGGCCCGGGGCCACACCGGGCAACCAGGCCAGTGCCCGCCCGGCCATGGGAAACGCCGGGAAGAAACGGACCGATTGCAACCCCGTGGCGGCATACCCATGGGCGGCGATCGACTGGTACCACCCACCATCCCAGGTCAGAAGGCCCTGTTGCACATGGAGGCGGGCCCCGGGGTTGCCGGGACGCACCGTGCCGACGATCCCGTGGGCGATGGCCAGGGTGGCCACCACCAGGACCCGGGCCAGGATCCAGGCGGGCAGCGACTCCACCACCGCCTGCCCGAAGGCCCGTGCGGACGACCGGGCGTCTTCGGGTCCACCTGGCCGGGGTCGGTCGGCGGCGGGGGCCGCGCCGGCGGGAGGCAACTGGGCGCCGGCGACGCGGTGTGCGATGGCGACCACCCGTCAGGGCGTGGTCGGCGTGAAACGCACCAGCCACATGGGTTGATAGAAGTCATCGGGGTTGCCTGCCACGGGCTGGACGGCCCGGAAGCGGGGGTCCCCTTGCAGGGTCTGCACGATGCCCTCGCACTTGGTACCCAGCGTCTGATAACCGGGCGCCCACACCAGGTAGATCTGGCGCTTCGACGCGGCCATCGATTCGAGCCGCTCGGAGAACGCCACCGAGGAACCGGCCTTGGACGCGGCCGCATAGTCGACCCAGTCGACGAAGACGGGCCCTGTGCCGCGGGGGAACGTCGTCTGCTGATAGCGACCGTTCGGGAGGAGGCGGTTCACCGCCGGGCCCAGCTGGTCGGGGCAGTAGGCCACGATGTCGCCCGGCTTGGCGGTGGCGGCGATGGCCGCGGCCACCTGGCCGGCCTGGGTGCGGTTGGTGGTCACGTTGGAGATCGAGCTGGCCAGGCCGGCCACCACCGCCAGGGCGAGGATGGCCACGCGTATCCGCCGGTCGCGGAAGGTGATCAAGCCGAGCGACACCAACAGGATGAGGGGAATGAACACGACCGACGCATACCGGGCGTCGAAGGCGCTGTTGGTGATGAACCCCCCTGCGATGGCGGCGGCCAGGGTGCCCACCACGGTGATGGCCAGGGGCCGGCCCCACGGCCGGGTGCGGATGTCGAGGTCGATGTGGAAACGGTCGGTGGCCGCACCGAACACGCCGAGCCCCGCCAGCGCGAAAAAGATGAGTGCCAGCGCGCGGCCGCCGTTGGTTCCTCCCCCGGCGAACGACGCCACCGCGTTGACCATGGCCGCGAAGTTGGCCGGGGTGGCCCACGGGGTCCCGGTGTGGTGGGACTGGTAGAAGAAGGTGGGGAGCCAGGGAACAAAGGTGAGGCAGCCGATCAGCGACGCCGCCAGCGAGGCCCGCGCCCCGGGCCGCAACTGAGGCTGCCCGCGCCAGGTCTTCCACGCCAGCCACAGCACCACCGTGCCGATGAGATAGATGGACCAGTAGTGCGAGTAGAGGAGCAGCGCGGTCACCGCGGCCACGGCGACGAGATTGCCGGCACGGGGGCGGCGCAGGGCGCGGTCGAGAGCCAGGTAACCGAGGACGGTGAGGAGGATCACGAGCGAGTACATGCGGGTTTCGGTGGAATAGCGGATGGCGAACGGCGAGGTCGCCACCAGCAACGAGGCCGCCCAGGCAACGGTCCGGCCGGCGAGCCGCTTCCCGGCCAGCCATGCGAGCGGCACGGTGACCACGCCCATCACCCCGGACAGCGACCGCACGGCGACGTCCGACGTCCCGAACCACCCGGTCCAGAAGTGCAGCAGCAGGTAGTAGAGGGGCGGCGCGCCGTCCCGGCGCAGGAACGACGGAAGCAGGTGGAGCGGCTCACGCGCGATGTTGACGGTCAGGGCCTCGTCGAGCCACAGGTCGGATGTGGTCCAGAAGCGCAGCGCCATCGTGCCGGCCAGGATGGCCACGGCCAGAACGGTGAGCACCCTCGTCGTCCGCCGGCTGAATGGTCTGCCTTCCGCGTCGGCGGCGGGCTCGGGTGCCGCGCTTCCCGCCCCGCCCTCTCCGGACAGTCCGGGCTGTGCCCCATCATCGGGCTGCGCGCCGTCCCCGGGCTCCAGACGTGGCGGCACCGCGGTGGCGGGCTCGGCGCCGGCGCCCGACCCAGCCGGGGCGGCGGGCCCGATGGCCGGCTCGACGACCGAGGCAGACCCGGGCGGTGCTGCGTCCATGGGAGGCATGGTAACCAGCAACGGAAGCCGGGTGGCGGCTCTCGATACCCCTTGGATCCCGCCACTACTTGGCGGTAACGTGCCCCCACGACCAATCGCGTCTGTGGCAGAGTCACTGTCCTGAAGCGACGAGCGTCATTGTTGGGCAGGGGGAAAGGCCAGGGGGATCGTGGTGACATCGGGTAACGAAATCAGTCGTCGGAGCTTCCTGTCCCGCAGCGCTCTGGCCGGGGGCGTCGTGGCCCTCGGTGCGGGCGCTCCGAGTCTGCTGGCCGGGTGTTCATCCAGCGCCGGTTCGCCGACGACGACGGCGGCGGGGTCGAAGCCGGGGGTGGGTACCGGAACCCCCAAGCGAGGCGGGACGCTCACCGTCGGGACCATCGCCGACATCGACGGGTTCTACCCCCCGAACAATCACTGGGACACCAACGGCTTCCTGTATGCGAACGCGATCTACGACCCCCTGATGGCGGTGGCCGCCGATGGCAGCATCCAGCCCTACCTGGCCCAGTCGATGACCCCCAATTCGACCTTTGACACCTGGACGATGACCCTCCGGCCGAACATCAAGTTCAACGACGGTTCGGCCCTGACCTCGGCGGTGGTGGCGTCGAACTACAACGCGCTCAAGAAGTCTGCGCTGACCGGGGTGGCCCTGGCTCAGATCTCCGCGGTCGACACCCCCGACGCCATGACCGTCGTCTACCACCTGACCGGCCCAAACCCGACCTTCCCCTCCGGCCTCACCACCCAGGTCGGCTACGTCGTGGGTCAGGCCATGATCGACCAGGCCAACGCAGGGGGATCGGGAGTCTTGACGCCCGTAGGAACCGGGCCCTTCATCTACTCCCAGTGGCAGCAAAACAGCTTCTTCACGGCCACCCGGAACCCCAATTACTGGCGCAGCGGCCTCCCCTACCTGGACACAATCACATTCAAGCCCATACCGGACAGCACCCAGCGCGAGTCCACGCTGCGGACGGGCGGGGTCGACATGATCGAGTCCGCCACCCCCGCCACCATCACCAACTTCGAGGGTTCCGGGGGTTCCGGGTTCCAGCTGGTCGACAGCCGCACTGGTGTCATCGGCCAGCCAACCTTCACCTACATCATGTTGAACACGCTGGTGCCACCGACCAGCGACCTGTCCATCCGCCAGGCCCTGGCCAAGGCCATGAACCAGGAGGAAGTGCAGAAGATCATCGGTGGGCCGCCTCAGCAGCCGGCTACCGGGATCTTCCTGCCCAGCTCGCCCTACTACAGCAAGACGGCCTACCCCTCCTACGACCCGAGCGGGGCCACCGCCCTGGTCAACCAGTACAAGGCCAAGCACGGCACACCGACCCTCCAGCTCATGACCATTCCCGATCCCATCGCCATCAAGGAAGTGCAGGCGGTCCAGCAGATGTGGCAGCAGGTGGGATTCAACGTGACCATCAACGAGGTCGAGCAGGCCACCATCATCAACGACTTCATCGTGGGCAAGTTCCAGGCGGTGACCTCGTACCAATTCGGAGCGGTCAACCCCGACCTCAACTACGTCTGGTGGAGCACGACCACCATCTCACCCATCGGGAGCATCGGGCTCAACTTCACCCGGCTCGACGACCCGACCCTCGAGACGGCCATGCTCCAGGGACGCCACACCACCGACGAGGCCACCCGGGTGGCCGCCTACCGGACGGTCAACGAGCAACTCGGCCTCCAGCTCCCCTACCTCTGGATCGAGCAGTTCTTCTTCTCCGAGGTGGCGGCGCAGCGGGTCCAGAACTTCAACAACCCGACCCTGCCCGACGGCAAGCCAGGGCTCGGCTTCAACGAAGGCATCTTCTTCCCGACCCAGGTCTGGCTGAACGGCTAGTCGGGCAGTGTCCGGTCATCAGCGCCAGGCCCCGACTCGAACATGATCAAGTACTTCATCCGCCGACTGCTCCAGCTGGTGGTGGTGGCGTTCATCATCTCGGTGCTGGTCTTCCTGCTGGTCCACCTGTTGCCCGGGGACCCATCGGTCATCATCCTCGGGCCCAACGACACTGCCCACAACCGGGCCGTGCTCTTCCAGCAGCTGGGCCTCAACAAGCCGCTCGTCCAGCAGTACTTCACGTGGCTGACGGCGGTGTTCCACGGCAACCTCGGGCAGTCGTACCTCAACCATGAGTCGGTCCGTCACATCATCTCCACCGGATGGCCGATCGACCTCGAGCTCATCATCATCTCGCAAGTCATCGCGTTCGGTGTGGCCATCCCGCTGGCCCTGGTCACCGCGCGGCGGCCCAACCAGCCCTTCGACAACGTGGCCACCACCGGCACCTTCGGGATGCTGGCCCTGCCACCCTTCGTCATCGCACCCATCCTGGTCGCCGTCTTCGCCGTCGGGCTCCATTGGTTCCCCGCCACCGGGTACGTGCCGTTCTCCCAGGAGCCGGGAACCAACCTGCACGACATGATCCTGCCCTCGCTGGCGATCACGGCCGGATCGATCGCCGTCTACTACCGCCTGTTCCGGTCGGACCTCATCAGCACCCTGCAGGAAGACTTCATCACCATGGCCCGCTCCAAGGGCATGTCCTCACGGCGGATCATGTGGCGCCACGCCTTCCGGCCGTCGTCGTTCTCTCTGCTGGCCGCAGCCGGCGTGAACATCGGTGCGCTCATCGCCGGGACCTTCATCGTCGAGTACCTGTTCGCCCTCAACGGGCTGGGCTTTTCCCTGGTGGCGGCCGTCAACCAGCGCGACTACCTGGTCGTCCAAGGCATCACTCTGGTGGTGGCCATCGTCTACGTGGTACTGCAATTCATCATCGACTTCGTGTTCACCCTGGTCGATCCCCGGGTGACCAGGGGGTGATCCGTGCCCGACGACAGTGAGCTCACCGCCACCCGGGCATCGAGCCAGCTACTGGCCGATCAGGTCCCGGGACTGGCCGCGCTCGACGAGCTGGTCGTGTCGCGCCAGAGCGAGACGCTCGAGTCGGATGACATCCTCGTCCGCAAACCCCTCGGTCTTCTGTTCTGGTTCGCCATCGGATGGGTCGGGCTGGTCATCCTCCTCGCCCTCATCGCCAACCTCCTGCCCCTCCCCAATCCCGACTTCCAGAACTACGCCGCCATCAACGCTCCGCCCAGCCTGCACCACCTGCTCGGAACCGACGAGCTGGGACGCGATCTGCTGAGCCGGCTCATCTTCGGCGCCCGGGTCTCACTCGTGGTCGGGTTCGGGTCCGTGCTCATCGGCATGGTGGTGGGCGGGACGCTCGGTTTGGTCTCCGGGTACAAGGGCGGGCGACTCGACGTCGTCCTCAACGCCGGTTCCTTCGTGCTGCTCGCGTTCCCCGCCATCGTGGCCGTGATCGCGATCGTGGCGTTTTGGGGGCAGTCGCTCCTCAAGATCACCCTCATCATCGGGATCGCCAGCATCCCGGTGCTCTACCGGGTGGTGCGAGCGTCCAGCCTGTCCTTTGCCAACCGTGACTTCGTGACCGCGGCCAAGACCATGGGGGCGGGCTCCACCCGGGTGGTCTTCCGGGAAATCCTGCCCAATGTCGTGCCGGCCGCGGTGACCTTCGGTTTGATCGCGGTGGCCACCGTCATCGTGCTGGAGGGCTCGCTGGCCTTTTTGGGCCTGTCGGTTCCGCTGCCCACGCCGTCCTGGGGCAACATGATCGCCGAAGGATCGTCCAACAACAACCTGCAGGTCAACCCCTACATCATGATGTGGCCGGTGCTGGCCATGTTCCTCCTGCTGTTGTCGATCAACCTCATCGGTGACCGGCTTCGCCAGCGCTTCGACATCCGTGAAGGCCTGCTGTGAGCCCGAGGTCGCAGACCAAGGGAGGCAGTCAGACCGTCGAGTTCCGCGATATCGGCGACGCGACAGAGCCCCTGCTGGTCGTCGACGACCTGCATACCTCGTTCCGCACCTCGAGAGGGACAGTGCGGGCGGTCGAGGGTGTCTCCCTCACGGTGCGGCGGGGCGAGACGCTCGGGATCGTGGGCGAGTCGGGCTCGGGCAAGACCGTCCTCGCCCGGTCGATCATGGGCCTCCTCCCTCAGCGCGATGTGGTCAAGAGCGGGACGGTGACCTTCGCCGGCCATGAGCTGACCGCCATGAGCCCGGTCCAGCTCCGCCAGGTGTGGGGGGCAGAACTGAGCATGATCTTCCAGGACCCGATGACCGCGCTCAACCCGGTGAAGCGCATCGGCAATCAGATCACCGAGTCCCTCCGGCTCCATCTCGGGATGGACCGGGGCGAAGCCAACGCCCAGGCCGTCGAGCTCCTCCGATCAGTCGGCATCCCCTCGCCCGGGGAACGGATCGGGTGGTACCCGTTCCAGCTCTCGGGGGGTATGCGCCAGCGGGTCATGATCGCCATCGCTCTGGCCTGCGCCCCCCGACTGGTGCTGGCCGACGAGCCGACCACCGGGCTCGACGTCACCGTGCAGGCCCAGATCCTCGACCTGCTCGCCGAATTGCAGCGCGAGCGTCACATGGCCGTCATCCTGGTGACCCACGACCTCGGCGTGGTGGCGAGCCGGACCGACCACATCTTGGTCATGTACGCCGGGCGGATCGTCGAGCAGGCGCCCACCCACACCCTGTTCACCGACACCCACATGCCCTACACCCGGGCGCTC
>DASZIO010000033.1:0-12395 GCA_035949055.1 Acidimicrobiales bacterium
GCGCGGTAGGAGGAGAAGTGCTCGTAGTCGCGGTTCACCGTCACGCAGTCGCCGTAGCGGGTGACCGACCAGAATCCGTCGGCGAACCCGTGCGGATCGGCGTGCCACTGGACCGGGTCCTCGCGTCGCAGGTAGGCGAACCAGTCGTGCGGCACGGCGTGGACGAAGCTGTCGGGATCACACAGGTCGACGTCGGCTGTTTCCATGCTGCCTCCCCCGGGCACCTGCGAGAGGCGCCACCTGGCTCCGGACCTGTGCCCGCTGCCCTGAACTTTTTAGAACGCGTATCAGTTATCATAGGGCAGCCGCACCCCCGGCCTCTGCAGCTGTGCCGGTGCGCAAGGATGATTGCGGGTCACAGAAGGGGGAACGCGAGCCATGCACCTCGAGGAGACACCGGAGCAACAGGCGCTGCGCCACGAGCTCCGGGCCTACTTCGCCGACCTGCTGACCCCGGACGTTCGGCACGCCCTCGACACCGAGTCGGAGGGTGGCGAGGTCTTCCGCTCGCTGGTGCGCCGCATGGGCAAAGACGGCTGGCTCGGCATCGGCTGGCCCAAGGAGTACGGCGGGCAGGGGAGGCCGACGTCGGACCAATTCATCTTCTTCACCGAGGTGCAGCGGGCCCGGGCCCCGTTCCCGTTTGTGACCCTCAACACCGTGGGGCCGATGATCATGCGCAACGGGACCGACGAGCAGAAGAGCTTCTTCCTCTCGGGGATCCTGGCTGGTGAGATCAACTTCGCCATCGGGTACACCGAGCCCGGGGCGGGCACCGATCTTGCCTCGCTGCGGACCCGGGCCGAACGTGACGGCGACGAATGGATCATCAACGGCAACAAGGTCTTCACCAGCGGCGCCGACCAGGCCGACTACATCTGGCTGGCGACCCGGACCAACCCCGAGGCCCCCAAGCACAAGGGCATCTCCATCTTCCTGGTGCCCACCGCCGCGCCGGGTTTCTCGTCGACCCCGCTGGTCACCGTGGGCGGCGTGGCCACCACCGCCTCGTACTACGACAACGTCCGGGTGCCCTCCACCGCGCTGGTGGGCGAGCTCAACGAAGGGTGGCGCCTGATCACCGGAC
Source organism: Acidimicrobiales bacterium (assembly GCA_035949055.1). Lineage (GTDB taxonomy): Bacteria > Actinomycetota > Acidimicrobiia > Acidimicrobiales > RAAP-2 > Bog-756. The sequence goes on from DASZIO010000033.1 coordinate 1,088, forward strand.
AGCTCAACCACGAACGGGTGGGGCTCGCCGCAGTGAGCGCGCTGGCCCAGCGGATGTGGGTGGAGACGGCCGAGTGGGCCGTCGACCGGGGTGCGGCCGATGTCGGCTGGGTCCAGGCTGACCTGGCTCGCACCTACGCGCTCTTGGAGGCGCAGAAGCTCCTCAATTGGCGGATGACTGCGGCGGTGGCCGCCGACACGCTCGGCCCAGCCGACTCCTCGGCGGTCAAGGTGTTCGGCACCGAATCCACCGTCGAGATCTATCGCCGGCTGCTCGGGGTGGTCGGTGCCGGCGGCTATCTCAGTCCCGGTTCGCCCGGAGCCGTCCTGCACGGCGAGCTCGAACGGGCCGGCCGGCAGTCGCAGATCAACACCTTCGGCGGTGGGGTCAACGAGGTCCAACGCGAGATTCTGGCCACGGCAGGCCTCGGGATGAAGCGGGCGGCACGTTGAGCACGCCGGCCACCGGAGTCGACGCCGACGTGCAGGCAATACCGCTTGAGGAGCGCCTCCGGTCGCTTGTCGGCCAGCCGTCCGGACCGTCCAACCGTGGGCCCGACGAGGTGAACCTGCCCATGATTCGCCACTGGGTGGAGGCCATGGGCGACCACAACCCCGTCTACGTCGACGACGAGGCCGCCCGCCATGCGGGCTTTCCTGGGATCATCGCCCCCCCGACCATGCTCCAGGCGTGGATCATGCGGGGCTTGCGCGCCTCGCTGGACGTGGACCGGGCCCGCGCCGAAGGCAAAGCCGGTGGCGACTCGGCCATCGATCGTCTGATGGCCATGCTCGACGCGGACGGCTACACGTCGGTGGTGGCCACCAACTGCGACCAGCACTACGTGCGGCCGCTGGTGTTGGGCGACCGGATCGAGGTCTCGTCGGTCATCGACGACGTCTCTCCCGAGAAGACGACCGGCCTCGGTGTGGGCCGTTTCGTCACCACCAGGCTCGAATTCACCGACCAGGACGGTGAGCCGGTCGCCACCATGCTGTTCCGCATCCTCAAGTTCCGGCCTCGCCCGCCGGCCTCAGATGCCCGATCTGCCCCCGCCACCCCGTCCGCACGACGCGACGAGGCAGCGGCAGCTCCCTCCGCTGCTTCCTCTTCCGGCGAGCCACCTCGCCCGAAGCGCCCCCGGCCCGCCCTGACCCAGGAAAACCGGTTCTTCTTCGAGGGAGCCAAGGAGCACAAGCTCCTCATCCAGCGGTGTGCCACCTGCGGCACCCTGCGGCATCCACCCCGGCCTGCCTGCGCCGTTTGTCGTTCGTTCGACTGGGACACGGTGACTGCTTCGGGTCGGGGGACCATCTACAGCTACGTCGTCAACCACTACCCGCAGGTCCCGGCTTTCGACTACCCGCTCGTCATCGCCCTCGTCGAGCTCGAAGAGGGCACGCGGCTGGTGGCCAACGTGGCCGGCATGACCCCCGACCAGGTCTCTATCGGGATGCCGGTCGTCGTCGGGTTCGAGGACTTCGACGACGAACTAACCCTGCCGGTCTTCCACCCGGCGCCCGACGCCACGCCGACCGACCCAGGGAAGGGCTGATGGACTTCACGTTGAGCGAAGAGCAGCGCGCTGTGCAGGAGGCCGCGGACGGGCTCTTCGGCGGCCTGGTGACCCCGGAGCGGGTGCAACAGGTGGAGTCCGAGGTGGATCGTTTCGACCGCGAGCTCTGGGCGGAGCTGGCGAAGGCCGACCTCTTGGGGCTGCCGGTGCCCGAGACGCTCGGCGGGGGCGGGTACGGCATGGTCGAAGTGGCGCTGGTCCTCGAGGCGCAGGGCCGAACGGTGGCGCCGGTGCCACTCCTGCCCACGCTGGTACTCGGGGCCATGCCGGTGGCCGAATTCGGCGCGGAGGCCCTGCAGGCGGACCTTCTGCCCGGCGTGACCTCCGGGGAGAAGGTGGTTTCGGCCTGCCTCACCGACGTGGCCACCGACATCGCCGCGGGCGGTCCGGGTCGTCCGGGGTTGCGTGCGCATCCACTGGATGAGGGTTTCACCCTGTCCGGCACGGCCTTCGCCGTCCCGTCCGCCCACGTTGCCGATCGGGTGCTCATCCCGGCTGCCCTCGGCGACGGCGTCGTCGTGGCCGCCATCGATCCGCAGGCGGCCGGCGTCACCATCGAACGGGCCGACACCACGAATCGCGAGATCCATCCGCACCTGCATCTCGACGGCGTGAGGGCCGGACCCGACGACCTGCTGGCCGGGGGCGATCCGGGTCGCGGCTATGAGGTCCTCCAATGGATGCTGCAACGGGCCTGGACCGCGCTGTGCGCCCTCCAGGTCGGGGTCACCGAAGCCGCGGTCTCCCAGACGGCTGCGTACCTCAACACTCGGGAGCAATTCGGCCGGCCCCTGTCGACGTTCCAGGGGACGATGCTGCGCACCGCCGACGCGGCCATCGACACCGAGTCGATCCGGGTGACCATGTGGCAGGCGGCCTGGAGGCTCGACCAAGGCTTGGAGGCGGCACTGGCCGTGAGCGTGGCCTCGTGGTTCGCGGCCGAGGCCGGCCAGCGAGCCGTGTTCGCGACCCAACACCTCCATGGTGGCATCGGCGCGGACATCTCCTATCCGATCCATCGCTACTTCCTGTGGGGCAAGCAGATCGAGCTCATGCTGGGCGCACCGAGCGCCCACCTGGCCCGCCTCGGCCGGCAGGTGGTCGACGAGCTCAAGGCCGGTCGGGCGGTGGTGGCATGAGCACCCCCGCCAAGGCCCCCAGGGCACCGGCCGCCGCGCCGGTGACGCCCCGGGCCGACACGCAGCGGTTCGACGAGGTTGCCGTGGGGGACGCCCTCCCCGAGCTGGCCGTGCCCCTCACCCGCACCCTCATCGTGTCGACCGCCATCGCGTCGCGCGACTATCAGGACGTCCACCACGACGCGGTGCTGGCCGCCGAACGCGGGTCGAAGGACATCTTCATGAACATCCTCTCGACCAACGGCATCGTGGGACGCTACGTCACCGACTGGTCCGGGCCCGGTGGGGTCCTCACCGATGTCCGGATCCGGCTCGGCGTCCCCAACTACCCGGACGACACCATGACCCTCATCGGATCGGTCACGGCCAAGGACGAGTTCGTCGGGGCCGACGGGTATGGGGCGGTCGAGATCACCCTGCGGGGGAGCAACCAACTCGGCGACCACGTCACCGGCACGGTCCGGCTGCGCCTGCCTTCCCGCCGGTTGCCCCCCGGCCGCAACGGCTCCGCCGGAGGCACCGACCGGTGAGCGGAGCACATCACGCCTATGCCGGCACGACGGCGATCGTCGGCATCGGGGCCACCGACTTCTCCAAGGAGTCGGGCCGGAGTGACCTGCGTCTGGCCGTCGAGGCCGTCGACCTGGCCCTTCGGGACGCCGGTATCGAGCCGGCCGAGGTGGACGGGCTGGTCACCTTCAGCGCCGACACCAATCCGGAAATCGAGATCGCCCGCAGCCTGGGCATGGGAGAGCTGTCCTTCTTCAGCCGGATCCACTACGGCGGGGGAGCGGCATGCGCCACCATCCAGCAGGCGGCCCTGGCCGTGCAGGCGGGAGTGGCCGACGTCGTCGTCTGCTACCGGGCCTTCAACGAGCGGTCGGGCCACCGGTTCGGAACCGGCGTGCAGGACCGGCCACCGGTCGCCAACGCCGAGACAGCCCACTTCGCCTGGTACGCCCCGGTCGGTCTGCTGACCCCGGCCCAGTGGGTGGCCATGGCCGCTCAGCGCTACCTGCATCTGTCCGGTGCCACTTCCGAGGACCTCGGCCGCGTGGCGGTGGCCGATCGGCGTCACGCGGCGACCAACCCCAAGGCCTGGTTCTACGGAAAGCCGATCACCCTCGAGGACCATCAGGCCTCGCGGTGGATCGTCGAGCCGCTCCATCTCCTCGACTGCTGTCAGGAGACCGACGGCGGACAGGCCCTGGTGGTCACCTCGCTCGAACGGGCCCGGGACCTCCCCACCGCGCCGGTGGTGATCGAGGCGGCTGCTCAGGGAGCGGGCCCCGGACAGGAGATGATGACGTCGTACTACGTGGGCGATCTCTGCGGGCTGGGCGAGATGGAGTCCGTGGCCGGCCAGCTCTGGCAGACCTCGGGTCTCACCGCCGCCGACATCCAGACGGCCGTCCTCTACGACCACTTCACGCCCTATGTGCTCTATCAACTCGAGGAATTGGGCTTCTGCGCCCGGGGCGAGGCCAAGGACTTCGTCCGCGACGGCAACATCGAGCTCGGGGGGGGACTGCCGGTCAACACCCACGGGGGCCAGTTGGGCGAGGCCTACCTGCACGGTATGAACGGGATCGCCGAAGGAGTGCGCCAGGTGCGGGGCACCTCGGTGAACCAGGTCCCTGACGTGCGGCACGCCCTGGTCACCGCCGGTACGGGGGTGCCGACCAGCGGCCTGATCCTCGGGGCCGACGGTTGACCTGCCCGTCCAGCGACGTGGTGGGCAAGACCTCGGTCCAGCCGTCCGCGGTCCGAGCCCCCTCAGTCGTCCGTGGCCAGGCTGCATGGTGACATCCCGCGTGGTCATCCTGGGTGCCGGCTTCGGCGGGCTGGAGCTCTCCACCCGCCTGTCCGACGGCCTGGGCGACCGTGTGCAGATCACGTTGATCGACCAGGCCGATGGGTTCATCTTCGGGTTCTCCAAGCTGGACGTCCTGTTCGGGCAGCGCACGCTCCAACAGGTCAAGACCCCCTACGAGGGGGCGGCCCGTGCTGGAGTCGAGTTTCGCCAAGAGCGGGTGGTGGCGATCGATCCCGTCGGCCGCCGGGTGACGACCGACGCGGGGAGCTACGACGCCGACGTGCTGGTCGTCGCGCTCGGCGCCGACCTCGACCCGGCGGCCACGCCCGGATTCGTCGAGAGCGGCCACGAGTTCTACTCGCCGACCGGCGCCGAGCGCACCGGTGAGGTCCTGCGGAGCTTCGATGCGGGCGTGGCGGTGATCGCCGTCCTCGGACCCTTCTTCAAGTGCCCACCGGCTCCGTACGAGACGGCATTCATGCTCCACGACCATCTGGTGGGACGAGGCGTGCGTGACGCGTGTGAGATCTGGGTGGTCACCCAGCTGCCCATGCCGATTCCCATCTCCCAGCCGGTCTCCGCCGAGATCATCTCAGCCATGGACGAACGAAGCATCAACTACCGGCCGAAGACCGCCGTGACCAGCGTGGACCCCGGCGCCCGGGTCCTCCACCTGGACGACGGGACCACCTTGCCCTTTGACCTCATCCTGGGTGTCCCGGTCCACCGGGCCCCGGAGGTGGTCGTGGAGTCCGGCCTGACCGAGGACGGATGGATACCGGTGGACCCGGCCACATTCGCGACGCGGTTCCCGGGTGTCTACGCCGTCGGGGACGTGACGAGCGCGCCGGTACCGCGAGCCGGCATCATCGCCGAGGGTGAGGCGGCCACGCTTGCTGAGGTCCTCATCGCGCAATTCACGGGCGGTCCACCCCCGCCGCCCTACGCCGGCGCGGCCATCTGCTACATCGAGATGGGTCAACGTGAGGTGGCCCGGGTAGACGTGGACTTCATGGCCGCGGGAGGGCCGACGGCTCGATTTCAGCCACCCTCGTTGGCCGGGGCCGAGGAGAAGGCGCAGTTCGCGTCCAGCCGGCGGGCCCGGTGGTTCGGAGTGCACGGGACAACGCCATGACGACGAGCTCGGCCGGGCCGGGCGACCCGTCCGAAGCCACGCCGATCACGCCTGAAGTCCGTGTCGTCGGGCGGCCTCAGCTCGACGAGGGTCTCTCGTCCCGGGGCAGGCCACGTCAGGAGGCGATCTCGGGTTGCTGGTGGGATGGGAGGCCATCTTCAATCTCGTCCTCGCCGTGTCCGCAACACGCAGGAGGAACAGGTGGTCGACTGGTTCGAGACGGTGATCCGGAGGCCCTCAACGGTTGCGCCCTGTGAGGGGTGATCGGGCCCGGCCCGGCGGCCCTCTGGATGAGGTCCCCTTTGGGGGCTGACCGCTGAATTCGAGGCCTCCGGTTCGTCCTCCCACTGATGGCAGACCACCAGTCGCTGGCCACCGTGGTCCTGGTCACCAAGGACGGCACGGTGGCCGTGACCCGGCTGGCCAGCGATCACGGCGCTGACCTGTCCACCGTGGAACTGGTGGCCCGGATGGCGCTGGCTGCCCGTCGATCTGACCATCGGCTGCGCCTCGAAGAGGTGTCACCCTGGCTGGTGAGGCTGCTCGACCTGGCCGGCCTGGCCGAGGTCGTCGGCGTGGCGTCGCGGGATGCCGGCACCGATGATTGTGGGCCAGACCGAACGTCGTATCGATATCGGTACGAAGGAGTGACGATGGCCGCACCGAAGCCGACCATCCAGGTCAAACGGGTCCACACCATAGGAGTCCCCGTGACCGATCAGGATCGTGCCCTGCAGTTCTACGTCGGGACGCTGGGCTTGGAGTCGCGACTCGATGTCCCCATCGGTGGGGGCCGGCGCTGGATCGAGGTCGCTCCTCCCGACGGCACGGCCACGCTTTCGCTGGTAGCGGCGAGCGAAAAGGTACCGACCGGGGTCGAGACCGGAATCCGGCTCTCCAGCGCAGACGTCGCCGGCGCCCACGCGGCACTTCGGACGGCCGGCGTCGACGCCGACGACCTCCTGCGATGGGAGGGTGTCCCGCCCATGTTCGCCTTCCGTGACCCGGACGGCAACGGCCTCGAGCTGGTCGAGGAGGTCTGAGCGTGTCCCGAGCCACCGTGTCGCGGCCGGCCGGGCCGGCCGCCGCGGCCGGCGCCGGGGAACTCACCGCTGGTCGGATCGACGGCTGGCCGATGGGCGTCGAGCAACTAGCATCGCCGGTGGTGACCGTCAGCACCCATCGGGTCAGGGCCGAGGACCTCGAGGCGTATCGCCGGGAGCTCACCGGGTACTGCTATCGGATGCTCGGTTCGGGCTTCGACGCGGAGGACGCCGTGCAGGAGACCATGCTCCGGGCCTGGCGCTCCGCCGACAGTTTCGAGGGCCGCTGTTCGGTCCGCTCATGGCTCTATCGGATCGCCACCAATGTCTGCCTCGATCTGCTGCGGGGAAGCCAGCGCCGGGCCCGGCCGATGGAGCTCGGCCCCTCACGGCCTCCCGTGCCGTCCTCGCTCGAGGAGATGCTGCCGGAAGGCGCGTGGATCTCCCCGATCGCCGACGACCGGATCCTGCCCGTCGAGGCCGATCCGGCTGAGGTGCTCGCCGCTCGTGACAGCGTCCGCCTGGCCTTCGTGGCCGCCCTCCAGCATCTCCCGCCCCGCCAGCGGGCGGCGCTCATCCTGTGCGAAGTGCTGCGCTGGCCGGTGGCGGAGGCCGCCGAGCTGATGGAGACCACTACCGCGGCGGTGAACAGCGCCTTGCAACGGGCCAGAGCCACCCTCGCGTCTCTCGACGCGGGGAACCGCGCGCCGGTCGTCGACGCCGACCATGCGGATCTGTTGGCCCGGTATGTCGATGCATTCGAGCGCTACGACATCGACAACTTGGTCACGCTGCTCCATGACGACGCCATCCAGACCATGCCGCCCTACGCCATGTGGTTGCAAGGGTCTACTGACATCGGTCGCTTCATGGTGGGGCCGGGCATCGGATGCCGCGGTTCCAAGCTCGTCCCGACCTCGGCCAACGGTCTGCCGGCCTTCGGCCACTACAAGCCCGACCCAGCAGGTGGTCTTGCACCGTGGGCGCTGGTGGTCCTCGAGATCTCAGGGTCCAAGGTCCAAGCAATCCACTCGTTTCTCGAAGCAGACCGGTTGTTCCCCTCGTTCGACTTGCCACCGCACCTGGCGGCCTAGTCGGAGGCAAGCCGAGGTCGCGGATCGCCCGCGGGCCGCGACCCGAAGCCCTTGCTTGCCAGATCGCCGTTCACCGACCACGCTGGTCGGCATGGGCGATCTCGCGGCCGACACAGCCGTCCACCCGAACGGTGACGGGTGCTTCACGGCGTTGCTACAACCCGATTGGGAGATCTGGGGTCCGATGGGCGGTTACGTGGCGGCCTGCGCACTACGGGCCGTCGGAGCGTCGAGCGAACACCCCAGACCTGCGACGTTCTCCTGCCAGTACCTGGGTGTGGCCGAGTTCGCCCCGATCGACATCCGGGTCGAACGGAGAAAACGCGGTCGATCGGCCAGTGCTCACCGTGTCGAGCTCGAACAAGACGGGCATCCCATTCTCGATGCCATGGTGTGGAGCGTCGACAACGACCTCGAGGGGCTCGAGCACGATGAGACGATGGCGCCACCGGTTCCCGGTCCCGATGAGCTGCCGAGCATTCGCGAGCTCGTGCCGGAAGGGCGCCAAGCGCCGTTCCCGTTCTGGGAGAACCTCGACGCGAAGCCGCTCGACTTCGAGCCGGACTGGCCACCATCCGGTCCGCGTCCCGCCCAGTGGCGCGAATGGCTGCGGTTTCTTCCCACCGCATCGTTCTCCGATCCGTGGGTCGATGCCGCCCGCAGTGTGATCCTGGTCGATCTTCCCAGCTGGCCGTCGGCCCACCGTCCCCACGCGTGGCGGAATCCAGACTTTGTCGCCCCGACCCTCGACCTCAACGTCGCCTTTCATGCCGCTACCCAGCAGCACGATTGGCTGTTGTGCGATGGTCAGGCCCCACTGTCAACCGATGGGCTCTTTGGCTGGACGGCACGAGTGTGGTCGCCCGGCGGGCAGCTCCACGCGTCCGGTGGCGGTCAGTGCCTGTATCGTCGCCTGCCCAGTTGACCAGATAACCGGCTCTTCGGATATGAGCGGGGTGCGGTCATTGGTCGCGTCCCGCGCTTGCGATAGTTGGGTGCCCATGAACGGCACATGGGACGTGTGGACAACTGGTCAAGGGACAACCGAGACCGAACCGAGGATCTCCCCAAGGCGACGGTTGGCTCAAGTCCCGCATGTATTCGAGCTGCGGGGTCGAACCATCGGGGTGCGTCTGAGCAGCTCGGGTCGATTCAAGTCAAGGTGACTGTGCCGGTGGACAGTCCCGCATTTGGCAACCATCGTGGAATCCAGAGGCTCCGGTCATTCGATAGTGGGTAATCTCATCGTCATGGACGAACTCTTCTTCTTCGCCCCCGAGACGCTCGGAAAGTTGGCGGAAGAGTACGGGATGACCTTTCGTACGGGTCGACCCTTTCCCCATGTGGTACTGGACGGCTTTCTCCCCGATGACTACTTGGAAGCGGTGGCGAGGGAGTCTTCGGAGATCAGAGAACGTGAGGGCTGGATCCGGCGAAATGACACAAAAGTCAAGAAAGTGGCGGTGCGGGACGATTGGACGCTGGGCCCCATGACCCGTCACCTGCTCAATCAGTTCAACTCGGCGACCTTCATCAACTTCCTCGAAGAGCTGACTGGCATCAGCGGACTCATCCCCGATCCGCACTACCTCGGTGGAGGCTTACATCAAATTGAACGGGGCGGATTCCTGAAGATCCACGCCGACTTCAACCGGCATGAAAGATTGAAGCTGGATCGTCGCATCAACGCGCTGTTGTATCTGAATCGGCCATGGCACGATACCTGGGGGGGTCATCTGGAGCTCTGGGACAGCACGATGACGACTCGTGCAGACAAGATTGCTCCATTGTTCAATCGGCTCGTCATCTTCACGACGACCGACTCGTCGTTGCACGGACATCCTGACCCTCTTGACTGTCCACCCGATACCGTCCGTCGTTCGCTGGCGCTCTACTACTACACGAATGGGCGACCTGAACACGAACAGTCAGCCCCGCACTCTACGCTCCACCAGCCTCGTCCGGGAGAGGTCTTCGGTGACACCTCGACAGGGCTCGGGCTACGGAAGATGTGGAAGAAACTGGCTCCTCGCTTCGAGCGACCACTCCACGAGCACTAGGTCAGCGCGGGCTCAACTGTTGCGAGCCGCGGTGGCCATCTGCTGGCGTCCCAAAGCCACGATGGAGGGCCAGATTCTCGGGGCGAAGACGTTGCCACCGCCCAAGGTGAAGTGGACTCCGTCGGAGTCACGAACTTGCACACCGTCGAAGTACTCCTGGTAGTTCCCTCCGGGGCAGACCATGGCGTTGAGGTCGAGGAGTGAGGTGTGTGTGGATGTGGCTGCCACCTGCCGGACGAGGCCGTTGTAGATGGACAATCGCTTCCGCGAGTCCTCCGGCCATGGGCTCCCGTCCGGCTGTTCGCCGCTGTCGAAACAGGGCGCGGTCATCAAGACGACCTGCGCCCCACCCGAGCCCGCCAGGCTGACCGGGACTCGAGCTGGTGTCTCACGTAGGCGGCGTACGTTGGATTCTCGATACTGGTCCACTTTCCTTCGTACGTACGATCAGCCACTTCCCAGCGCCCAGCCAGAATCATCACGACGTTTGGCTTCTCCTTGGCGATGTCGGTGAGCCAGATTCGAGGCCACAGGTTATTGGCGCATTGGGGGGCCATGGGGTAGTCCACCCCCAGCTGTCGGAACTGGGCGCCGTTGGTGATGCCACAGCCAAGGATGCCCGCATTGACCGCCTCGACTCCGTAGGCCCCTTGATACTCGCCGAGTCCGAGGTCGAGGGTGAAGGCGATTGAGTCGCCAACGATCAACACCTGACCGGGCTTCCGGTGTCGATAGCCGATCGGCCCCTGACCCTGCTCGACACGCTTGCAGCCAAAGTGGGTGAGGTCGTCGCGGCAACCAGGGCGATCACCACTGCTATCGATGCCGCCGGCGTGGCCAGCCAGACCTTCCAGCCGGCCAGGAACGTCCTCTGTCGGACTGGTCGTTCGACGAGGTAGAAAGAAGCCGTCGCGATGACCAGGGTCACCGTAGACCTCACTGCGAACAATGGGTACCCGGTGAGGCCGGTCCGAGCGGCATCGATGTAGATGAACAGCGGAAAATGCCACAGGTACATGCCATAGGAGATCCGGCCCACATAGCGCAACGGAGAGATCGAAAGGCACCGGGCCAGAGCAGACTGCTGTGAGCAGACCACGCTGAACAAGACGGCCGAGGTCGCCAGGGCGGCCAGGAGAAAGCCCCCGCGATAGGCCGACGGGTCGTTGGACGACACGACGGTCCAAAGCAGAGCGCTCCCGGCCACTCCGGCCAGTCCGACCGCCAACACAACCCGCCGTCCGACCACGGATCGGGCCGCCCAGGCCGGATCCCCGCCGAGCCGCAGTCGCACCGGATCATCGCTGGCCGGCACGGTGCCGGTGCTACGGCGACGATCAGCCCACAGCGACAGGGAGACGGCCAGTGCCGACCCCACTAGGAGGGACTGGGCTCGGGTGTCGGTCCCGTAGTACAACCGGTTGGTACCGGTCGGAGAATAGAGA
>DASZIO010000034.1:0-104628 GCA_035949055.1 Acidimicrobiales bacterium
GGGCCAGGTCGGTCGCGGGCCAAGCTGGTCCAGCCGGCGGCGATGGCGCCCGACGTGACCACCACCATCCGGTCGCCGGCGGCGCGCGCCTCTGCCACCTCGGCCGCCACCTTGCCGATGGCCGCCGCGTCGACCTGGCCCCCGACCGTGGTCACCGAGGACGAGCCGACCTTGACCACCACGGTGCGTTCGCCGGCCAGAACCGGCCCGCCGGTGTCGTCGATCACCGGCGACGCGACCGTCCCGGCCCGGCGGTGAGCTCGGGCTGGTCCCGGTACCAGATGAACGACATGTCACCGATGTGCACGACGTCGCCGTCACGGGCCCCGGCCCGGGCCAAGGCTCGGTCGACTCCGAGCCGGTGCAGCCGGTCCTGCACGAATGCGGCCGCCTCGTCGGTGGTGACATCGTTGAGGGCCACGGCCCGCTCGGCGGCCCGGCCCGCGACGGCGAAGACGCCCGGCTCGACGGGCTGCACGGCGAACCCTTCGGCCCGGGGCCGGTGGACGACCACCTCACGGTCGGTCCGGGGCTCGAGGCTTCGCTGCTCGTCCACGATGGCGGCGAGCCTCCCGACCAGCTCGCCGAGGCCGGTACCGGTGACGGCCGACACCTCGAGATCGGCCTCGAAGGGTCCGGACCGCGCCGCCGGGCCGGCCGCATCGACCTTGGAGGCGATCACCAGGCGGGGGCGGTCCACCAGCTCGGGGCGGTACCGGCCGAGCTCCTCGAGCAGCACCCGGTGCTGCTCGAGGGGGGTCACCCCGGTCACCGGGTCGAGCTCGACCACCCGGACCAGCACCCGGGCCCGGGTGATGTGACGCAGGAAGCGGTGGCCGAGGCCCCGGCCATCGGCTGCCCCCGCCACCAGGCCCGGGATGTCGGCCATGGTGAAGTCCGACCCGTCGCCGGCCCGTACCACGCCGAGGTGGGGCTCGAGCGTGGTGAACGGGTAGTCGGCGATCTTGGGCTTGGCCGCCGACAGGCGCGAGATGAGGGTGCTCTTGCCGGCGTTGGGGAACCCGACGAGCGCCACCTCGGCCACCAGCGCCAGCTCCAGTTGATACCACTGCTCGTGGCCCCGCTCTCCCTGCTCGGCGAAGGCCGGGGCCCGGCGGCGATTGCTCAGGAAGGCGGCGTTGCCCTTCCCGCCGCGCCCGCCCGCGCCGGCCAACCAGCGGTCGCCGGCGGAGGCCAGGTCGACCAGGGGCGTTCCGTCCGCCCGTCGGGCCTTGGTCCCCACCGGGACGGGCACCTCGAGGTCGGAGCCTCGGGCCCCGTGCTTCTTCTTGCCCCCGCCGTGTCCTCCGTCCCCGCCGCGCCGGTGGGGATGGTCACGAAACCCGAGGAGCGAGGACTGGTTGGTGGAAGCCACCAGCCAGACGTCCCCCCCACGGCCGCCGTCCCCCCCGTCCGGTCCACCCCGGTCCACGTGGGCCTCACGACGGAACGAGACCGCGCCGGCACCGCCGTCACCCGCCTTGACGTGGAGTTGTGCCTCGTCGACGAAGGTGGCCATGAGACCGATCCTACTGACCGGTCGTCGTGGCCCACGGACGGGCTGACCCGGTTCAGACCTCTTCGAGCATCGACCGGCGCAGCCGGTCCATCGACGCGCCCACCCCGAGCGCGCGCTCCAACCCGGTCAACCCACCGTGCTCCGACCGCACGGTGGCGAGGAACTCCTCCATGGTCTCGGGCATCACGTGGAGGATGGAAGGGGCGTAGCGGAGCACTTCCTCGACCGAGTCCGGATACTCGGCTGTCAGCCGCTCGAGCAGGTGCTCCATGGCCGCCGCGCTCAACACATAGTCCTCGACGATCGTCTGGTCGGGTACCCCGAGGAACGCCAGGACGAGGGCGGCGAGGACACCGGTCCGGTCCTTTCCCGCGCTGCAGTGGAAGACGGCCGGCAGCGAACCCTCGGCGGCCAGGGCCTCGATGGCGCGGGCGAGGGCCGGGCCGCCGGCGGAGACCATGTCGAGGTAGCGAGACGCCACGTACGAGGCCTCTCGCCAGGAGGGGAGCTCCTCGGTCGACGGAAGCACGTCGGTGAGGGGCAGGTCCAGATAGCGGACCGGCACGAGGTCGACGGGGAAGCGTCCTCGGGCGGCCGCCTCGTCCACCGTGCGTAGGTCGATGACGGTCGCCACGCCGAGGCCGACGAGTACCTCGCCGTCGGCCTCGCTCAACCGGTTGAGCCCGTCGGCCCGGAACAGCCGGCGCCAGCGGACACGGCGACCGTCCCCGGTCAGGTACCCGCCGAGGTCCCGGAAGTTGACACAGCCGTCGAGAGCGACGACCCGACCGGGCCCTCCGTCGGCGGCCGCGGCCGCCGGTGGGACGGCCTCGGGCCGGGACATGATTCGGCGAGTACCGATGGTCGGGTCGGCGGGTCAGTCGGTGACGACGTCGACCAGCTTGCGGCCGCGACGCCGGGTGAACTGCACCGTCCCTGCGGTGAGGGCGAACAGGGTGTCGTCCCCACCCCGACCGACGTTCTGGCCCGGGTGCACCTTGGTGCCCCGCTGGCGCACGATGATGGCCCCGGCCGGCACCAGGGTGCCGCCGAACGCCTTGACCCCCAACCTCTGCGCGTTCGAATCCCGTCCGTTGCGGGTCGACCCGCCACCCTTGGTCTTGGACATCTGTGCTCGCTCCTGGCGTTGTCGGTGGGCGCTCCGGACCGGTCAGTCGGCGGGCCGGATGGCGGTGATGGCGATCGTCGAGTACCGCTGGCGGTGTCCCCACCTGGTGGACTGGTTCGACTTGGGCTTGTAGGTGAACGCCCGGATCTTCGGGCCGAGCTCTTCGCCCACGACGGTGGCGGTCACCGACGCCCCGGCCAGCTGGGCCGGCGTGGCGAGCACGGTGTCACCGTCCACCACCAGGACCGGCTCGAACGTCACCGTGGTGCCGGGGTCCTCCCCGAGCAGCTCGACGCGCACGGTCTGGCCCTCGGCCACCCGCTCCTGCTTGCCCCCGGTCTTGATCACCGCGTACATAAGGGCGAGAGCTTACCGCGGGCGACCGCCCTCACGGCTCCGGGTCCTCGAAGATGATCCCCCGCCCCCCGCAGACCTCGCAGGTCGTCGACATCGACTCGATGAGACCCTCGGACACCCGCTTCCGGGTCATCTCGACCAGGCCGAGCTCGGAGATGTCGAACACCTGGGTGCGGGTCTTGTCCCTGGCCAGGGCCGTGCGCAGCGCGCTGCCCACCTTGTCCCGGTTCTCCCGGACCTCCATGTCGATGAAGTCGATCACGATGATCCCGCCGATGTCCCGCAACCGGAGCTGGCGGGCGACCTCCTCGGCCGCCTCGAGGTTGTTGCGGAACACGGTCTCCTCCAGGTTGGTGGTGCCCACGTTCTTGCCCGTGTTGACGTCGATCACCGTGAGCGCCTCGGTCCGGTCGATGACCAGCGATCCCCCCGAAGCCAGGTAGACCTTGCGGTCGAGGGCCCGGTGGAGCTGCTCGTGGACGTGGTACCGCTCGAACACCGGCAGGGCCTCGGCCTCCGGGTCGAAGTACTCGACCCGGTCGGCTAGCTCCGGGTTGACCGCCCCCACGTACTCGCGCACCTGGTCGTAGAGGGCCAGGTCGTCGATGACCACCGCCCGGTACTCGCGGTTGAGCTCCTCGCGGATGACCCGGACGGCGATTGCCGGCTCCCGGTAGAGGAGGGCCGGCCCCTGACCCTTCACCGCCTCGGCGGCGATGGTCTCCCACTGCCCGACCAGCCGCTCGACATCGTTGCCCAGCTCCTCGGCGCTGGCCCCGGCCGCGGCGGTGCGGACGATGAGGCCGTGCCCTTCAGGGCGGACGGCGTCGACGATGCGGCGCAGCCGCTTGCGCTCGCCGTCCTCGAGGCGCTTGGAGATGCCATAAGCCGTGCTGTTCGGGACCAGCACGACGAACCGACCGGGGAGGGAGACCTCCTGGGTCAGGCGTGCGCCCTTCGCCCCGATGGGGTTCTTGGTCACCTGACAGAGGATGGTCTGGCCCGGCCGGAGCAGCTGCTCGATCCGCGGCTGGGCCGAGGAGGTCTCGACGTCCTCGGTGTCGTAACGGACGTCGCCGTGGTAAAGGACGGCGTTCTTCGGCGTGCCGATGTCGACGAACGCCGCCTCCATGCCGGGCAGCACGTTCTGCACGCGACCCCGGTAGATGTTCCCGTCGATCTGGGTGGCGTCGTCCGAGGCGCGGGAGATGTAGTGCTCGACCAGGGTGCGCCCCTCGAGCAACGCGATCTGGGTCATCTCGGGGCGCACGTGGACGCAGATCATGTAGCGCCCGACCGCCTTGCCGCGACGCTCGCGCCCGCCTCGGCGACCTCCCGTCGGCACCGGACCGTCGGGGCGCGACGGGCCGGCCGTCCGGTCGCGGCCCGCGCCGCTCCTGGAGCGATTGGCCCCGTCCCCGCCGCCTGAACGCGACCGTGAGCGCCCCCCGGACCTTCCGGGTGCGCCCGGGTTGGCGGCCTGCCCGGAACGGCCACCGTTGCCGCCGGCCGGAGCGACCACGGCCGGGCCGGTGTCCGTCGCCACCGGACGGGCCGGCCTGGTGTCGCCGATCTTCGGGCGCTTGCCCTCTGCCGGGCCCGAGGGCTTGGGCGCCGCCCCCACGGTCGGGACCCCGGTGGGGCTGATGGCCACGGTCGGCTCGGCCGCGGCGGGTGTGCCCTCGTTGGCGCTGCGGCCCTCAGCCGTCCGACTCCGGCCGCGCCCGCCGCGCGAGCCGCGGCGGCGCCGGCCCCCGTTGCCACCACCTTGCCCGCCCGGGGTTGCGCCCCCGGCCGGGACGGTCAGCCCCTCAGGTCCCGGGCCTCCGGGTGCCGACGGCTCGGCCCCTCGGGCCGGCCTGCCTGCGGTGAGGTCCTCTGGGCCCCCGGTCGGCGGCGGCGGCTGATCCGCCGGGGCGCCGACCGGCTGCCCGGTTGTTGCGTCTGACATCGAATTCCCTTCTGATACTGCTCATGAGGCACGCTCCAGGGCGTGCCCGGCGCGGTCCGCGTCCGCCGGCCGGCCCCAGGCGAGGGGCTCGGCGCGGATACCGTCGCGCTCGATCCATTGTTGTGTCCTGCATGCCCGGTCGAGGACCGGGGATCCCGTACCGCGTCGGCCGTCGGCCGCGCCGGGGACCGGGCCCTCGCCGGTGGCCGTCCCGTTGGCGACGGCGATCCCCGCCACCAGCTCTACCGGCCGGACGCCACGGGGCCGGGTGGCCAGCTCGGCCTCGAGGCGCGCCGTCGCTGGGCCGGCGGCCGTCAGCCCGGCGGCCGCCGGCCGCTCGGCCACAGCCAGGGACACCACCGATCGCCGGACGTCATCCTCGACGAGGCGGCCCTTCCGCTCCCTGGTGAGTGGGACCGAGGGCGCCTCGAGGAACCTCGCCACCTGTACCACGAGCTCGCCCGGGGTCAGCCCGGCCACGTCCACTTCCCACGAACACGAGGTGACCTCCTGCTGCAGGGAGCCCCGTCCCGGCGCCAGGGGCGCGGCGTCGCACACCCCGATCCCGTCGGGGAGCAGGGGGCTGACCAGGTCGGGCAGCGCCACCACCTCCACGTGGGCCGTCTCGGGCCGGCGGGGGTCGAGGACCACGTCGAGATATTCGGCCTGTGACTCACACCCGGTGGGCAGGGCCAGGCCGAAGCTGAGACGGGGGCGAGGTGAGAACCCCTCGGTGTAGGCCACCGGCAGCCCGGCCCGCCGGAGGGCCCGCTCCCACATCCGGGCCACATCCCGCTGGCTGGTGAAACGGACCTTGCCGAGCTTGGCGAAGCGAAAGCGGATGTGCACCTCAGCCTCTCCCCTCCCCGGCCCCGACTGCGGCCCTCTGGTCCGGCCCACCGGCCGGAACGGCGCCGGACGACACCGTCCCGAGAAATCGTACCGGCACCTGGCCCCCGGTTGAGAGATCCTGACCGGTGCCCTGGCTGCCCCCGGCCGGTGGGACGGCCGAGGCCACGACGTGCTCGACCCCGAAACCGGTGCAGGCCCCGCAGTCGTAGCAGGGGGTCCACCGGCAGTCCGGGAGCCCATGGGCGGCCAGGGCGTCGAGCCAGTCCTGCCACAGGAAGTCGCGATGGAGCCCAGCCGAGAGGTGGTCCCAGGGCATGGCCTCGTCCTCCGCCCGGTGGCGGTAGACGGCGTCCTCCAGGGACATCCCGCAGTCGGCGAGCGCGTCGGTCCACCGCCCCAGCTCGAAGTGCTCGGACCACTCCTGGAAGGTCCCACCCCGGCGCCAGACCTGCTCGATGACTGCCCCGACGCGGCGGTCGCCCCGGCTGACCAGTCCCTCGACCGCGGTCGCCTTGGGGTCGTGCCAGCGGATGGTCAGGCCCCGAACCGGGCGGGCCGCGTCGCGGATGAGACGGACCTTGCGGGTGAGCTCCTCGATGGTGTTCTGGCCGAACCACTGGAAGGGGGTCTGCGGTTTCGGGACGAACCCGCCGATCGAGGCCGTCACGGTTACCCCCTTGCGATAGCGGCGGCCGATGGCGACGCACTGCTTGGCCAGCTCCACGATCCCGAGCGTGTCCTCGTCGGTCTCGGTGGGCAACCCGATGAGGAAGTAGAGCTTGATCCGCCGCCAACCCTGGCTGAAGGCGGCGTCCACCGCGGCGTAGAGGTCCTCCTCGCGGATCAATTTGTTGATCACCTGGCGCATCCGCCAGGTCCCCCCTTCGGGGGCGAAGGTGAGGCCGGTCCGGCGTACCCGCTGGATCTGGACGGCGGTCCCCACGGTGAAGGCGTCCACCCGAAGGCTCGGCAGGCTGACCGACACCTGGCCCGAACAGGACGGATCGTCGATGATCGACGTGACGGTGTCCTCGATGCCCGAGTAGTCGGCACTGGACAGGGAAGTCAGGGCCACTTCGTCGTACCCGGTGCGGGCCAGTCCGTCGGCCACCATGGTGCGGACCTGCTCGGCCGGGCGCTCCCGCACGGGGCGGGTGATCATGCCCGCCTGGCAGAACCGACAGCCTCGGGTGCAGCCGCGGAACAGCTCCACGTTGAGCCGGTCGTGAACCACCTCGATGAGCGGGACCAGCTGGTTCCGGGGGTACGGCCACCGGGCCAGGTCGGCGATGGTGCGCTTCTCCACCCGGTCGGGGACGCCCGCGACACATGGCGTGGTGCCGGCGAGCCGGGCCGGCCCCGGCGTCGCCCCGCGGCCGGGATCGGGCCCCGGCCGGTAACGGGCCTCGTAACAGGACGGCACGTAAACGCCCGCCACCCCGGCCAGGGCGTCGAGCAGAGCCCGTCGGGACATCGGGTCACCCGGTGCCGGGGGGCTCTCCGAGCGACGATCGGGGCGTACCGCCAGCACCTCGTTCATCTCGCCGACGACCTCCTCCCCGTCGCCCAGCACGAAGCAGTCCACGAAGTCGGCGAGGGGTTCGGGGTTGAAGGCGCAATGCCCCCCGGCTACCACGATCGGATCTTCGTCGGTCCGGGCCACGCTCCGGACCGGCACGCCGCCGAGATCGATGAGGTTGAGGACGTTGGTGTAGACGAGCTCGGCCGAGAGGTTGAAGGCGAGCACGTCGAACGCCCGGGCCGGGAGGTGGTTCTCGAGCGAGAACAGGGGCACGCCAGCCGAGCGCATGGCCGACTCCATGTCCACCCACGGGGCATAGGCCCGTTCGGCCAGGGCGTCCTCACGCTCGTTGAGGATCTCGTAGAGGATCTGCAGCCCCTGGTTGGGCAGACCGATCTCGTAGGTGTCCGGATAGACGAGGAGCCAGGCCACCGAACCGTCCCGGTGCTCGGGAGTCTGGGCACCGAGCTCCCCTCCGATGTAGCGGGCGGGCTTGGTGACCTGGGACAACAACGGTTCTATCCGCGGCCAGAGTGACTCCATCTCCCCCGGTATCCTAGGGTGCCGGACCGGGGGGTCGGCGCGTTCCCAGGGACCCGACCGTCCGACCCCCGATCTCCCGGGGCGCGGGGTCGGTCACATGGGGGTGCGTCGGCGACCCAGAGCTACCCTGAGCTGCCCGGCGCCGGGGTGGTCGGGGTGGACAGGCTCGGCAGCTGCACCGGCTGGGTCGACTGCACGACCTGCTGCGGGGGCGGGATGCCCGGTGCGGTGACCGGGTGCGAGGCCAGGTAGGTGAAGATCTGGCCGACCACTGGCGCCGCGGCCGTGGCGCCGTATCCGGCCTGGTCGATGACGCACACCACCACGTACTGGGGATTCGCCGTCGGCCCGAACCCGACGAACCAGCCGGTCGGCTCCTTGCCCATCACTGTGTCGGCCGTGCCGGTCTTGCCGGCCAGGCCGCCCGGGAAGGTGGCGAGACCGGGCACTCCGTAGGCCGTCCCGTCGGGGTTGTTGACCACACCTTCGAATCCGGTGAGCATGGCCTGGTGGTTGGTGGGTGACATGGGTGCGTGGCCGACGACCTGCGGGGCCATCCGCTTCACCACCTTGCCCGTGGGAGAGACCACCGCCGCCGCCACCTGCGGGGCGTACCGGGTGCCCCCGTTGGCGAATGTCGAGTAGGCGACGGCCTGCTCGATCGGGGTGATGTAGGTCCCGCCCTGGCCGAAGGCCATCTCGATGTTCTCGCCGGTGTACCAGGTGGTGTTGGGAAAGGCCTTCGGGTCCTCAGCGTGCAGCTTGACCCGCTCGGGTTGGCTGTCCACCCGGCCCTCGACCTCGCCGGGGAGGTCGATACCGGTCAGTTGGCCCAGGCTGTACTGGGCCGCCTGGTCCTGGATGGGGGTCTGTCCGAACTGGCCCGCCTTGGCGTAGAACAGATAGCCCAGGTTGTAGAAGAAGTCGTCGCTCGAAACGCTGAGGGCCGACGACACATCGAACTCACCCCCGGGGTCGCCCGGCGCGTCGTGGAACACGCAGGTGGTGCTGTTGTACTGGCAGTCCGGGGTCTTGAACGTGCCACTGTCGTAGTAAGGGGTGGTGGGCGAGATCAGCCCGGTGTTGAGCGCGGCGCTGGCGGTGTTGAGCTTGAACGTGGAGCCCGGGGTGTACCGCCCCTGGATGGCCCGGTTGAGGGTCGGCTCCAGGCTGCTCGGCCCGAACAGCTGGGCGTTCTGGGCGGCGCTCAGCCCACCCACCCATTCGGAGAGGTTGTAGCTCGGATAGGACGACATGGCATAGACCGCCCCGCTCTGGGGGTCCATGACCACCACGGCTCCCTCGGTTGCTGCGGGGTAGCAGCCGCCTCCCCCGTTGCACTGCTTGTCGTAGGTGTTGCGCAGGGTGGCGATCTGGGTGGCCAGCGCATTGTCGGCCACCTGCTGCAGGTTGGTGTCGATGTTGGTCACCAGATTGTCCCCGGGGTTGGCCGGCGTCGTCTTCAGGGTGCCGACCACCCGACCCTGCGGGTCGACCTCGAGCTGCTGGCGCCCGGGGACGCCGCGCAGCTCGGGCTCGTACTGATACTCGAGCCCCGACTGACCGAACGGGTCTCCCGCCTGGTAGCCCTGCGACTGTCGGGACCCGAGCTCGGCGGCATTGATGGTCGAGACATACCCGAGGGTTTGGGCGGCGGGGTAACCCGACTGGGCCGGACCGGGCAGCTCCTGTTGGGGATAGCTGCGCTCGGTGGTCTGCACCGAGGACACCCCCGGGAAGTCGTCCTGGTGCTCCTTGATGTACAGGATGTCCGACGGGGGCGCGCCGTCCAGCACCGGCACCGGCTTGTAGGGACTGAACCGAGGGTCGGCGATGGCGGCGTCGATCTGGGCGGTGGTCTGGCCGAGGAGCGCGGCCAGCCGGCCCACCACCTCGGGATGTTGCTGGGCGGTCACCCGCGACAGCGTGATCTGGTTCACCACCACGTTGTCGACCAGTGGGTTCCCGTAGCGGTCGAGGATGAGCCCTCGAACCGGATCGACCGCCACGGCGCGGATCTGGTTGGCCGTGACACTCTTGGCCGCAGCCGGCGCCTGCAGGACCTGCAGGGTCCACAGCCGCAGCCCGAGCAGGGCGAAGAGCACGATGACGACCAGTCCGGTGACCCGGAGCCGGAGCCCGGGCCGGGCGGCGGTGGTGTCAGGAGTTTCCAGAACCGATTCGACCGAGAACCGGTTCTGGCGAAGCTTCGGCTGGCGGGCCGGTTTGCGGGAGGAATGGCGCGGCTTGGCCGGGCGGACGAATCGGCGCGAGCCCCTGAGTGGATGACGCAGGGAGCGGCTCACAGCGCACCAGTATCCCAACTGGCGACCCCGACGGGTACGCGCTCGGGCCTCCGGGTCACCGCAACACGCCCGATGAGACCGGTGACGTGGGTACCCCCTCGGTCGAAGCCTGGGGCAGCGCCCAGGCCACCAGCCACATGGCGGGCAGCGCCAGCACCGCGTTGGTCACCGCGACCAACACCACGATCCGGGCCAGGTCCACATGGAGCATCTGGGGTTGGCCGAGCACTGAACCAAGCACGGCGTAGATCAGTTCGTAGAGGGCGCTCCCGACCAGGGCGGCGAGGGGAGGCAGCCAGCGGGCGGTCCGGTCGAGGGCCACCGTGGCCGCCCCCACCCCGAAGCCCAGCAGGCAACCGACGAGGGCCGACAGGCCGAACGGGGTGGGCAGGAACAGGTCGGACACCAGGCCGGCCACGAATCCCACCACGGCACCCCGGCCCGGACCACCGACGATGCCGGCCACGATCGGCAGGAGGATCATGATGTCCGGATGCACCCCGCCGAGCCGGATGTCGAGGATCACCGTCTGCTGGACGGTGAGGAAGAGCAGGAACACCAATCCCATCCGGGCCGCGGCCCGTGCCGTCATCGGAGCGGCCTCATGAGGGGGGCGTCCACAGGATGACCGCCACATAGCGGAGGTGGGTCAGGTCGGCCAAGGGCTGGAGCGTGACCGACTCCTGTGATGCGTTGGTCCCCGTCCGGGCCGACCGAACGGTGGCCACCGGGATACCCCCCGGATAGATGGCCCCCTGGAGGCCGCTGGTGGTGAAGACCTGGCCCGGTGTGAGTGGCGTGTTGGGGGGGACCAGATTGGCGGCGAGGGGCTTGCCCGATCCTTGACCGGTAAGGACGGCGAGTGAGCCCGGGGGTGGGCTGAAGGTGACGCCGACCGAGGACTGGCCATCGGTGATGAGGCGCACAGTGGCCGAGCCGTGGTTGGCCTGGACCACCTGCCCGACCAGCCCGCCGGCGCCCACCACCGGCATGTTGAGCTGCACCCCCTCGTTCCGGCCCACGCCGATGTCGACGGTGGCGGCAAAGTCGCTCGTCCCGTAGTTGGTCACCTCGGCCGGCACCGTCTGGAGGTTGCCGACGAAGGGAAGCCCGAGGATCGCGCTCAGCTGCTTCATCCGCTCGATGGCGTCAGCCTGCGAGCGCTGCTCCAACTTGAGGTGGTCGATCTGCTGCTGGAGGAGCTGATTCTGCTGGCGGACCGCGCCGTAGTGCACCGAGCCGGCGAGGAAGTTCCCGACCGGCTCGATCACCCCGTCGACCGCCGAGCGGACGGGTGAGAAGGCGTCGGCGGCCACCGATCTCACCCCGGAGGTGATGCGGTGGAAACCACCTCGGGCGTCGAGGGTGATGATAGAGACCGACGCCAGCACCAGCACGAGCAGGGTGGTGCGAGGGCGGCGGGACCGCCGCGACGCCGGCACAGGATGTGCGACCCCTGAGTCGTCAGCGAGCCGACGACGTGATCAGGACCTGTTTCAGGGCCTCGAACTCCTCGAGGCACTGCCCGCTGCCTATGGCCACGCAGTTGAGGGGATCCCGGGCCACCACGATGGGCATCCCGGTCTCCTGGGTGAGGCGGCTGTCCAGACCGTGCAAGAGGGCGCCGCCACCGGTGAGCACGATCCCCTGCTCCATGATGTCGGCGGCCAGCTCCGGCGGGGTGCGGTCGAGGGTCACCTTGACCGCGTCGACAATGGCCGAAACGGGCTCATCGATGGCCTTGCGGATCTCCTGGGTCGAGATGACAACCGTCTTCGGCAGCCCGGTGACCAGATCGCGTCCCCGGATCTCGGCATGCAGCTCCTCTTCGAGCTCGTAGGCCGAGCCGAGTGCGATCTTGATCTCCTCAGCCGTGCGTTCGCCGAGGGCCAAGCTGTACTCCTTCTTCACGAAGGACACGATGGCCTCGTCCAACTCGTCACCGCCGATGCGGATCGACTGGCTCGTGACGATGCCACCCAGTGAGATGACCGCCACCTCGGTCGTCCCGCCGCCGATGTCCACCACCATGTTGCCGGTCGGCTCGTGGACCGGAAGCCCGGCGCCGATCGCCGCCGCCATCGGCTCTTCGATGATGTAGGCCTTGCGCGCGCCGGCGTACTCGGCCGCCTCCATCACCGCCCGTTGCTCGACTCCGGTGATGCCGGACGGGACGCAGATCACCATGCGCGGCTTGGCGAACCGGCGCTGGTGCACCCGGTGGATGAAGTAGCGCAGCATCTTCTCGCAGATCTCGAAGTCCGCGATGACCCCGTCCTTCAGCGGACGGATCGCCTGGATGTGGCTCGGCGTACGCCCGATCATCCGCTTGGCCTCGGCGCCGACAGCAAGGGGACGGCCGTCCTTGACGTTGACGGCCACCACGGAGGGCTCGTTGAGGACGATCCCCCGACCGCGCACGTACACCAGGGTGTTGGCCGTTCCGAGGTCGACCGCCATGTCGCGGCCGAGGAGCGAGAAGCTGTTGTCGCGCATCAACGATGCACTCCTCCGTCAGTAATGTTCGGAACTTCGTGAGTGCGGGCGAGCAAACCGGACCCTGCTGCACTCGTGGCCCGAATGGCAGCCGACTTCGCCATCAGGCTAGGGGACCGGGCCGATGGACACAAGGTCATCCACCGGGCACCCCCCGGCGGGAGGATCCGGTCGGGCCGGTCCTTGGGCGGCGCCACGGTCAGCCGAGACCGGGGAACAAGATCTCGATCTCCCGGGCGGCCGATTCCGGCGAGTCCGAGCCGTGGACGAGGTTCTCGCCGGTCTCGGTGGCTAGGTCGCCCCGGATGGTACCCGGCGCCGCCTCCACCGGATTGGTGGCTCCCATCAGCGAGCGCACGATCTTGAAGGTATCCGCCGGTCCCTCGACCACCATGACCACCACCGGGGAGCGGGTGATGAAGGCGACCAACTCCTCGAAGAACGCCTTACCCCGGTGCTCGGCGTAGTGAACCTCCGCCACCTCGGTGGTGATGACTCGTAACTCGGCGGCCACCAGGCGGAGCCCTTTGCGCTCGATGCGGTTGACGATCTCCCCGACCAGTCCGCGTTCGACCGCGTCCGGCTTGCAGATCACCAGGGTGCGTCCCACGAGCCGCGCAGACTAGCCGAGGCCCCGCCTGTTGTCAGCCGGCGGCGTCGGGCGAGCGAAGGTCAGGCCGCGTCTCGCACCAACAGGCGGCGGGCATCCGCCACCACGTACAGCGATCCGCACACGACCACCCGGTCGTCGGGACCGGCGCGACCGACGGCCAGGGCGGCGGCATTACCCGGTTCGGTCGCCACCGAGACCGCCATCCCGAGACGGGAGGCGGCCCCAGCCACCGCGTCGGCGGGCAGTGCCCGCGGGGAGCGGGGCGCGCATGCCACCACCGAACGCACGCCCGCGGTGAGCAGTGCATCCAGCATGGCGGTGGGGTCCCGCCCGCCCAGCATGCCGACCACGGCCTCGGTCTCTCCGACCACTTCGAACTCCTCGACCAGCGAGCGAGCCAACACGATCATCCCCGCCACGTTGTGCGCGCCGTCGACGACCACCAGCGGGTGGCGGCCGATCACCTCGAGGCGACCGGGCACCCGCACCTCGCTGAACGCCTGGGCCACCAGCTGGTCACCGAGGGGAGCGCCGAAGAACGCCTCGATCGCGGCGAGAGCGCAGGACGCGTTCTCCCCTTGGTGAGCGCCGTGCAACGGCAGGAGCAGCTCCCCGTACCGGGCGGCCGGTGTCCGGATGTCGAGCAGGCGCCCACCGACCGCCATCCGGTTCGACGAGCAGGCGAAATCCCGGCCTCGGACCCATGTCTCGGCCGCCCCGGCCTCGGTGGCGGCCTGGACCAGCTGGGCGACGAGGGTGGGGTCGGACTCCCCGATCACCACCCTGCTCCCCGCTTTGAAGATCCCAGACTTGTCGCGGGCGATGTCCTCGAGCGTCGGCCCGAGGACTTCGGTGTGATCAAAGCTGACGTTGGTGAGGACGGCCACATCGCTCTGGATCACATTGGTGCAGTCCCAGCGTCCGCCGAGGCCGACCTCGACCACGGCCACGTCCACCGCCTCGTCCGCGAACCAGGCGAAAGCCGCGGCCGTCAGCAGCTCGAAGCGGGTCGGGCGCTCCGTCATCAATTGCTCGAGCCGGGCCAGCGACTCGAGCAGCTCGATCAATGCGTCGTCGTCGATGGCCTCGCCGTTGCGCGAGATCCGCTCGTTTACCCGGCTCAGATTGGGACTGGTGTAGGTACCGACGGTCAGTCCCCTGGCGCCGAACAGTGCCGTGGCCATGGCTGCGGTCGAGCCCTTGCCGTTGGTGCCGGTGATGTGCACCGACGGATAGGCGTCCTCGGGATTGCCGAGGAGCTCCATCAGGGCCCGCATCCGATCCAGTGTCGGCAGCGCGCGTCGGGACGGCATCGTCGACTCGAAGTCGATGTGCCCGTCGAGCCAGGTCAGCGCGGCCGCGAGATCGGTGAAGATCACAGCGGCGGCGGGCGGCCGGGACGAGGCGGGCGCGGGAGGTCGGCCGTCGGGTCGTCCTCTAGGAAGCGGCCCGGCGGCTCCGGGTCGACTTGGCCGGCGGGGCGTTGAGCGGCACCAGCGTCGGGTGCACCTTGTCCAGCACCACCGCCCGGTCCACCACGCACTTCGAGATATCGGTACGGCTCGGCAGGTCGTACATCACCTCCAACAGGACCTCCTCGAGGATGGCCCGCAACCCCCTCGCCCCGGTCCCGCGCAGGAGGGCCTGCTCGGCGACGGCCTCGAGCGCGTCTTCGGTCAGCTCCAACTCCACGTGGTCGAGCTCGAACACCCGCTTGTACTGCCGGGTGAGGGCGTTCTTCGGCTCCACGAGGATGCGGATGAGCGCTTCCTTGTAGAGGTGGGAGACCGCGCTCACCACCGGGAGGCGCCCGATGAACTCGGGGATCAACCCGAACTTCATGAGGTCCTCGGGGAGGACATGGCGCAGGAGCTCCGAATCGTCGCGCTCGGATGCCTTGCGCACCTCGGCGCGGAAGCCCATCCCCTTTCGGCCGATGCGATTCTCGATGATGGTGTCGATGCCGGCGAAGGCACCCCCGCAGATGAACAGGATGTTGGTGGTGTCGATCTGGATGAATTCCTGATGCGGATGCTTGCGACCGCCCTGGGGTGGCACGGAGGCGGTGGTGCCCTCGAGGATCTTCAACAGTGCCTGCTGCACACCTTCGCCTGAAACGTCGCGTGTGATCGACGGGTTTTCCGACTTGCGGGCGATTTTGTCGATCTCGTCGATGTAGATGATCCCGGTCTCGGCCCGTTTCACGTCGTAGTCGGCGGCCTGGATCAGCTTGAGGAGGATGTTCTCCACATCCTCGCCCACATAGCCGGCCTCCGTCAGCGCGGTGGCGTCGGCGATGGCGAAGGGAACATTGAGCATCCGGGCCAGCGTCTGGGCCAACAAGGTCTTGCCGCAACCAGTCGGACCCAACAGGAGTATGTTCGACTTGGCCAGTTCGACCTCATTGTCGTGATTGCCGTTGTTGCCGGCCTGGACCCGCTTGTAGTGGTTGTAGACAGCCACCGACAGGATCTTCTTCGCATACTCCTGGCCGATCACGTAGTCATTGAGGAACTCGAAGATCTCCTTCGGCTTGGGGAGCTCCTCGAAAGAGAGCTCGGTGGTGTCGGCCAGCTCCTCGGCAATGATGTCGTTGCACAGGTCGATGCACTCGTCACAGATGTACACCCCGGGGCCGGCGATCAACTTCTTTACCTGCTTCTGCGACTTCCCGCAGAAGCTGCACTTCACAAGATCGCCACCGTCTCCGAACTTCGCCACGTCGGTTCCTCTTGTCCTTCTGTCAGTGGTCTCTGATGCTCATCCGGCAGCTCGATCGCACGACTCGATCACGCAACTCGATCAGACAACACTAGCGGCTGGTCCCGTGCCGGCTGGTCCTACGGCCCGGCTAGGCCGCACCTACCGCCTCGATGGAGACTGCGTCCCTGGCCGTGATGACTTCGTCGACCAGACCGTAAGCCACCGCCTCCTCTGCGGTCATGATGAAGTCGCGGTCGGTGTCCTTCGAGACCCGTTCGATGCTCTGGCCGGTGTCGTTGGCCAACATCCCGTTCAAGAGGTCCCGCATGCGGAGGATCTCCTTGGCTTGGAGCTCGATGTCACTGGCCTGACCCTCGACTCCGCCGAAGGGCTGGTGCAGAAGGATGCGCGCATGCGGCAACGCGAAGCGCTTGCCCCGGGCACCCGCACCCAACAGCACCGCCGCGGCCGAGGCCGCCTGCCCGAAGCAGAAGGTGGACAGGTCGGGCTTTATGTACTTCATCGTGTCGTAGATGGCGAACAGGGCCGTGATGTCACCACCGGGTGAGTTGATGTAGAGGTGGATGTCCTTGTCGGCCTCCTCGGACTCGAGGAAGAGCAGCTGGGCGCAGACCAGGTTGGCCACCGTGTCGTTGATAGGCGTGCCGAGGAAGATGATCCGCTCCCGGAGAAGGCGCGAATACAGGTCGTAGTTGCGCTCACCCCGGCTGGTGGACTCGACCACCCACGGCACGCTGTAGGCCTGTGCCCCCATCGCTCCGGTTCCTTCCGTGAATGTCATTCCGAGCCCTCCTCCTCCGGTTCCACGGTCAACTCGTCCCGTGACACCGGCTGTCCGTCCTCGTCAACGAGCTCCACGTTGTCGACCAACCAACGCATCGCCTTGGCCTTGCGCCGGTCCGAGCGTACCGCCGCCAGCCTGCCGCCCTGTTCCAACTGCTCCCGTACCTCGTCGACGTCCATTTCCAGGCGCTCCCCCATCGTCGCCAGCTCCGCGTCGAGCTCCTCGTCGGTGACCTCGATCCCCTCCTCTTCGACCACGGTGCGGAGCGCCAGGTCGATCTTCACGCCCTCGAGAGCGCCCGTCCGCAGCTCGTCCACGAACTGCCGCTCGTCCCGACCGGTGGCCGCGAGAAACTGACCGAGGTCCATCCCCTGGCTCTCCAAGCGGTGGGTCAGGTCGTGGATCCGCTCCCGCAGCTCGGCAGCCACCAACTGATCGGGGATCTCCTCGGTGACCAGCTCGGCCAGCGCATCGGCGGTGCGCTGCTCCAATGCCACTCTCGCCCGGGCCACGTGCTGCTGTCGGAGCCGCACCCTCAGATCGTCGGTGAGTTCCTCGACGGTGTCGAATTCCGAGGCTTCGGCGGCCCATTCGTCCGTCACCTCGGGGAGGAGGAGCTCCTTCGTCTCCTTCACCAGCACCCGGAAGGAGAATGCCTGTCCCTCGGCTCCCGCTTCCGTTTGGAAGCTCAGGATGTCACCGACCTTGCTCCCGCGTAGCTGGTCGTCCAGGGCGGGCACGACACTGCCGCTGCCCACCTCGTAGAGGAAGTCCTGGGCGTCGAGGTCGTCGTCCTCGCCACCGGCGCCCGGGCCGATCCGTGAGCCGTGGATGTCGATGGTCACCTGGTCCCCGTCCTTGGCCGGGCGCGATACCTCGACCAGCTGGCCGGAGGTGGCCCGCAGGCGATCCAGATGGGTGTTGACCTCCTCCTCGGTGACCTCGAGGCTCGGCAGGGTCACCGACAGTCCCCGGTAGCCGGGAACGGCCACGGTCGGCCGGACCTGCACGACGGCGTCGAAGGACACCGCACCCGACTCGTCACCCGACGTGATGTCGATCTCCGGCTGGTCGATGGGGTCGACCTCGGTGTCACTGACGGCCCGGGCGTAGAACCCGGGCAGTGCCTCGCGCAACGCCTCCCCGCGGAGGGCAGTCGCACCTCCCATCCGCGCCTCGATGACCCGGCGCGGGACTTTCCCGGGGCGGAACCCGGGCACCCGCACCTCTCGAGCCAGCCGGTTCATCACCCCATCGAGTGCCTCGTCGATTTCCACCTCGTCGATCTCGACGGACAGACGGACCTTGTTGCCCTCGACGGGGGCGGCGCTAGCTCGCATATGAATTGCCGAGTGTACCGGCACACATGGTTCGGACCCGACCCACGAGGCGATGCTGAGGGATCGGTGTGCCCGGTCCGGCTGTGGTGCCGATCCGGCTGTGGTGCCGGGCCGGTGCGGTCAGCGAGGCGGCGAGGTCACCGCCCGGTCACACCACCAGCCGCTCGGTCACCCGGGGAGGTTGGCCTCGATGGCGTCCGTCACTTCTGGGGCCTCGGGGTCCACCATCGGCCGGAACCGCTGGACGATCTCACCGGTCGGCGAAACGAGGAACTTCTCGAAGTTCCACTGGATGTCCCCGGATTCGCCGTCGGCGTCGGGGTAGGTGACCAACTCGTCGTAGATGGGATGGCGGCCCTCCCCGTTGACCTCCACCTTCTCGAACATCGGGAAGGTCACCCCGTATGTGGTGGAGCAGAACGTGGCGATCTCGTCGGCCGTGCCGGGCTCCTGGCCCCCGAACTGGTTGCAGGGGAAGCCGAGCACGCTGAAGCCCCTGTCCCCGTAGGTCTTCTGCAGCCGTTCGAGACCCTCGTACTGAGGGGTGAGCCCGCATTTCGAGGCCACGTTGACGAGGAGGAGGGTCTGGCCGCGGTAGTCGCCGACAGAGGCCGGGTCGCCCCCCAGGGTCCGGACGGCAGGTTCGTAGATGCTCATGCGCCAAGTGTAGGACCGGGGCGCGGGCAACGCCGCGCCCGGATCGGCTCGAGCACGAGGCACCCACGCCTGGTAAAAGGCCACCTGGTAAAGGATTGCCTTCAGCTGGTCGAAGATAGGGAAGACGCTGCTCCGGATTGGGCACGCCGAGGGGTTTGGTAGCGATCGATGTCCGTGAAGGTGGTGGAGAGAGATCCGCAGGCCGGCGCTCGCCGCGCCGTGTCCGGTGCCGTCGTCAACGCCGTGGTAGCGCAGGTCCGTTCCTGTGGCGGCGCCCCCGCCGTGTCCCAGGTCCTGGCCCTCGCCGGTGACCGTCGCACCTTCGCCGACCTGGCTGACCCCGGAACCTGGAGCTCCCTCGCCGAGGCGGTAGCGCTCTTCGACGCGGCCGCACTGGCATGCGAGGACGGGGCGGTCGCACTCCACGCCGGGGAGGCCCTGCTCCAATGGCCCCATGACAAGTTCGTGTCCGGAATCCTCTCGGCCGGGACGGCCGCTGCCGCGCTCGAGAAGGTCGGCCCGCTCCTCCGCCATTTCGATGGGACCTCCGAGGCCGTCCTGCTCGAGGTGGCACCCGACCACGCCCTGGTCCAGGCCACGCCCGTTGGGGCGCCGCAACGGCATGCACACCTGTGCGAGCTGACCCGCGGCCTGCTCTCGCAGCTCCCGGTGGCCTTTGGCTCCGGGCCGGCCCTGATCACGGAACCGGAGTGCAGCGCCCGAGGTGGGCGACACTGTCTCTATGCGATGAGCTGGGACGAGCCGTCGCACGGACCGGACCCGTCCCTGGGCCGCTCCGCCAACGCCAGCGCCGATTGCGCCGATGGCGGAGCCGACACCGGGACGGGGTTCGCGGCCGGGCCGGCCATGGACCGGACCGGCACGGAGCTCGACGGGATGAGGATGTTGATCGAAGGAGCCTTCGCCACGGCCCGGGAGGTCCTCCACGACGATGCCGGAGGGTTGCTGTCGGAGATCGCGGCCCGGGCGGACGCGTTGGTGACCGCCCCTTGCTTCCTGTTGATGGTCCGGGTCCGGCCGGTGACGCCGGTCAAGCTCCACCATCGAGGCCTCGACGTGGACGAGGCCCGGGCCATGGCGGCTGAGCTCTGGCCCGGGCACCCCGACGACGCCGGGGGCACCCGCCTCGTTGTGGACATCGCGTCAGGACGCCACCGCTATGGCCGCCTGGTCGAATTACGGCCGGACGGGTCCCCGGTGTCGCCGGCGGAGGCGCGCCTACTCCGCCTCTACGCCGACCACGCGGCGACCGCCCTTGACATCTTCGGTGTCCTCGACGAGGCCCGCCGGAGCGATGCCACCGCCCGGACACTGCTGTCCTTTGCCGAAAGCCTGTCCCAGGTCACCACACCGGCCGACCTGGTGCAGCTGCTGGCCGACACGGTTCCCGCCGTGGCCGCGTGCGAGCGTTCGACCGTGTACCTGTGGGAAGCCGAGTCGGGCCAGCTGGTCCCCCGGGCCCGGAGCTCGGGTAGACAGCCCGCCGACGCCTACCTGGGGCCCATCGTGCCGCTGGCCGACCCCGATCCCGGCCACCACGAGGCGATGGGAGGGGTGGCCGACCAGTTGCCGAGAGTGCCGATCGGCCGCCCGCTGGTGGACCAGCTCGTCAACCGACGAGAGGTCGTCGTGATCGACGCGTCGTCCGAGGACCCGGTGATACGCGATCTGCTGGCCCGTTCCGGTACCTCAACGTCGGTGGTGGCGCCGCTGTTCGCGGCCGGCGAGTTCCTCGGGGTCATCTCGGCCAACTACGGGGCCGACACGCCGACCGACGCCACTCGTGATCCGGTTGTCCACGAGCGGCTGTCCGGCCTGGCCGACCAGGCCGCCACCGCGCTGCAGAACCTCGCGCTCCTCGAGAAGGTCTCGCACATGGCCTGGCACGACGCGCTCACCGGGTTGCCTAATCGGCGCCTCTTCGAGGACCGGGTCGAACAGGAGCTGGTCCGGTCCAAACGGGTCGGGGAGCCGGTGTGCATGTTCTTCGTGGATCTCGACTACTTCAAGGCGGTCAACGACACGCTCGGTCATGCGGCGGGTGACGACCTCATCAGGCAGGTCAGCCGGAGGCTGGTGGACACGGTGAGACGACAGGACACCGTGGCCCGGGTCGGCGGCGACGAGTTCGCCATCCTGCTGCCCGGTCTGGCGGAGCAGACCGACATCGACGAACTGGCCGGACGCACGCTCGACGCCATGAGCACCCCCTTCTCGGTCTTCGGCGAGGATGTCGAGACGTCGGCGTCCATCGGCATCGCCGTGGCCCCCGAGCATGGCGACTCCTATGACGACCTGCTCAACCGCGCCGACGAAGCCATGTACCGGGCCAAGGCCTTTGGACGGAACTGTTTCGAGATGTTCTCCGGCCCTCCGGCCCGGCGCGAGTCCCGCGCTCTGGCCGTCGATGTGGTCGCTCTGCAGGCGGATCTGGCCGGCGCTCTGGAACGGGACGAGTTCTTCGTGCTCTACCAGCCCTACATCGACCTCCGTACCTCGGAGGTGGTCGGAGTCGAGGCGCTCGTCCGGTGGGACCACCCGAGGCTCGGAGTCCTCGAACCCGCTGCGTTCATCCCGGTGGCCGAACGCAGCGAGGCGATCGTGGCCATCGACGCGTGGGTGCTGCGGCAGGCCTGTGAGCAGACGCGGTCCTGGTTCGGGGGCGGCCTCGGCCCCTTCCGCCTGGCGGTCAACCTGGCATCGCGGGACCTGGCGGACCCCGAGCTGTCGACCCGGGTCGAACGCACGCTTGCCGCGAGCGGGATCGACCCCACGCTCCTCGACCTCGAGATCACCGAACGTGTGGTGCTGGACCGGTGGGGGCCGGCCAAGGAGAACATCGACGGATTGCAACGGCTGGGCGTCCGGTTCACTATCGACGACTTCGGGGCCGGCAATTCCTCGCTCGACCGCATCGGGTCCTTCCCGGTCAGCACGCTCAAGATCAACGAGTCCTTCGTGCAGGTCCTCGGGCCTGACGGAGAAGACGACTCGCTGGTCTCGGCCATCATCTCGATGGCCCGCCGTCTGGGACTGGAATGCGTGGCGGAGGGCGTCGAGACCTCCGTGCAGCACCGGGTGCTGCTCCAGCGAGGCTGCACCACCGCGCAGGGCTACTACTTCAGTCCCCCGCTGCCCGCCGAGGACATCGGGAGGTTGATGGGCACCATCGCGGCCGAGGGCCCCGTGGTGCTCGGGGACGGTGGATAAGACCGGCCGGACGGCCCAAGTGCTAACTATTGCAAGCACTTTTTGGCGGCCATCCCCCCCTCGCCCAGCCCGGACCGATACGTTCGGTCAATCCGATCACCGGATGTAGTCCGCCATTCGCATCACGAGGAGGAGCCATGGCGTCGTATGAGGGTTACTGCGTGAAGTGCCGTGAGAAGCGGCAGTTCGAGGGGGAAGAGGTCGAGATGGCCAACGGGCGGCGTTCGGCCAAGGGCAAGTGCCCCACCTGTGGGACCGGGATGAACAGGATCCTCGGGAAGAAGGCCTGACTGGGCGGTCCCCGCTCAGCCGGGCACCAGGCGGTGTTCGAGCTCGAGGGCCAGGGTGCTGATCACCGCACCCTCCCGAAGCCCCCACTCACTGACCACCAGGCGCTCGAGGCTGAGGTCCTCCACCATCGTCGAGAGCACCACGGCCCCGATGGGTAGCAGCGGCGCCCGTCGGGCCTGGATGCCGGGAAGCGCCAGTCGGGCGTCGAGATCAAGGGTGCACAGCCGGTCGGTGAGCTCGTACAGCTGGCCCGCCGGGAGCTCCACCTGATTGACCGGCCGTGAGGCCACGGATTCGGTCTCGGGCCGGTGCAGCACCATGGCCAGCCGGGCGAGGGCCCGCACGGTCCCGCCGCTGGCGATCACCCGGTTCGCCGCGTTCGGAACCCCATTCAGCATGGCCTGGACCGGTTGCGATCGCTCCCGCACCAGCCGGGCGATGGCCACCCGATCCTCCGGCGTCAGCAGTTCGCCGGTGCCCAGCTCCCCGCGCAGCCGCGCCGTACCGAGCGGAACGCTCGAGACCGCGAACACCTCGTCGATCGTGCCTGTCCCGGCCTCGAGGCTGCCTCCCCCGAGGTCCAGGCCGAGAACGGGGTCACGCCCCACCCAGACACCCGCGCGCTGCCCGAGGAAGCACAGGCGCGCCTCCTCTTCGCCAGCCAGCAAGGTGATCGAGGTCCCCAGCACCCGCTCGAGGCGGCCGAGCAACTCTTGACTATTGTCCGCATCCCGCAGCGCCGCAGTAGCCAGGGCCACCACCACGTCCACCCCCGCGTCGTCGGCCGCGGCCTGGAGTCGGCGAACCGCCCTGACCGCGGAGCTGGCCCGATCGGTCGGGACTCCCCCGGTGCGGGCCACCTCGGTGCCGAGGTGGAGGAATGACCGGCGTCTGAGCACCGGCGTCAACACGCCGTCGCGTGATGCGTCGACGACCATGAGATGAAACGAACTGCTTCCCAGGTCGAAGACGGCCACGCGCACGGTCGGCACGGCGTGACGCTATCTGCTGGCACCCCTCCGCGGGTACCTCGACCAACGATGGCTACGCTGTAGCCGGCCGGCCGAGACGAAGCGTCCTCCCCGCGGGGCGCGGGAGGGTCGGAGTTACGGGAAGTGGCGCAGCTTGGTTAGCGTGCCTGCTTTGGGAGCAGGAGGTCGCGGGTTCAAATCCCGCCTTCCCGACCGTGTCTCGACACATCACGGTATCCGATGTCCTGAAATCGGATACCGCCTTCCCGACTGTGTGCAACGGCCGATCTGTCGCCGATCCTGAAATCGGATACCGCCTTCCCGAGTGATTGTTCAGGCGCTGATGGGCAGGGGGAACGAGGTGGCGATCTCGCTGGCCGGGCGTGGGACCGAGAACAGGAACCCCTGAGCCAGGTCACACCGCAGCGACCGCAGTATCTCGAGCTGGCCGACGGTCTCGACTCCCTCGGCAACTACCCTGAGACCGAGGGCGTGGGCCAGGCCGATGATGGCCGAGACGATCTCCTCGCTCTCGGACCTCACACCCAGCTGCTCGATGAACGAGCGGTCCACTTTGAGCATGTCCACCGGGAACTGCTGGAGGTAGCTGAGCGACGAATACCCAGTGCCGAAGTCGTCGATCGCCAGCTGAACGCCGACCTGCTTGAGCGCTCGCAGCACCTCGAGCGAGGACCCGGCGTCGTCCATCAGGGCACTCTCGGTGATCTCCAGCGTGAGACGCTCGGCGGGAAGCCCGGTCCGCGCCAGGACCTCCTCGACCGTGGCGACGATCCGCTTGTCCGCCACCTGGCGAGCAGAGAGGTTCACCTCCATCGAACCCAACGACCGTCGGTCCTTGCGGCCGGGCCATCTTCTGAGCTGGTCGCAGGCCTCCTGGAGCACCCAGGCGCCGATGGGCATGATCAGGCCGCTCTCCTCTGCCACCGGGATGAACCGGTTGGCGGGGACCAATCCCTGGTGCGGGTGGCGCCATCGGATGAGCGCCTCCACTCCGACCGCGGCGGAGCTACCCACTTCGACCACTGGCTGGTAGTGGAGCGTGAGCTCGCGCTGATCGAGGGCCCGGTGCAGTGAGTGCTCGGTCGTCATGCGGTCCAGAGATTCGATTCGCATGGGTTCTTGGAACGTCTCCACTGCCTGGCCCCCGCGACGCTTAGCCCGATACATGGCTGCCTCGGCGTTGGCCAGCAGCTCCGGCGCGCCGTCGACTCCGAACGCGTTGAGGGCGACGCCGGTCGAGGCGCTGAGGAACACCTCACTGCCATTGATGAGAAACGGCTCCCGGAGGGCGGCGCGGGCCCGCTCCGCGAAGGCGAGGGCCCGGCGATGGGCGTACCCGTGGCGATCGGCGAACAGGGCCAGGAACTCATCGCCGCCGAATCGGGCGATGAGGTCGGCGTGACCGGCCATCCCTGACAACCGGTCGGCCACCGCCACCAACACGAGATCACCGTGGTCATGACCCATGGAGTTGTTGATCACCTTGAACCGGTCGAGATCGAGGAGCGCGACGGCGACCGAGCCCGGTGACGCCCCCTCGGCGAGCGAACGAGCCAGAGCATCTTTGAACCGGCGTCGGTCGGGGAGCCGGGTGAGGGGGTCGGTCCCGAGACCGGAGAGCTCTACCGTGGTCGCGGTCGTCCCCGTTGCCGGCTCGAGGGGTTTCGCCCCGTCGAGCTCCTCCACACATCTGACGAATCCACTCACGCATCGGGTGGCCCCGTAGCCGGTCGAGAACACCATGGCCTCGGCATCGATGGTCTGGCCGGCGCGGTGCTCCAGCTGGAAGCGCCTCCAGCCGTCGCCCCAGGCATCGCGGTGGTCGCCATCGGCGTCGTCGAAGGGTGACCTGCCGAGCCGAGCCCGTAGCACGGTGTCGCCGGCCGGAC
This sequence comes from Acidimicrobiales bacterium, assembly GCA_035949055.1. Taxonomy (GTDB): domain Bacteria; phylum Actinomycetota; class Acidimicrobiia; order Acidimicrobiales; family RAAP-2; genus Bog-756. The sequence goes on from DASZIO010000034.1 coordinate 25,197, forward strand.
GTCCGATCACTTCGTCCCGGCTCCAGCCGAACAGCACCTCCGCTCGTGGGTTCCACTCGATGATCACCCCTGCCGCGTCCACCTCGAGAAACGCGTCCGGGCACGCCGAGATGAGCCGTATGCAGCGGTCACGCCACCGGGTCAGCTCGGCCACCGGCGGCCGCCTGACTCCCTCAACCATGGATGCGCGCCCGCCGCGCCTCACCACAAGAGGACCCCAGTTGATCGACCATCACACATCCCGTCCCATCCGGCTTCTGTGACACGCGGCCAGGCACCGGGGCCCAGTCATTTCGAAGCATGGTAGGCACTTCGGGGCCCGCCTTCAAGGATTTCCGCACGTCAGCGGGACGCAACGACCCCCCGTGGCCTTGGCAACGCAGCTGCGACCGTGACCTCTCAGACCCCCGTGGAGCGGAACGGGCCGTGTACGGTGCCTGGCGTGGTCGTTATCACCGGCACGCTGCAGAAAGACTCGTGGGACCTCAATGTCATGCCGCCGGTGGAACAGGTACGACCCGGGTTGTGGTCGATCCCCGTCCCGATCCCGAACAATCCGCTCCGGTACGTACTGGTGTATGTCCTCGAGCTCGGTGATGGTGGCGTGGCCCTGGTCGACGCCGGGTGGAACACCGAGGAGGCGTGGACGAGCCTCAACGACGGGCTGGTGGCGGCGGGTGGGAGCATCAGCGATGTCCGTGCCGTGATGGTCACTCACATCCACCCCGACCATTACGGTCTGGCCGGCCGGGTGCGAGAGGTTGCAGGCGCCTGGATCGGCCTGCACCCGGCCGACGCGGTGATGCTCGAGGCACGCTACGTCGACACCGACGACTTGGTGGCCGCCATGCTGCACCTACTCGACGACTCCGGTGTGCCCGAAGACAAGCTGCCAGATCTCGCTCTGGCCTCGATGGCGGTGAAGTCGATGGTGACCATGGCTGCACCCGACGTGCTCTTCGAGGACGGCAGGGACATCGAGCTCCCCGGGTGGTCCCTGCGGACCATCTGGACGCCGGGGCACTCCCCGGGTCACGTCTGCTTCTACAGCGACGACCGCCGACTGCTCATCTCCGGGGACCACGTACTCCCTCGCATCACACCGAACATCTCGGTGCACTCACAACAGGTGCCAAACCCACTCGGGGACTATCTCGAATCGCTGGAGAAGCTCAAGAGCCTCCCCACCGACGAGGTGCTCCCGGCTCACGAGTACCGGTTCGCCGACCTCATCGGCAGGCTGGACGAGATCATCGTCCACCATGCCAATCGTCTCGACGAGATCGAGCAGGTCATCAAGGACCACCCTGGATCGACCGCCTGGGACATCACCCTCCGACTCCACTGGTCACGGCCCTGGGACGAGATCGAGTCGTTCATGCAGCGCCAGGCCAACGGCGAGACCCTCGCTCACTGTGTCGTGCTCGAGCTGGACGGTCGGGTACACCGGAGGGGCTCCCTCCCGGCAAGGTTCTATACCGCCGAAGCCTGACCGCCGCGCCGAGCGGCGCCACCCGGTTCCGCCCGGCGCTCGTCCCCCGCTCTTGAACGCTTAGGCACGACCTGCTGTCGCTCGCGGCGTTCAGCAACCCGCACACGACCACCGCGACCAGAACACACCCGGGACGGCAGGCTCACCTGGTGAGGGTCACACCGGTCCAGGTCCGACGGCGGCAGAACGGACAGGTCATCCACCGGTCGAAAGTCCGACGCGGCAACCAGGCGGGCACCGGCAGCTGGCACCGGAGAAGCTGGAGAAGTCCGATGCGGGTTACCGACCCGCACGACGAGCACGAAACGACGAAGAGCCCGCGCGGTGGTACCGGGTCGCCGGCCGGCGCGGCCCAGCCCGCCATCCCGTCCTCACTGACTGGGGTGGCATCCGAGAACAGAGCGTTTTTGCCGGTCGCTCGGGCCCGTTTGAGCGGGTGGCGGGATGGTGTCACCGCCTCGCCGGGCGCGGGAGAGGGTGCGGCGCCGACCTCCGTCTCGGCCTCGATCGGCATCCAGAAAAGCGCCCGCTTGCCGAGCGGATCGGGCCCGGGCGCCACTACCCGACCGGGCCGGCGACCGTGCTGGCTTCCAGGAGGGTGCGGGCCAGTTGGCGGTAGGCCATGGCCCCCGGAGAGCTGGGCGCATGCTGGAGGATTGACTTCCCCCGCGCCGGGGCTTCGGCGAACCGGATCGACTTCCGGACCGGTGGCTGGAGGACCGGGATCCCGTAGCGCGCCTCGACCTCCTCGATGATGTGGCGGGCGTGCCGGGTCCGATCGTCGTACATCGTGGCGATGATGCCGCGCACACTCAGCCCGCTGTTGGCAAAGGTCCGCACGTCCTCGATGGTCTCGAGGAGCTGACCGACCCCCCGGTGGGACAAGGCCTCGCACTGGAGGGGGATGACGACGGCGTCGGCCGCGGTCAAGCCGTTGATGGTGAGCACCCCGAGGGAGGGAGGGCAGTCGATCAGCACGAGGTCATAGCGGTCGAGGACCGGTGCGAGGGCGCGTTCGAGGACGTGTTCGCGACCGGTGCGGGTGAGCAGGTGGACCTCCGACCCGGCCAGATCGATGGTGGCGGGCACCAGGTCCAGTGAGCCGACACCGGGCACCGGCAGGATCACCTCGGCCAACCCGGCGCGCCGTACGAACACGTCGTGGAGGGACTGACCGAGCGCGTCGGGATCGAAACCCAATGAGTAGGTCAAACAGGCCTGAGGATCGAGGTCGACGACCATGGTCTGACGGCCGGCCTCGGCGGCAGCCACCCCGAGGGAGTGCACGGTCGTGGTCTTGGCCACGCCCCCCTTCTGGTTGGCCACGGCCAGCACCTCGGTCACTGGCGGAGTCTAGGCCGACCTACCAGGGCACGGCCGGGGGTCAAAATCCGGCCAGCCCGACCATCGGCTGGTTGAGCGGCCGCCCACCCATCGATCCGTAGAAGGGGACGTTGAAGGAGAAGACACCTCCGTCGGAGGCGACGAACCGGTAGCCGCTCCCGTCGGCCGACGCCGCCATGCCGGTCACCGGGGCGTTGAGGGTGATACCTCCGGTCGAGCCGAAGAACTGGGCCCCGCCGAAGGAGAAGACACCGCCGTCTGAACCAACCTCCCAATAGCCTCCCGAATTGCTGTCGTTGGCCGTGCCCACCACCGGCCGGTTGAGACGGGCCCCCCCCATCGAGCCGGCAAACGGGGCATCACCGAAGGTGAAGATCCCACCGTCGGCGGCCACCAACCGGTAGCCGCGGCCATCGGTGGACGACGACATCCCCACGATCGGTTGGTTGAGCCGGGTGCCTCCCATCGAGCCGTAGAAGGCGGCATCCCCGAAGGTGAAGATCCCTCCGTCGGCGGCCACCTCCCAGTAGCCCCGGCCGTCCGGCGTGGCGGCGACCCCCACGATCGGCTGGTTGAGACGTCTGCCGCCCATGGATCCGTAGAACAGGGTGTTGCCGAAGGTGAAGACCCCACCGTCGGCGGCTACCTCCCAGTAGCCCCCGGTGTTGGGGGCCATGGCCATGGCCACGATGGGCGCGTTGAGCCTGAGGCCCCCGGTGGAGCCGCAGAACGGCATCTGCCCATAGGTGAATATCCCTCCGTCGGCGGCGACGAGGTCATAACCGCTGTAGGCGGCGGCCGGCACCGAGCACCTTGGTATGGACCCGCCCGGCGTGGTGCCGCCTGCATTGCCGGTGAGTTGGGGATCGTGGTGGAACATGGGCCATGCTCCTCCCCCGACAGCCTCGGCTCCGTTCGAACCGGTGATCTCGTAGTGGTCGATCTCCCCCACTCCGTTGGGCGACAGGCTCGATGCCGTGTAGCCCGCCAGGGTGATGCCGACGGTGCCATTGGGGTCGGCGGTGACCAAAGGGGCGTTCTGCAAACCGAGCGAAGGGCTGAGGTCGGCGATCTCCGCCCCCGAACGACCGTCGAAGATCCTCGTTCCGGCGATGGTCGGGACGATGACGTCGTCATAGCCGCCACCCGTCAGGTCGGCCGTCACCACCGAGCCGATGACCCGCCCGATGTTGGAGACCGCCCAATCGGTTCGGCCGGTAGCCGCGTCGAGCACCCAGACCGACCCCGAGCCCCCCGTGCCCTGGTCGGTTCCCTCCACGACCTGGAGCGACCCGTTCCCCAGCACGTTCGACAGGGCCGGCGAGGAGAAGGTGCTGCCGTCGACTCGCGTCGACCACACCAGCTGGCAGAGGTTGTTGTAGGCCCGAACCGTGTTGGTGTCCGAGGCACCGCCGAAGAAGGCACCGGTGCCCACGACGATGCCGGTGGCGCCTCCGGGTAGGAACCCGCCGACGGCTGGCGACGAATCGACGACCTGGTTGGTGTCGGCTCGGCAGATCTGGTTCCCCGTGCCGCTCAGGATGCGGATATGACCCCCGTCGGAGTACTGCTGGCCCTGCCCCTCACCGGCAGTCTGGTCGCCGCCGACGATGATCTCGTTCTGGCCGGTGCCGTAGAGATCGGCCAGAGCGGCGGTCGAGTGCGTGCTGTCCGAGTTGAAGAACGGCCATCCGGCCAATGTCGCCCCGTTCCCCGCACTGAGGGCGTAGGAGACCTGGCCGAGGGACCCGGCCACCGTGTCGAGTCCGCCGGGCTGTAGAGCGCCGACGCTCATCCCGGCCTGGACCCCGACGGCGGGCGCGGTATCGGTCGGCGGGTTCACCACCTGGGTGTGCCAGAGCTGCCCACCCGAAGGGCCGAAGGCCTGATAACCGCCGGTTGTGGGGTCGGCATCGTTGCCCGAGCCGATGAGCACCGAGGAGAGCCCAAAGGCGATCGGCGAGACTGACGCCGGAGCGTCGATCGGCCCGCTCTCGTTGGTCGTCGGCCAACCGGCGACCGAGGTGCCCGCCGGCGAAGCGCTGGCCAAGTGGTACGCATAGACGAGGCCGCGGCGGTCGCCGACCACGACTGACGGCTGCCCGTCGAGGTTGGCCACTGTCGGCGACGACAGGGCGATGGGCTGTCCGTCGTCGGGCAGGTGGCCGGTCGACCAGGTCTCCGCCCATCCGCTGGGTAGACCGACGTGGCTCTGAACCGCCCACCCTGCCGCTCGGGGGACCACCGCCCGGGCGGTCGCCGACGCGGTCGGCGAGTGAGCCACAGCAGCACCGGACGACAGCACCACCATCACCGCGGCCGGGGCGAGCCATCGGCGAGCCGGCCGAGGGCGAGCCGGCCGCCGGCGAGGGAGCACGAACGAGAGGTGGACAGAGCCCGGCGGGCTGCCCGGTCGCCAAGGTCGCACGAATGTCGATCGCCGCCGTCCGATCCGCAGAGGATAGGCGGTGAGACGCCCGATGGTCGTACGCCCCTGGGAAGGTTCGGGTGGCGCGACCCGGGCTGCCACACTGAGTGACCATGACCGAAGAGTTTCCCGAGCTCATCGTGGCCGACCGTCGTGCGTGGCGCGCTTGGCTCGGCAAACACCACGGCGACCCGGCCGGGGTGCGGTTGGTCCTGGCCAAGAAGGGTGTCGACCGACCGACCAGCCTCAGCTACGACCAGGCCCTCGAGGAGGCGCTGTGCCACGGTTGGATCGACGGTCAGGTTGGCCGGCGGGATGCGACGACGTATCGGCAGCGATTCACGCCACGCCGGTCACGCAGCCCGTGGTCGAAGCGGAATGTCGGGATCGTCGAGCGGCTGATGGCCGAAGGGAGGATGCGCCCGTCGGGAGTGGCCGAGGTCGAACGGGCCAAGGGCGACGGTCGATGGGAGGCGGCCTACGCGGGACAGGCTTCGGCGCAGATACCTGCCGACCTCGAGGCTGCTCTGGCACGAGAGCCACGGGCTCGAGAGGCCTTCGGGCGTCTGACCAGTCAGAACCGCTACGCCGTCCTGTACCGGATCGGCAATGCCAAGCGCGCCGAGACTCGGGCCCGGCGGATCGACCGGCTCGTCGCCATGCTCGCCCGCGGCGAGACACCCCATCCGCAGCGGCGGTCGCTGGACAACTGAGCCCTGAGCCCTCAACGCCCTGATCCGGGGCGGATCGGTGCGCCGACGGTCGCCGAAGGTCGCCGAAGGTCGCCGAAGGTATCGTGACCGAACATGGTGACCATCGAGGACGTGGGGCACCTGGCCATGGAGATGCCCGGGGTCAGCGAGGGCGAGCGCCACGGCAACCTCACCTGGTACGTGGGTGGAAAGGCATTCGCCTGGGTGCGACCTTTCAGCCAGGCGGACATCAAGCGCTTCGGCACGGCGCCACCGCCTGCCGGACCGATTGTGGCGGTGCGGGTGGGCGACCGCATGGAAAAGGAAGCGGTCCTGGCGTCCCCTCCGAACGGGTTCTTCACCATCCCGCATTTCGACGGGTATGCGGCTGTGCTCATCCAGCTGGCGACCGTCACCAAAAAGGCCATGCGGGAGGCGATCCTTGACGCCTGGCTGGCATCGGCACCAGCCCACCTGATCGACACCTATCTGGACAGTTGAGTCGATGCCAATCCTGACAGTCGATTCGTGGAGCCCACGCGCCCAGAGCCGGACACACTCACCGCCGTGATCGTCAGCCCGAGGAACCGCCGTGCCGGCCTTAACTTCCGATCAGCACGTGCAGTGAAACGCGTCGGAATCTCACCCGCCGTCGGCGGAACGGATCGAGAATCAGCCATCCCACCAGCACCAGGCCCCCGCCTAGAGTCAACAACGTTGCCAGGTTCATGCCGGTGAACGGAAGTTCGGCGGGCACGTCGGAAGCTGGTGTGTCGCTGGTCGTGTTCGAGGCAGCCGCTGTGTCGGAACCAACACTGGGGGAGACCGGGCCTGTGGAGGGCTGGCCCGTTCCCGATGCAGGCGATGGTGACGCACCACCGCTGGCGGGGCTCCCGGGAATGGCGACGGGAAAGACGATTGCCACGTGGCCGCGACCCTTTGCACTGACCGCTCGTACTCGGATCTCTCGGGTGACCTTGCCCACCTTTAGGCCGTCGATGTGACAGGTGTTAGGGCCTGGGTTGTTCGAAGTGCACCCCTGGCCCCCGGATGAGTGCGTCTTCCCGAATAGGGGGAACGCAAAGTAATAGAGGATCGGGGAACCACCATCGGACACCGGCGCGCTCCACGAGACGGAGACACCCGGAACGCCTGGCACGTAGGTTGCCTGAACGTCGGTGGGCGGCCCGGGTCTCGTCACCGTCTGAGACGCTCCTGCTGACAACGAGACCGAACCGAGCGCGACGACGACCAGCATCGCAGCCACAACTCCCATCAACCCGATTCGTCTCACCGCGCCCCCCCGGCATCGGCCGGCTGTCGTCGGTACCCATTCAATACCTCAAATCAACTGGAGCAAAACCGCCGCGAGCCGCTCACGGCGAGAGTGGCCTCTTGTGCTTCCTTGGAGGCAGCTGAGAGCCGGGCGTATTCCCTGATAGGAGGGCGGATTGGCTCGGAGGAGCGTCCAACACACCTGGTGGGTGCGCCGTCTCGACACGGACCTCCCGGGAGGTGGCGGACCGAGGAGGCCGACATGGCGAGTCGCCGTCCGGTGATCACCGCCCCCGGGCTGCACGATGGCGACCGGACAGGTCGCACCGCATGCGAAGAGCGGTGAACGAGGCGACACGCCCCTTTTGGGCAACCGGCAGGCGGTGCCTGACGCCGTCGCCTACGGGGGCCCTTTGGCGGCCGGTGTCGACGGTTCGCCAACGTCGATACCCCGCGGGATCGGCGAGGTGGCCACGGTCCCCGTCGGGGCCTTCGTACCGCTTCCGCCTCGCCACCCAGCTCGCCGTCGTGTTGCCGTCGTCATCCGTGGGTGAGTTGCTCGACGTCGTCCTTCATCGGGCACCGAGTCCGTCGATGGGCTGGCCGTTGCCGTTCGCGAACCAACCGTCACGCGCCGGATCGTTGCGCCGATGCGGTATTGGCAACTGCCTCCACTCGAACCCGATCGGAGGTCGAAGTCCGCCAACACCTCTGAGATCACTGGACAGAAGCTCTAGGGGGAGTAAACAGCTTCCTAAAGATCCAGGGTAATTCGCGGATACCGGCGAATGCGGCCGGGAGCAGAAGCAGAACGGATGGGAGCCAATATCGAGGTTCAGGGGCATCCACCAGAACCAAACAGAGCGCGAACGCCGGAAACAGTCCGATACTCACGACGTTCCACCGATACCCCCTGACCCAACATCGCCAACCGGCGATCAAAGCGAGCAAATACTCTATCAATAAGAAGAAAGACCAGCCCAACTTCGCCAAGATGAGCAAGGAACTATTTCCATACACGTATCCATCAATCGGGTCAGGGAAGGGATACTCGAGCGCCGGGGACACTTTGTTTGCCACAAACCCAACGAAGTCATGCGTGATATAACTCTTCGCTTGCTGGAAGACGGCATGTTGATACTGAGCGCGTTGCGAGGGCGTGACCTCTCGCGCTTTCTTCAGAATCCCGCCCTCGCGGTACAAACTCGAGCCCTCCCATTGCGTGTTCACGGAGGGCAAGATGGCTTGGTCCAAGTTGATTGAGTCCGTGTATTCGAGCCGATGGACCTGAATTTCATTGCGCATCACCCAGAGCGCGGGACCTACTAGAAAACAGATGACAAGTCCCACCGACGTGAGTGCTCGAAACTTTGCCCGGCGACCAGCCACTACCGCCGCAATAACTACAAAGGCGAGCAATTCCTCTCTGGTCAGCGCGGCCAACCAGGCCAGGAGACTCCCCAGTACGAACAGCGTGACACGAGATTTTGGTGGTCTGATGAGTACCACGTAGACAAAGGCCAAGACAGCAGGCACCGAGAGATTCTCAACGGCTGCCACTCCGGCTATGGACGCTGTGCTAATGAACACCGCGGCGGTTGCGGTCGCGGCCAGGGTCAGACCAGAACTCAAGTTCAGCGCCCGAGAGATCAGGTACACGAAGAGCGTGGCGATGGTACCCAGGATCGCATTGGCGACCACCAGCGACGCGTGCGAAGTGTTGAACAGGAATGCCACCGAAAGGATGACCGGATAGCCTGGCCAATGCTGATCCGTGGCGATGTAGGGAGGCGAGGATACCTTCGAGTAACCGTGGCCGGCGGCGAGATTATGAGCAACGGCCAAGTAGGTGGCCGATTCTCCCTTGAAGACCAAGACATAGTGGCCGAGGACGAGGCGGAATACGAAAGCAAACACGAGGCATGCAGCCAAAGGAACCCAGGATTGCCAGTTCCTTATCAAGCGCATGACGTTCTGCCTGGGGGTGCCCGATTCTCCAAGAGTTGCGACCGCCGGCTCCACGGGCGTCCTCACTTGTCCCGGCCCTCGCAGTCACATAGGACTAGGAAGCGGAAGCGCAACAAGAGCTGACATGGCACAGGAAGAAATGCGTTCGCAACCGCCCAAGTGGACAACCCTGGCCGCCTGCGGAACTCAATCACCATCTTTTGCCTTGCCCCCCATCTATACCGGAAAGCCAATTTGATAGCGCCAGCAAGCCGCGATAGTTGCACACAGTGACTACTCCCGCCAATGAGGAAACGGGCTTTGGACGGGCCCGTCGACTCGCATTGATCCCATGACCCGACGACCTCGCCCTGCAAGGAGGTTCATGCGTCGCCCGCCGTCGGTCATCGCTACATCTCGGAGCATCCGCGCCGCTGTGGGCCCAGCCAGATCGTTAGGGTGACACAAATGCCGCCGAGCTGGAGATTGGCGCCCCCGGCAGGAGTCGAACCCGCAACCTGATGGGTAGAAACCACCTGCTCTATCCAGTTGAGCTACAGGGGCAAGGCTCGGGAGCGTGCTGGTCGAAGGCTCCCATCGCTCTGTGCCACACTAGAGGCTCCTTGGTGGCCGTAGCTCAGTTGGCAGAGCGCCGGGATGTGGCCCCGGAGGTCGCGGGTTCGAGCCCCGTCGGTCACCCTCTGGTCACCACGGGAACAGCCAGGCGGTCATGTCGCACCGGTCATACTGAGGAGCGCGCGCCTCTAGCTCAACGGCAGAGCAACGGACTCTTAATCCGCAGGTTCTGGGTTCAAATCCCAGGGGGCGCACCAGGTCAGAGGCAGTTTTTGGGTTGGCATGGTTTGCGGCGTCCCAGAGAAAGCCCAAAGACTGCAATGTCGCTGGTATGAGAGGTTCGAAGCGTCTTCTCCGTGGACGCGGCAAGACGGCGGTCTATGAGCCGAGGGGCAGCACCGGATGCGACCCCGTTACCGGCATGTACGGAATGGTGTCGCGGACGTGGCGGGATACGCCTCGGATGCTCCCGACATCGACACCGCCGACAGGGCTCTGGCGAAGCTTGTCGATGAGCCGAGTCCGCACGCGGTGGTCGGGTCAGGGGCGCCAGCCTGACAGTCGACCAACTCCTGGCGAAAACAGCTCATGCAAATCACGTCCGAAGGTCGCTCCCCTGCCACCCTTCGCGACGACAGACGCCTTGGTGCTCAGCGCAGCAGGCCATCCCTCGCGGGTCAACCCTCGCCGCCCGAGGTGCTGGCGCGGCTCGAAGACTGGGTGGCGTGACGAGAACCTATCCTCGTGACCGTTTGACTCTCTTTTTGAGCTTCATGACCTGGTGAGCCAGATTCTCAAACTCTAAGCGGCTGACATTGCCCGAATCACCGGAGATGGCGACTTTGGCTTCCAAAACACGCAGGCGATCCGTCACATCGTCGATGGCCTCGAACAGCATGGTCAAACCCGCAGAGCCTGCGTCTGCCGCGAGTTGCGCCCGAATAGCATCCGGGTCCGCTTTTGTGTCCTTGGCCACCGCCCCACGGATTTTCCCGATCCGCCATTCGTTCGTCAACCTCCGCACGTGAAGGTCCATCTTCGCCCCCTATCCGCCGTAAGCCGCTCGGGCTAAGGCCACGCAAATCTAATGCCACAGTCTGTGCGGTAGCCAAAAGACCCTTCAAGCCAAAGGTGAGAGGCGGACAGGTACGTGATACCCATGGCGCGGACGGCGCATCATCGCCAGAAGAAGTAGCGGCTGACCTGCGGGTATGGAGGACGGGGTCGGCTTCTCTCGCCCAATCCGAGCGCCTGGTGCGGCTCAGCCTTCTTCGCGGCCGGCTACTACCGCGAACACCACTACAGCCGCCCGTGCCAGATGTCCGCGTCCGCTTGGCGCGCCTGCTCGAACGAATCACGCCGGCCCCAGGGTCCGCACCTGCCCGGGCCCGCCTGGCTCCTTCACCCAATCGGTTGAACGCCGTCTGGGCCGGCCCGGCGGCCGTCAAGGCATGCCTCACATCACAGACCGGCTTCCGACACAATGCGGTGCTCGAACGCCGCCGCCTGGGCGTACCGACCGTAGGTCGCTATCCGACTGTATCCACGTTGTTCGTACAACGAGCGAGCCTCGGGCTGCGCCGGACCCGTTTCGAGCCGGATGTAGCTGTAGCCGAATTCTCTCGCTGCCTCCTCCAGAGCGTCGAGGACGACCGTCGCGAGACCCTGTCGGCGATGACCAGGCGCCGTCCACATGCGCTTGATCTCCCCGGTGTCGGCTGAAAGCCGACGCAGGGCTCCGCCGGCCACGGTCACGCCCGCCTCCAGTAGCACGATGAAGAGCCCGCCGGGCGGCTCGAACTCCTCGTCGTCGACCGACACCATCTCGTCTCCGTCGCCGTAGCGGCTCTGGTACTCCCTCGTCAGACCGTGCAGGAGCGGTGTGACCTCGGGGTCGTTCGGACGAACTCGGTGCAGCTCCATGCCTCAATCATGGACTCCGGGATCCGCGGCGTGGGCGCTCGCTCCACCTCACGCCGAACCACGAAGACAGCCGGTGAGATGGACCGGCGCATTACGTCCGGCGGCGAGCGCCCGGCTACCGGCTCAGCAGGTTCAGGTCGTTGTTGTCGTCGTCCACGAAGTACAGACCGGTCCCAGGTGCCACGGCCAGGCCGAACAACGCACCGTTCCCCGGCCGAGGGCCGGGCTGGGGGTTGGCGTCGACCAATTTCTCGGCCACCTGCATGCCGTCGGGCGTCGTCTCGACGATGTTCCCATCGGTGCCGTTGGCGGTGAGGATGTCCCCGTTGGGGGCAAGGGCCATACCGAGCGGATCGTTGAGCTCTCCGCCTGCCGACACGTGTGAGCCCATCCCGGCGCTGGTGTGCCGGTCTCCCGCGTCCCGCACGGCTCGGATGTCGTTGGCGGCGCTGTTGGCGACATACAGCGTGCCGTCACCATTGATGCTCACCCCCGTCGGGCCCACGACCAGGGCCGCCGGGTCGGTCCGCTCCGCCAGGCCGGAGGCGATGACGGTGGACTCGGTCACTGACGGAACCGTGCCACCCAGATCGAAGGTGAGTCGCACGATGGTCCCGCCCCGCACCGTTGCCCCTCCGGCGGCGACGGTGCCGTTGAGGACATTGGTGACGAAGAGCTGGTCATGCCCGTCGTCCCGGCGGATGGTCAAGTCCCAGGGCCCGTTGATCGCACCACCCGACACGGTGAACGAGGGCATCCCCGCGGGGTTGATGACGATGAGGCAACCCGAGGCACCCGGCTCGAGAACCCCGGCGTTGGTGGGCAGGCTTCCGACGACGACATAGCCGTCATCGAGAATGCCGAGCGCCGTGGTCAGACCGACACCTCCCGGGCACGCGCCAGGGAGGGTCTTGGCCCTCAGGTGGGCGAAAACCGCCCGCTGACCACTGGGAGCGATCTCGACAATGGTGCTGCCAGTTCCCTGAAGGTTGCTCTTGGCATTGAAGTTGCTCACCAAGACGTCACCGGCCACCAGGCGGCCGATGGTGCGGGTCACCACCGCTACCCCATAGGGGTTCAGGTCGCCGTTGGCCGGGACGGTGGAGGCGACCTCGGCCTGTTGATTCAGCCGATCGAGGAACGGACGGCTGCTGTCCGACGATCCGGAGACCGCCGCGGCGGGCAAGACCGGGCCCATGACCACCGCCATCGCGCCGGCCAGCCCGATACCGAGGCGCCATCCCCGACCGGGCCGCTTCCACCTTCTCCTCCCACGCTCGGTCTCCCCCCGCTCGGCCCCACGGTGTGCGGACGCTCCGGCGCTGGTCGGATGGGTCATGGCTTCCTCCCCGAACGCGATGGCGGGCGGGTTCCCGTCAAGGGGAATACGTAGTTCGCCCGTTTCGGGATTGCCCGTCCCTGATCCACCTCGGCATTCAGCATCCCGATCCGGACGCCACCGCTCGAACAGAAGGACATCCCAGGTCCGGGGCCCGTCAGGTTGACAAGCCCGGTCGGGACGGGTGCCGTTTTGCGCCGTCGGTGGCGGGCCCAGGAGCGATAGTCTGAGCTCGGACAGAGTGGCTCAAACGGCAGTCGGGCCGTTGGCGACTTTCCATTGAGAGGTCGGCAAGATGGAACGTACCGAGACGCTCCCGAAGTGTCCTGGCTGCGGACTGGTCGACAGCCCGAGGCTGATCGTGCGGGGCGATGACACGAGCCCGATCAAAACGTCACTGGCGAGCGTGCTCCTGCAATGCCGGTCGTGCCGGTCCGAATGGTCGGAGCGCTCACCGGTGGGCTGGACCCAGACCGCTTGACCCCGGATCGCCACGATGTCCGCTCAGAATTGACCCCGACGGCGAACCGTCGTCGGTCGGGACCGTGCCAGACTGCTGACGTGAAGAGCCGGGCCCGGGTTGTCGTCGCCCTGGTCGTGCATCTCGCGGTCACCCGCATCACCTGGCGCGACCTCGATCGCCGTGCTGCTTCCGAGGTGCGCGGCGCCAAGTGGGTGTGGCGGGTGGCGAGCGGCGCCAACACGCTCGGATCTGTCGGCTACTGGCTCATTGGACGCAAGCCGGACCGGAGCTCCGTGCTCCCGGCGTCGGATCCGTCACCGGGGACCGCCGTTCCGCCCGGTCATAGCTGATTGTCGGTCCCGGATATTCCGGCATGACACCGCCGGCTCAGGGCAGTCCTCATTCATCGGTCAGCGGGGTGTGATCCCCCATGATCCTGTCCAAGCCCCTCCCGGTTGCAGGACGATGAGGTCGATGCCTGAGCGAAACGCATCCGGGGGGCAGCTCATCGGCTCCACCGCCACCGCCGTGCGCCGCTCGTCGATGTCGAGCGTGTCTCCCGTGTAGACCATGAAGTAGCCGAATCGGTCGTCAGCCCACACCGTAATCCCCCTGGCCCCGTCAGGATCGTCGAGTTCGACGCAGGACCGCCCGTCCGCATCTCGCTCGAGCCCGCTGAACCCGGTGTCGAGCTTGGTGACCCCGAGCAGCCTCGCCTGACGAAAGTCGAACTCGGTCCCCGTAACAGGGGCTCTGCCGGTCGGCAGCCCACGATCATCGGTGATCAGTCGTTGGCTCGCCGGCACGCGCAGACGCACGAGATCGACGCTCGTGGTGCCGACGGTGAGGTACGGATGGAAGCCGAGCCCGAACGGCAGATCGACCATTCCGACGTTCTCTGCCTCGGTGGACACCGTGAGGCCGTCACGTCCGAGCCGGTACTCGATGGTCAGCCGCAATGCGAACGGGTAGGCGGGCGAGGGGTGGAGCTCGCACCCCATGGCCACCCGGTTCTGCGCCCGGCTCATCATCCGCCACGGCATCCATCGGACCAGGCCGTGGATGGCGTTCCCCCGCGAGGGCTCGTCCAACGCCGCCTGGGCCTCTGTCCCGTCGAACGAGTAACGACCGTCGCCGAGGCGGTTGGGCCACGGTGCGAGCACCTGGCCGCGTCCGGCCGTGCTCCACCGATCCGGGCCGAAGCCCGCGACGACCGGTCTGTCCCCCACCATGAAGGAGCGCAGTGTGGCACCCACCTCGGTCACAATCGCCCGCTGATGGCCGTGCCCGATGACCCACTGATCGCCCGTGGCGGCCGTGGTGTCGGATGGTCGCTGGTCGTCGCTCGAGCTGGGTCGGGTCATGGCGTGGTGGCCTCGGCCGGGTTCGCCGGAATGGCCGATGCCGACCGGTATGGTAGGCGAAGGGCGCATCGGCCCGGCCGGCCTGCCGTCCGCGTGGATTGCCGTGCCACATCAGAGCGCGGAATGGCCCAGACTCCGGCAGGTGGAATCCGATCAATGCGCATCCTGATCACGAACGACGACGGCGTGTTCGCCCCGGGCATTGCCGCCCTGGCCCGGGGTCTGGCCTCGGCATTTGGAGAGCAGGACGAGCTGTTCGTCGTGGCGCCTCTGACCGATCACAGCGGCACCGGAGCCGCCGTGGGCCCGGTTTATGAACGCGAATCGATCCCGTACGAGGCGGTGGAGATCCCTGGCCTGGCCGGAACCCATGTCTACGGAATCGAGGGTCCGCCCGCTCTGGCCGTGATCCTCGCCTGCATCGAGGGATTCGGCCCCCGGCCGGATGTGGTGGTGTCCGGGATCAATCATGGCGTCAACGCGGGCAGGTCGGCGTTGCACTCGGGGACCGTTGGAGCCACGCTCACCGCCGCGCAATTCGGCATCCGGGGACTCGCCGTCAGCATCGCCTGGGGACGGGAGCCGATCCCGTGGGAGACGCCGGTGCGCCTGGCCACCGGCATCGTGCCTGCGCTCGCCGTCCAGCCACCGGGCTCCGTGCTCAACCTCAACGTGCCGGCCGTGCCACCGGACGCACTCCGCGGGCTCCGCCACGGCCGCCTCGGGTCGGCAGGGCTCATCCGCTCGGTCCGGCCCGAGAGCACGCCCGACCCGGTGGCTGGCCCGCCAATCGACCCCACCACCGGGGCCATCACCCTCACCCTGCGGGGGAAAGGAGCGGGGGCGGAGCGAGTAGCCGAATTGGCCGAACTCGACCCCGAGTCCGACGCGGCCCTGATCGCCGCAGGCTGGGCCACGGTGACGCCGTTGGTCGGGGTGCGGGAGGACCGGTCGGACGGTGGGTGCGCCGCGCTGGCTGCGGCGCTCGCCTCGTACGCCCCCGTTGGGAGCAGCCGGGGCTGACGCCTCCGTCGGCTGCCGGCTATCCCAATCGCCCCTCGAGCCAGTCAAAGGAAACCTGAGCGGCAAGGCGGATGTTGTCAACCTGGCAGTGGGTGGAGGCGCCGTCCTCGGCGGTGAAGACCACCGAGGTGGCCGGACCGCCGACCTCGGACACGAAGGAGTGGTGCTGGGCCAGTGGTTCGGCACCCTCGCGGTCACCGACGAGAGCGAGAACCGGACAGCGGATCAAACTGGTCATCGGGCCCAGGCGGTACGCCGTCATCGCATCGCGCCACGCATGGAACGAGGGCACCCCGAAACGCTGGCAGATGGCGGCGATGCCCCACTGCATCTGGTGGGGCATGAGGTCCTCCGGCACACCCATGACGTCCTCGGGCCGGATGTCTCGCGCCATTCGGAACACATCGGTCCCGACCCACGCCTCCATATACCGGCTCATGTCCACCACCGGTGGATCGACCACCAGAGCGCCCACCCGCGGGTCGGTCGCCGCGCCCCGGGCGGCAAAATATGACCCGAAGCTCTGGCCCGCCAACGCCAGTCGCCGGGGATCAACGTCGTCACGGGCGCACAGCGCGTCGATCACCGCGCTGATGGGTGCCTCGTAGTCCGGACGGAACGTCATCGTTGGGTTGGACCGCATGCAACCTGGCTGGCCCGGCCCGTCGAAGACAAAGACGTTCCACCCCCGCTCGGCTCCCGGCGCGCCCAGATGGAAGTAGAGCTCTTCGGCACTCGAGTCAAAACCGCCCACGCCGACCAGGGTCGGAGCACGACGGTCCCCTTCTCGCCATCCGGCCCCCGTCGGACGAGCCAGGTACCCGGGGAGCGACCCCCCCTCGAAGGGGACACCGACGAGCTCCACCGGCGGCTCGAGCAGCGCGGCAGCCTCGGTGAAGCAAGACCGGCTCCGTTGCCCCGACTCAATCGACCTCTCCGTGTCTCCCTCGGTGTAGTACTCCGCGGTCCGGTAGTAGGTGGACGCCCGCAGCAGGTGGTCGCGACCACTGGTCCGGTGGCCGGCTTCCAGGCAGGCTCGACCCCGTCCCTCCACCCGCTGCGCCAAGCGTTCGAAGGCCCGGGCCCAACTGCGTGGGCTGCCATCCGTGATCTCGGCCACGACGGCCAGGCACTCGCCGACGGTCGAGCCACCGTAGTCGGCCACGCCCAGCGCTCGGATCAGCTGGTAGTTGAATTCGTCGTCCCTGAACCCCTCCAACCGGACGGCGCTACGGACGATGTCGGAGTCTTCGAAGGACACGTCGCCCATTCTGTCCGGCACGGCAGCCGAAGGCCTGCCGGTTGCCACCGGCCACGGGCCTAGCCTGTGACATGCGCGTGGCGGCCATCCAGACCACGGCCGGGCCGGACCGGGCGGCCAACCTGGCGGCAGCCGCCGTGCTGGTCGAGGAGGCAGCCCTCTCCGGCGCCGAGTTGGTCGTGCTCCCCGAGTACTTCTCCGTGGCCGGAAGTCCGTCGGTGCTGCGGGCCGGGGCCGAACCTCTGGACGGTCCGACCGTCGGTTGGGCCCGCGACTTGGCCCGCCACTTCGGCCTTCGGTTGGTAGCCGGGAGCTTCCCGGAACGACGTGAGCCGAGAGACACCGCCGGGCGCCTGTTCAACACCAGCTGTCTCATCGGCCCTACCGGCACGGTCGACGCAGTGTACCGAAAAGTCCATCTGTTCGACGCCGACATCGACGGGGCCGCTCTCCGCGAGTCGGCCACCATCGCCCCGGGCGCAAGTCTTTGCACACATCGACTTGACGAAGGCGACGGGGCAGTGCCCGCCGTGCTCGGCCTCTCCATCTGCTACGACCTCCGGTTCCCAGAGCTGTACCGGATCCTGGCCCTCTCCGACGCCACCATCGTGGCCGTGCCTGCGGCGTTCACCGCCACGACGGGCCCGGCCCATTGGGAGGTGCTGCTCCGGGCCCGGGCGATCGAGAACCAGCTCTATGTGATCGCCGCCGGGCAGATCGGCGAGCTGCCCCCGGGGATGCCCGCCTGTCACGGTCACTCGATGATCGTGGACCCGTGGGGATCGGTGATTGCGGAACGAATCGAGGCGAGCCCGGGAGTCGTCCTTGCCGACCTCGATCTCGATCGCCTCCGTCGGATCCGGTCCGAACTCCCGGTGCTGGCGAATCGACGCCCGTCGACCTACCGTTGGCCGGATGACGGTTTCAGGCAGGCCTCCGATTCCGGCCGGTAACGGCGAGGGACCAGCGGGACTGCCCATCCACGGCTCGAAGATGCCCCCCTATGAGGTCGGCACGTTCGAATCAGCTGGGCTGCAGCTCTACTACGAGATCCACGGGCACGGTCCACGAGTCCTCGTGTTCATGCACGGGATCCTGATGGACTCGAACATGAACCGGAAGCTGGCCAACGACCTCGCGGCCCGGGGAAACCGGGTGGTGCTGCTCGACCTACCCGGTCATGGCCTGTCCGAAAAGCCGAGGCGCGCCTCTTTTCATCGGATGGACAGCTACGCCGAACATGTCGTAGCCCTCCTCGACCACCTCGGTGTGGATCGGGCGGTCATCGGTGGCGTCTCGCTCGGCGGCAATGTGAGCCTGTTGGTGGCCGCCCTCGCGCCCGAACGGGTCCAGGGGCTGGTCATCGAAATGCCGGTACTCGAATGGGCGGTTCCGGCGGCCGCGGTCACGTTCATCCCGATGCTGTTCGCCGTGCACTTCGCCCGGCCCCTCGTCAGGAGAGCGGCCGAGCTCCTCCGGCGCCTACCCCGCACCGGCAACGGTCCCATCGACAGCATCATGAACTCCCTCTCGAACGATCCGATCGAGATCGCCGCGGTACTCCACGGTGTCCTGGCCGGCCCGATCGCCCCGACGGTGGACCAGCGTTCCGCGATGAAGATGCCGGCGCTGGTCGTGGGCCACCAGGTCGACCGACTGCACCCGTTCCACGATGCCGAGCAACTCGCCCGCCGCCTCCCGAACGGCCGGCTCGTGCAGGCCAAGTCGGTGCTCGAGCTGCGGATACAACCGGAGCGCCTCACCGAGGAGATGGCGGAATTCCTCGACAGCACGTGGCTCGCACCGGCCCAATCCGACCTCGAGGCCGGCTGACCGCATCCGTCGGTCAGGGCCTGCTCAGTCGTCCGGGTCCGCCCGCCGGGATCGCTTGCGCTCCGATAGTCGCCGCTTCTGCTCCAATCGGCGCTCGGTGGCGCGACGTGAGGGTCGCGTCGGCCGCCGGGCCTTCTCGACGTGCAGGGCACCGGCAACCCGGGCACAGAATCGCTCGGTGGCCAACTGCCGGTTCCGGGCCTGGGAGCGTTCGTCGTCGGCCACCACCCTGACCTCGGGCCCGAGCCGGTTGAGCAGTCTGGACCGCTGCCGGGGACCGAGCGATGGCGAGCGGGCGACATCAAAGCGCAGCTCCACCCGGGTATTGACCTTGTTGGCGTGCTGGCCGCCCGGACCCCCGCTCGGGCTGAACCGGTACTGGAGCTCGGAACGCGGGATGACGAGGCTCGGGCTCACCCGGACCACGCCGGCCTCGTCGGCGGACGGGCTCATCCGACCCGCCCGGGCTCGGGCTCATCCGTCACCGGATTGGACAGTTCACCCACCTGGCCGACCGTCACGGTCACGGTGTCACCCGCCTTCAGCCACCGGGGCGGGTCTCCGCCGGCGGCCACCCCCGCCGGTGTCCCGGTAGAGATGAGCGTGCCCGGCAGGAGTGTGAACGCGGCCGACAGGTGCTCGATCATCTCGGCGCAGCCGAAGATCATGTCGGCGGTCGTCCCGTCCTGACGGAGCTCGCCGTTCACCCAGGTCCGCACCGACAGGCGCTGCGGATCGTCGACCTCGTCCCTGGTGGTGATCCAGGGACCGGTGGGCCCATGGGTGTCGAATCCCTTACCCATCATCATGGTGGGCGATCGCCACTGCCAGTCCCGCACGCTGACATCGTTCACCACCGTGAAACCGGCCACCACCTCGAAGGCCCGATCCGCCGGCACGTGGCGGCTCCGGGTCCCGATGACCATACCCAGCTCTCCCTCGTAGTCCACCGCCGCCGACACCCGGGGGACCTGGATCGGCTCACCGGGGCCGATCACGCAGGTCGACTGCTTCGAGAACCAGGTCTGGAATTCCGGGCGTTCGTGGCCCAGCTCCTCGACATGGGCCTGGTAGTTGCGGGCGATGGCGAGAAAGGAAGGGGGCCGCGGTACCGGGGCGGTGAGCTGCGTTTCGGAGACCGCAAACCGACGACCGCGGGAGGACGGAGCGCGAGCCAGAGCATCCCGGGCGCTGTCCGCCAGCGCCAGCAGGGCCGGCATGTCACCGGGGAGCCCGATGGCGGGATCGGTGAGATCGACGACCTCGTCGCCCACCACCAGTCCGGTGCGGACGCCGTCATGCCGGAAGCTCACCAGGCGCACACCCAGAACCTATCGGTGGCCCGGCCCTACACTCAGGCAATGCCTGATCCCGTGCCCGTGCCCGAACCCAGTGACATGGGCTTCGAAGACCAGACCATCCTCATCACCGGTTCGTCGTCGGGCATCGGGG
The DNA here is from genome assembly GCA_035949055.1 of Acidimicrobiales bacterium. Lineage (GTDB taxonomy): Bacteria > Actinomycetota > Acidimicrobiia > Acidimicrobiales > RAAP-2 > Bog-756. Next base: position 45,609 of record DASZIO010000034.1, read on the forward strand.
CGGCAACGGCACGCCGGTTCGCCGCGCTCGGGGCGGCGGTGGTGATCAACTCGTCGACTTCTGCCAAGGCCGGGCGGTCGTTGGCCACCGAGCTACCCGGTGCCTCCTACGTCCAGGCCGACATCAGCCAACTCGAGCAGGCTGAAGGGTTGGTCGACGAGGTCATCGAACGCTGCGGGCGGCTCGACGTGCTGGTCAACAATGCCGGGACCACCCAGGTGATCCCCCACGGGGACCTCGGCGCGGCCACACCTGACGTGTGGCGACGCATCTTCGACGTCAATGTCATCGGTACGTGGCAGGTCACCGTGGCCGCAGTGGCCCACCTCCAGGCGTCCGGGCGGGGACAGATCGTCAACATCTCGTCGGTGGCCGGCGAACGGCCCACCGGCAGTTCCATCCCCTACGCCTGCTCCAAGGCGGCGGTCAGCCACATGACCCGCCTGCTGGCCAACACCCTCGGTCCGGGCGTGAGGGTCAACGCCGTCGCCCCGGGGCTCGTCGACACCCCCTGGACGGCCGACTGGGGCGCGGTCCGCGAGTTCGTGAACGCGCAGGCGCCGTTGCAGCGGACGGCGACCCCCGAAGACGTGGCCGAGGTGGTCGTCGGTCTGGCCCGTTCTTCCTACGTGACCGGGGAGGTGGTGATCGCCGACGGCGGGCTCCACCTGCGTTGACCGGTCACGTCACGGTGGTGTCGATGGCCAGTCCGGTCTGGAGCGTACGGGTCACCGGGGTGCGGTCGGCGATCTCGGCCAGACGGTGTCTCTGTTCGTCGGACAGCTCGCCGTCCATCTTGATCGTTCGCTCGATGCGCTCGACCTTCGTGGCACCATCCCCGGTGCGCAGCAGCCGGGCCCGCACTGTGACCGCACCGAGCACCCAGCCCTTCCGGTTGGCGTACATGCGCAGGGTCGCTGCCGTGCACTGGACCAGGCCGGCCAACACGAGCTGGTAGGGGTTGGGTCCCTCGTCGTCACCTCCGATGTCGGGGCCCTCGTCGGCCACGAAACGGTGACGGCCGGCCCGCATCTCGCCGCGGTACCCGGTGGTGCTGGTCACCGACACCATGGCGATGGCGTGTTCGCCCTCGACGGGAGCGGCCTTGGGAGTGCCCACTACCGGCTGCCGACACGGAACGCCAGACCGATACCCGGAGCGCGTGGTCCGAGTACCGACTGCTCCGAGCTGTGGACCATTCGGTTCCATCTCGATCGCGGTGAGGCCCGCCGAACGCGGACATACGAGCGATGCCCTTCCATGCAGCTTTCGTAGCACCGAACGACAAGACACGTAAAAGATCCGTGAAAATCGGGCCCTCGTGCCCGACCAGGGATCAGCTGCCCTTCCCAGGCGGCCCAAGTCGTGTGACAGTGGGTACGTGGGTACCGTGACCAGACCGGACAGGTGGAATCAGCCCCCGTCTCCGGCTCCGCCTGGGCGCAACGAGGACCCGCCGAACGGCCTGCGTCCCGACCCGTGGATCCTGGCCGCGGCGGTCCTCGCCCCGATCGCCACGGCAGCCCTGCTCACCCCGTGGCGGAGCAGGCTGGACACCGCCGACAACGCCCTCTTCCTGGTGGTCGTGATCGTGGCCGTGGCCAGCACCGGACGGCGGGCGGCGGCGGTGGTGGCCGCTCTGGTGTCCGCACTCTCCTTCGACTACTTCCTCACCCGCCCCTACTACTCGTTCCGCATCTCCCGCCACCAGGACCTGATCACCGAGATCCTGCTGCTGGTGCTGGGTCTGGCGGTCGGCCAGCTGGCCGCCCGCGGCCGCCGGCACCGTACCGCCGCGCAACAAGGACGCCAGCAGGTGGCCTTGCTGCATTCCGTCACCGAACTGGCCGCCACCGGACAGGACCCCGAGCTGGTCATTGCCACCGCGGTCGACGAGCTCCGGGATCTCCTCTACCTGCGCGACTGTCGGTTCAGCACCCACTTGGCAGGCGGCGTGGCGGCGCGGGTGACGCCCAGTGGCCAGGTGAAGGTGGGAGACGAGCTGTGGTCGACAGGCGACCTCGGCTTGCCCACCCGCAGCATCGACCTGCCGGTGAGAAGCGGCGGTTGGCTGTTGGGCCATTTTCTGCTCACACCCACCCCGGGCCAGCAGATCCCCGAGGAGCGACTTCTCGTCGCGGTGGCCATCGCCGACCAAGTCGGCACCGCGCTCGCCGCCGACGAGGGCCCGGGCAGATTGACCGGAACCGGCAGCGTACCGGGCCCGGTGCCCGAGGACACGGCACCATGAGCAGGCCATGATGGCCGCATCTGTCCGGCCTCCGCGTTAACCGGCACGACGTACCCGCGTATGGACGAATCGTTGCGTAGCTCGCCCGCCGGGCGACGGAGCTTCGCACGATTGTCCGCGCCGGTGCTGCTAGGTTCGGCGGTCCTTCTCGCCGCCTGCAGTGGAGGCTCATCACCGTCCGCGGCCCCGACGACGGTTCGATCGAACACCTCGCCCTCGCCTACGCACCCCCCAGATGTACCGGCCGATGTGCTCACCGCCTACCGAGGCATGTGGGTCGACCTCGTAACGGCGGCCCGGACCTCCGATTTCCAATCGCCGCTCCTCCCCCGACACGCATCCGGCGATGTGCTCACCCTCTTCAAGCAAGGGCTGGCCAGGGATCAGCTGCACGGCATAGTGACGAGAGGTGATCCGGTCATCCACCCCGAGGTGTCCTCAGTCTCTCCGTCGGGAGCTCCGACCATTGCAACGGTCGTGGACTGCTTCGACGACACGCACTGGATCGAGTACAAGATCTCGGGCGGGCTGGCGAAGAATGCCCCCGGAGGCCGTCGTTCCACCACGGCTGTCCTGACCAAGTCCCACGGCACCTGGAAGGTGACCAAGCTGACCGTGGGAGCCACCGGTACCTGTTGAGTGGGGCCGAGATTGTCAGATACCCCGCGAAATCGACCGGCAGGACGAAGTGGCCCGGTGCTCGTGCCCCTATGACTCCTCTGCCGACTCGGTTCCCAGACCGGGCTCGGGCGTGACGTCCCGTCTGGCGATGATGTGCACGTCGATGGCGGCTTCGGCAGCCAATCGTGCGATCTTCCGGACGGTGGATCCTCCACCGAGCAGTTCCTGCCAGCGGCTGCGTCCGCTCGAGCCCACGACGATCTGGGTGACGTGTCCCTGGCGGGCGAACTCGATGAGGGCGCGCGCCGGGTCGTCGTCCCGGAGCTCATTCCAGCTGGCACCCACATCCGCGGCCAGCTGTCGCAGCGTGCGCAGCTGATCGTCCGAGACGCGACGAGAGTGCTTGGCCGTCGAGACGTTGACCACCCTCAGATCTGCCTTGATCCGGGCGGCCATCCTCGAAGACCGGCGAACGATTACCTCAGTGCCCGGGGCGGTGGTGACCCCCACGAGGATGCGCTCGTGGGTATCCCATATCGAATCCTTCCGTTGATGCTGCAGGTACTCGAGCAGCTGCTCCTCGGTCTCGTCCGCCAGGAAGCGGAGCGTCAGCTCCCTCAGCGCGGTGAGGTTGTCGGTTCGGAAGTAGTTGGCCAATGCTTCGGGGACGGTCTCGGACGGGTAGACGTTGCCGTGCAGCATCCGACGACGGAGCTGTTCCGGGGAGGAGTCCACCAGCTCGATCTGGTCAGCCCTCCGGACCACCCAATCAGGTACCCGCTCACGGATGGGAGCCTCGATGATCCTCTCAACTGCGTCGGCCAGGCTCTCGAGGTGTTGGATGTTGACAGTGGTGATTAGGTCTACACCAGCGTAGAGGAGCTCCATCACGTCCTCCCAACGCTTCCCGTTGCGGCCAGATCCGGGAACGTTGGTGTGAGCCAGCTCGTCCACGAGGACCACCTGGGGATGCCGCCCGAGCACGGCATCGAGGTCCATCTCCTCGAACCGAGAGCCGTGGTACTCGACGATCCTCCGGGGGATCACCTCCAGATCGTCGATCAGCTCATCGGTGCTCTCGCGTCCGTGACATTCGACGAAGCCGATTGCGACATCGGCGCCCCGCTGCCTGCGCCTGCGACCTTCCCCCAGCATGGCGAAGGTCTTGCCCACTCCTGGGGCGGCACCCAGATAGATCCTGAATCGCCCGGTGGGCTCCACCGATCCCTGGTCATGCGGTTGGACAGCCGTTTCAACGCCTCCAGCCGGTTCGTGGTGCGAGTACCCCCCGCCGTCGTGTCGCTTCAGCAAACCACGCCATGGACACCGACGGGCTTCCCGCCTCAGCCTTTGAACCGGCGTGACCCGGAGATGGCAGCTCGCCCCCCGAAGCAGTGTGTCCAGGCTACGGGGCGTCCAAAGCAACGAAACGCGTTCATCGCAGCTTGGCCAGTGCCTCGTTCAGCTGCAGCACGTTGATATAGCTGCTGCCGAGGAAGCCCAGTTCCGGGCCGTTGTTCTGGCTGGCGATGAGCGCCCGCAATCTCGATGGCGCGATACCGGTGGCCTGGGAGACCATCGGGATCTGGGCTAGGGCGTCTGCCGCGGAGATGTTCGGGTCGTAGCCGCTTCCCGAGGTGGTGACCAGGTCGGGAGTCGGATTCACCCCCCGGGCGTGCCAGTAGGCCACCAACGCCTGGGTGTTGCTCTTCAGGACCTTGGACCGGGGGCCGAGGTTGCTGGCTCCGGACTGGCCGCTGTTGCCGTTGGCCATCAGCGGGTTGTCCCCGCCTGCCACTGCCGGCGTTGCCTTCGGGTTGGCCGCATAGGGCCCGAGGTCGTCAGGCCGGCCCTGGAAGACGCAGCTACCGAGGGGGTGACCGGGGCACTGGGTGGCAGACCAGTTCTGCCCGATCAGGGTCGATCCGTTGGCCGTGAGCGACCCGTCGGCCTGGTGCTTGAAGAACAGCTGGGAGATGCCGACCCCGGCAAATGCGTACACGAAGACCAGGACGAGCAAGACGACGGCGAGGATGACCGATCGACGAATGTGGACGAGCATCAAATGGTCTCCATCAGTAAGCGTGCAGCGCGACGAGGATCAGATCGATGAGCTTGATGAAGATGAAGGGGACGATGATCCCACCCACCCCGTAGATCCACACGTTCCGGCGCAGGATGGCAGCCGAGCTGGCCGGGCGAAACTTGACTCCCCGGAGAGCCAGCGGGATAAGGGCCACAATGACCAGCGCATTGAAGATCACCGCAGACAGGACCGCGCTCTGCGGGCTGTGGAGCTTCATGATGTTGAGCGTGTTGAGCTGCGGATAGGTAGTGACGAACAGGGCCGGGATGATGGCGAAGTACTTGGCCACGTCGTTGGCGATGGAGAAAGTGGTGAGCGATCCGCGGGTGATGAGGAGCTGCTTGCCGATCTCGACCACATCGATGAGCTTGGTCGGGTTGGAGTCGAGGTCCACCATGTTGCCGGCTTCCTTGGCCGCGGTGGTCCCGGTGTTCATGGCCACGCCGACATCGGCCTGGGCCAGGGCAGGGGCGTCGTTGGTCCCGTCGCCTGTCATGGCAACCAGCTTGCCGCCCTCCTGCTCCGTCCTGATCAGTGCCATCTTGGCTTCGGGCGTGGCCTCGGCCAGGAAGTCGTCGACACCGGCCTCCTGAGCGATGGCTGCCGCCGTCAGGGGATTGTCACCCGTGATCATCACGGTCCGGATGCCCATCTGCCGCATCTCGTCGAATTTGTCATGGATGCCCTGCTTCACCACGTCCTTGAGCTCGATGACCCCGAGGATGTCACTGCCGTCGGCTACCACCAGTGGCGTGGATCCGGCACGAGAGATCCGCTCCACGAGCTCGTCGAGGTCGTGAGGAACACTGCCTCCTTGCTCGCCGGACCAGCGCTTTACCGAGTCGGCCGCGCCTTTTCGGATCTGACGGTGATCCACGTCCAGCCCCGACATGCGGGTCTGCGCCGTGAACGGCACGAAGACGTGATCGCCCTCCAGCACCCGCTCCCTGATGTTGAAGCGCTCCTTGGCCAGAACGACGATGGAGCGGCCTTCGGGCGTCTCGTCGGCCAGGGAGGCGAGCTGCGCGGCGTCGGCCACCTCCTGTTCGGTGTGGTCACCGACCGGAAAGAAATCCGATGCCATGCGGTTGCCGAGGGTAATGGTGCCGGTCTTGTCCAGTAGGAGCGTCTGCACGTCGCCGGCCGCTTCCACCGCCCGACCACTCATGGCCAGCACGTTGCGTTGGACGAGCCGGTCCATGCCGGCGATACCGATGGCCGACAGAAGCGCTCCGATGGTGGTCGGGATGAGGCAGACCAGCAAGGAGATCAGGACCACGACGGACACCGCCGCCCCGGAATAGTGCCCGAAGGGCTGCAGGGCCACCACCACGGGGAGGAACACAATGGTGAGCACCGCCAACAGGATGGTAAGGGCGATCTCGTTCGGAGTCTTCTGCCGGTTTGCCCCCTCCACGAGGGTGATCATCCGATCGAGGAAGGTCTGGCCCCGCTCGGCGGTGATGCGCACCACGATGCGGTCGGACAGGACCTTGGTCCCACCGGTTACCGCCGATCGGTCGCCACCCGATTCGCGGATGACCGGGGCCGACTCACCGGTGATGGCCGACTCGTCGACCGAGGCGATCCCCTCGGTGATCTCGCCGTCGGATGGGATGAGGTCGCCGGCCTCACAGACGATCATGTCCCCCTTGGACAGGGACGCCGCCGGCACCAGCTCCTCGGTTCCATCGGGAAACAGGCGCCGGGCCTCCGTCTCGGATCGCATCCGCCGGAGCGTGTCGGCCTGGGCCTTGCCCCGCCCCTCGGCCATGGCCTCGGCGAAGTTGGCAAAGACGACCGTGAGGAACAGCCAGATGGTGATGGACCAAGTGAAGATACCCGGATGGGCAATGGCTTCGATGAAGGTGATGACGGTGCCCACCAGCACCACGAACATGACGGGATTCCGGATCTCCAGTGCCGGATTGAGCTTCTTGAAGGAATCGATCAGCGCCTGACCGAGGATCTGGCGGTCGAAGAGCCCCCGGGCCTCGGCCACGCCATGAGCTTCCACGCTCGGCCCCTGCTGACCCGGTTGGGTCATCGTCGTACTCATCAGAAGAACTGTCCGTGGCTCAGCTGCTCGACGATCGGGCCGAGAGCGACGGCGGGGAAGAAGGTGAGGCCACCGATGATCACGATTACTCCGATGGTCAGGCCGACAAACATTCCGTTGTCGGTACGGAAGGTACCGAGCGATTCGGGAACCACGTTTTTGGCGGCCAGCGTGCCTCCGAGGGCCAGGGCCGGGATCATGATCGCGAACCGGCCGAGCAACATGTCCACGCCTCCGATGACGTTGTAGAAGGTGGTGTTGCCGGTGAGGCCGGCGAAGGCCGACCCGTTGTTGTTCCCCTGCGAAGTGAGGGCGTAGAGGATCTCGGAGAACCCGTGGGGGCCGGAATTGAGCGGACCGGCTCTCCCGGCGTGGATCGACACGGCGATGGCGGTGAAGGTCAAGACGATGATGGGCATGACGAGAGCGCCCAACCCGGCCAGCTTCACTTCCTTGGCCTGGATCTTCTTGCCCAGGTACTCAGGCGTTCGGCCGATCATCAGACCGCCGATGAACACGGCGATGATGGCGTAGATGAGGATGGTGTACAGCCCGCTCCCGACGCCACCGGGCGTTACCTCACCGAGCATCATGCCGGTCATGAGACCCATGCCCCCGATGGGCGTGAACGAGTCGTAGGAGGCGTCCGCCGATCCGGTGGAGGTGTTGGTCGACGCCACCCCGAAGAGGGCGGACGATGTATCGCCGAAGCGCACCTCCTTGCCCTCGGTGTTGCCGACGGTCGAGTGCACTCCGGCGGCAACCAGAGCCGGGTTCTGCTGGTGTTCAGCGTAGCTGGTGTAGCCGACCCACACGCCGAAGATGATCACCATGGCCGCCAGCAGAGCCACGCCGTGGCGGATGCTCCCGACCATCTTCCCGAACGTGTAGGTGAGAGCGAAGGGAATGGCCAGGAGTAGATAGATCGAGAGCCAGTTCGTGAGTCCTGTCGGGTTCTCGAAGGTGGTCGCCGAGTTGGCGTTGAGGAACCCGCCGCCGTTGGTACCTAGCTGTTTGATCGCCTCCATGAAACCGATGGGCCCGCGCGGGATCGTCTGGGTGACACCGTTGATGGCATTGTGGAAGCTCGCCGTGCCCGCAAGCGTCTGCACCGCTCCCTGACCGACGAAGATGATCCCTGCGATGAAGGCGATCGGGATGAGGACGTAGAAGAGGGCGCGGGTGATATCGACCCAGAAGTTTCCGACGGTCGGCGAGTTCTTGCGGGACAGGCCCCGGATGAGAACCAGGGCGGCGGCGATGCCCACCGCCGGGGTAACGAACTGCTGAACGGTGAGAGCGCCTATCTGCGAGAAGTACGACATGGTCGTCTCCCCGCCGTAGTTCTGCCAGTTGGTATTCGTCAGGAAGGAGGACGCGGTGTTGAAGCTGAGTGCCTGGCCCACCGCACCAAAGTGCTGTGGATTGAGAGGCAGCGATCCCTGGATGCGGATGATCAAGTAGGTGACGCCGAACGAGACCGCAGAGAAGATGACCATCGCGCCGGCGTAGCGCGTCCAGGTCTGCTCCTGTTCGGGTTCCGTCCCCAGAAGGCGGTAGACCGGCCGTTCCGCCCAGCGCAGAAAGCGAACCCTTCCGTCGAAGACGGCGGCCATATAGGAACCGAGGAAACACCAGGTGAGGCCGAGGGCGACGACCAACGTGATGATGCTCCAGGTGAAGCCCATCTAGAACTTCTCGGGCTTGAACATGGCGTACCCCAGGTAGAAGAACATCACGATGGCGACGCCGAGGAGGACTCCTTGGGTCCAGGTCATACCCGGTCGAGTGCCCAGATGAGACCGAGCATCACCAGGGCAAAGCCGATGATGCCCAGTACTGCGAGGAAATCTGCCATGGAGCGAGTGTCAGCCCTTCGCTCTTAACAGGTTCTTAAAACCGGCCCGTCGCTCTGAATAAGTTCTCAACAGAACGGCGCCCCGGGACTACCACCGGATTTCCGTACGACAATGTCGGGGTGCGCAGAACACTGGTCGGGTCGATCGTCGGGGTCGCCCTCTCATTCGGCCTCGGGGCGGCCATGCTGCCGGTGCGCTCGCACCTGAGCATTGCCACTGCCGCGCTCGTGCTAGTGGTACCCGTGGTGACGGCGGTGATCATCGGCGGGTTCCGGGCCGGAGCCGTGAGTGTCCTCGCCGGGTTTCTTGTCTACGACTACGGGTTCGTCCCCCCTTACAACCGCTTGCGGGTGGCCCATACCCAGGACTGGGTCGCTCTGACCGTCTATGCGGTGGTCATGCTGCTCGTGTCGAGGGTGGTCGCCAGTCTCGAGTCGGCCCGGACCGAAGCCCACAGACGGACAACCGATGCCCAGCGCTTGTTCGAATTATCAGAGCTCCTGGTAGCGGACCGCTCCGTCCAGGACCTCCTGAGGACCATCGTGGGCGCCGTCAGGACCGTGTTCGTCGTGCCGGGCGTGGCCCTCCTCGTCCCCGAGGGCGACCGGCTCGAGATCGCGGCCTCGGCCGGCGAAGCACTGTCTCGTGACGAACTGCAAGTACTCGAGCCATTGTCAGGCGTTCCCGTGAGTCTCGATACCTGGCCGGGCGGGCCCGGAGAGATCCGGACTGTGGCCTTGACCGCATCGGGCCGTCCGGTCGGCATGCTCGCCATGCGGGGAAGCCCGGCCACCGAGGCGGACCGAGCCCTGCTGCGCACGTTCGCCAACCATGCCGCGCTCGCCCTGGAGCGGGCCCAGCTCCGCGACCAGGCGGTCCGTTCTGAACTGTTGGAGGAGGTCGATCGCATGCGACACGCGCTGGTCGGGGCGGTGTCGCACGACCTGCGCACGCCGCTGGCGACCATGAAGGTGGCGTCGTCGACCCTGTTGCACCCGTCGTACCCGCTTTCGGATGCCGATGCCTTTGAGCTGCACGGCCTGATCGACGTCGAGACCGATCGGCTGACCCGACTGGTGACCAGTCTCCTCGACATGACGCGCATCGATGCCGGCGTTCTCGAGGTCCGGCGCCGACCGACGTCGGTCCCCGACCTGGCCCAAGAGGCCGTGGCCGCCCTCCGACCCGCCTTGGAAGACAATCAGGTCGTGATCGCGGTTCCCGAGGATCTCCCGCCAGTCGACGTCGACCAGCTTCTGATCGGCCAGGTACTCGCTAACCTGTTGGACAATGCAGGTCGTTACGCCCCGCCCGAGAGCCTGATCACGGTGGCCGGCGAGGTCCTGGGCGATCGCATCGCGCTCTCGGTGGCCGATGCCGGACCAGGGGTGCCCCCAGCCGAGCGGGAGGCGGTGTTCGACCGTTATGTTCGCTTCGACACCGGAGGGCGGGCCGGGATCGGTCTCACCATCGCCAAGACCTTCATCGAAGCCCATAACGAGCACATCTGGGTCGAAGAGGCCCAGGGTGGAGGCGCCCGGTTCGTCTTCACCCTGGCCCCGGCGGCCAGCCGGGCCGGCGGTTAGCATCATGGCAAAGGTGCTGGTGATCGACGACGATCGCTCCCTTCTCCGAGCGCTCCGACTCGGCCTCCGGGCCGGTGGACACGACGTGATCAGCGCAGTCGGCGGCGAGGAAGGGATCTCCCAGACGGCCCTGGCCTCCCCCGACGTCGTCGTGCTCGATCTCGGACTCCCCGACATCGACGGGCAGGCGGTGTGCAGACGGATCCGCCAGTGGAGCGGGGTGCCGATCATCATCCTGTCGGCGAGTGGTAGCGAAGACCGCAAGGTTGCCGCCCTCGACGGTGGCGCAGACGACTTCGTGACCAAGCCCTTCGGCATGGCGGAGCTCGAAGCGCGGATTCGAACAGCACTACGCCACGGGACGTCCGCATCCGACGAGCCCCGCTCGCCCAAGATCACCATCGGATCGCTCGATGTCGATCTCGTCCATAACGAGGCCCATCTCGGGGGCGTCGCGGTCGACCTCACGCCGAAGGAGTTCCAGGTCCTGTCCTTCCTGGCACACCACGCCGGAAGGACGTGTACCCATCAGATGATCCTGTCCGCAGTCTGGGGGACGGGCTATGGGCGAGAAGCACAATACCTGCACGCCTACGTTCACCGGCTCCGGCAGAAGCTTCATGACGGCTCCGGCAGGCTGATCCGGACCATGCCGGGCATCGGCTACAGCCTCAATCCGGATCCGGTGGTTGCGGCGTGAGGCCTCGTGACACGGCGTAGCCTGGACACCGACAACGAGATGGGCTGCGATCCGGCGGCAACGGCCATCGCTCATGAGAGAGCGACCCACTGCCAGCCGGTGGGCCGACCCTAGGTCAGGAGGCCGTCAACTGTGGCACGGGGCAAGCTTCGGCTCTATCTCGGCGCCGCTCCCGGGGTCGGTAAGACCTACGCCATGCTCAACGAGGGTTGGCGGAGGAGAGAGCGCGGCACCGACGTGGTCGTCGGCTGGGTGCAGGAACACGGACGGCCCCACACCGATGCGCAGATTCGGGACCTGGAGATCTTGCCGCGTCGGACCCTCGAGTACCGGGGCCAGACCTTCGAGGAGATGGACGTCGAGGGAGTGCTGGCCCGCCGGCCCCAGCTGGCGCTGGTGGACGAGCTGGCCCACACCAATGTTCCCGGATCCAAGCACCCGAAGCGCTGGCAGGACGTCGAAGAGCTTCTCGACGCCGGCATCAACGTGATCTCGACGATCAACCTTCAGCACCTCGAGTCGCTCAACGACGTCGTGGAGCAGATCACCGGGGTCACCCAGCACGAGACGGTGCCCGATCCCGTGGTACGGGCGGCCGACCAGATCGAGCTGGTCGACATGGCCCCCGAGGCGCTGCGCCGGCGGTTGGCACACGGAAACATCTACCCCCCGGAGCGGATCGATCCCGCCCTGGCGAACTACTTCCGTACCGGCAACCTGACCGCGCTGCGCGAGCTGGCCCTCCTGTGGGTTGCCGACCGGGTGGACGAGGAGCTCAACGACTACCGGGAGCGTCACAGTATCGCCGGACCGTGGGAGACCAAGGAGCGGGTCGTCGTCTCGCTCACCGGCTCGCGTGGCAGCGCGGTGCTGATCCGACGGGCGGCCCGGATGGCCATGCGGACCAAGGCCGAGCTGGTCGGTGTGCACGTGCGCACCGACGACGCCCTGACCGGGGCCGGAGCGCAGGGACTTGTCCAGAATCGAGCTCTGCTCGACGACCTCGGGGGGAGGTTCGTCGAAGTCGTCGGCACCGACGTGGCACCCGCCCTGGTACAGGTGGCCCGGGCCGAAAATGCCACCCAACTGGTCATGGGCGCCACCCACCGGAGCCGACTGAACGAGTTCGTCCGCGGATCGATCATCAATTCGGTCATCCGGGCCGCCGGCGGTTCACTCGACGTCCACGTCATCGCCACCCAACCGGAGTTGCAACCGGACTCGGATGCCGACGCGGGGGCGGAAGGCGCTGTGGTAACCGGCCCTGATGCCGACCGTCAACGCGCTAAGGGGCAGAGCACGACGGGCGGACGTTCGCGCCACCTCTTCGCACCGCTTCCCATCCGCCGGAGGATCGGCGCGCTGGTGATCGGCGTCATCGGCTTTCCTCTGCTCACCTTGGTGCTGACTGCCGACCGAGGCGTGGACAGCCTGGCCACCGCGCTCAGCTCCTACCTCGTGCTGGTGGTGGTAGTGGCCGCCGTCGGCGGGGTGTGGCCGGCCGCGCTGGCCGCCATCGCCGGATTCCTGCTGTCCAACTACTTCTTCGCCCCGCCCATCCACACCTTCACCATCGCTGACGCCCGGGACATCCTCGCCTTGGTGATGTTCCTGGTCACGGCGGGTGTGGTCAGCTGGCTGGTCGATCTGGCGGCGCGGCGGACGGCAACGGCGGTCCAAGCTCGAACCGACGCCCAGATGCTGGCCCGTGTGGCCGGCCGGATGATCGCCCCTGAGGGCAATCCTCTGCCCGCCTTGCTCGGGGAACTACTGGTGGCGTTCCGGCTGGAGGCAGCAGCCGTGCTGCGGCCGGGCGACGACCAGCGGATGCAGAGCGGGTCGGGCGATGCGAGTCCGACTCCCACCCCCCGATGGTCTGCGGTCGTGACGGCGGGCCACCAGCCCCCGCGCTCACCGGACGAGGCCTCCGTGGTGCTCCCGCTCACCGAGCGAGAGGTGCTCGCCCTGCGGGGTCCAGCTCTCTCCGCCGAAGACCGGGAGATCCTGACCGGGTTCGCCGCCCAGCTCGCCACAGCGCTCGAAAGCGATCGCCTCCACGCCGAGGCCGCCGAGATCGACAGCTTGGCCCGGGCCAATCAGTTGCGCTCGGCTCTACTCGCCGCAGTGAGCCACGATCTACGCACGCCGCTGGCCTCGATCAAAGCGGCATCGTCGAGCCTGCTCTCCGATCAGCTCGAGTTCGGACCCGACGAGACGCGCATCCTCATCCACACCATCGAGAACGAGGCCGACCGTTTGAACAGCATCGTGGAGAACCTCTTGGACATGAGCCGGCTCCAGACCGGTTCCATGGAGGTCCTCGACCAGACCACCGATGTCAACGAAGTCATCGAGACGGCAGTCACCAGCCTTGGGCCCCGTGGAGAGCGCGTCGAAGTAAACCTCCCCGCGGTCCTCCCCCGCGTGCGTACCGATCCGGTCCTGTTGGAACGGGCTGTGGCCAACCTCATCGACAATTCGCTGACCCATGCGGGCGGAAAGGGGCTCCGCGTCGAAGCGGGGCCGGTGGCGGGTCGGGTGCACATCCGGATCATCGATCGGGGGCCCGGGATCCCGCGCGAGGACCGAGACCGCATCTTTTTGCCCTTCCAGCGCCTGGGCGACTCGGCAAACCACCGCGGCGTGGGCCTTGGCCTGGCCGTGGCCAGGGGATTCGTGGAAGCCGTTGGCGGGGCGTTGGACATCGAGGACACGCCAGGAGGCGGGTGCACCATGGTGGTCCGGATCCCAGAGGAACGACCAGAGGACCGGCCAGCTTCGACGGCAGACGAACCGGTGTTGAGGACAACGGGCTCGACGGCGTCGGACCCGGCCGGTGTCCCCGCTCCGGAGACCGCCGCCTCGTCCACCGGTGGTGACCCGCCGGCATGATCTCCACGAACGCGGCCGCGCGCCCTACCGCGGGCGCCACCGGGGATCCGGACGCTCGGGTGTTGGTCTGCGACGACGACGGGTCGCTGTTGCGTGCGCTCGAGCTCAGTCTGACGGCCCGGGGCTACGAAGTCGTGGTGGCCAGGAGCGGTGAGGAGGGGCTCGAGCAATCCGCCAGCCACTACCCCGATGTGGTGCTGCTCGACCTCGGGCTGCCGGGGATCGACGGTATCGATGTGATCCGCGGCATCCGCAGGTGGAGCTCAGTCCCGATCATCGTGCTGTCGGCCCGACACCAGACCGTGAGCAAGGTGGAGGCGCTCGACGCCGGCGCAGACGACTACATGACCAAGCCGTTCGGTATGGACGAGCTCCTGGCCCGCCTGCGAGCGACCCTCCGGCGGAGGGCCGACGGAACCGAGTCGCCACTGGTCGAGACCGAGGCGTTCACGGTGGACCTAGCGGCCCGTCGGGTGATCCGAGACGAAACGCAGGTCCATCTCACGCCCAAGGAGTGGAGCCTCGTCGAGGTGCTCGTGCGACATCCGGGCCGGCTGGTGTCGCGTCGCCAGCTACTCCACGACATCTGGGGTCCTGAGTACGAGACCGAGCTCGACTACCTCCGGGTGCTGATGGCCAGGGTCCGGCGCAAGCTGGAAGTCGACCCCTCCCGTCCGCGCCATTTTCGAACCGAGACGGGCATGGGTTACCGATTCGAACCGTGAGCACCGAGGCAGAGGCTTTCGCCCGCCGAGTCGCCACGGGTGGGGTCCGCTTGGACCTCGGAGGCAACGCCGATCGTGATCTGTCCTATCTCGGGGCGCCGGCCATCGCTCTCGACCCGTCCTGGACGGTCCTCGGCGCCTGCCGGCGACAGGCTCCCGGGTCCCTTCCGGTCCGGGCGCACGTCGAACACCTGCCCTTGGCCGGCCGATCGGTCGGAGGCGCGTGGTCATTCACCGGCCACCTGGACGTCCCCCATCACCGGTTGCCCCTGGCGCTGTGGGATCTCCACCGAGCCCTGTCGATCGGAGCCCCGATCGAGCTGCGGTTCCGCGCTAGGCATCGCAATGGCGAACGAGTGGCGGGTGAGACCGGGCAATTCTCCGCCGGCCTGTCCGCACCGGGGTTGATGGATCGTGTGGTCGGCGCGGGCTTCGAGGTCGAGAAGGGAGATCTGGTTGTGTCGGGCGATGAGCTCCTCGTGCGCGCCGTGCGAGGTCGGACGTTGGCCGACACCGTGTCCGACGGCATGCGGATCCTGGTCTGCGGGGTCAATGCCTCCTTCTACTCGGCGGACGCCGGTATCGGCTACGCCCGGCCCGGCAACCGCTTCTGGCCCGCCGCGCTCGCCGCTGACCTCGTGGACAGGGATCGCGACCCGCGGGCCGCCCTGGTCGCCCGCGGCATGGGGATGACCGACTTCGTCAAGCGGCCTACCCGCACGGCAGCCGAGGTCACAGTCGATGAGTACCGGCACGGATACGCTCGCCTCGAACGCCTGGTCGAATGGTTGCTGCCGGGTGCGGTGTGCTTCGTCGGGCTGTCGGGGTGGCGGGCCGCGGTCAACCCCAAGGCCGTCGCCGGCATCCAACCAGAGCGGGTCGGTGGCCGACCCGCCTACGTCATGCCCTCCACGAGTGGCCTCAACGCTCGGACCTCGCTCGGCGACCTGACCGAGCACCTGGTGGCGGCGGCCGAGTTGTCCGACTCAGCCGAAGGGGTCTGCGCCGCCACCGACGCGCCAGTCGATCAGGCCCCGGAGATCCCGTAGGCGTAACTGGCCGACAGCCTGGCCACGAGGCGTCCCTCCGACACCATGGCCCGGCGGTAGTCCCCCCAGTCGGGGTGCTCGCCCTGCAGTGCCCGGTACACCTCGATCAGCTCGTCGACGACGGGATCGTCAGGGTCACGAGCCACGTCGGTGAGGGTGACCTCGCCCTCGAGCACCACGTAGGCGAAGAAGTTGTCACCGCTCACATACAAGGAGGCCCGGGGGTCGCGGCGGAGGTTGCGGGTCTTCGCCCGGCTCTCGGTCACCGAGATGCGCACCGAGTGATCGGGCCCGGGCGCATAGATGATGTTGGACAGCTGCGGACGGCCGTTCCGTCTCAGAGTCACCAGCACACCCTGGTTCCGGCGGCGGACAAAGGTGAAGGCATCCTCGAGGAGCAGACCCATCGCCCTACGGTAGCGGGGCCCGCTCCGCTTCCATCCGGGATGAGTCCGGCGCCCGTCACACCCGGAGAGTCCCCCGGTCAACCATCACCGGGCAGCCGATGAACTCTTCGGCCACCACTTGTGCCGCCAGGCCGTGGTCGTCGCTCAGAGCCACGCACCGCCGGCCATCCCCGGTGTCGCACAGGGCGACGGTCCGCAGCGGCTCGAGGCCGTCGAAGGTCGCCGTGTAGGTGACGACCGTGGCCTTGCCGCCATAGCCGCCGAGTGTCTCGACGACGTCCACGACCTCCGTGTTGGCGCGGGCCGCATCCGCCAGGTCGGCCAGCAGCAGCGGCTGACCGTCGGACCGGACCGACCACACGCCGATCCCGGGTTTGGTCAAGAGTCCGCTCACCGTGGTCACGACGCCGAGCGCGCCGGGACGGGCCCGGGCGGCAGCGACAACAGCCGCGGTGGCCTGGAGGACGAAGTTGTTGAAGGGACCGCCGGCGAAGGCCATGCCGCCGGTGATGGTCGGGGTGCCGTCGACGTCGAGGGCCAGGGCTCGCTGCTGGACGCGCACCGCCGCCGGGAAGCAGCTGTAGACCTCGATGATCTCGGCTGCCCCCAACGAGCGACCGATCCGGGCCGCGGCCGCGGTGCCGAGGACCTCCATGGCCGGCCAGGCATGGGGTTGGCGTCGACCGAGCAACGAGACGGCGTGACTCGAGTGCAAACCGGCCAGCGGGTGGACCCAACGCTCGCCATCCACCCCGAGCCGGGTGGCCGCGCCGATCGAGCAGAAGACGAGGGCGGCAGCCTGGTCGACCGTCCACTGGGTGGAGTGCCACTTGTTGTAGGGGAAGGCGAGGGGGCGGTTCGGTGGCGATGGGGTGTCGATCTCCCGCGGGCTCAGTGGCGCGGGGAAGGCGGCACCCTCATAGGTGGTGGCGACCTGGTTGAACCGGGCCCACAGATCAGCGATCTCGCCGCGGTGAGCGGCTACCGACTTCCCCTCGGCATGTCGCAGGGCGTTGTCGATCATGGCGTACTGCTGGACCGGATCCCACAGGCGGTGCGCCTGCTCGACCGGCTCCAGCAGGGGGCCCGGGCGGCGGTGGATCACGTCGGGTCGGGCCCCGGGCTGCGCGGTCTCCATCGCACCCGCTCCGCGGGCCCAGCGCCGGGCTTCCCCGCCGACCACCACGGCCACCTCCGACGCTCCGGCGCGGATGGCCGACAGCGCCTGGTTGATCAGCACCTGTTGAGGGATGCCCAACTCCGTCAAGTGCGTTCGGGCTTTGGTGGCCCCGACCCGCTCGGCCACCAATCGGGCCGGGTCGGGGTAGGACCAGCTTCCCTGCGGCACGGCGATCCGGTCGATGGCCGACCTGATCGGCGGGACGCCGGTGTCGGCCACGGCCGCCTCGAGGGCCAGGGCCATGAGCTCGGCGCTTTCCACATCGGCCGACGCCGTGCCCGCGCCGACCAGCACCGGGGTGCGGGGATCGAGAGAAGGTTTGTTGGCCATCAAGAGTGGGCCATCACGAGGGAACGGTGACCAGCCTCAGGGTGGAGTCGGGTCCGGTCGACGGGTGCCCCCCTCTGTTCGCGCCTCCCGCCGCTCACGCAGCATCCGACCCACCTGGCGCCAGCTCACCGCGACGGCGCCGAGCGCGAGGGCGTCGCGGCGGGCCCGCTCGGGCACGTCGTAGTGGGCCTGGTGAGGCCGGTCCGACTTGTGCTGGAACCACTCGCGTCGCATGCCGAGCCGGGCCGCGAAGTCATGCAGCTCGGCGTCGCTGTCGGCCACCAGGTGCGACCACCGGTCGGCGACCGGGCCGAGGCGGGCGGGCTGGCGCCAATCGTCCAAGTAGACGGTCACCGACGGCTGGGTCGCATCGTTCAGACGATCCGGCCCGGCCGGCCCGCGTCGGTCGTGACCGGGAACCCGGCGTGCTCCCACGCCACCATACCTCCGGCCATGTTGCGAACGTCGAAACCGGCCGCGGCGAGCGCCCCGGCCACCGAGCCCGAACGCCCACCTACCCGGCAGACACAGACCACCGTCCGGTCGGACGGAAGTTGCTCGAGCCGGTCACCGACCAGACCCATGGCCAGATGGACGGCGCCGGGAGCATGACCGGCGTCCCATTCTTCGTCCTCGCGCACGTCAAGGAGGAGCGCACCGGCCGCGGCCAGACGCCGGGCCTCCGGGGGAGCTATGTCCGCGGCAGCCGTGGTGTCCGCTTCCTGCACCACCTCAACGTACCCGACCGCACGGGTCAGCCGGGCAGGTCCATGAGCTCGATGCGCACGCCGTCGGGATCGGTGCAGTACACGAAGTCGAGCGGTGAGGAAGCCGCACCCAGGTGGGTCCGAGTGGCACGCACCACTTCGCCACCGAGGAGCTCGATCTGCCGTGCCACCGCATCGATGTCGTCCACCCTGAGCGACAGGTGGGTGAGTCCGAGGTGGTTCAGGGGGCGTCGACGGCCGTCGCCGACGGCGCGAGGGTGCTCGAAGGCGAGCAGCTCGATGGTGACTCCGTCGCGGGCCATCATCTGCGACTCCAGCCGCACCCCTTCGAGCTCCATGAGACCTCCGAACTCCTCTCCCACCCGGTGGGTGGCGACGGGCTCGAACCCGAGCCCGTCGCGATAGAAGCGGAGTGACCGCTCGAGATCGGAGACGCAGATGCCCAGGTGGGAAAAGGTGAGTGCCACGATGCCTCCTGGCCGCAGGCGTGGGACGGTGGTCACCGCCGCGGCCATCGTCGCGCGGGTGGGGCCCCTACTGCTC
The DNA here is from genome assembly GCA_035949055.1 of Acidimicrobiales bacterium. GTDB lineage: Bacteria > Actinomycetota > Acidimicrobiia > Acidimicrobiales > RAAP-2 > Bog-756. The sequence goes on from DASZIO010000034.1 coordinate 64,625, forward strand.
GGTTCCGGGCTCCCCCACCACCGAGAGGTGCAGCAGATGCCCATTGGCCGAGTTCACCCGCTCGAGATGCAGCCGCCGACCGTAGATCGTCGCCAGCGCGAGGAATCCTGAGGCCAGCAGCAGCCCACCGGCCAGACTGAGCGAGATGTCGAGGCCACGCCCGAATGCCCCATAGGCGGCCGTGATGACCTCGTGGACGATATGGGCGATCGCCGGATCCTTGGTCACGGCGTTCTTGGCTCCACCCTGGTAGGAACCCGTGGTGACCGCGGAGACCACCAGGGACTGGAACTGCTTGGGTATGCCGATGGCGGTGAGCCGGTGCACCAGGTTGACGGTCAACTGCCCGTTGACGATGGAGCCGAGGACAGCCACGCCGACCACGGCTCCGAGCTCGCGGGACGTGTTGGTCGCCGATGCGGCCATGCCCGAGTGCTGCGATGGCACCGAGCCCAAGGCGGCGGACGTGACCGGCACCATGGCCATCCCCACCCCGGTGCCGGCCAGGAACATGGTCCACCCGATCTGGGCCACGCCGGCGTTGGGACTGATCATGATGTCGGTGAGGATGATGCCCACGCCGCCCAGGAAGCAACCGGTGGCCATGGGGACCCGAGGCCCCCACACCGCCACCCAGCGGCCGGTGAACACCGCGGCGAGCACCATGCCGAAGGCCATGGGAACGAAGTCGAGAGCGGTGCGGAGCGACGAGCTCGATCCCACCACCTGTACGTAGAGCGCGACGAAGAAGAAGATGGCGAAGGTGCCGAAGTAGACCGTGCAGGCGATGGCGTTCGACCCGGCAAAGGCGCGTCGTTTGAAGTAGCGGACATTGAGCACCGGATTGTCAACCCGCAACTCGACGAGCACGAAGGTCACCGCGGCGACCGCGCTCAAGGCATAGAGGAGGTCGATCCACCACGTGGCGTACCCTTGGGTCTCGCCCAAGATGGTGGCGAAGGTGAGCGAGCCGAGTGACAGGGCCCCGAGCAGGGCGCCGGCATAGTCGAACCGGGCCTTCACCGGGTCGGCGGTCTCGGGCAGCACCAGGGCTGCGCTGGTGAACGCCACCAGGCCGAAGAACACGTTGAACCAGAAGATGGCCCGCCACGACCATCCGTAGACCAGCAGACCGCCGATCAGTGGGCCGAGCGCTAAGCCGAGGCTGGAGACGGCGGCCCAGATACCGAGCGATCGGGCTCGCTCCGCCCGGTCCGGATAGAGCTGGCGGATCATCGAGAGTGTGCCGGGCTCAGAGGCCGCGGCGCCGATTCCCATCACCACCCGCCCGGCGATGAGGACCCTCGGGTCCGGGGCTACCGCGGCGATCACCGAGCCCGCGCAGAAGACGGCGACCCCGGTCAGCATCACCTTCTTGCGGCCCAGCAGGTCACCGAGGGTGCCGAAGCTGAGCATCAGGCTGGCGAAGGCCAGGGCATAGCCGTTCACCACCCACTGGAGCTGGTTCACCGACGCGTGCAGATCGCCCTGAACCTGGGCCAGGACGACCGTGACGATGGTGTTGTCGAGGAAGGTCAGGAAAAGGACGAAGAGCAGGGTGGCGAGGGCCAACGATGCAGACCGAACCGGTCCGTCGTGCACACTTCGCTCCGGTTGGGACGTCGGGACTGTTCGGGCAATGTTCATGGGCGGTGCTGGTTCTACCCCTGGCCGGCGGGCGGCGAACCCATCTCCGGAGACTCGGGCAGGTGGCGATCGACGAAACCGGCCAGGGCGCGGTACGCCTGTCGGCTGGCATCGGCCCAGGGCATGAGGATGGGGAACACGTGGAACATGCCCGGCTCCTCGTGCGAGGCGACATCGACGCCGGACCGATCGAGGTGGTCGACGAAGTCCCGGATCTGGTCGCGGAACATCTCGTCACCACCGAAGACCACCAGGGTCGGAGGCCAGCCCGAGACGTCCTGGTCCAAGGCGGACACCGCCGCGGCCGACGCGTCGCGCCCATGGAGGTAGGCCGCGGTCGGGATGTTCCAGGGAAGGATGTCGCGCTCTGCGTTCTCGGAGACCGACGGCCGGTTGAAACGAAGGTCCACCTCGGGCGAGAACAGGACCAGACCGCCGATGGGCCGGTGGCCGACCCGGTCCATGGCGAACATGAGGGAGGTGGCCAGCCCGCCGCCGCTCGAGTCCCCGGCGACGAACAGCCGGCCTGGGTCGCACCCGCCGCTCAGTAGGGCCTCGAGCACCAGGACGACGTCCTCCAGACCGGCTGGGAAGGGGAACTCGGGGGCCAGCCGGTAGTCGGCGACGAAGACCTCGCAACCCGTCAGACGGCAGATCCAGGCCGTGAAGACGGCGTACATCCGGGGCGATGTCCCGATGTAGCCGCCGCCGTGGAGGTACAGGAAGGTCCCCCGGCTGACGACGCCGCTCGGCCGGTACCAGAGACCGGGGACACCGGCGATCGTGGCCCGCTCGGTGCGCACGTCCAACCGACGGACCACCGGCGGGAGAACCACGCCGCACAGGTCGTCGAGCACCATTTCGACCGATCGGTACTCCTCGATCGGCAGGGACGAGGCGTAGCCCATGAACGAGCGGATGGTCTCGCGGGTGACGGCCACCGCCAGGTTGTGCTGAGGACTGCTCCCGCCCGACCACGGCCGTCGGAATGGAACGCGCACCAACGCGGTCGCCATCTGTCCGGCCAGGCCGGCCAGATCGGCCGCCGTGATCGGCCACGAGGCCGTGGCCACCCCCGGCCGCCGGCCCATCACCATGGGGCGGGACGCCCGCTCAGACCGGTTCGGCCGCCAGGGTGGCACCCAGATGCAACAGCTGTTCGGTGGCGCCGCCCAGTGTGAGCTCGAACTGCTTGGTCATCAAGAAGAACCGGTGCAGCGGGTAGTCGCGGTCGACTCCCACGCCGCCGTGCAGATGGACGGCGGCGTGGACCACCCGTTGGCCTCCGTCGGCGGCCCAGAACTTGGCGATGGCCACCTCCTTGTCGGCGGGCAGGCCCTCGCCCAGCCTCCAGGCCGCCTGCCACGCCGTGAGCCTGATCGCCTCGGTGTCCACATAGGCGTCAGCGGCGCGCTGGCCGACGGCCTGGAAGCTGGCGATCGGCTTGCCGAACTGCTCGCGGGTCTTCGTGTAGTCGGAGACCAGGGCCAGGGCCGCTTCGGCCGCGCCCGCCTGGGCCAGGGCGATGGCGGCCGTCGTGCGCTGCACCAGCCACTCGACGATCGATGCTCCCTCATCGAGGGATCCGAGCAGGGTGTGGCCCTCGACCGGGGTGGCGGTGAAAATCACCACGGCCTCGGGCCGGCCGGTATTGGTGGCCTGCCGTTGCTGGCTGAGACCCGGGGCCGACAACGGGACGATGAACACCCCGATCCCGTCGGGCTCCACCCGCGCCGGCACCAGCACGGCGTCGGCGATCATGCCCGAGGGCACAAAGGCCTTCACGCCCGTCAGCACCCAGTCGGCGCCGTCGCGCTCGGCCACCACCGAGGGGGCCGTCGGCGTGCCCCCCAGTTCGGCCAGGGCGGTGGTCAGGACCGAGTCGCCGGTCACCACGGCGGGGAGCCACCGCTGGCGCTGGTCCGCAGTGCCGAACCGGGCGATGGCCGGCCCGGCTCCGGCGAGGGTCTCGATGGCCGGCACGTAGGCGGCGGTCATGCCCGCGGCCTCGACGATCAAGCCGGTCTCGACGAAGCCGAGACCGGCGCCGCCTACATCCTCGGGCAGGGCGATGCCGAGCAGGCCGGCCGATGCCAGTTCGGCCCACAGCTTGGCGTCGAACCGGTCACCGTCCGGCTCGGACTCGAGCTCGCGGAGCCGCTCGTGGGTGGACAGGTCGGTGAAGATCCGGCGGGCCAGCTCGCGCACCGCCTCCTGCTCTTCGTTGAAGGAGAAGTCCATGGCTTCGTTTCTTCCTAACTCGATCGATCTCGTCTAGCGCAGTGACCGCGGCAGGCCGAGGCCGAAGATGGCTATCAGGTCGCGCTGGATCTCGTTGGTCCCTCCCCCGAAGGTCAAGATGACCAAGCTCCGGGCGTACATCTCGAGCCGACCGGCCAGCACCGCCTCCGGGCTGCCGCGGGTCAGATACCCCGCCTGGCCCACGACCTCCATCATCAGCCTGAACGCCTCCATGTAGAACTCGGTGCCGAACACCTTGGTGGTCGAGGCGTCGGCCACGTCGAGCCGTCCCTGGGTGGCCGTCCAGGCCACCTTCCAGTTGATCAGCTTGAGGAATTCCAGCCGGGCGTAGATGCGGGCCAGGTGCACCTGGACCCATTCCTGGTCGATCACCCGCCGGCCGTCGGCCAGCTTGGTGTTCTGGGCCCAGCTCCGTACGTCGGTGAGGGCTCGCTCGATGATGCCCGCCGAACACAGCGTGACCCGTTCGTGGTTGAGCTGATTGGTGATCAAGGACCACCCGCTGTTCTCTTCCCCTACCAGGCTGGTGGCGGGAACCCTCACGTCCTCGTAGAAGGTGTAGTTGATGTTGTGATCACCGAGCAGGTGCATGGGCACCACCTTGATCCCCGGGGTGTCCATCGGCACGATGAAAATGGAGATGCCCTTGTGCTTGGCCACCTCGGGATCGGTGCGGGTGGCCAGCCAGATGTAGTCCGCGTCCCCGGCCAGCGAGGTGTAGATCTTCTGCCCGTTGATCACGTACTCGTCCCCGTCGCGCACCGCCCGGGTCTGGAGCGACGCGAGGTCGGTACCCGATCCGGGCTCGGTGTACCCGATGCAGAAATGGATGTCGCCGGCCAGGATCTTCGGGAGGAAGAAGTCCTTCTGGTCGTTCGTACCGAACTGCATGATGGTGGGGCCCACGGTGTTGATGGTGAGCATGGGCACCGGTGCCCCGGCCCGCATGGACTCGTCGAAGAAGATGTACTGCTCGATGGCCGAACGACCTTGGCCCCCGTACTCGGTCGGCCAGCCGATTCCCAGCCAACCGTCCTGGGCCATCTGCTTGACCACCCGGCGCATGTTCGGCCCGACGCCGTGACTGGTGGCCAGCTGGGCCTCGACCTCGGGGGTCAGCAAGCGGCTGTAGTAGTCGCGCAGGCGGTTGCGGAGAGCCTCGTGTTCCTCGGTGTAGCCGATCTCCATGGCGTCCCTCCCGATTGTGCGCCTCCGGAGCGACGGTGTCCCCCGGCGCGGCCACTGGACTGTACAACCGCGGCTGCGCGCTCCCCGGCTCCGCCCCGACCGGGCCGCGCCCGCCCCGGTCGTAGGAGCGACGTGATCGCCGCGGACCGCGATCTAGAACAAGTTACATTCGAGTCGGTGGCCGTGCCACCGATCACGTCCCCCGGCCCAGCCGATAGCCTGCTCGGAAGCCCGACCGGCCCGAGAGTTGCGGACCCGGTGGCCAGGTTACCATCGAGTAAGTCAGCTCACCGCCAGTCGAGTCGAACCGTCACGTATCGACCGTCACGCACCGAGGAGCACCGCATGCCTGAAGCCGTCGTCGTCGCCACCGGCCGCACCCCCATCGGGCGGGCCAACAAGGGATCGCTCGTCGACTGCCGGCCGGACGACCTCGCCGCCCTGGTCGTCCGAGAGGTGCTGGCCAAGGTGCCCGCCGTGGACCCCCAGTCGGTCGAGGACGTGATCATGGGTTCGGGTCAACCCGGCGGCGAGGCCGGTTACAACGTGGCCCGGGTGGCCGCGCTGCTGGCCGGCCTGCCGGACGTGCCGGGCGTGACAGTCAATCGCTACTGCTCGTCCTCCCTCCAGACCATCCGGATGGCCGCCCATGCCATCCGGGCGGGCGAAGGCGACGTCTTCGTGGCCGCCGGCGTGGAGGCCGTCAGCCGCTACCGCTTCGGCGCGGCCGACACCGGCCCGCACAACCCGGAGTTCGCCGACGGCGAGGCCCGAACCGCGGCCCGCACCCCAGCCAGCGGCGAGCCGTGGTCCCCACTGGCCGGTGCGCTCCCTGACGTGTACATCGCCATGGGCCAGACGGCGGAGAACGTCGCCGAGCTCAAGAAGGTCAGCCGCGAGGAGCAGGACGAGTTCGCCCTTCAGTCCCAGACCCGAGCGGTGGCCGCCCAGGAGTCAGGCTTCTTCGACCGGGAGATCATCCCGGTCACGACGCCCGCCGGGGTCACCGTCACCAAGGACGACGGACCACGCCCGGGCACGACGCTCGAGGGACTGGCCGCCCTCAAGCCGGTGTTCCGCGAGGGCGGCACCATCACCGCCGGCAATGCCTGCCCGCTCAACGACGGAGCGGCCGCCGCGGTGGTCATGAGCGACACCAAGGCCCGCGAGCTCGGCATCACCCCCCTCGCCCGCATCATCGCCAGCGGGGTGTCCGGTCTCAATCCCGAGATCATGGGGCTCGGCCCGGTGGAAGCCGTCCGCCAGACGCTGCGGCGGGCCGACATGACCATCGCCGACATCGACCTGATCGAGATCAACGAGGCCTTCGCCGCCCAAGTCGTGCCCTCCGCCCGGGAGCTCGGAATCGGCTACGACAAGCTCAACGTGCGGGGCGGCGCCATCGCCCTCGGGCACCCCTTCGGCCAGACCGGGGCCCGCATCATGACCACGCTGCTGAACGCCCTGGAAGACACCGGTAAGACGATCGGCCTCGAGTCGATGTGCGTCGGCGGGGGCCAGGGCATGGCCATGATCGTCGAGCGCCTGTCGTAGGACGGAGGGTCAGCCGGAGGGCGGGAGGCAGCCCCGATCCGACCCGGACTCAGATGGTAAGGCCACCGTCGACGGAGAGGACCGCGCCGGTGGTGTACGAAGACTCGTCGGAGGCGATGAAGGCCACCGAGGCCGCGATCTCGGCCGGTGTGGAGAACCCCATGGGGGTCATGATCCGGGTCAGCTCCTTCGGGTCGGCGCCCTCGGGCAGTTCGAACGCGCCGATCAGCGGGGTGTCCACCCCGCCGGGAGCGACCACGTTGACCCTGACCCCGCGGGAGAGGAACTCGGCGGCCAGCGCCTTCGAGAACATGAGGAGCCCGGCCTTCGAGGCGCAGTAGGCGGCCGAGTAGGCCTGGCCCATGAGCGCGGTGTTCGACGCCACATTGACGATGGACCCGCCGTGCTCGAGGAGGTAGGGCAGGGTGGCCCGGCACACCAGAAACGGCCCGGTCAGGTTCACCGCCAGGATCTGATCCCACCGCGCGGTGGGCATGTCCACGGTGTTGTAGAAGCCACCGATGCCGGCCACGTTGCAGACCACGGTGGGCGGCCCGAGCCGGTCGGCCAGCACGGTGATCGCCTCGGCCACCGATGACTCCGAGGTGACGTCGCATTCGACGGCGGACGCCCGGCCACCGCGCTCGGCGATCCCGGCCACGGTCGTGGCCAGGTTGTCCGCCGCCACGTCCAGGGCGGCCACCTCGGCCCCCTCCGCCGCCAGTCGTCCCGCCACCGCCCGTCCGATGCCCGAGCCCGCCCCGGTGACGACGGCTACCCGGTCGGCGAACCGGTGCCCGGTGTGCGAGCTGATGGCGGCGTCGGCCGCTTCGTGCTCGGCTCCCCCCCGGCCCAGGGTCACCCGCCGGATCGGGGTCATCTGCCGCTCCCTTCCGGTGCGGGCGCGAACTGCTCGCGCAACGTGTGCTTCAAGATCTTGCCGGCCGGGTTGCGCGGCACGACCGGCACCACCTCGAGCTGCTCGGGGATGGCCTGGACGCGGAGGTTCTGGCCGCGCAGGAAGCTGACCATCTCCTCGAACCCGAAGGTCGAGCCCTCCCGCACCGCCACCACCGCGCAGGCGCGCTCGCCCGTCGTGGGGTCGGGCAGGCCGATGACCGCTACATCGGCCAGCGCGGGATGGGCGTAGAGGAGGTCCTCCACCTCCTTGGCCGAGATGTTCTCGCCGTGGCGGATGATCACGTCCTTCAACCGCCCGGTGATGGTCACATAGCCCTCGTCGTCCACCGTGCCGAGGTCACCACTGCGGAAGTACCCCTCGTCGTCGAAGGCGTCGGCGTCGAGGGACGGGTCCAGATAGCCCCCGATCACCTGGGGGCCCTTCAAGCGGATCTCCCCCTCGACCCCCGGGCCGGCTCGCCGGCCGTCGAGGCCCACCACCACCAGGTCGACCCCCGGAGTGGGCCGGCCCTCGGTGGTGGCCAACTTCTCGTCGGGGTCGTCGGTGGTGGCCATCACGACGATGGGAGCTTCGGTGAGGCCGTAGCCCGACACGATGCCGACCCCCCCGATCTCCTGTTTGAGGTCGTAGTGGAGCTGGGGGGGCTTCGGCGCCCCGCCCCCCGGGTACGACCGGACATGAGGGAAGATCGAGTCCGGACCGGCCGCCCGTTGAGCCGACAGGTAGGCCATGTGGAACGGAGTCCCCGAGCCGGCCAGCGTCACGCCGCCGGCCGCCAGGAACCGGGGGGTGGCCGTGGGGTCGAACGACTCCGTCGTCAGCAGCGTGCAGCCCGTGAACAGCGAGGCGATCAGCCACCCGATCCCACCGATATGGGTGAAGGGGAACACGAGCGCCGAGACGTCGTCCGGCTGGATGTCCAGGCACTCGGCCATGGCGAGGGCCGAGGCCATCACCGTGAGGTCGGAATGGGGTGCCCCTTTGGGATCGGCCGTGGTGCCCGACGTATAGAACAGCCACCGGATCGGCGCCTCGGACGCCCGGGTGGGTGGGTCCTCGGCGGGGGGCAGCCCGGTCGGGTCGCCTTCGGGCAGCCGACGGTCGACCACCAGCACGGCCAGCCCGGGCCGATCGGCGGCGATCTCGCGGGCCATGGCCTCGAAGTCGAAGCCGCGGTACACGGTGGGCACGACCAGTAGCGAGGCCCGGCTCTGTCCGGTGATGAATCCCACCTCGCGTCCCCGGTAGATGGGGATGAGCGGGTTCTGTCGGGCGCCCAACCGGGCCAACGCACCCACCAGGACGAGCGACTCGTTCCAGGTGGGCAGCTCCCAACTCACGCCGGTGCCGCGGCCCACCCCGTGATCGGCGTGCAGACCGGCCGCGGCGCGGAGGCTGGCCTCATGGAACTGGGCGAAGGTCAGCCGGCGCCCCGCGTCGTCGTGGGCCAGGAGTCCGCCGGGCGTAGCCTCGGCGCGCCGTTCGATCAGGCCCCACAACGTCGGTGCGCTCACCCACCCGCGCGCTCCGGCCCGCCGTGCGAGGTCCTCGACGGAGTCGGCCGTCACGCCGGCGCCCACAGCTGGTCGGTATAGATGTCGGTACCCGGCACCGTGGCGACGAATGGCGACTGCCACACCACCCGGCCGAGCCCGGCGCCCGCCACCGCCTCCTCCTGCCCGGCGAAGACCGCTTCGAACGACGCCGCGGGCTCCTCGTCGAGGAACCAGAGGAGGAGGGCGCGGTCGGCCGCCGCCGGGCGGGGCACATCGCCGGGGGCGTCGGCCAGCAGTGGGAGCGGGCTGAAGGCGAGCACAGTGGCCACGGGGGTCCCGGGGAGCACGGCGGGCAGGTAGTCGTGCCGGTACCAGGTACCGAGCTGGGCCGCGTCCACCCCACCGGCGAGCTCGACGAAGACCGAGACCAGCCCCGGGAACCGGTGGTCGAGCGTGAGCTCGGCCGGAACCCCGTCGTCCTCGCGGCGATGCTCCCATTCGAACCGGTAGAGGCCGGTGAGGATGTGGTTCCGCTGTTCGAACATCCGGCCGGCGGCGTGCAGCGCGTTCACCTGGTCGACCGCCCATCGGTTCCACTCATCGTGGTGCCCGTCGAGCACGTAGTAGACGCCCAGGTAGCTTCCCAGCTGGGGATCGGCCACGAGGGGCTCAGGCCCCCCCGGCGATGGGGCGGGCCGTCGCAGGGCCTTGAGCGGAGCGGTGGCGACGAAGCGGGCCCCGGCGAAGTTGTAGGCGCCGATCTGGCAACCGGCATAGAAGTGGTCCCGCTCGTACCAGCGGTTGTAGGCCACCTGGTGGCCGGGATGGGGCTCGACCAGGGTGTAGAGCATGGTACCGATCCGGATGGGATCGTCGGTGACCCCACCGGTGGCCGGCGTCGATCGTGGGGTCATGATGTCCGGGCTCCGTTCATGTCGGTGGCCTGCTCCTCGCCCTCCGGTCGGTGGTGATCGGGACTTCCCGTCGAGCAGCCCGACCGAAGCGGGGGGAGAGAGGCGGCGCGCTGGGCCAAGGGCCGCTTGTCCACCTTCATCATCGAGGTGAGGGGGAGGCTGTCGACGACGACGAGCCGATCGGGCGCCTTGTAGTCGGCCAGAGCGGACCTGGCCGCGGCGCGCAGGTCGGCCAGCAGCGTTGCCTCTTCGGACTTCGCACCGGACGCCGGCACCACGAAGGCCACCCCGATCTCCCCCAGCACGGGATCGGGAGCGGCCACCACGGCCACCTGGTCGACCGCTCGGTGGGTGCTCAGGACACCCTCCACCTCCGCCGGGTACACGTTGTAACCGCCGCGGATGTAGCGCTCGCCCGACCGGCCGACCAGCTTCAGGCAGCCCGTCGCATCCAGTCGACCCGAGTCCCCCGTTGTCAGCCAGCCGTCGTCCGCCAGCACCTCCCGGGTGGCATCGGCGTCGTACACCACGCCCGTTGCACCAGGACCGCTCGGCGGCCCGCCCCAATAGCCGCGCATCACCGCCGCCGATCGCAGTCGGACCCGGCCCACCTCTCCGACGGCCACCGGCCGGCCGGCCGCGTCGACCACACTCAGCTCGACGCCCCCCACCGGCCTCCCCACTGTGGTGGCGACAACATGGTCGGCGTCCCCCGGCACGGTACCGGTACCCAACGAGGACTCGGTCGAGGTGTAGCGCACCACGACGGGCACCCCGAACCGGTTGCGGAGCGCCGCCACCAGTTCCGCCGGCACGGTGGAGGCGCCGGTGCCGACGATGCGAAGCGGGGTGAAAGTCGCTCCGACCAGCCCAGGATGGGACAGGATGAGCGCCCACTGGGTGGGGACCCCCTGGGCCACGGTGATGCGCTCCTCGACCAGGATGGCGATGGCCTCCGCGGCCCGCCACGGTGTGGGCGTGATCACCGTGGTCACCCCGCTGGCGATCTCGTCCCAGACGCGGGTCATCGAGCCGACGTGGGCGAACGGCAACGGGGACAGACGCCGGTCTCCCGGCTCGGACAAGACGTCGGTGCCGGCCGCCACCGCGGCCAGACAACGATGGTCGAAGACGGCGCCCTTGGGCCGGCCCGTCGTCCCGCTGGTCCAGACCACGGCCACCGGATCGGTCGACGACAGGGTCGGCCACCGGGTGGGGGGCGGCCCGCCGGCCGCGGCCCGCACCTCCGACCGCTCGAGCTCGGCCCCGAGCGGGCCGACCGGTCGGGGCGCGCCGTCCTCGACCACCGTCACCGCCGGCCGGGTCCGCCCTAGGATCGAGGTGACCTCCGGACCGCCCAGGCGGAGGTTGATGCCCGAGGTGACCGCACCGAGGCGGGCCGCGCCGGCATAGCAGACCATGTAGTCGATGGAGCTCGGGAGCATCAGGCACACCACCGACCCACGACCCGCGCCCTGCCGGGCCAGAAGCCCGGCTACGCCGTCGGCGGCCCGGTCCCACTCGGCAAAGGTCATCCGTTGGCGGGCCGAGCCGGCCGTCCGGGGCTCGACATGGGCTTCGGCGTCGCCGTTGACCGCGGCGGCGGTGCGCAGCACGTCGGTCACCGTTTCGAATTCCCCCGAGATCTGACGCACCGTCATATCGCGGTCGACTGTAACAGGGCCGCTCTCGTCGTCTCCCACCCCGCCCAGGCCCAGGACTCGGTCCGGCCCGCGTTAGAAGGTGAGCACCCCCCGGGCCAGCTTCCCCTCTTCCATGTCCTCGACGATCTGCCGGAATCCGTCGAGCGGCCGCTGCTCGGTGACCAGCTCGTCCAACAGGAGCTGACCGGACAGGTACAGCTCGACCATCAGTGGGATGTCGTGGTGGGGCCGTGACGATCCGTAGCGACAACCCAGCAGCCCACGGTCGACATAGGCCAGGCTGTTCACGTCGACCGACACCTCGGTCCCCTGGGGTGGGATGCCGATGGCCAGGGCGTTGCCTCCCCAGTCGAGGACATCGAGGGCGTTCCGAAGCACCGCCGGATGGCCGACGCAGTCGAACGACCACGTGACTCCCCCCGTCCAGCCGAGGGCGCCCGACACCCGGTCGGGACCGGGGGGCACCAATTGGCGAATGGCGGCCACGGCATCGGTCGACGACGCATCGACGAAATGGCTCGCCCCGAACTGCCGGGCCAGGCCCTCCTTGCCCGACATGGTGTCGACGGCGATGATCCGGCTGGCCCCGGCGATGCGCAGTCCCTGGATCACGTTGAGCCCGACACCGCCCACCCCGAAGACCGCGGCGGTCTCCCCGGCTTGCACCTTGGCTCGGTTCAGAACCGATCCCACGCCGGTCAGCACGCCGCACCCGATGAGGCACGCCGAGGTCATCGGGACCTCCTTGGAGATCTTGACGGCCTGGACCTCCTTCACGATCGTCGCCTCGGCGAAGACCGAGGTGCCGGCGAAGTTGAACGCCGGCTCGCCTCGGTAGAAGAAGGGCTGGGACACGTTCCCGAGCGTCTTGGCACACCAAGTCGGGTGACCGGTGCTGCACGCCCGGCAGGTCCCGCAACTCTGGAGGGTGGCGATCACGACGTGGTCGCCCGGCTTCACCGATCGGACCTCGTCACCGACCGCCTCGACCACTCCGGCCCCCTCGTGGCCAAGCACCGAAGGCGCCTTCCACGGGATGGTGCCGTTGATGACCGAGAGGTCGCTGTGGCAGACCCCGGCGGCGCCCACGGCCACCCGAACCTCGGTGGGGCCCGGGTCGCCGACAGTCAGCTGGTCGGTGATCTCGACGTCGTCACCTGTGTAGACGATGCCTCGCATGGCACCCCGCTCCTCTCGCTCTTGTTCTAGGAATTGGTCTGTACCGGCCGACCGGTGGCCGGTCTCGGTGGCCCGTCCGCCTACTCTGCGTCCGAGTACAGGCGGCGGAGCTCACGTTTGAGCACCTTGCCGCTGGCGTTGACTGGCAGGGACTCGATCAGCCGCACGCCGGCGGGCACCTTGAAGTTGGCCAGGCGTTCGCTCAGGTAGCCTTCGAGCGCGGATTCGAGCCCATCGTGCGGGTTGGCGCGGGCCGGGACCACCAGGGCCAGTCCCACCTCGCCCATTCTGGCGTCGGGCACCCCGATCACGGCGGCCTGGCCCACGTCCGGGTGCTGACGCAGAACCGCTTCGATCTCGGCCGGGTAGACGTTGAAACCGCCGCTCACGTACATGTCCTTCAAGCGGTCGGTGATGGTCACGTTGCCGGCGGTGTCCATGACGCCGACATCCCCGGTGTGGAGCCATCCCTCCCGGTCGAGGGCCTCGTCGGTCGCCTCGGCGTCGTTGAAGTAACCCTGCATGACGTTGTAGCCCCGCACGACGACTTCGCCCGGTTCGCCTCTCGACAGCTCGGTCCCGTCCGCCCCGACAATGCGAACATCGACGTCGGGTATGGCACGACCCGAGGTAGACGCGATCACCTCGGCCGAGTCGCCCCGCCGGCACATGGTCACGGTCCCCGTCGCCTCGGTCAGACCGTAGGCGGTCAGCACGGTCTCGACGCCGAGATCCGACCACAGGCGCCGCACGAGCTCCACCGGCACGACGGCCGCACCGGTGACCACCAGCCGGAGGGAGGAGAGGTCGAACTGCTTGCGGTCGGGATGATCGAGCATGGCCTGGAAGATGGTCGGCGGGCCGGGAAGGACCGAGACGCGTTCGTCCTCGATCCGCCGCATGAGCGAGTCGACGTCGAAGACGGGCTCGGGGATCATGGTGGCCCCGGTCATGAGGCAGGCCAGGATGCCCGCCTTGTAGCCGAACGTGTGGAAGAACGGGTTGACGATCAGGTACCGGTCCCCCTTCCGCAACCCGACCACATCGGACCAGGTGGCAAAGGTGCGCAGCGTCTGGGCGTGCGTGGTCATGGCGCCTTTGGCCTGCCCGGTGGTGCCCGAGGTGAACACCAGGTCGGAGAGGTCCCCGGGAGTGATCGAGGCCGTCCGGCCGGCGGCGACGTCGGCCGAGCACAATCCGCCCTCTTGGAGAAAGACCTCCCACTCGACGACCTGGTCGCCTCTGGTCGTGGGCGGTGGCGACCCGGAGCCGTCGGAACGGAGGACCACCATCCGCTCGAGGTCGGGCAGCTTCTCCCCCGTGGTCACCGCGTCGTCGAGCATCTTCGGGTAGTCGGTCCCGAGGAACCCTCGGACGGTGAAGAGGATCCGGGCGCCCGACTCGCGCAGGACGTAGGCCGCCTCGGCTCCCTTGAAGCGGGTATTGAGGGGTACCAACAACGCGCCCGCCGCGACCGCGCCCAGTGCGGCGATCAACCATTCGGCGCAATTCGGCGCCCACACCGCAACCCGGTCTCCCCGTTCGATGCCGTTGGCCACGATGGCCCTGGTGGATGCGGCCACCTCGTCGGCCAGCTGGTCGAAGGTCAGCCGCGTGACGGCGCCGATCGGGCCGTACCGGTCGATGACCGCATCGGTCTGGCCGAACCGTGCCGCAGCGTCCTCGACCAGTGCCGGGATGGTCCCCCATTGGAGGTCCCCGCGCGGGTCGACCACACCAGCGGGTCCGTCACCTGACACTCCGTCAGGGTAGTGCATGCCACGCCGCGGCCAACCGGCCGACGGCTTCAGGGGTGCTGGCTGCTGACCGACACCACTTCACCCGTCATGAAGGTGGCGTAGTCACTGGCCAGGAAGGTGATGACGTTGGCCACCTCCCAGACCTCGGCCCCACGTCCGAACACCTCGCGGCGGGCGAGCTCGTCCAGGTCGTCGTCGGACATCACCCGGTTGAGGAAGGGATGGACGGCGAGGCTCGGTGCCACCGCGTTGACGCGCACCCCATGGGCCACCGCCTCGACCGCGCTGCACCGGGTCAGTGCCATCACCCCGGCCTTGGCCGCGGCGTAGTGCGCCTGACCGGCCTGGGCCCGCCACCCGAGGACCGATGCGTTGTTGACGATGGCACCACCGAGTCCCTGCGCGTACAGGCGCGACAGCGCCGCCCGGGTGCACCGGAACGTGCCAGTCAGCGTGACATCGAGCACAGCCGACCACTGCTCGTCGGTCATGTCGACCAGGTCCACTGTTCCGCCCAACCCGGCGTTGTTGACGGCCACGTCGATTCGTCCATGTCGCTCGGTGGCGGCGTCGTAGAGCCGCTGCACGTCGGATTCCAGCGTCACGTCGCAGGGCACGGCCAGGGGGCGTTCCCCGGCCAGCTCCGGAAGGGCGGCCAGGGTATCTGCCGCGTCCCCCAGCCTGCGCTGGTGGGCGTCGGAGATCACCACCGTCGCCCCCTCCTCGACGCAGCGGCGCGCGGTGGCGAACCCGATTCCGGTACCGGCCGCCGCGGTGACCACCACGATCTTGCCGTCGAGCAGGCCGTGGCCGACCGGCGGCCGGGGGATCCGGGCGCCGGTAGCATCCGGCGCGTCAGCGGCACGGTCGGTCATGGAGCGATCCCCTTCGGCTCGGGCGGCAGGCCGAGCACCCGCTCGCCGATGATGTTCCTCTGTATCTCGTTCGACCCGCCGTAGATCGTCTCGGACCGACTGAACAAGAAGGTGCGCTGGCCGTCGTCGAGCTCGTAGGGAAATCCCTCGAGCACGGTCCCGCGCTCGCCTCGGAGGTCGATGGCCAGCTCCCCGAGTCGTCGGTGCCAGCTGGCCCAGTACAGCTTGATGATCGACGCCTCCGGGGGAGCGACCGGCCCGTCGTACCCGGACAGGCTGCGCAAGGTGTTGAACCGGAGGATCTCCAGCTCGGCGTAGGAGCGGGCCAGATGCTGGCGGACGAGTGGATCGGACGATCCCCCATGGCGGCGGACCTGGTCCATCAGGCGGTCGAGCTCTTGGCGAAAGGAGACCTGATGGCCAAGGAGTCCCACGCCGCGCTCGTAGGCCAGGGTGGCGAGCGCCACCTTCCACCCGTCCCCGACCGGGCCGACCACGTGGTCTCGCCGAGTGCGGGCCCCGTTGAAGAAGACCTCGTTGAACTCGGAGGTCCCGGTGAGCTGGGTGATAGGCCGGATGTCCACGCCGGGCTGGTCCACGGGGACGAGCAGATACGAGAGCCCGCGATGACGGGTCGAGCCCGGCTCGGTGCGGCACAGCACGAAGCACCAGTCGGCCTGGTGGGCCAGCGACGTCCAGACCTTTTGTCCCGTGACCACCCACTCGTCGCCGTCGGGCACCGCCTTGGTCTGCACATTGGCCAGATCGCTGCCGGCGTTCGGCTCGGAGTAGCCCTGGCACCACAACTCGGTGCCCGCCAGGATGGGTGGCAGGAACCGGGCCTGCTGCTCGGGCGTCCCGTACTGGATGACAGTGGGCCCGAGCAGGCCCTCCCCGAGGATGCTCACCCGCCCCGGTGCCCGGGCCAAGACGTACTCCTCGTTGAAGATCACCTGTTGAGTGATGGACAACCCCCGCCCGCCGTGCTGGACCGGCCATCCGATGCCGGTCCAGCCTCCGGCGGCCAGCACCTTCTCCCACTGCAACCTGGTCTCGAACCCGTACCCCTCGTCTCCGGATCCCCCGCGGCCACCCAGGGCGGCGAAGTCCCCCACCACGTGCTCGGCCAACCAGGACCGCACCTCCTGGCGAAAGGCCTGGTCCTCGGGTCGGTCTCGAAGGTCCATGGGAGGTGGCGTCCAGTGCGTCGGGCGAGATGCGGACCCGAGGGCGGGCGACCTGGGCGGAGCGGCGAGGGTACTCGGGCCGGCCAAATCTGACGCGACGTTAGCAAAGCGGGGTGTAGCGCCCCCGGCCCGTCCAAGGACCCGGGCGCCGCCTCCCCGGTCGGGCACCCACAGCCGGGGGAACAGCTCGGTATCAGCCGGGGTTCGATTGAGAGAAGCGTGTGATTGTCGCAGGCGGCCAGTCGTTGGCGCCGGCGGCAGAAAGGAGCGCAGATGAACGAGCCGAGCGGTACGGAGACAAGTGGTCGAGTGGAGCGCAGCGACCAGGAATGGCGGGAGGCTCTCTCCCCGGAGCGGTACAGCGTGCTCCGACAGAAGGGCACCGAGCCGGCATGGTCCGGTGAGCTGCTTCACGTCGACGGGGAGGGGACGTTCCGGTGTGCGGGTTGCGGTGCTGCCCTCTTTGCCAGCGGGACCAAGTTCGAATCGGGGTCCGGGTGGCCGAGCTTCTACCGTGCCCTGGACGAGGGGGCCGTCGAGGAACACCGCGACCGCAGCTACGGGATGAAGAGGACCGAGATCACCTGTGCCCGGTGCGGTGGGCATCTCGGGCACGTGTTCCCCGACGGACCCGCTCCGACCGGGCAGCGCTACTGCGTGAACTCGCTCTCCCTCGAGTTCGACCCGGACAGCGCCTGAACCCGGCGCCCGGTTCAGCTCGCCGTCAGTCTCTGTTCGAGGAGCTCGAACAAGTCGCCGAGGGCCCGGGCCGTCTCGTGCTGTCCGGCCCGGAGCAGGAAGCGGTCGGCGTCGGCCAGGGCCTGGCAGGCGTCGAACACTTCGCCCTTCGTGAGCCGGATGGTGGCGGCGAACCGGACCGGGACCGGGTGGGCAGTAGTGGCGCTTGACCCGGTCATCGGCCCGGACGCCGGCGATGGACGTACCGTCGGCCCCCCCGGCGGGCCAGCGCGAGAAACGCCACGGCAACGCCGCCGGCGGCGGCGGCTGCGGCCCAGAGGGGCATGCCCAGCCCCCACCCGACCCACATCAGCGGTGTGCCCACAGCGGGTCCGGGTGTCACGGCCGTCCGGCGGCGGCTCGGGTCGGGGTGGTCACGCCGGGGCCCCGAGCGGATCGTCTTTGGCGTCCCCGGCACCGGGCCCGTTGTCCGCGTCGTCGTCGATGGCGCGCTGACGCTCGATCCGGTGCACATCCACGGTGGCGAAGCGAAGGGCGGCCCCGACTTCGTCGGCCACGATCTCGACCTTGAAGCGCCGGTCGCCCTCCTCGGTCTCCCAGCTGCGCTGCTCGAGGCGGCCGGTGACCACCACGCGCAACCCCTTGGTGAGGCTCAAGGCCACGTTCTCGGCCAGGTCTCGCCAGGTGATGACGTCGAAGAACGAGGTCGACTCCTCCCACTCGTTAGTCTCGCGGTTCTGCCAACGGCGGTTGACCGCCACACCTAACGACGTGGTGGCCTGTCCCTCCCGCGTGTACCTGATCTCCGGGTCGCGGGTGAGATTGCCGACGATGGTGGTCGTGGATGCGGTGCTCAATGGATCACTCCCTGCTCTGGTGGCTCGTTGCTGCACGGCGGCGTGGTGCCGGCGACTGTCGGGGCGGGCCCGGTGGCCCGCGCCGAGGATGATCACGATGGTGAGCGGGCTTCCTTGCTCGGGTCCGATGCCGGCACCGGTCGCGTAGCTTGCCGGTGACGCATACGACGACCTCCCGGAGGCATCGGGCACCCACCTACGCCAATTCGGCGCCGGCCTGCATTCGACACCGGACCTACACTGAGCCGGACGTGCCCCTGTCCCCAACCGCCCCACAGAAGGCCGGAGCGGACCCGACCGATGCCCGATCGGAGGATCGACCAGCATGAGGCGGCCGGTGTGAATCCCTACGGCGACGACATCTACACCGAGGCCGAGGGCGACCCTGACACCCTCTCCCGGTTGGGCCCGCTCGGCGCCCTGGCCGGGGTATGGCGCGGCGACCGCGGGGAGGACGAGCACCCGGGCGCCGACGGGACGGAACGAGACGCCTACGTCGAGCACATCGAACTGCAGCCCATCGACCGTCAGACCAACGGCCCCCAGCTGTTCTACGGGCTCCGGTACCACACCCACATCGTGAAGCCCGGCGAAGCGGAGACCTTCCACGACCAGGTCGGTTACTGGCTGTGGGAACCGGCCACCGGGACCGTCACCCTCACCCTCGGCATCCCACGGGGACAGGTGCTGCTGGCCGCCGGCGGGGCCGAGCCCGACGCCACCCAGTTCAGTGTCGAGGCGGCGCTGGGGAGCGAGGTCTACGGCGTCCTGTCCAACCCCTTCCTCGACGAGGCCTTCCGGACGCTCAGCTACCGCATGGACGTCCAGGTGCATGCCGACGGATCGTGGTCCTACGAACAGGTGGGGGTGTTGGCCATCCCCGGTCGCGACCAGCCCTTCGATCACGTCGATCGCAATACACTCACTCGGCTGGCACCACCGACGCCGAACCCGATGGCCCGGACCAGGACGGCCGCGAGGGGCGACCTGGGGATCGGAAACCTACGAGTCGAAAGCGGGGCCCACCCATGAACCACCTGATGCGAGAGCTGGCACCGGTCACCGACGAGGCCTGGGCATTCGTCGAGGAGGAGGCCACCCGCTCGATCAAGCACGTGCTGGCCGGCCGGCGCACCATCGATTTCTCCGGTCCGCACGGATGGAGCCGGGGCGCAGTCGACATCGGCCGGATCGAGCCGCTCGACCCGGGAGCGCTCGGGAGGGTCGAGGTGGCACAGCGCTCAGTCCTACCCCTCATCGAGATACGCAGCCCGTTCACGCTCTCCCGTTCGGAGCTGTTCACCGCGGACCGCGGCGCGACCGACCTCGACCTCACCGCCGTGGTGACGGCCGCCCGAACGGCGGCACTGGCCGAGGACCACGTCGTCTTCCACGGTTACGGACCGGGAGGGATCGTCGGCATCGTGGCCGCCAGCCCCCATGATCCCGTTCCCATCAGCGACGACTACAGCGGCTATCCCGAGCACGTGGCCACCGCGGTGGGTGCACTCCGGGCGGCTGGCATCGCCGGGCCGTTCGCCATCGCACTTGGGGCACGCTGCTTCACGGGTGTGACCGAGACCACCGAGCACGGCGGCTACCCCGTTTTCGAGCACCTCCGCCAGATCCTCGGCGGGCCGGTGGTGTGGGCACCGGCGGTCGACGGCGCCGTGGTACTGAGCCAGCGCGGCGGGGACTTCGAGCTGACCGTGGGCGAGGACTTCTCGGTCGGCTACCGGTCCCACGACGGTGACTCGCTCGAGCTCTACATCGAAGAGAGCGTGGCCTTCCGCATCAACACGCCCGATGCCGCCGTTCATCTCGCCTACTTCTGAACGGGACCCTGTGCACCGGCGCCTGCGGCGCCCGGGGTTGCCAGGTTGTCTCCGTTGAAGACGTTCGGTGACGTGTCCGCCGTGCTCACCGATCAGCGCGTCGCTGAGGTCGAGGTCCACCGGCCACCCTCCAACTTCTTCGACGCACCGTTGCTTGGAAATGTCGTCGAGGCCATCGCCTGGGCCCACACCGGAGGGGGTCGGGCCGTCGTCCTGTGCTCTGAGGGCCGGAACTTCTGTGCCGGCTTCGACTTCGGATCGTCGGACGGACCCGATCCCGAGTACCTGCATTCCCTCTACGACCACGCCGTGGCCCTGGTGGCCGGCCCGATCCCGGTGGTCTCGGCTGTGCAGGGAGCCGCGGTGGGTGGCGGTCTCGGCCTGGCCCTGGCCGGGGACTTCCGCATCGCCTCGGCGGACAGCCGGTTCTCCGCCAACTTCGCCCGCCTCGGGCTCCACCACGGCTTCGGCATCTCGGTCACCCTCACCCGGGCCGTCGGCGCCCAGCGTGCGCTCGAGCTGCTCCTCACCGGGCGCCGGATCGACGGGGTCGAGGCGTTTCGTATCGGCCTCTGCGATGGGTTGGACGAGGATCCCCGGGCCGGAGCGCACGCGCTGGCCGGTGAGATCGCGGCATCGGCGCCGCTGGCCGTGCAGGCGATCAGGCGTACGCAGCGGGCCGGGCTGGCCGAGGCGTTCGCCGAGGCGATCGCCCACGAACGGGCCGAGCAGCTCGCCTTGATGCGGACCGACGACTTCCGCGAGGGGATCGACGCATCACGCCATCGGCGTCGACCGGAATTCTCGGGACGCTGACCGGCGGGAGCGCTCTATGCTTCTCCCACCAAGTCGGCGGCGAGCTCCGCCCGGGTGGTGTCAGCCAGGAGCACGCCGGGCCGGCCGTCGGGATAGCCGGGATGGTCGACCACCAGCCGCACCGGACCGGTGGTGAACGCCTCGACCTGCTGGTCGTCGAGGACGAACCGCACGTAGTGGACGGCCGAAGTGGTGGCCTCCCGGGTCAGGTTGGCCTGGTGCTCCTGTTCGGGCACCGACGGGATCACATACCGGGCCCCGCCGCCGGCGACCTCCCCGACCCGGAGCTGGCACGCCCGCTCGATGCCGACCAGCCGGGGTAGCCAGTGCCGCAGCTCCCGCTCGTCGGTGAGCTCGACGAACAGGGTGGCCGACAACTCCCCCCGGGCCGGGAGGAGCCGGTTGTAGACGTCCAGCTCATGCTGGATCTGGGCGTCCGTCGACATCCGCTCGGCGCGCGCCATCTCCTGGATCTGGAACCGCATGGTCATCCGGTTCTCGAAGGTGAGGGTGATCACCGGACCCACGCTGACCCGGCGCCGCTTCTTGACCGCGATGACATGTGCCCGGAACGCGTCCCGTTCACGCTCGTAGGCGCGCTGGTCGAGGATGTCGTCGAGCGTCAGGACGTGGGCTGCGCTCACGGCAGGGGTCCGCTACGGATCGATCGGCCCCGGGGCGACCCGGCACCGGTCACGGAGGTCGTCTGGTGCATCTCGTGGCTGCCCTCAGGTGACCGAGGCGAGCCCCTCGGTGAACCGGCCGGCGTGGCTCTTCTCCGCCCGAGCCAGTGTCTCGAGCCACTCGGCGATCTCGTCGAACCCCTCTTCGCGAGCCGTGCGGGCAAAGCCCGGGTACATCTCCGTGTACTCGTAGGTCTCACCCTCGATGGCGGACTTGAGATTTGCCTCCGTGGGTCCGACAGGCACGCCGGTCACCGGGTCACCGACCTCGCGGAGGAAGTCGAAGTGGCCGAACGCGTGCCCGGTCTCCCCTTCGGCGACCGAGCGGAACAGGGCGGCCACGTCGGGGTAGCCCTCCACGTCGGCCTTCTGGGCGAAGTAGAGGTAACGGCGATTGGCCTGGCTCTCGCCGGCAAAAGCCTCTTTGAGGTTGCCCTCGGTCTTGCTGTTCTTCAGTGCTGGCACGGTGTTCCTTTCATGGCTGTGGCTAGTTGCTGACTGGTGTCGACATCCGACGGCGCGTCGGGTGGCAACGTCGCGAGTTGGATGCGGCCCCCGACCGGCCGGTGGCTGCGCCGGTCACGAACCGACCTTGGCCCGCGCCCGGCGTGGCTGCGGCGCCCGGCAGTCGGGGCAGAGTCCGCGGAAGACGATTTCGGCCGACCCCACTTCGAATCCGAGAGCGGCGCTGTCGGGAATGGTCAATTCGGGGAAGGGGGCCACCAGGTCGCGGACGCTACCGCATTGCCGGCAGACCAGGTGGTGGTGGGGATCGTTCACATTGGGGTCGAACCGGGTCATGCCGGTGCCGAGGTCGAGCGAGGCGATCTCCGCCAGTTCGGCGAGGTCGTGCAGCGTCTGGTAGACGGTCTTCAAGGAGATGGTCTCCATCTCCCGGCTGGCCGCGGCGTGCACCGCCTCGGCGGACGGGTGGGTCACATCGCCCTGCAGGACGCGAAAGATGCACTGCCGTTGAGCGGTCACCTTGCGCCCGTTCGATCGGAACAACTCGGTCAATTCGTCGGGTGTCTTCATCTCCGGTTGAGTGTATCACCAATCATTGTTTTTCAACAATCATTGTTGACAAGCGAGGGAGCCGGTGTCCGCCGCTCCCTCCCACGGCCCGCCGGTCGGCGACGGAGGAAGGGCCGCCGATGGCGTGTGGCAGTCTTTGCCCATGGAGACCCGAGCCGGCGCGACCGACCCGGAGACGGGCGGGTTCCACCGGAGTCGGAGCCTCGAGCGCCTCGCCGCCGATCAGTTCGACCTGCTGGTGATCGGCGGGGGGATCACCGGGGCCGGCGTGGCCCTCGACGCCGCCAGCCGGGGCCTGCGAACGGCCCTGGTCGAACGCGACGACTTCGCCTCGGGCACCTCATCGAAGTCGTCCAAGATGATCCACGGCGGTCTCCGCTACCTACAGCAGCACGAGTACCGGCTGGTCTACGAGAACCTGGCCGAGCGCCAACGCCTCCTCGACAATGCGCCCCACCTGGTCTCGCCGCTCCCCTTCATCATCCCGCTCTTCGGTCGGGAAGGGGTGGTCAACCGCAGCGTGGCGCGGGTCTACCGGTCCGCCTTGTGGCTCTATGACCTGACCGGGGGGATGCGCATCGGTCGCCGTCACGAGCGGGTGTCCCGGGAGCAGGCCCTCGCCCATATGCCTACCCTCCGGGCCGACCAGCTGGCGGCCGGCTTCCTCTACTGGGACGCCCGGGCTGACGACGCCCGGCTCACGCTGGCGGTCCTCCGGACGGCCGCCCTCGACCACCATGCCGTGGTAGCCAACCACGTGGCCGTGACCGCCCTCACCACCGGGCCCGGCGGGAGGGTGGACGGCGCAGTGGTGCAACCGGTCGGAGAGGTGCCGTTCGCCGTCCACGCGTCGGTGGTGGTCAACGCCACCGGCGTGTGGTCGGACGAGGTCCGCGCCTTGGCCGAAGGCCGCAATCCGCACTCGATCCGACCGGCCAAGGGCATCCACATTACCGTGCCGAACCAGGCCTTCCCCTGCGACATCGCCGCCGTCATCCCGGTCAAGGAGGACCGCCGTTCGATCTTCGTGGTGTCGTGGGGAGACCAGGTCTACCTCGGAACCACCGACACCCAGTGGGACGGGAGCCTGGAGGATCCGGCCTGCCTGCCGGCGGACGTCGACTACCTGCTCGCTGCAGCCAACGCCGTGACCACCCGGCCCATCACCCGGGAGGACATCACCGGCCTGTGGGCCGGGCTGCGCCCGCTGCTCGCGCCGGTCGCGGGGAAGCAGGCCCCGAGCGCGCGTACCGCCGATCTGTCCCGTCGCCACACGGTCGACACCTCCACCCCCGGCCTGGTCACCATCACCGGCGGGAAGCTCACCACCTACCGGAAGATGGCCCAGGACGCGGTGGACGCCGCCCTCAAGGTCATCGGGTGGCCGGCGGTTCCCTGCGCCACGAAGTCCCTCCGGCTCCGCGGGGCCGGCCGGGCCGAGCACGCCACCGCCCGGGCCGGCGGGACGGTCGACGACGGCCGTGCCCCGCCCACCGACCTGGCCGCTGTGGTCGCCACCCACCTGGCCGGGCGCTACGGGGCCGAGACCCCTGCGGTGCTGGCGGTGGCCGACGGACGGCCCGACCTGCTCGAGCCACTCGTCCCCGGCCTCCACTACCTTGCCGCCGAGGCCGTCTACGCAGTGCAGGAGGAGATGGCGCGCTCGCTCGCCGACGTACTCGACCGGCGCACGCGGGCGTCGCTCCGGGATGCCCGCGCCACCGCCGCCGCCGCTGCGCGGGTGGCCGGCCTCATCGGCCCCGAGCTCGGGTGGGATCCCGCTCGCATCGGGGCGGAGGCGGAGGCCTACGCCCGCGGGGTCCGCGCCACCCTGGCCCGGGCCGGGCTCAACCCCGACGCCGGGCCTGCCTCCGGTGCCGCGCTGGCCACCGAACCCTCGACGGACAGCCGGTGACCACACCGACGCCGGTGACCTCGATCGGCGCACCACCGGCCGCCATCGCCGATCATCTGCGGGGCCACCGGGTGGCGGTCAGCCCGGAGCTGCGCCGGTCGCTCGCGGACGTCTGTGCCGAGGTCAGCGAGGCGGACACCGACCGCGCCGAGGCCGGCCGCGACTGGTGGCCGCTGGCCATCGGCTGGGCCGTGGACGGGGAGGTCCCGGCCCGACCGGGAGTGGTAGCCCGGCCGGCCGACACCGCCCAGGTGGCGGCGGTCCTCGACCTGTGCCACCGGTCCCGGGTGCCGGTCACCGCGGCCGGCGGGAGGAGCGGAGTCTGCGGCGCGTCGGTGCCCCTCTTCGGCGGGGTGGCGCTCGACCTCTGCGGCCTGGCCGGTGTGGCCGCCGTCGACCCCGAGTCGTTGACCGCCGACATCCGGGCCGGGACCTTCGGCCCCGACGTCGAGGCCTCCCTCCGGGAGGCGAACGACCTCACCCTGGGCCACTGGCCCCAGTCGATGGATCTGTCGACGGTGGGCGGCTGGCTGGCCTGCCGCGGTGCCGGCCAGTACTCCAACCGCTACGGGAAGATCGAGGACATGGTCATCGGCCTCGAGGTCGTGCTGGCCGACGGAAGGGTGGTCAGGACCGGGGGGCGGGGGCCACGCTCGGCCACCGGGCCCGATCTGACCCAGCTGTTCGTGGGTAGCGAAGGCACGCTCGGGGTCATCACCGAAGGTCGGTTCCGGGTCCACCCGGTGCCAGGGGGCGAGGGCCGCCGGGCGTTCGGCTTCGCGTCGTTCGCGTCCGGGTTGGACGCCTGCCGTCGGATCCTCCGCCGCGGCGCGACACCGGCGGTGCTCCGCCTCTACGACGAGACCGAGTCGGGCCGGTCGTTCGACCGCCCCGACACCTGCATCCTCATCGTCCTAGACGAGGCCGATCCCGGACTGGTCGGTGCCACCCTGGCCATCGTCGACGCCGAGTGCGGGGGTGCCGATGCGCTCGACGTCGGGCTGGTCGGTCGATGGCTCGAGCACCGGAACGACGTGTCCGCTCTGGCCCCGCTGTGGCGATCCGGGATCGTGGTCGACACGGTCGAAGTGTCGGCCCGATGGGCGGCACTGCCACACCTCTACCAGTCGGTCCTCGACACCGTCGGCGGAATGGAGGGCACCCTGATGGTCTCCTCCCACCAGTCACATGCCTACACCGACGGCGCCTGCCTCTACTTCACCTTCGCCGGGCGCGCCCCGTCCACCGGGGACGGGACCGCCGACCCGGGTCCCGACCGCCGGTGGGCCGAGGACTACTACCGCGAGGCGTGGGACGCGGTCACCGGGGTCACCCGGGCAACCGGCGGAGCCATCAGCCATCATCACGGCATCGGCCTCAACCGGGCGCGGTTCCTCCCGGGCGCTCTCGGACCCGCCTTCGGGGTACTGGCCGCGGTCAAGCAGGCGCTCGACCCTCACGGCATCCTCAACCCCGGCAAGCTGGGCCTGCCGAGCTCCTTCGGCGAGGTTCCCTGGCCGTGACCATCCTCGTAGTGGACGTCGGGACGTCCGGGGTCCGCGGCGCGGTGGTGCGCCCCGACAGTGCCGTCGAGCACATCCACCGGGTCCCGGTGCTGCCCGACACCCCCTTCCCCGGGCTGGTGGAGTTCGACGCCGTGGCCATGGCGGACGCGGTGACGGCGGTGGCGTCGCGCTGCCTGGCCGACGGCGGTCCGGTCGACGCGGTCGGCATCGCCAACCAGCGCGCCTCGACCATCGTCTGGGATCGCAGCACCGGGCTCCCGGTCGGTCCGGGTCTCGGCTGGCAGGACCTGCGGACCGTCGGCACCTGCCTGGAGCTGCAGGGCCAGGGGATCCGGGTCGCCCCGAACGCGTCCGCCACCAAGTTGGCCGCGCTGCTCGATTCGGCCGACCCGGACCGGTCCCGCTCTGAACGCGGCGAGCTCGCCTTCGGGACGGTCGACACCTGGGTGGCTTGGACCCTCTCCGACCGGCACCTCCACGTCACGGACGCCTCGAATGCCGGGGTGACCGGTCTGCTGCGCGGGGACGGCTCGGGATGGGATCCGCGACTGCTCGACGCCCTCCGCATTCCCGCCGCGCTCCTCCCCGCCATCGTCGACTCGTCAGGCGTGGTGGGCCTGGCCACCAGCCTCACCGGCTGCCCGCCCATCGCCGGGATGGCCGGCGACCAACAGGCGTCGCTCATCGGGCAAGGGTGCACCCGGCCCGGACAGGCCAAGGCGACCTTCGGCACGGGGGGGATGCTCGACCAGTGCATCGGTGCCGAGCGACCGCCCCACCCAGCCCGGGGACCGGCCGGGACCATCCCCATCATCGCCTGGCAACGCAACTCGCGGCCAACGTGGGGCGTCGAGGCCATCATGCTGTCGGCCGGGACATGCGTCGAATGGCTGCGTGACGATCTGGCCATCATCGACTCCGCCGCGGCGTCGGCCGAAGTGGCCGGCCAGTGCGATGGCACCGACGACGTCTGGTTCGTTCCTGCCCTGCTCGGACTGGGCACACCGGTTTGGGACTTCGGGGCCAGGGGGACCTTCACCGGTATCACCCGCGGAACCGGTCGGCCCGCCCTCGTGCGGGCCGTGCTCGAAGGCGTCGCCCACCGGGGTGCCGACCTCCTCGAGGCCGCCGAGTCCGATTCGGGCCTCACCGTCGGCGCCCTCCGCATCGACGGCGGGATGTCAGCCAACCCGGTCTTCACCCGAGCGCTCACCGAGGCGTGCGGGCGGACCATCGAGATCGCCCCCGTACTGGAGGCGACCACTCTCGGCGCCGCTTACCTCGCCGGCATGGCCGTCGGCACCTGGGCCGGCGAGGACGAGGTGGCCGCGGCCTGGTCCCCGCGGGAGGTGCTAGAGCCCGAGGGGGCTGAGGGCGAGAGAGCGGCCCGGCGGTCCCGTTGGCTCGACGCCCGGAGCCGGTCCGAACGAACGGTTCCCGAGCTCTCCGCCCTCGACTTCTGAGCCGGCCGGCGGCGGGTCGGAGGAGACGTTTTCCCAGCCCGAGGCATTGTACCGACGCGCCGGCACCGCCTAGGGTGGGACCGGTACCACCTTCGGCGACGGCACCGGCCGGACGAGCGAGTGCAGGGAAGCAGGGGTAGGCATGAGCACGGGCACGGACATCGGGGCGGTCGGAACCGATCCGTCCACAGCGGCGCGGCCGCCCGTAGCCGTCGCCGAGATCGACGAGGCCGTGGCCGTGGCGAGAGGGGTGTACGACGCGCTGTCGGCAGTGCTCCTCGGCACGCCGCGGGCGGTGACCGTGGCGGTCGTGGCGGCCATGTCCGGCAGCCACCTCCTCATCGAGGACGTCCCCGGCGTGGGCAAGACCGTCCTCGCCCGGGCCCTCGCCACCGCGCTCGGCGTCCAATTGTCGAGGGTGCAGGGACACCCGGACCTCCTTCCCTCCGATGTGACCGGCGTGACCGTGTTCTCCCCCGACACCGGCACCTGGGATTTCCGGCCGGGCCCCGTATTCGCCCACGTCGTCCTGCTCGACGAGCTCAACCGCACACCACCCCGGACCCAGTCGGCGCTGCTCGAGGCCATGGAGGAGCAGCAGGTGACGGTGGACGGCGAGTCGTGGCCCCTGCCGCGACCCCATCTGGTCATCGGCACCCAGAACCCGGTAGGACAGCTCGGCACCTACCCGTTGGTGGAGAGCCAGCTCGACCGATTCGGGCTGTCGACGGCCATCGGCTACCCCGACCCCGAGGTGGAGGCGCGGCTCGTGCTCCACCAGGGCGGCCGGTACGCCCTCGACAACCTGGTACCGGTGTCGGATCCCGTCCAATGGGCCCGGGTCATCCGGTCCACCGCGTCGGCGCGGGTCGTCCCGGCGGTGGCGAACTACGCCGTGTCCTTGGTCCGGGCCACCCGGCAGGCCGGCACGGTGCGCCTCGGGGCCAGCCCGCGGGCCGGCATCTCTCTGATCCGGAGTGCACAGGCCTTCGCCGTGCTCAGCGGTCGCGGTTACGTCACACCGCAGGACGTCCAGTCCGTCGCGGTGGCCTGCCTCTCCCACCGCCTGGTCGCCGATGGGCAGGACAGCAGCGGCTCGAGCCTCATCGGCAGCATCCTCGGCGAGACGCCCGTTCCGACGACGTGAGAACGCCACACCCGGGCCCGCGCCCGCCCGGGCGGCGCAGTGTCAATGCCGGTATCACCGGAGTCATCGCCGGCGTAGGCGCGGTGGTGCTCACTCGAGCGACGATCGGTCGGGGCGTCGTGGTGAGCGGCACGCTGATCGGTCTGGCCGCCATGGTGGCCGGGGCCTCGGGCTCGTTATTCCTGACCTCGCCGCGCCGGCGGCGCCGGCGGACCGATGGCCCGGGCCGACGTCCTGTCCACCCGGTGGCCTGGTTCACTCCGGTGGCGGGCAGCCTCATGGTCGTCCTGGCCTGGGGGGCGGTGGCCCATTCGAGCGGCTCGGGCTGGATCCAGGCGGTCGGCGCGCTGATGGCCGCGGTGCTGGCCGTGGGCCTGATGGCCCCCGCAGTGCCGGCCCGCCGGGCCTCGGTGACCTGTACGTCGTCCCCGTCCGACGGCCAGACCGGTCGGCCGGCCACCCTGCGCCTGGCGGCCAGCGGGCCGATCCGGATCACGCCCCGCCACCCGGCCGGGGCGCCGGCCCGCGCCGTCGGGCCGGTACGGGGGCCCCGGACCGTCGAGGTGACGGTCACGCCCGACCATCGGGGGGTGCTCCGCACCGCCGTGGTCGAACTCGCCTCATGCGCCCCGTTCGGCCTGCTGTGGTGGGCCAGAGAGGTCGAGGTGGTCCTGACGCGCCCCTTCCACGTCGCCCCGAAGCCCGGGGAAACCGGACCGGTCCCGACGGTGGCCGACGCGTTGGTGGGTGAGGCCGTGACCCGGGTGCCGGCCGGCGTAGGTGAGCCCCGGGGAGTGCGCCCCTATGAGTCCGGGGACACCCGGGGTGCGGTCCACTGGCCGGCCACGTCGCACGTCGGCTCGCTCATGGTGCGCGAGAAAGAGCGCCAGACCGACGACCCGATCATCATCGACCTAGTGCTGCCCGACGACCCGGTCGAGGCGGAGGCCATCGCCGAGCGGGCCATGGCGGTCATCGGCGTCCACCTGGCCCGCGGCCGTCGGGTGCTGCTCGGCACCTCCGAACCGGACGGCCCCCTCCGGCAGGCGGTCCGCGACCGTGTCGACCTCGGACGCCGCCTGGCCCGGGCCGTCCCCGCGCCCAGGCCGGCGTCCACCGTCGAGCGGGGAAGCCCGTGACGCTCTGGCAGCGCATCGTCCAGGCGAACCGTCCGGGGCCGGCCGAGCACTCGGTCACCTTCCGGGTGGCGTCGGCCGCGGCGGTGATCGTGGCCATCGCGGCCTGCTGGAGCCAGCGGGAGCTGACGGCGGCCGAGGCGTTGTTCGCCATGGCCGCGACCATCGTCGGGAACGCGCTGTCCTACTGGCGACGCGAACACCCATGGAAGCTGGTCAAGCCGGTGCTCGCCGCCTGCGCCGTGGGGGGCTTCGTGTGGTTCATCACCACCGCCGGGCACTCCGCCACCCCAGGGGACATCGCCACGGTGGAGGCCCCGCTGGCCGTGCTGTTCACCTGGGTACTGTGCACGCACTCGTTCGACGTCCCGGCCCGACGCGACGTGGCCTACTCGCTGGCCGGCTCGGCCGCCCTCATGGCAGTGGCAGCGGCCCAGTCGGTCGACCTCGCCCTCGGGGTCTACGTGGTGCTCTGGGTCGCGTGCGGGGTGTGCGGCCTCCTCGCCATGTGGCAATCCATGTCGGGGGCACAGGGCATCCCGTGGGTCACCGCCGGAGCAGCCACACTGGCCGTCGTGGTGGTGGCCGCCCTGCTGGTGGCACTGCTGCCGGCGCCTCACGTGTCTACGGCGCTGGTGTTCCCCTCCTCGTCGGCCAACTCGTCGTCGGTGGACAGCCCAAGCGGGCTCACCGACGGTGCCGGTTCGCTGCCGGCCCACGCGGCCAGCGCCGACGGCCGAATCGGCGTCGGCGGGTTCCTGGGTTTCGCCCGGTCCCTCGACACCGGGATCCGCGGCTCGCTCGGGAACGAGGTGGTCATGCGGGTGCGGGCCAGCCGCCCGAGCTTCTGGGTGGGTCAGACCTATGACCGGTGGGACGGTCAGAGCTGGGTCCAGTCGGCCGAACCGGCCAGCGGTCCGAGGGTCGACAAGCTGCAATTCGGCTCGCCGTTCGACATCCCCCTGGCCCCCGACCAGATCGCCGACCGGGCCGACGACAGCACGGACGTGCAGACCTTCTACCTGGCTCAATCGGGTCCGAACCTGGTCTTCCATGCTGACGACGCGCAGCGCGTCTATATCCAGTCTCGCTACCTCTTCCTCACCGGCGACGGCACCCTCGTCTCCGCCACGTCGATGGGGGCGGGCACGGTCTACACCGTGGTGTCGGCCGATACCACGGCGAGCGCCGCGCAGCTGCGGCTGTCCACCGCGGCGCCGACCACCGAGGCGCTCAAGACCGACCAGCAGACCCGCTACCTCCAGCTCCCGCATCCCTATCCCAGGGTGGCCACGTTGGCCCGCCAGATCACCGCGGGCATCGGCACCCCGAGCGACGCCGGGAGTGACGCCTACGACAAGGTGGCGGCCATCGAGGGCTGGATGTCGGCGCACGTCACCTACACCACCGACATCCCGCCGCTCGCCCCCGGCGCCGACGCGGTGAACACCTTTCTCTTCGGAACCAGGCGGGGCTTCTGCGAACAGATCTCCACCGCCACGGTGGTCATGCTCCGGTCCCTCGGCATCGCCGCCCGGGAGACGGTGGGCTACGTCCCGGGGTCGTACAACCCCATCACCGATCTCTACGACGTCCAGGCCAAGGACGCCCATGCCTGGGTGCAGGTGTGGTTCCCGGGCTACGGGTGGCAGAACTTCGACCCGACCGCCCAGGTGCCGTTGACCAACCCCACGCCCGGCTCGGTCCTCGCCCGGAGCGCCGGCCATGCCTTGGTGCGCCTCCCATGGGTGCCGATCGCCATCGTGATCGCCGTGGCGGGCGCCGCGTCGGCGCTCGTCCGGCACCGCCGGCGGAGGCCGCCCACCTGGGCCCATCAGGTTGCCGCCGACCTCGAGCGGGGGGGACGGCGATACGGCCTGCACCGGCGGATGGACGAGACCCTGTCCGCCTGGGCGGCACGGCTGGCGGAAGCCGATCCCCGGAATCGCAACGGGCTGTCGGCCGTCTCAGGGCTGGTCGAGCGGTACACCTACGGCGGGATCGAGCCTTCGGCCGCCGAGATGGCCGACGCCCTGGCCTTCAGCCGGCGGTTCGCCACGTCCCGGCGCCGCCCCGGGCCCGGCCAGGGTGGACCGCCTCACGAGGCCGACCGCGCCACGGCCAGGGCCTCGTCGAACGAGGCCCCGGCGGCAAGCAGAGGACGGTAGGCCATGAGCCGACGCGCCTGGTTGAAGGCCAGCACCCCCTGGAGCCGGTCGGCTCGCCGGTAGAGCGCCACCAACTTGCCCTCCTCCGGCGAACCCGCGACAACCACCACATGGTCGTCCGGCCCGGTCAGGCCGAGCACCTGGATCTTGGTCTGGTACTGGTCGGACCAGAAGAAGGGGACGGGATCGTAGGGCTCGGCCCCGGTCGTCCCGGCCACCAGATTGCGCGCGGCGCGGGCGCCGCCTTCGGCGGCATTGGTCCAGTGCTCGAGGCGGATCGGTCTACCCGAGGAGCGGTGGTGCCAGCGGGCCAGGTCCCCGGCCGCCATCACCGCGTCGGCGGCGAACAGGCTCTCGTCGCAGACCACACCGTCGTCGATGGTGAGACCCGATCCCTCCAGCCATGCCACCTCGGGCACCACCCCGATGCCCACCACCACCAGGTCTGCCTCCAGGGCGGACCCGTCGGCCAGGTGCACCAACACGGGGGTGGGCTCGCCCGGATGCGAGGTCAGCCGCTTCACTTCGACGCCGGTCCTGAGCGACACGCCGGCCGACCGGTGCAGCCCGGCACAGGCCTCCCCCATGGCCTCGCCCAGCACCCGCTCGAGGGGCGTCGGCAGTGCCTCCACCACGGTGACCCGGGCTCCGAGCCCGTGGCCGGTGGCGGCCACCTCCGAGCCGATGAACCCGGCCCCGATGATCACGAGACGCGCCCCAGCACCGACCGACTCGAGCTGGGCGCGGATGGCGAGGCAGTCGTCGAGGGTGCGCAGGGTGCGCACCCCGGGCATGCCGGCGGTGCCGGGCAGTGTCCGCGGGGTTGCTCCGGTGGCGACGATCAGGCCGTCGTAGTGGAGGCGGCGCTCGTCGTCGCAGACCACGAGTTGCGTCTCGGTGTCGAGCGAGACGGCCCGTACGCCGAGGAGAAGCTCGAGTCCGAGGGTGTCGAGCTTGTCGGGAGCATGGTGGTGGATGCGCGGGACGTCCCACACCCCGGCGAGCAGCTGCTTCGACAGTGGAGGTCGGTCGTAGGGTGGGTGGCGCTCGTCACCCACGATGACCACCCGCCCGCGGTGGCCGAGGTGGCGGACCTCCTCCGCCGCCCGCAGGCCGGCCAAGGAGGCTCCCACGATCACGATGGTGGAGTCGGTCGGGAGGGGCTGGCTCACCGGCCGAACATGGTCATCCACTGTTCGGGCGTGCGGAGGCGAAAGACATAATTGTTGGCACGGGTGCGGCCCATGGTGGCCGAAGGCTCCGGTGAGTACAGGTGCCCGGGGTAGAGCACGGTGTCGTCAGGCACTCGGGCCAGGCGGGTGGTGAGCGATTCGTACATCGCCTCGGGATCACCACCGGGTAGGTCCGTCCGGCCACAACCGTCGAGGAACAAGGTGTCACCGGCGACCAGGCGGCCGTCCACCAGGAAACACTGGCTGCCCGGGGTGTGGCCGGGCGTGTGGACCATGGTGATCGGGATGGCACCGACCTGGAGCACGTCCCCGCTGCGGTGGGTGACCAGCTCACCCGCACCCACTCCGGTGGATCGCACCACCCAAGGTGCCTCGTCCTGCTGTACGTGGACCGGCGTCTGGCTCACCTCGATCAGACGGGTGATGCCCTCGATGCTCCAACCCATCATGTCGCCTCCGACGTGGTCGGGGTGAAAGTGGGTGGCGAGGGCCCCGACACAACGCATGCCGTCGGCCCGGATCATCTCGAGGAGTTCGTCCACGCCGTAGGCGGGGTCGACGATCACCGCCTCCCCGGTGGCCCGGTCCCCGACCAGGTAGACGAAGTTGACCATCTGCTCGGCCAGCTGGTCGCCCGTGGCGAAGTCCCGGCCGGCCAGCAGCTGGCGGAAATAGAGGCGGTCGGTAGCGGCGCCGTCGCTAGCTGGCAAGTCGGGCTCGGCCACCGGGACACCATACGGGGATCGGGAGACCACCGGCCAACGGGTCGAGCCAGCGGGTGAGAAACCCGGCCGGTACGAGCTCTGGCACCGCGATCGGATCTACAGTGCCCCTGCCATGCCCGGCCGCACCGAGGGGGCACTGTGGGCCTACCCCGGCGAGAGCGAGGAGGGGGTCGATGACCGAGGCAATGGGGCGCTCCGACCAGATCGAGCTCCGGACGGTGACGGGCATGCTGCGTACCTGGGCGGCCCGGACCCCCGACGCGCCGATGCTGACCCTCGGTCCGATCACCCTGTCGTGGGGGGAGGTCTACCAACGGGCCATGCGGGTCAGCCGGGCCCTGGCCGCCGACGGGGTCGGGGTCGGCGACCGGGTCGCATTCCTCGACCGCAACGGGATCGAATACTTCGAGGTCTTCTTCGGATGTGCCCTGCTCGGCGCGGTCACCGTGGCCGTGAACTGGCGGCTGGCACCGTCCGAGATGGGGGCCATCCTCGAGGATGCCGGCGCGGCCGTCCTCTTCTACGGCTCCGACTACGCCGCCGCGGTCAAAGAGCTCGCCCCGACGAACAGCTGTGTCCGGACCTGGGTCCCGCTCGACGATCTCCCCGAGTGGCGCGACGGCGGTGACACCACCGGGGCGGAGGATCCCGGCTTCGAGCCCGGTCCCGACGACGTGGTCACCCAGCTCTACACCTCGGGAACGACCGGGCTGCCCAAGGGAGTCATGATCTGCGGCAGGAATTTCTCGTGCATCCTCACCGAGGCGGACCGGGTCTTCCACATCGGGAGCGACACGATCTCGCTGGTGGCCATGCCGCTCTTTCACATCGGTGGAACCGGATGGGCCCTTTCGGGCATGTCCCGAGGCGGCCACTCGGTCATCGTGCGCGACATCGACCCAGCGAATGTGCTCGGTCTCATCGAGCGGTACCGGGTCACCGAGACCTTCATCGTCCCGGCCGTCCTGATGCTCTTGCTGTCGGCTCCGGAGTTGACCACCACCGACCTGAGCTCCCTACGCACGGTGTTCTATGGCGCCTCACCCATCAGCGAGGACGTACTGGTGCGGTCGATGGAGGCGCTCGGCTGCGATTTCGCCCAGGTGTACGGCCTGACCGAGACCTCGGGGGCCATCACCTCGCTGATGCCCGACGAGCACGACCCGAGCGGACCGCGCTCGCGGCTGCTGCGCTCCGCCGGGCGCCCGTTCGACCACGTCGGCCTGCGCATCGTCGACACCGAGACCGGGGCTGACCTGCCAGTCGGCGAGGTCGGTGAGGTCTGGACCCGCTCCAACCAGAACATGCTCGGCTACTGGAACCGCCAGGCCGAGACGGCCGCCGTGCTCTCCGACGACGGTTGGTTCCGCACCGGGGACGCGGGATGGCTCGATGCGGAGGGCTATCTCTTCCTCCACGACCGCATCAAGGACATGATCGTCTCGGGTGGGGAGAACATCTACCCGGCGGAGGTCGAGAACGCGTTAATCGCCCACCCCGGAGTGGCGGACGCAGCCGTCATCGGCGTGCCGGATGAAAGGTGGGGGGAGACGGTCAAGGCCATCGTGGTCCCTTCGGCCGGCGCCGACGACGACGATGAGGCGCTGGCCGCCGACATCCTGGCGGCCAGCCGGGCCCGGCTGGCCCATTACAAGTGCCCCACCTCGATCGACTTCGTCGAGTCCCTCCCCCGCAACCCGTCGGGCAAGGTCCTCAAACGCGAGCTCCGCCAGCCCTACTGGGGTGACCGGGAGCGAAACATCCACTGAGGCAGGGTTGCCGACCGGCCGGTCAGAACAGACCCGGTGAGGTCTCGCCGGCGGCGCGCCCGTCCGCACCCTCCCCGTCGGCAGGCCCGTCGGCGCCGCGGTCGGGGCCGTCCCCTCCGGTCGGTTCGCCCTTCCCGATCGCCTCCAGCCGGGGCACCAGCTCCTCGACTCGCATCCGGGTACGTCGGAGCCGGCGGTCGAGCTCATCGACGATATCGGTGGCCCGCTCGAGCTGGTCGACCAGACGATCCACATCGACGACGCCGGTCTCGAACTCGTCGATGATGGCGTCGAGCTCCGCCCCCGCGTTCGCATAGCTGAGCGATGCCACATCAGGGAGCGCGGTACCTCCGGCTTCGTTCGACGAATTGCCACCGGTCGTCGCCATCACAGCTTCCCTTCTGATCCTCGGGTGGGGCTTCCGGGCCGACGATCGGCGCGGCCGCCGCGCTCGCTTGCGCCGGAGACCGTCGTGGCCGGGCTGTCGCCAGCCGACGTGTCGGTCACGGTGGAACCGGCTGTGCCCTCGGCCAACTCGGTGAGCAGCCTGGACCCGGTCGACAAGGCGGCAGCCGATCGAACCACCCGGCCGGTCGCGTCGCGGGTAACCGAGTAGCCTCGGTCGAGCTGGCGCTGAAAGTCGTAGGCTCCGAGCAATCGCCGCCATTGGGCGGAGCGTAGGTCCTCGGACCGCAACAACCGATCACTCGACGCGACCATCCGCTCGGCTCGGGACTCCACCGCGGTCTCCTCCGCTGCGAGCGAGCGGCGGGCCGCGCGAGTCAGGGCGGCGCCTCCGACCTCCAGCCGGTGCTGGTGCGTATCGACGGCACCCTTGGCGGAGCCGCGCAGGGCCAGCGTGCGGTGGGCAAGCCGATCCGAGTGCCGTCCGAGCTGAGAACCGGCCCCGACGATCACGCGGTGCCGGTGGCGATCGAGGCCTCGCTCGGACCTCGCCATCTGCTCCGCGGCCAGACGACGGATCTGCGAAGCCCCGTCCAAGTGCGACCGCCAGAAGCTCGTGACCTGGCGGGCCAGCTCCTGGCCGCACTCGGTGGGCGTGATGAAGGTCCGGTTGGCCACCTGATCGGCCACCGACTCGTCCCCGGTGTGGCCGATACCGGTCCAGACAGGTTTGGTGCACAGGGCGATGGCCCGGGCCACCGGTTCGGCGTCGAAGATGGCCAAGTCGGCCTTCGACCCGCCGCCGCGGACCACGGCGATCAGATCGCAGCCACCTCCCTGCAGCCGGCGGAGCGCCAACGCCACCGACCTTGCCGCCGTCCGGCCCTGGACCTGGGTCGGTATGGCCTGGACGGAGAAGGCCATGCCGGACGCTTCGAGGCAACCCATGAAATCGCGATAGCCCTCGGTTCCCGGGCTGGCCACGAGACCGACTCGCAGCGGGACAGATGGGACCGCGAGCCGACGATTCCGCTCGAAGAGGTCCTCCTCCACCAGCGCCCTGATCAACCGGGCGCGCTCGGCGGCCACCTTGCCGACCAAGGCGTCGGTGTCCAGTTCGGAGAGGACCAGGCTGATCTCGCCGCGAGGCTGGTAGAGCTGGACCGCACCTCTCACCCGGACGGCCATGCCCGTCTCCAGCATGATCCCGAGCCGCGACAGCGTGGACCTGACCACGGACCATCGGCGGGACCAGCAGACCACCTTCAGCACGGGCGAGGAATTATCCCGGGCATGCAGCGGGTCGACCAGGTCGATGTAGCAGAGACCCTTGGAACTCACCGTGAGGGACCGCACCTCACCGGAAATCCAGACCTCGCCGGGAAGGGCGCCACGCAGCGCCCGATCGATTCGGCGGTAGACGTCCCGGATGGACAGAGTGTCCTGATCCTGGACGAGCGTCCCGGTCGGTGGTCGGGGTCTACTCAACGGCACGGCGCAAGGTTAGAGCGGGCCTGTGACCGGCATGGTCACGGCAGTCTCCCCGAGGCCCAGACCCCCGGCCACCCGACTGTGGGACCATGGAGTCGACGGTGAGCCGGCCGGGTGGCCGCGGCCCGCTCGGACGAGGTCTTTTGCCCCGTTCCGCGGGTCGAGGAAGGTCGGGACTCCACAGGGCAGGGTGCTGGCTAACGGCCAGTCAGGGCGACCTGCAGGACAGTGCCACAGAAAAGAGACCGCCGATGGCGTGGCCTTCGGGCCACACACAGGTAAGGGTGAAACGGTGCGGTAAGAGCGCACCAGCGACCGGGGCGACCCGGTCGGCTCGGTAAACCCCACCCGGAGCAAGGTCAAAACGGGGGACGGACGGCCCGTCCCGCGTCGTTTCGGCGACGCGACCTCCAGGTAGACCGCTCAGATGGATGGCCACCCAGCCCTCGCAAGAGGGTGGACAGAATCCCGCCTATAGGTCGGCTCACCGTCACCAACCGTCTGAGCTGGGATTATGGAGCGGCGGTGCTCGATTTGTGCGCGATTCGTGCGCGAAGAGGGCTGAACGCATCGTCCACAGCGTCTCGGGTCAGCTCCTCCCCCTCAGGCCAGAGATGCCCGTAGGTATCAAGCGTGAGGACGGCCGACTGGTGTCCCAGGTACTCCTGGATCGTCTTCACCGACTGTCCGCTGTGGATTAGAAGGCTGGCGTAAAAGTGCCGAAGCTGGTGGAAACCCTCGCCCGAGGGGATACCCAGCGGCTCGGCCACACTCCGCCAGGTGTCCGAAAATGTCGTTCTCCGTATAGGCCCTCCTCTCGGTCCGGTGAAGATGAGGCCTTCGGGTCCCAGACCGAAACGGGCTACATGGGCGGACAGCTCATCTACAACGACGTCCGGCAAAGGGATCGTCCTCGGTCGATTGCTCTTGTCCTTCAGGGGGCCGAATAGGGGTTTGTCCTCCTGACCCACACGCAGCAGTTGTCGGTCGATCCTTACCATCCGACGCAACCAATCCACCCGATCGTTGGTGAGTCCCAACCCCTCCGAGATACGAACACCCGTTCCGGCACCCAGAACCACAAGGGCTCGGTACCGGTCAGAAATGCCGTTGACGAGGCTCCACACCGTTTCAACGGAGAGCGGTTC
Source organism: Acidimicrobiales bacterium (assembly GCA_035949055.1). Taxonomy (GTDB): domain Bacteria; phylum Actinomycetota; class Acidimicrobiia; order Acidimicrobiales; family RAAP-2; genus Bog-756. The sequence continues at coordinate 103,284 of DASZIO010000034.1, forward strand.
GACTCGCTTGTGGTCCACTGAGGGGAGCTTGATCTTCGTGCACGGAGTACGGGGAATGATCCCATCGTCAACTGCCGCCGCAAAGATCGTTGCAACCCACGTGTGGACGACTTCAACCGTCGATGGCGCGAGCGGTTTGTGGTCACCATCGTCGCTCGACAGATACCTTACGAGTGCCTGAACATCGGATTTGCGAACCGACGCCATCTTCCGATCACCGATTCTTGGATAGACGTGATTACGGAGGTGAGCTTCAATCTGGGCGGCCGTCGACGATCGATGAACCTGGATGGCTCGCCATTTGTCGGCGTACTCCCGAAAGGGGATTTTGCCTGCGGAGGGATCAATCCATTCACCGCCGCGAATGGCAGTCAATGCCTCCGCCAAAAAGGCATCCGCATCCGCTTTGCTTGGAAATGGATTTGGGGCGAGATGCCGTACGCCCTCATGCCAGTAGGACGCCTGCCAGCGCTTCGATGCAAGCTGTCGAGAGTTCCCAAACGTGCTGCGTCCTGCCATGAAGGACACGATACTGATGTCGTTTTCAGCGGATTTGATTTGACTCGCTACGAGGTCGGTAGACCTCATAGCGTGGTGGAGCAGATGCTCAGGGATAGCTGGGTACCCAAACTGATGGGTGTATTTGGGCACCTTTCTGAACTGGACGATCACACTCCGCTTCTCTCCCCTGGACATTTATTGTCCGTTGCTGCCAGCTCGCGCCACCTACCGCCGACCCGTTCGCGCCCGGATCGCGCCCGCATCAGACCGATCACCGTCGCGCCCGCAGTCACGGGCGATCATCCGGGCGCGCCATACCCGACTAGGGTCATGGCATAGCTGCTTGGGAGGCTTGAGCGGGGGTCAGCATGGCAGATGAGCAGGAAGAACGGTTCCAAGACGCGTTGGCGAATGCCGAAGCGCTCTACAGTAACTACCTCGCCACGGCCAGACTGACCGATTTGACTGGGCTGGCGTCCAGTTGGTGGGCCGACGATACGTTGAACATGCGTGACGCCCGGGAGCTGCTGGACCTCCAGCCGCGGTCGGTCGCGCACTGAATCCCACGCCGAGGAATGGCGACTTGGGACGAAGTCCTAGCTGAGTTCAATGGAAGGGCTCCTGATCAGGCAGCTCAGATCGCCTGGCTGAACGAACGGACTCAGCACTACCTGGCTGCCATCAGCGCTCTCCGCGGAGGAAACAACGTTCTTCTCTACGGCTCTGCCTTCCTGCAGAAGCCACAGGTACCCGGATGGGCCATCACCATTACGGGCGAAGACATGAACGGTCTGATGCCGGTCATCCACGGGATGGACTGGAGTAAGGGTCTGACCATCGTCCT
>DASZIO010000035.1:0-39305 GCA_035949055.1 Acidimicrobiales bacterium
AGATGCTCTCGACCGATGCGCCGCGCCGCTCCGGGATCCGTCGTCAGGGTGACAGCCTGCTCCGGCAGGACGAGCCCGGTGGGACCGAGTGCCTCCCGGGTCTTCGCGGTGTGCTCCGGGGTCACGTTGTACGGGTGGGCACCGGCGGAACGGTCTCGGGCCAGCGCCAACATCTTCGGACCCAGGGCCGCCAGGACACGCCTCGACCTGTCCACCGGCGTCGGTGCGGCGTCGAGGCCGTCCAGAAAGGCGGCCATGGCCGCCAGGGGTCTCTGGTAACGCCGCTCACCCCCGGCGTCGATGAGGGCCCGATGGCTGACGCCGATCCCGAGGAGGAACCGGTCACCGTGCTCCGAGGTGAGGCGGGCGTGGGCCTCCGCCGTCTCCGCCGCCGTGTGCATCCAGAGGTTGAGGATCCCGGTGGCGATGGTGGCCGTCACGGTCGCCGCCATAAGTCGTCCGACCACGGCGAACACGTCACCCCCGACATCGGGTAGCCAGAGCGCGGTGTAGCCGAGCTCCTCGAGCTCGGCCGCGGCGTCCGCGGCCTCAGCCGGATCCCCATACCGCAGGCCGGCGCTCCAGATGCCGGTGCCGCCGGTCGGAATCACGAGGGTCATTCTGCCAAACCCGGCTCGCGGCCCGGGCCGCAGCCGGCGAGCCCGGCGACCCCTCAGGGTTAGTATCTGCGTCCGTGAAACGCCCGTACCGTGTGGTCGTGGCCAAACCGGGGCTCGACGGGCACGACCGGGGGGCGAAAGTCATCGCCAGGGCGCTGCGCGACGCCGGCTTCGAGGTGATCTACACGGGCCTCCATCAGACTGCCGAACAGGTGGTCCAGGCGGTCATCCAAGAGGACGCCGACGCCGTCGGGCTGTCACTGCTGTCCGGGGCCCACCTGACGCTGGTGCCCCGGGTCATCGACGGGCTCCGCCAGCACGGCCGGGGTGACGTGCTGGTCCTGGTGGGCGGGATCATCCCCGAGGACGACATCCCTGTGCTCAAGGATCTCGGCGTGGCCGAGGTCTTCACCCCCGGTGCCCCGTTGCCGACCATCGGGGCCTGGTTGGGCCACGCCCTCGACGAGCGAGAGAGCGGGGTCGGCGCCTGACCCGAATTTGCCCGGGTTTTCCCCCATTTGACAGGCTCCTCGGGCGAAGCGATCGCCGCCGGAGCGGCCCGGGCCCGCCGGGGGGCGAATCGACCCGATGCCGCCGGTAACCCCATCCGGTAGCGGTGTCCCCGGTTCCCTCAAGACACCGGCCGGGCCACAAGCCAAGAGCCGTAGACAGAATCGCAGCGAACGTCCGCAACGGCAGCGAAAGTAGCAACGAGCGTACAGAGAGGAAACGGATCCTGTGGATCTCTTCGAGTATCAGGGTAAGCAGTACTTCGCCCGTTTCGGCATCCCCATCTCCAAGGGCGGGGTGGCCGACACGGTGGAGGAGGCGGTCGCCCAGGCCGAGGCGTCGGGCTACCCGGTGGTGATCAAGGCGCAGGTCAAGGTGGGCGGTCGTGGGAAGGCGGGTGGGGTCAAGCTGGCCGCCGACGCCGGGGAGGTTCGCACCCACGCCGGCAACATCCTCGGGCTGGACATCAAGGGGCATGTGGTCAAGCGCCTGTGGATCGAACACGCGTCGGACATCGCCCGCGAGTACTACGCCAGCTTCACCCTCGACCGTCGCGCCAAGAACCACCTCGGGATGCTTTCGGCCGAGGGGGGCGTCGAGATCGAGGAGGTGGCGGTCACCAACCCCGACGCCATCGCTACGGTCCACATCGACCCCGTCGACGGGTTGGGCCCCGAGGAGGCCCGCCGATGGGTCGACCGGGCCGGCCTCGACGAGGCGGCCCGCGAGCAGGCCGCGGTCCTACTGGTGAAGCTGTATGCGTGCTACACCGAGGGCGACTGCGATCTGGCCGAGATCAACCCGCTCATCCTGACCCCCGAGGGCCGGGTGCACGCCCTCGATGCGAAGGTCACCCTCGACGACAACGCCGCGTTCCGTCATCCGGAATGGGAGGAGTTCGCCGTCGGGGAGGTCGAGGACGAGCGTGAGATGCGGGCCAAGGAACGGGGGCTCAACTACATCGGCCTCGACGGTTCGGTCGGGATCATCGCCAACGGGGCCGGATTGGCCATGAGCACACTCGACGTGGTCAACCAGTGCGGGGGCTCTGCGGCCAACTTCCTCGACATCGGGGGCGGGGCCAACGCCGACGTCATGGCCGCGGCGCTGGAGGTCATCAACTCCGATCCCGCCGTACGCTCGATCTTCGTGAACATCTTCGGCGGGATCACCAGGGTCGACGAGGTGGCGAACGGGGTCCTCGAGGCGCTCGGCCGGGTGGACATCTCGTCCCCCATCGTGCTGCGCCTCGACGGCACCAACGCCGAGGCGGGCCGGGAAATCATCGCCCCCCACCTCTCCGACCGACTGGTGGCCGAACCCACCATGCTCGATGCCGCCCGCCGGGCGGTGGCCATGGCCGGGAGCGCATCATGAGCGTGTTCGTCGACGAGACGACCAGGGTGGTCATCCAGGGCCTCAGCCCCACCAGCCAGGGCCTGTTCCACGGCCTCCGCAACCGCGCCTACGGCACCCAGGTGGTGGCCGGGGCCAATCCCAAGCGGGGAGGCGAGGAGATCGAGGGGATCCCGGTGTTCGCCACGGTGGCGGAGGCGGTGGCGGCCACCGGGGCCAACGCCTCGTTCATCTCGGTCCCTCCCAAGTTCGCGGCCGACGCCATCGTCGAGGCCGCCGCCGCCGGCGTGCCCTTCGTCGTGTGCATCACCGAGGGCATCCCCGCCCAGGACGAGGCGATGGCCTACAACCGGTTGGTGCGCGACTTCCCCGGCACGCGGCTGCTCGGCCCGAACTGTCCCGGCATCATCTCGCCGGGCAAGTGCAACATCGGCATCACGTCGGGCGACATCGCCATGGCGGGTGGCCCCGTCGGGATCGTGAGCCGGTCGGGGACCCTCACCTACCAGGCACTCCACGAGCTCTCCCAACAGGGCGTGGGCCAGACCACCTGTGTGGGCATCGGCGGCGACCCGGTGCCCGGGACCAGCTTCATCGACTGCCTGGCCGCCTTCGAAGCCGACCCCGACACCCGGGCCATCATGATGATCGGGGAGATCGGTGGCTCCGCCGAGGAGGAGGCCGCGGAGTTCATCGCCTCATCGGTGTCCAAGCCGGTCGTGTCCTACGTGGCCGGGGTGACCGCCCCGCCCGGGCGCAAGATGGGCCATGCCGGGGCCATCATCTCGGGGTCCCAAGGAACGGCTCAGGCGAAGATGGAAGCCCTGTCCGCGGCCGGCGCCACCGTGGCGCTCAACCCGACCGAGGCAGGCGAGGCCATGGTGGCCGTGGTCAGGAAGCTCGACTGACCGGTCACCCCGGTGGGTCGGGCTCCGACGTGCCGTCGGCCGCGGCGCTGTCCGGTCGCCCGATCGCCGCGGTCGTCTTCGATCTCGACGGCCTGCTCATCGACTCGGAACCGTGCTGGCGCCAGGCCGAGATCGAGGTCTTCGGCGGGCTCGGCCTCCATCTGGACGAGGAGGAGCTGCGCGAGACCATGGGCCTCCGCATCGACGACGGTGTCCGTCACTGGTGGGAGCGCCGTCCCTGGACCGGCATGTCGCCGGTCGAGGTCGAACAGGCCATCACGTCGCGGGTGGCGGTGCTGGTGGCCGCATCGGCCTCGCCGATGCCCGGCGCGCTCGAGGCGGTGGCCCTGTGCGAGCGCCTCGGCCTGCCCATCGGGGTCTGCTCCGGGTCCTACGCGGCGGTGGTGGAGGCCGGCCTCCGGCGTCTCGGGATCCTCGCTGCCGTCCGGGCCTGGCACACGGCTGAGTGGGAGCCCCTGGGCAAGCCCCACCCCGCGGCCTATCTCGCGACGGCGGCCAAACTCGGAGTCGACCCGACCGCCTGCCTGGCCGTGGAGGACTCCTTCAACGGGGCCATCGCGGCCAAGGCGGCCCGCATGCGGGTGGTGGCGGTACCCGAGCCGGCCGCGCTGGACTCGCCGCGATGGGGCTTCTGCGAGGCACGCCTGGCCTCGTTGACCGAATTCGACGGGGAACTCATCCGGTCGCTCGAGGGGTAGCGGCCCGACGCCGACGAAGCCTCGGACCGCGCCGACGGAGCCAACCGGATCCCCGAGAAATTCTGCTTCGGAAATGGGCAAACAGTGCCGATACAGCAGTCACGAGGGGCATTCCCTGGGCAGGGGGGACCGAGCGACGTCGGCCCGACCCGGAGGCAGGCCGGGAGGGCCACGTCGCTGGTCCCGTCGCCCCGGGGACGCGCCACTGGCCCCTTTGTGGGTCAGTGGCGCCCGGACTCGGATCGGACGCGCGCTGGTAGCGTGCGGCGAGTGCCAAGCGTCGTGTCCCGAGATCCCGCCCCGGACGGCGTAGGCATCGGTGTGCTGGCCTCGGGTCGCGGCACGATCCTCGAATCCATCGTCGACGCCGGGCTCCCGGTCCGGGTGGTCACCAGCGACCGCCCGTGCCGCGCCCTCGAAGTGGCCGCCGCCGCCGGCGTCCCGACCCGGCTCGTCGCCCGTTCCGACTTCGGCGGTTTCGGGCCCGGCTTCGAGCGCGACCGCTACACCGCCGCGCTGACCGACGCGCTCCGGGGCGCCGGTGTCGACGTAGTGGTGATGGCGGGGTTCGGCACCGTGCTCGGCCGCGCGGTGCACGACGCCTTTCCGGGCCGGATTCTCAACACCCACCCGGCCCTGTTACCCGCCTTCCCGGGATGGCACGCCGTGGCCGACGCCCTGGCCGCCGGGGTGCAGGAGACCGGCACCACCGTCCACATCGCCACGCTCGACATGGATGCCGGGCCGGTGCTGGCCCAGCGGGTCGTGCCCGTGCTCCCCGGGGACACCGAGGCCGCCCTGCACGAACGCATCAAGGTCGTCGAGCGGACCCTCTATCCCGAGACGATCCGGCAGTTCATCGCCGGGCTGGCGGCCACGGCGGGGGATGGGTCAGGATCACCGACGGAGGTTGCACCATGAGGGCACTGCTGTCGGTGTACGACAAGACGGGCCTGGTCGAGCTGGCCCGCGGCCTCTCGGAACTCGGGTGGGAGCTGGTCTCGAGCGGTGGTACCTCGGCCGCCCTGGCCGAGGCGGGCATCGACCATGTCCAGGTGGCCGACCTCACCGGCGCTCCGGAGATGCTCGGGGGCCGGGTGAAGACGCTCCATCCCACCATCCACGGCGGCATCCTGGCCGACCGGTCGAAGTCAGATCACCTGGCTGACATCGAGCGGCAGGGCATCGGGCTCATCGACCTGGTCGTGTGCAACCTCTATCCCTTCACCACCGATCCGTCGGTCGAGCTCATCGACGTCGGTGGCCCCACGATGGTCCGGGCGGCGGCCAAGAACCACGATCACGTGGGCATCGTGGTCTCTCCGGCCGAGTACGGGGCGGTCCTCGACGAGCTCCGCCGCGACGGGTCCCTGTCCGATGAGACCCGGCGCCGTCTGGCACGCCAGGCGTTCGCCCACACCGCCGGCTACGACGCCGCCATCGTGGCCTGGCTCGACGAGCGCGAGGGCCTCGGGACCTCGGACACCGGCGCCGAGGAGTTCGATCGGGCCCTGGCCCTCCCACCCTCCGTCCACCTGATCCTCGAGCGGGCCGGGTCGATGCGGTACGGCGAGAATCCCCACCAGCACGGGGCGCGCTACCGGGTGGTGGGCGAGGATTCGTGGTGGGACCACGTGGTGCAGCACTCGGGCAAGGAGCTGTCCTATTTGAACGTCTTCGACGCGGACGCGGCCTGGCGGCTCGTCCACGAGCTGGCCGGCCCCGGTGCCGAGGAGGTGGTGGTGGCCATCATCAAGCACGCCAATCCATGCGGCGCGGCGCGGGGAGCGGACTTGGTCACCGTCTACCGGCGCGCCCTCGAGTGCGATCCGCAGTCGGCCTTCGGCGGGGTCGTGGCCATCGGGGGACCGGTCACCGAGGGCGTGGCCGAGGCGGTGGCCGAAGGACCCCAGGCCGATGTCATCATCGCCCCGTCGTTCGACGAGGCCGCGCTCAGCGTCCTGGCCGCCCGGCGCAAAGCCACCCGGATCCTGTCGGCCCCTGCACCCGAGCCCCTGGAGCGCCAGTTCCGCAGCCTCGGGGCGAGCGTGCTCGTCCAGGACGCCGACCGGTTCGTGGCCGACCCGGCCACCTGGGAGGTCGCCACCAAGGCCCGCCCGGACGACGCCCAGTGGCGCGACCTCACCATGGCGTGGAAGGTCTGCGCCCGCACCACATCCAATGCCATCGCGGTGGTGACCGACGGCCAGGCCGTCGGAGTCGGCGCCGGTCAGCAGTCACGGGTGATGGCGGCCGAGATCGCCGTGTCGAAGGCTGGGGGCCGGGCCGTGGGAGGCGCCGCGGCCAGCGACGCCTTCTTTCCCTTCCCCGACGGGCTGGTCGTGCTGGCCGAGGCGGGCGTCGCGGCGGTGGTGCAACCCGGCGGTTCGATCCGTGACGGCGAGGTCGTGGCCGCCGCCGACGCCGCCGGCATCGCCATGGTCATGGCCGGTGGCGAGCGGCACTTCCGCCATTGATCCGGGCTCGCCGGGCTTCCAGCTTCGCTCCGGCATGAGACCGGCGCCACCGGGTGTTTCGCCCGGGCCGGCGGCCCCGGGAGCCGGCCGCCGCAGTGGCGGCGTGGGGCGGAGATGTCGGCGAAGGAGGAACGGGGTGCGACCATGACGGCGACATTGCTGGACGGAGAGCGGCTGGCCGCCAAGGTCAGGGGCGAGGTCACCGATCGGGTGGCCAGGCTGGCGGCCGCCGGTGTCGGAGTCGGGCTCGGGACGATCCTGGTGGGCGACGACGGGCCGAGTGCCCGCTATGTGGCCATGAAGCACGCCGATTGCGCAGAAGTCGGCATCCATTCCGCCCACGAGCATCTGCCGGCCGACGCGTCGCAGGCCGAGCTCGAGGCCGTAGTGACCCGGTTCAACGAAGACCCGAAGATCAACGCCTATCTGATCCAGCTGCCGCTCCCGCCCGGCCTCGACGAAGAACGGGCCCTGCTTGCCGTGGATCCGGACAAGGACGTCGACGGGCTGCACCCCGTCAACCTCGGCCGCCTGGTCATGGGAGCACCCGGTCCGCTCCCGTGCACCCCGGCCGGCATCGTGGAGTTGCTCCAGGAGTACGACGTCCCGGTCGAGGGCAAGCACGTGGTGATCATCGGCCGAGGGCTGACCATCGGGCGCCCGCTCGCGCTGCTCCTGTCGATGAAACGACCGGGCTGCAACGCCGCGGTGACCGTGGTCCACACCGGGGTCGAGGACCTGGCCGGACTCGTCCGGCAGGCCGACGTGGTAGTGGCGGCGGCTGGTCGCGCCGGCCTGGTGACCCGTGACATGGTCAAGCCCGGGGCCGCCGTGGTCGGGGCCGGCACGTCGTGGCAGGGGAAGCGGCTCCTCTCGGACGTCGATCCGTCGGTGGCCGAGGTCGCCGGCTGGGTCACCCCCCGAATCGGGGGTGTCGGGCCCATGACCCGGGCCATGTTGCTGCGGAACACCGTCCGGGCCGCGGAGCGCGGGTCGTGAGCAGCAGGTCGGGGATCGAGACCGACGTCCGGCCCTGGGGCAGCTACACCGTCCTCGACGACGACGCGACGCACAAGGTGAAACGCATCGTGGTCCGGGCGGGGAAACGCCTCAGCTATCAACGGCATGCCCGGCGCTCCGAACACTGGTTCGTCGTCCGTGGGACGGCCACGGCCATACTGGACGGCGTGGAACGAGAGCTCCGTCCCGGGGACTCCCTGGACATCCCGGCCGGTGCTGACCACCGGATCGGCAACACCGGCCCTACCGACCTCGTGTTCGTCGAGGTCCAGCACGGCGAGTACTTCGGGGAGGACGACATCGTGCGCCTGGAGGACGACTTCGGACGGGGCGAGGACTAATGGGCGACGTCGGCGGACCCGGACGGGCGCGATCGCGGCGCCGGCCCCTCGGCCTCTCCATGACGGGGTTGGGCCTGCTGGTGGTCGCGATCGTGGTCGCGATGGGGGTCGTCACCTCCCCGGCCGCGGCCGCCAGCTCCGGGCCCGACGCCCTCGTCGCCGACACCACGACCACCACGGTGCCGGTGACCACCACCACCGCCCCTCCAACCACGCTGGCCCCGACGACGACCACGTCATCGACCGCCCCGGCCACCACCTCGAGTCGTCCGGCCCGGACGACGACGACGACCGTCCCGGCCACCACGACGACCACCAGACCCCAGACCCAGGCGTCCTCGAACACGCCGTGGGCCCTCATCGCCGTGATCATCGTGCTGGTCATCGCCATCGTGGTGGTGGCGTTGCTGATGCGATCCCGCAAGCGGCGGGGTGTCGAGGCGGAATGGCGTCGGGCCGTGGTGCCGGCTCTCAGCGACGCCCAGCTGGCGCGGGAGTCATTGGCGGGGGGCAATGCTGCGTCCGAGGATCCGGAGGTGCGGGGGGCGGTGGCGGTGCAAGTCGAGCGGGCGGCCGTGGCTCTCGACGGCGCGGCTCGCAAGGCTCCTGATCCCGAAGCCCGGTCGATGACCACCTCCGCAGCCGGAGCGCTGCGCGGCCTGGCCTTCGCCATCGAGGCCGACAGGCTCCTGCGGCACGGGACCTCCGCCCCGACGGGTGTGCAGCTGGCCCAGGCGGACCAGGCGCGCCGGGACCGAAGCACCGAGCTCAACACCGCCCTGGCGCGCCTCTCGGCCCGTATCGGTTCACCGCCGGGATCCTCGGCGCGTCGCTGACCAGGCTGGATGCGCCTTCCTCCCGGCACTCCGTGACCCGGGGGCGGGCCCCAGCCCGTCAGAATTTGGCCCCTTGGCAGTAGGATCGTTCGGCCATGACCCGCATCAACGATCTCCTGGCCAAGGGGAGGACGTACTCGTTCGAGTTCTTCCCGCCGAAGACCGACGCGGAGCAGGCCACGCTGGTGCGGACGTTGCGTGAGCTCGAGCCCCTCGGCCCCTCGTTCGTGTCGGTCACCTACCGGGGCGGGGCCGAGTCGCGCCAACGCACCTTCGATCTGGTCACCGGCATGCTGCGCACCACCACGCTGGTCCCCATGGCCCATCTGATCTGTGTGGCGCACACCCGGCTGGAGCTGGCCGAGATCCTCGTCGCCTACCGCTCGGCCGGGGTGGAGAATCTGATGGCACTGGGGGGCGACCCTCCCACCGAGCCGGGTGCCGGCGTGGGCGAGCTCGCCCACGCGTCCGAATTGGTCGAGTTGGCCCACGCCATCGGAGGCTTCTCGGTGGGGGTGGCGGCTCAGCCGCTCGGGCACCCGCTGTCCTCCGACCTGGCCACCGACCGGTTGTTCCTGGCCGCCAAGTTGTCCCTGGCCGATTTCGCCATCTCCCAGTTCTTCTTCGAGGCGGCGGAGTACTCCCGGTTGGTTTCGGAACTTGCCGCCCTGGGCGTGGACAAGCCGGTGCTACCCGGGATCATGCCGGTGACCTCGCTCGGCTCGGTGCCGCGCATGGCCACCATGGGCGCGGCGGTGCCCGATTGGATGGTGGGGCGGCTGCAGGAGGCCGAGGGTCGGGGCGGGAAGGATGCGGTTCGCGCCGAGGGGGTGGCCATCGCCACCGAGCTCTGCGACCAGCTGCTGTCGTCGGGGGTGCCCGGCCTGCACTTCTACACGCTGAACCGATCGAGCGCCACGCGCGAGATCTACGCCGCCCTGGGACTGGTCCAGCTCTGACGGCCCGGCTCACCTGACCCGGGAGCAGCCGGCCGGGCCGAGCCGCGTCCTACGCTCGGGAGGCATGTCCTCACTGTCCTTTGACCGTGCCGCGGACTTCTACGACGCCACCCGAGGTCTGCCCACCGACATCGGGGACGCGCTCACCGACCTCCTCGCCCAGGAACTGGAGGGGAGGAGGTCCTGTCTCGAGATCGGCGTGGGAACCGGGCGTATCGCCCTCCCGCTGAGTGGGCGCGGCGTCCGGCTCACCGGCACCGACCTCTCGGAGTCCATGTTGCGGCGCCTCGTCCAGAACGCCGGGAACCGGCTCCCGTTCCCGCTCCTCATCGCCGATACGACCGACCTGCCCCTGGAGGACGGTGCCGTGGACGCCGTCCTGGCCAGTCACGTATTGCACCTGATCCCGGGCTGGAGAGCGGCCGTCGACGAGGCGCTGCGGGTGCTCGGGCCCCGGGGAGCGCTGCTGGTCGACTTCGGTGGGACCCCACCAGCACCGTGGCACGAGTGGAGCCGGAGAGTGCTCGGCGAACACGACATCGTTCGCCTCCGGCCCGGGGTGTCCACCGCTGAGAATGTCTCCGAGTACCTCGGGGAGCGGGCCCGGACCCGCGCGCTTCCCCCGCTGAAGATGGTGGTCCGTCGCAGCCTCGGTCAGGACATCGATGCCTGGGAGCGACAGGTTCACTCCTGGACATGGCCCTACCGCGCCGACGAGATCCGGACCGCCTGTGCTGCTATTCGTGCCTCCGCCGAGGGGGCCGGGTGGCCGCTGGACGAGGAGGTGGGTATCGACTGGACCATCCAGTGGTGGGCCTTCGATCGCGCCGATTGATCCGCGATATCGGCGCGGTGTGACCCGGTCCCGGGCTGGCCAGGGTGGGTGGGCCGACCGATAGGCTGCCGCCCATGCCCGATCTGATCACCCAGGGGCCCGACGGCGCCCTCCATGTCACCGATCAGCCGGTCATCCCCTTCATCGAGGGGGATGGGACCGGGGTCGACATCTGGCCCGCCGCCCGGCTGGTGCTGGACGCCGCCGCGGCCAAGTACGGCAAGGCCGTCGCCTGGAAGGAAGTGCTCGCCGGGCAAAAGGCGTTCGACGAAACGGGCGACTGGCTTCCGGACGAGACCGTGGAGACGTTCAGGACCCATGTGATCGGCATCAAGGGGCCGCTGACGACCCCGGTGGGGGGTGGAATCCGCTCTCTCAACGTGGCGCTCCGCCAGATCCTCGACCTCTATGTCTGCCTGCGACCGGTGCGCTGGTTCCAGGGCGTCCCTTCGCCGGTGCTCCATCCCGAGCGGGTGGACATGGTCATCTTCCGCGAGAACACCGAGGATATCTATGCCGGCCTCGAGGCCGAGGCCTATTCGCCCGAGGCGGCCCGCCTTTCGGCGTTCCTCCGGGACGAGATGGGTTGGCAGGTGCGGGAGGGGTCCGGCATCGGCATCAAGCCCATCTCCGAGTTCGGCTCGAAGCGGCTGATAAGGGCGGCCATCAACTATGCCCTGGCTCGCGGCCGCTCGAGCGTGAACCTGGTCCATAAGGGGAACATCCAGAAGTTCACCGAGGGTGCCTTCCGCAATTGGGGCTACGAGCTGGTGCGGGAGGAGTTCGCCGACGTGGCCGTCGGCTGGGAGGACTGTGACGGCAAGCCGGGGGACAAGTTGCTCGTGAAGGACAGCATCGCCGACATCACCCTGCAGCAGGTCCTGACCCGCCCTGAGGAATTCGATGTGATGGCCACGACCAACCTCAACGGCGACTATCTCTCCGATGCGTTGGCGGCTCAGGTCGGCGGTATCGGAATCGCCCCCGGTGGCAATATCAACTACACCACCGGGCACGGCATCTTCGAGGCCACCCACGGCACGGCACCGAAGTATGCCGGGCTGGACAAGGTCAACCCGGGCTCCGTCCTGCTGTCCGGTGTGATGATGTACGAGCACATCGGTTGGAGTGAGGCCGCCGCCGACATCGTGTCAGCGCTCGAGGCGACCATCGCCGACAAGGTGGTGACCTATGACTTCGCCCGGCTGATGGAAGGTGCCACCGAGGTCAAGTGCTCGGAATTCGCCGCCGCGATCGTCGATCGCCTCTAGGGTCCGGACCGATCGCCTCACCGTGCTCGGATCGATCGCCGGGGGCGATCCCTTGCGCCCGACGAGGCCACCGCAGGGTTCGACCGTCCCCGACCTCCCGGGTAGCCTCACTTTGATGGCAGCCAAACCTCCGATTCACGTCACCGTCACCGGGGCCGCCGGCCAGATCGGCTACGCCCTCCTCTTCCGGATCGCGTCGGGTCAGCTGCTGGGCCCCGATCAACCGGTGGTCCTGCGACTGCTCGAGATCGAACCGGGCATGAAAGCACTCGAGGGCGTGGTCATGGAGATCGACGACTGCGCCTTCCCTCTGGTGCACGACGTCGTGGCGACGACCGACGTCAACACCGCCTTCGACGGGGCGTCGTGGGCGCTGCTGGTCGGATCGGTGCCGCGCAAGGCGGGCATGGAACGGGGGGACCTGCTGACGGTCAACGGTGGCATCTTCGGGCCCCAGGGCCGGGCCATCGCCGACCGGGCCGCCTCCAACGTACGGATCCTGGTGGTGGGGAACCCGTGCAACACCAATTGTCTGATCGCCCGGTCCAACGCCCCTGAAGTGCCGGCCGACCGGTGGTTCGCCATGACCCGCCTCGACGAGAACCGGGCCAAGAGCCAGCTGGCCCGCCAGGCCGGGGTACCCGTTTCATCGGTGAGCAACATGGCCATCTGGGGCAACCACTCCGCCACCCAATTCCCCGATTTCGCCCACGCGCTCATCGGGGGAAAGCCTGCACCCGAAGTGATCGACGACACGGCCTGGCTGCAGGGCGATTTCATCACCACCGTGCAGAAGCGGGGCGCGAGCATCATCGAGGCGCGCGGGCTCTCCTCGGCCGCGTCGGCCGCCAATGCGGCCATCGACTCGGTGAACAGCATCCGTAACGGGACCGCCGGTGACGACTTCACGTCACTGGCGGTCGTGTCCAGCGGGGAGTACGGCGTGCCGCTGGGACTGCAGTTCGGGTTCCCGGTGCGGACGAACGGGGCCGGAGGATGGACGGTGGTCGAGGGGCTGACCCACGACCCGTTCGCCGTCGAGCGCATTCGTATCACCACAGAGGAGCTCGACGCCGAACGGGCCGAGGTCGCCGACCTCCTGCCCTGAGCGCAGCCGGGCGAGGAGTCTGACGACTCAGCCTCGATCCAGTAGTAAGTGAATTGGTGGTCCGGGGTGCTCTCGCTGGCGAGAACCGCGTGCCCGACTGCGGTCACGAAGACGCGGCCGACGGCGACGATCCCCCGCTGGGGATCAATTCGATCCGGTTGCCGAACGGGTCGTCCACGTACCACTGCGGCCTTCCCGGCACCTCCTCGGCGAGCCGGACCGGGTGCCCGGCGCGCTCGAGCTTGCCCACCAGGGCATCGAGGTTGGCCACCACCAGGGCCGGGTGGGCCTTGCGGGCCGGCCTGAAGTCCTGCTCGACGCCGAGGTGGACCTTGGCCGGGCCGCGCTCGAACCAGCAGCCGCCCCGGGCGACCAGCTCCGGCGGCTTGGGAACCCGCGGCAGTCCGAGCAGCCCCTCGAAGAAGGCTTGGGCCCGGGCCTCGGCCCCGGGGCCGGCGGGCATGGCCAGCTGGACGTGGTCGATGCCCTCGATGCGATGCGGCGCGTCCGTCACCTCAGTTCGCCTCCGGCTGATCCGCGGGTGTCCCGCCGGAGGGGATGGTCGGGCGGCACCTCGACCAGGTGGATGCGGAGTCCGTCCGGGTCGTCGATCCAGGCCTCGACCAGACCCCACGGCTCGAGACGAGCAGGCCGGGCGACCGGAACGCCGCGCTCCGCCAGTTCGGCCAGGGCAGCCTCGGCCGATCGCACCTGCAACCAGAGGGCGACCGGGGTCCGGGCCGGCTCACCCGGTTCCGTGGGGCCGGCCGGCTCTCGGCCGGCCACCACCTCGATAAGCCCACCACCGGTGAAGAAGACCACCCCGCGGCCCTCGCCTTGCCCGAACTCGCGGGCCACGGCCAGCCCGAGCGTGCGGCCGTAGAAGTCGATGGAGCGGTCGAGGTCGGTGGGATGCACGATTGTCCTACTGCTCAGTATCTCCACCCTGGCCTCCTTCCCGGTCCCCGGAAGCCCGTGGCCCCGTGACGCTGCCCGTGCCTGCTCCCCGTGCCGGGGGCGGCTCAGTACGTCGTCGACGCCGCCAGCTCACCGGTGCAGCTACGGGCCGCGGCGAGCAACTTCTGCGCCTCGACCAACACGGTGAGGTCACCGCGGACGCGGACTCGGCCTTCGTTCAGGGCCTCCGCGGGAGACAGCTCGCCGGCGGACATGGCTGCCGCGTCCCGGTACGAGAGCGCGATCGTCACCTCGGGGCGGCGGTGGCCGCGGCCCGCTTCTTCGGTGCTCGCCACGCCGCCGTCACCCTCAGCGGGACGCTCGAGGCGGAGCGTGCCCCGGTCGATGTGGAGAAGGAGGCGCACGTCGCCCTCCGGGCCGCCTTGGATGTCCTCGGCCACGGTCACCGGCCCATCGGCCACCGCCAGACCAGCGCCGTCTCCGGGACCGGGCAACACCAGACGGGCCAGTGCCTGATTGAACGCATCGACCCATTCGTGACTCAGGAACCTGCTCACCGTTGCTCCCGGTCCGGGTCCCGGGCGGAGGGAGCCCACGCCCGGCCAGCCGGAGGCCCCACCGGTGTCAACCGGCGGGCGAGTCGGTGTAGGTGTCGGTCCCCGTTCCGGACGCCTCGGGCTCCGGCTCGCCGTCGGCGTCGACTTCGGCTGGGCGGTACGCGGGACCGGGTGCCCCGTCGCGCTCCGGACCCGGCACGCCGTGCACGGCGAGGCCCGGCTGCACCGCGGCCGGGCCGGTCGCAGGCGAATCGGCCGACGCCTCGGCCGGGGACCGCTTGGAACGATTGAGGATCTTCCGACCCAACCACGCCAAGGGATCGTACGACGAGTCGACCACCCGCTCTTTCAGCGGGATGATGGCGTTGTCGGTGATCTTGATGTGCTCGGGACACACCTCGGTGCAGCACTTGGTGATGTTGCACTTCCCGAGCCCCTGTTCGTGTCGAAGGAGCTCTCGCCGGTCGTTGTCGTCGAGCGGGTGCATCTCGAGCTCCGCGGCGCGGGCGAAGAACCGCGGTCCGGCGAACGCTGTCTTGTTCTCCTCGTGGTCGCGGATCACGTGGCACACGTCCTGGCACAGGAAGCACTCGATGCACTTGCGGAACTCCTGGCTCCGCTCGATGTCGATCTGCTGCATGCGATAGCCGCCGGCCTCGACCTCGTCGTCGGTCTTGGCCCGGGCCGTGAACGGCGGGATCCTCTTGGCCACCTCGTAGTTGTAGGAGACGTCGGTCACCAGGTCCCTGAGGATAGGGAACGTCCTCAGCGGAGCCACCGTGATCGCCTGACCAGGTGGGAGCGAGTCGATCCGAGTCATGCACATGAGGGCGGGCAACCCGTTGATCTCGGCCGAGCACGAGCCGCACTTGCCCGCCTTGCAATTCCACCGGCAGGCCAGGTCCGGCGCCTGGGTGGCCTGGACCCGGTGGACCACGTCGAGCACCACCTCGCCCTCCTGGGCCGGCATCACGTACTCGGCGAAATCACCGCCCGTGTCGTCACCCCGCCACACATGCATGGTGACCTCCTCGCCGGAGGAGGCGGCCGCCGTCGTACCCTCGTGTCCCTCGGCCATCAGGTCGCCTCCTCGAGTAGTTCGGCGAGATCGCCGGGCAGGGCCGGGATGGGCTCGGGTCCGACCGTGATCGACCGGATCGAAGGGGTGCCGCCCACCCCGCCGGTCTCCTTGCCGTCACCGGGGACCCGCTCGACGAAGTTGACCGTCGCCATCTCAGCCACCGGCTTGGGGTAGTCGTCGCGGGTATGGCCTCCCCGGCTCTCGTGGCGATTGAGGGCGCCGAGGGCGGTGCAGCGCGACAGGCTGAGCATGGCCGGGAGGTCGGTGGTGAGGTTCCAGCCGGGGTTGTAGCGGCGGCCGGCATCGAGGGACACCCGGCCGGCCCGGTCCTCGAGCTCCTCCAGGCGACCCAGCGCCTCCTCGAGCTCGCTCCCGGTCCGGATGATCCCCACCAGGTTCTGCATGGTCTGCTGCAGGTCGTGATGGATGGTGTAGGGATTCTCACCGTCTTCGCGGGCGAAGGGGGCCACGGCCCCGTCCACCGCGGCGGCGATCTCGCCCTCCTCGAGGACGGGTGCGCCCGATCGGTCTCGAGCGAATTCGGCCGCCCCCGTGCCGGCCCGCCGGCCGAACACCAAGAGGTCCGAGAGTGAGTTCCCCCCGAGCCGGTTGGCCCCGTGCATCCCGCCGGCCACCTCGCCGGCGGCGAACAGGCCGGGAACCGTGGTGGCCGCGGTGTCGGCGTCGACCCGGACGCCACCCATGATGTAGTGGCAGGTGGGCCCGACCTCCATGGGCTCGGCGGTGATGTCGACGCCGGCTAGCTCCTTGAACTGGTGGTACATGGAGGGGAGGCGGCGCCGGATGTCCTCTGGGGTCCGCCGGGTGGCGATGTCGAGGAAGACGCCACCGTGAGGGCTGCCCCGACCGGCCTTCACCTCGGTGTTGATGGAGCGAGCCACCTCGTCGCGGGGCAGCAGCTCGGGTGGGCGCCGGCCGGCCGAGTGGTCGTCATACCACTTGTCGCCCTCGTCCTCGGAGTCGGCGGTCTCGGCCTCGAACATCGGCGGGATGTAGTCGAACATGAACCGCTTGCCGTCGGCGTTGCGCAGCACCCCGCCGTCACCGCGGACCCCCTCGGTGACCAGGATGCCCCGCACCGACAGGGGCCAGACCATCCCGGTCGGGTGGAACTGGACGAACTCCATGTCGATGAGGTCGGCCCCGGCCCACAGGGCCATTGCGTGCCCGTCACCGGTCGACTCCCACGAGTTCGAGGTGTACAGCCAGGCCTTGCCCACGCCACCGGTGGCCAGGATCACCGCCTTGGCCTTGAAGGCGACGAACTCCCCCGACGGCCTCCAGTACCCGATCGCTCCTGAGATCGTCCCGCTGGCGTCGTGGAGGAGCCGGAGCACCTTGACCTCCATGAAGACCTCGACACCGTCAGCCACCACCTTCTGCTGCAGGGTGCGGATGAGTTCGAGACCGGTGCGGTCGCCGACATGGGCCAGCCGGGCGAAGCGGTGGCCGCCGAAGTCACGCTGAAGGATCAGCCCGTCCTGGGTGCGGTCGAAGAGCGCCCCCCAATCCTCCAACTCGCGGACCCGGTCGGGGGACTCCTGGGCATGGAGTTGGGCCATGCGCCAGCTGTTGAGCATCTTGCCGCCCCGCATGGTGTCGCGGAAGTGGACCTGCCAGCTGTCCTCGTCGTAGACGTTGCCCAGGGCGGCGGCCACCCCGCCTTCGGCCATCACCGTGTGGGCCTTGCCCAGCAGCGACTTGCACACCAGAGCGGTACGCAGTCCCTGAGCGCGCGCCTCGATGGCGGCTCGCAGGCCGGCACCGCCCGCACCGATCACGATGACGTCGAATTCGTGAGTCTCGTACTCAGCCATGTGCCGGTCCCCTCAGAAATGGAAGCCGTAGTCGTGGATGGTCCCGCTGGCCACCAGCCGGACGTAGAAGTCGGTGAACGCCACGAAGACGAGACTCATCCAGGCGAAGAGCATGTGACGAGCGTTGAGCGGGGTGAGGGTCTTCCAGATTGCGTGGCGGATGGGTGCTTTGGAGAACTGCTTGACCCCACCGCCGCACAGATGTCGACAGGCATGGCAGCTCAACGAGTAGAGCCAGAGCAGCGTGGCATTGATCAACAGCACCGCGGTGCCCACGCTGAACCCGATGCCGATCCCCGGCTGGCGGAAGGCCACGATGGCGTCGATGGTCAGGATGGTGTTGAAGATCAGCAGGACGTAGAAGAAGTAGCGGTGGATGTTCTGCAGCAGGAGGGGGAACCGGGTCTCGCCGGTGTAGGAGCCGTGGCCGTCCGAGACGGCACAGGCCGGCGGGGCCAGCCAGAACGAGCGGTAGTAGGCCTTGCGGTAGTAGTAGCAGGTCAGGCGGAAGCCGAGCGGGAAGATGAGGATCAACAGGGCGGGCGAGATGGTCCACCAGGTGATGACGGTGCCGGGATGGCTGCCCGGCACGCAGCTCTGGGTCAGGCACGGCGAGTAGAACGGCGAGATCAGGTCGCGATGCTGGTCGGCGCCGACGTAGTAGTTCTTGTTCACGAACGCAGCCCAGGTGGAGTAGGCCACGAAGGCGGTGAGCACGGTCACCGTCACCACGGGCTGGACCCAGTAGCGGTCGCGGCGGAGGGTCGGGACTTCGGGCCCGCCCCGGGTCCCACCCAGGACGACCGGGGTTACGGTGGCCTCCTCCAGCGTGGTCAAGTCTTCTCTCCCTCATGCGGCCCTCTCCGGCCGCCTCGCGCGCGTACCCAGGGCCATGGGCCCTGGGCTCCTAACTGCTGATGAACCATCATCTTTCCATCCGGACGAGCCAGGTGCGAAACAGACCGGGTTTCGAGCGTCGACCCCGGTCAGGAGCGGCCGTTGGTCGGGACCGGGTGCTCACCACCACGACCAGGGGCGAACGGCCGGCACCCTCGGCGTCCCGACGGCGTTTCGTGCCGCGTAGGCTCGCGCCCATGAGCACCCCGGAGCCGATCGACGACACGCACGGCGGCGAACCCGCCCTCGACCCGGCCGCCAGGTTGACCCCACCGCCGGACATCGCCACGCTCGGCCGACTGCGCGCCTCGGGCTGGCGGTCGATTCCGGTCGCCGAGGAGATCCGGCGGAACGTGTCGGTTCGCATCGCCGCCGGCCGACCGCTCGTCAGCGGGGTGTTGGGCTTTGACGATTCGGTCCTTCCCCAGTTGGAGAACGCGCTGCTGGCCGGACACGACGTGATCCTCCTCGGCGAACGGGGACAGGCCAAGACGCGCATCATCCGCTCCCTGGTCGGCCTGCTCGACGAGTGGGTGCCGATGATCGCCCACTCGGAGATCAACGACGACCCGTTCCACCCCGTGTCGAGGTTCGCCAAGGACCTGTTGGCCGAGGCGGGCGACGAGACGCCCGTGTCGTGGGTCCACCGCAGCGAACGCTACGGCGAGAAGCTGGCCACGCCCGACACCTCGATCGCCGATCTCATCGGCGAGGTCGATCCCATCCGGGTGGCCGAGGGCCGCTATCTGTCCGACGAGCTGACCATCCACTACGGGTTGGTCCCGAGGCTCAATCGGGGCATCTTTGCCGTCAACGAGCTCCCCGACCTCGCCGAGCGCATCCAGGTCGGGCTGCTCAACGTGCTCGAGGAGCGGGACGTGCAGATCCGCGGCCACCGGGTCCGTCTTCCGCTGGACATCGTGCTGGTAGCCACGGCCAACCCCGAGGACTACACCAACCGTGGGCGGATCATCACCCCGTTGAAGGACCGGTTCGGCGCCCAGATCCGCACCCACTACCCGGATGACGCGGCGACCGAGCTCAAGATCGCCGAGCTCGAGGCCACGCTGCCCGGTCGGGAGGGCCACGGCCCGAGCGGCGACGGGCGGGGAGCCCCGCAGGTCGGGATGCCCGACTTCATGGCCGAGGTGGTGGCCGAGCTCAGCCAGCTCGCCCGCCAGAGCCCCCACCTCAACCAGCGTTCGGGCGTCTCGGTGCGCCTGACCATCGCCAACTACGAGACGCTGGCGGCCAACGCCACCCGACGGGCACTCCGCAACGGCGAGTCCGAGGCGGTTCCCCGGATCTCGGATCTGCAGGCCCTCGTCTCGTCCACGCAGGGCAAGGTCGAGATCGAATCACTCGAGGAGGGGCGCGAAGAGATCCTTCTCAACCAACTGGTGTCGGCCGCCGTGCTCCTCGTGTTCCGCCGGAGGGTACAGCTCGCCGATCCCCAGGCGGTGGTTGGCTCCTTCTCGGTCGACACCGTGGTGCACGCGGGCGACGACCTGCCGGCTTCCGCCTACGCCGGTACCCTCTCCCAGATGCCGGCGCTGTCCGCCCCGGTGGTGGCGCTCACCTGTGGGTCCGAAGACCCTGGCGTGGTGGCCAGCGCGCTGGAGTTCCTGCTGGAGGGCCTTCACCTGACCAAGCGGCTGAACAAGGAAGCGGCCGGAGCGCGTGCGACCTATCGGGGTCGGGGATGACCTGGCGGTTCAACTACCGGCGCTGGGACGGGACTCAGGACTCGGAGGTCGACGACACCGACGGGGTGTTGTCCCAGTTGACGGACGACCTGTTGGCCAACGGCGACATGCACGAGGCGCTCCAGCGGATGCTCAACCGGGGGTGGCGCACCCCTGACGGGCGTCAGATCCAGGGGCTTCGTGATCTGCTCGACCAGCTGCGCCTTGAGCGGGAGGAGCAACTCGACCGGGGCGATCTCGGAGGCGCCTACCGCGAGGTGGCCGAGGAGCTGCAGCAGGTGGTGGCGGAGGAGCAGAGCGGCATCGACCAGCTCGAGGAGGACGCCCGCGCCTCGGGGGACGAACGCCGCCAGCAGGTAACCAGCGAGGTCGCCGCGGAGCGGCGGATGCAGCTCGACCTGCTGCCCAGCGACCTGGCCGGGACCGTGCGTGGTCTGCAGAACTACGAGTTCGTGTCGTCCGAGGCCCGGCAGCACTTCGAGGAGCTCATGGAGCGACTCCGCCAGGAGGTGGCGAAGACCTACTTCGACCAGATGTCCGAGGCGTTGTCCAATCCCGACCCCGAACAGCTAAACCACATGCGCGAGGCCTTCGACGCGTTGAACCGGATGATCGAGCAGCGGGAGGCAGGCGAGCCCCTCGATCCGAGTTTCGAATCCTTCATGGAGCGGTTCGGTGACCTGTTCCCGGGCAACCCGTCCGATCTCGACGAGCTGCTGGAGCAGCTGGCCGCCAGGATGGCCGCCGCTCAGGCCATGTGGAACTCGATGTCGGCCGAGCAGCGCGCCCAGCTGCAGGGTTTGGCCGAGTCGCTGCTCGAGGACCTGGACCTTCGCTGGCAGGTCGACCGCTTGGCCGGCAACCTCCAACGGGCGTTCCCCGAAGCCGGCTGGGAACAACGGTTCCGGTTCCGGGGAGATGACCCGATGGGGATGGGAGAGGCGACCGACGCGGCGGCCAGGTTGCGTGACCTCGATGAACTGGAGAGCTTCCTCCGATCGGCCAATTCTCCCGCGTCACTTGCCGAGGTGGACCTCGACAAGGTGCGACAGCACCTCGGCGACGATGCCGCGGACTCGCTCGACCGACTGTCCAAGTTGGCCAAGCAATTGGCCGATGCCGGGCTAATCGACCAGCGTGAAGGGCGATTCGAGCTCACCCCGAAGGGGATCCGCCGCATCGGACAGCAGGCGCTCTCCGATCTCTTCGCCCAGCTCGACAAGGATCGGGTGGGCACGCACCGCACCAGCTGGTCGGGTGCCGGGCATGATCGCGAGGAGACCACCAAGCCGTATGAATTCGGCGACCCCTTCAATCTCGACCTCTCCCGGACGGTGCACAACGCGGTCCGACGGTCCGGCAGTGGGCTCCCGGTCCGGCTCGCCCCGAACGATTTCGAGGTCATCGAGACCGAGGCGCTCACCCGTTCGGCCACGGTGTTGCTACTCGACCTCTCGTTGTCCATGCCGATGCGGGACAATTTCGTCCCGGCCAAGAAGATGGCCCTCGCCCTGCACACGTTGATCGCCTCGCGGTTCCCGAGGGACTACCTCGGCCTGGTCGGGTTCTCGGAGGTGGCGAGGGTGATCGAGCCCGAGGACCTGCCTACAGTGAGCTGGGACTACGTCTACGGAACCAATCTCCAGCACGGGCTCATCCTGGCCCGCAAGATGCTGGCCCATCAGCCCGGGACCAAGCAGATCATCCTGGTCACCGACGGGGAGCCGACCGCGCACGTCATCCCCTATGCCGACGGCGTCGGCTACGACGTCTACTTCAATTACCCGCCGGTTCCCGAGACGCTCGAGGTGACCCTGGCCGAAGTGCTGCGGTGCACCCGGGCAGGGATCACCATCAACACGTTCCTGCTCGACCCCGACCGCGGGCTCCAGGGCTTCGTCGAGCAGCTGGCCCGGATCAACCGGGGGAGGACCTTCGCCACGTCCCCCGACGAGCTGGGCGACTACGTGCTGGTGGACTTCCTCGCCCACAAGACGGCGATGCGCACCCGCCGTCGCCGGGCCGGCTGAGCCGCGGGGCCGGCTTCATTCGTTGCGGCGTGTTGGCTGCGGCCGGGGTGCCGGCGGTGATCCGGTCGCCGTGCCCATGAACAGTGCTCCTACCGAGTCGGCGGACTTGCGCGGCTCGGTGCGATGGTCGGTGGCCGGCTGGTCGAAGTGGAGTCCTCCTTCCAACCGTGCCTCGATGATCCCTCAGGCGACGCCTGCGGCGCAGTACTCGAGAGCCATCGGAACCCGTTCTTCCTGGAGGACCAACCGGGCGCGACCCACACCACCGGGTGGTTCGGTGCCTACGACGCCACCCCCGGCCGCCACGCGGTCGCCGCCGAGACGACCGGCGATCTCGCCGCGGCTGTCGACTTCGCCCGCGATGCCGGCATACCCGTGGTGGTCAAGGGGACAGGCCACGACTATCTCGGACGCTCGAGCGGCTCGGGCTCGCTGCTCATCTGGACCCACCGGATGCGCGACATCTCGGTGCACGATTCGTTCACTGTCGACGGCGCATTCGGAGAACCTGGGGTGCCGGCCATCTCGGTGGGGGCAGGGGTCAGGTGGTTGGAGGCATACCAGGCCCTGTTGGGGTCGGGGCAGTACGTCAACGGCGGCGGTTGCACCACGGTCGGCGCGGCGGGCGGCTTCACCCAGGGCGGGGGGTATGCCACCTTCTCGAGACGGTTCGGCACGGCCGCCGGCAACGTCCTCGAGCTCGAGGTCGTCACGGCAGACGGGGAGATCGTGGTGACCAACGGCTCCCGCCATCCCGACCTCTTCTGGGCCCTCCGGGGCGGTGGCGGGGGGACCTTCGGGGTGGTGTCCAAGGCCACCTTCCGGACCCACCCGTCGCCGGCGACGATCGGTGCCGTGTTCGGAACCATCTCGGCCATCGACGATCGCAGCTACCGCCAACTGGTGCGGGCGGTCGTCCACCTGCTCCCGGAGCTCACCGACGAGCACTGGGGCGAGCAGATCCGGTTCGGGCCGGACAACCGGGTGGACCTGACCCTCACGACTCTCGGGCTCACCGACGAGCGGGCGCGATCGATCTGGCGCCCGCTCCTCGACTGGGTGTCGGCCCGGCCCGGCACGTTCGAATCCGATGTCCGGGTGGCCAGCGGGCCATTCCAGTCCTTCTGGGACGCCGACGGATGGGAGGAGCTGGCCCCGGCGATGATCTGCCGCGACCGACGGGCCGGTCAGCCGAGTAGCCACTTCTGGTGGAGCACCAACCAGCCAGAGGTCTCCCAGTACGTCAACGCCTACCAGTCGAGATGGCTGCCGAGCAGACTGGTGGAGAACGTGCCTGCTCGCGTCGCCGACGTCCTGTTCGAGGCGTCGCGGCTCAGTGGCTTCGGCATCCACTTGAACAAGGGGCTGGCCGGCGCCGCGCCCGAGGCTCTGGCCCGCGACCGGCTCACGTCGGTCAACCCGGCGGTCTTCGAGGCGACAGGCCTCATCATCATGGCGTCCCTTCAGCAGTACGTCTATCCCGGTGTCCCCGGCCACGCGCCGGATCCGGAGGTGGCCGAGGCCTCCTCACGCGCCGTCGGGCAGGCCATGGCGCTCATCCGGTCCCTCACCCCCGACGCGGGGGCGTACGTCAACGAGGCCGACTTCTTCGAACCCGATTGGCCGCGCAGCTTCTGGGGGGACAACTACCCGAGGCTGCTGGGTATCAAGCAGCGTTACGACCCGTCCAACCTGTTCAGCGCGCACCACGGTGTCGGGAGCGAGACCTAGCGCCGGCCCGTCGGCGAAACACGCCGCGCCAGAGGCCTGGCCCGACTCGGTAGCCTCGAGTCGACGGCAGGACGGGGCCGTGCTCAACGTGAGCCGTGTCCCGGAAGTGAGAGGCGAGCCGAGGACCCAGCGTGCAATTCAGTCCGAGATACGAGGGCCCACCGGTCATCGACATCGATGCCGCGGTGGGGGACCCGTACCCGGCGTTCGTTCGCCAGCGGGAGCGCCTGGCGCAGACCCTCTCGGGGCTCTCCGCCGGAGAGTGGAGCACTTCGAGTCGCTGCGACGGATGGACGGTGCAGGATGTCGTCGAGCATCTGGCCGGTGTCAACGGATTTTGGGCACTGTCCCTCGCGTCCGGACTGCGCGACCGGCCCACACGGCTGCTGGCGTCATTCGACCCGGTCTCGGTTCCGGCGGCCATGGTCGATGCGGCCCGGGGCGCACCGACTGCGGACACGCTCGATCGGTTCGTCGCGACCAACGATGCGCTGATCGACATCCTCGGGTCCCTCACCGACGCAGACTGGTCCCGGCCGGCTGAGGCACCGCCCGGCCACCTGGCCGTCCGGGCGGTCGTGGCCCACGCCTTATGGGACTCGTGGATCCACGAGCGCGACGTCCTCGTCCCGCTGGCGCGCCACCAGGTCATCGAGCCCGATGAAGTCTCGACCTCGCTCGTCTACGTCGCCGCGCTCGGACCAGCGATCGGCTGCAACTCAGGGTCGACGCGGACCGGGACGCTCGCCGTGATCGCCCACCATCCGGAGATCCGATTCACCGTGCACCTCGGGACCGAGGTCATCGTTCGCACCGGGACCACGGGAGCGACGACGGCGACGATCGAAGGGGACGCGGTGGGCCTCCTGGAGGGAATGACCTACCGCGCGCCGTTGCCCCCCCTGGCCGGCGAGCACCGCTGGCTGCTGGGCGGGCTCGGGGACGTCTTCGACACCGATCGATAGCCGCCGCGGGCCCGCCCGGCACCGTTGGCCTCCATCGCGCCTGTTCAGGGGCCCATGAGCCGATCGGACGGAGGGGAGCCACCACCCGGCCGGGCCGACCCGGTGAGGGTGGGGCCGTTCCCCGCCGGCACCCAGATCACCGTCGCCCCCGGCACCCGTCTGCGCCTTGCGCCCCGGTTCACAAGCAGGTTTTTCTTGCGTTTGCCCCTGGGATAGTGAAAGATGACATATCTGTAACTACATCCGTGCTATGCGATTCAACCGGGATTCGCGTGGATGAGTGGGAGGGAGACCCGTCAATGGACATGGTGTCATTGATGTACGGACCCCAAGAGCGCACCTGGCAGACCAGGGCCAACTGTATGGGCGTTGACCCTGACCTCTTCTTCCCCGAGCGGGGAGCATCGACCCGTGAGGCGAAAGAGGTATGCCGGGGGTGCGTGGTCCGTGAGGACTGCCTGGAGTACGCCCTGGCCAATGGCGAGAAGTTCGGGATCTGGGGCGGTTTGTCCGAGCGGGAGCGCCGGCGGCTACGCCGCCAGCGGGCCATGCAGCGCCGGGCGGCCATCAGCGCCTCCTGACCGCTGGTCCCCGACGGCGATGGACCGCCGGGGGACGACCGTCACCTCGGGGCGCCGCCCACCTCGTGGCCCCGGGCCGCCAGCCGTGCCTCGATGGTCCGGTCTTCGTCGAGGTCCAGTTCCGCCCATCGGTCACGGGGTGCCTGTCGGAGGACCGCTACCGGCGCCAGGCCCACGAGCTCGGCCCGGTCCAGCCGGCACTGGCCGGCGGCGGCGCCGGTGGCCACCGTGTCGTACAGCGTGGCCAACGGTGGGGCGGTCGGCCCGATGATGTTGATGCTCACCTGCGCCCCGTCCGGCGCAGCCAACCCGAGGGCGCGCACGTCGGGTCCCCGAAGCCCGGCGGCGAGGGCTCGGGCCACCGAGAGCACCGCCGGCAGGGTGGGGCCGTCGGATGAGCCGCAGCCCCCGGTGATCCAGAGGTTGTAGGCGACGAGCACAGGCCGGGCACCCACCGCACACGCGCCCGCGGTCGGATGGGCCTGGTCAGGGCCCGTATCGGGCGCGAGTGAGACGAACGCGGTCCGGCGTAGATCGGGCAGGGAACGCTCGGGTCCATAGAGGAAGCAGGGCAGCCCGAGCTCGGCTCCGGCCCAGCGGGCCAAACGGTCACGGGCCCCGACCACCTCCTCGGGCGGAGGCCCGCCCCAGTCGGATCCCGGTGCAACGAAGGGCACCACGTCGGCCGCGCCGAACCTCGGATGGACGCCAACGTGGTGGCGCAGATCGATGCGGGTCACCGCCACCTGCACCACCCGGCGCGCGGCGTTCTCGACCGGCTCGAGGGGGCCACCCAGCGTGAGCACGGTCCGGTTGTGCACGGCGTCGGAATGCACGTCGAGCACCGTGTCCACGGCCGCGGAGACCGCTTCATCGATGACAGGGACCCGCCGGCCTTCGCTGATGTTGACGACGCACTCGGCCAGCATGCCGGTCCCGACCACGTCGGCCGACGTGGCTCTGGCCTCAGGCCTCAGGGTCGGCGGGGATCACCGGTCAGACAGCGACGGCGTGGTTCACCCGCCGGCGGCGCAAGATCCGGCGGCGCTCCCGCTCGGACTTGCCACCCCAGACGCCGTGGTCGACGCGCTCCTCGAGCGCATACTGAAGGCAGGCATCGGCGACCGGGCATTCGGCGCATATCCGCTGGGCGGCCTGGACGCCGACCCCGTCGCTCGGAAAGAAGATTGAGGGGGAGAGGTCTTTGCACTTCCCCACGCTCATCCATTCCGTGTCCATAGTTCCTCCATCGATTCCGAGGAGGCTGCGGAGGGTCTCGAGTGGTGTGGACAACCCTGTGGCCGCCGCCTTCCGTTGCACCACTAGTCTCGCATTTTGAAGTGTTCTGCAGTGCGATCTGGGCCGGTATTGATGGAATCCTCACAATATTCTTATGGGGCACCAGGACCTTCTTATGAAGGCCGGAGCGAGGAGCATCCGACCGGGCCGGACGAGGACCCCGGCGACGCGATCGACCCAGCCGACCCGGCCGCGGCCCCCCAGAGCGTGCCGGCTGTCCTGCCCGTGGCCGGTGCGCCACCCGGCGGCCTGGCCCCGCCCCCGCCCCCGCCCCCGCCCACCGGGCCGCCACCCGCCTATCCGGTCTACAGCGGAGCGTACGGACCTCCCGGGTACCCGCTCGCCTATCACTACCCCTACCAGATGGCACCGCCGCCCCGGCCTGTGCGCCACACCTTGGAGCGGCGGACGTGGCTGTGGCTCGTCCTCGTCACCGCGCTGGTGGCCGCGCTGGTAGGCGGCCTGGTCGGCGCGGTGGTCGGGGCGGGCAGCCAGCAGACCATCGTGACGACCTTCGCTCCCAACCGAAGCGTTCTCACCCGCCCACAGGATGTCCAGGAGGTGCTGGCGAAGGTGGAGCCGGCCGTCGTCTCCATCGACAGTGAGTCGGGGGGCGGTACGGGCTCGGCCGGTGGCGATTTCGTGCAGGCGGCGGGGAGCGGGATGATCCTCACCGCAGACGGTGAGGTGCTCACCAACAACCACGTCATCGCCGGAGCGTCGTCGGTCACGGTGACACTGTTCGGACAGACCAAGGCACTGACCGCCCATGTGCTCGGGACCGATCCGACCGACGACCTGGCGCTGGTGCAGATCGACCACACCTCGGGCCTGCCGACCGTCACCTTCGGCGACTCGTCGCGGACGAGGGTAGGTGATTCCGTGCTGGCCATCGGCAACGCACTGGCCCTGGCCGGAGGACCGACCGTGACCGAGGGAATCGTGTCGGCGGAGAACCGCTCGCTCTCGGCCCAGAACGACACCGGACAGACCGAGAACCTCAGTGGGCTGCTCCAGACCGACGCGGCCATCAACCCCGGCAACTCGGGGGGCCCACTGGTGAACTCCGACGCTCAGGTCGTCGGCATGAACACCGCGGTGGCCTCGAGCAGCACGGGCAACGCTCCCACCGAGAACATCGGGTTCGCCATCGCCGTCGACTCGGTGAAGCCGCGCCTGACTCAGCTCCGCCAGGGCGGAACCGGGGGAACGGGGAACACGACCCCGGTCGTCCCGTCCGCCAATGCCGCCTACATCGGGGTGACCGTGGGGCCGGTCACCCCCGCACTCCAGCAGCAGGACAACCTCACACCGTCTTCGGGCGCCCTCGTCCTGTCGGTGCAGCCGGGAAGCCCGGCCGAGAGTGCGGCGCTCCAGGTCAACGACGTCATCGTGTCCTTCAACGGCACCGCCGTCCAGAGTCCGAGCGACCTCACCGCGGCCATCCACCCGCTAAAGCCGGGCGACCGGGTTTCGCTCGGGGTCTACCGGGGCAGCAACCGGATGACGGTGCCGGTGACGCTCGAGGCCCGCCCGACCGGCGGGTAGGCTCCGGCGTGCTGCGATCCGAGGAGGACCCACAACCATGACCCCGGTCACCGACGAGCCGATGCTGCCCGACGAGGGCGAGGAGCCGCTCCCTCCGCTCGGCCACGCGCGAGTCGTCTACCTCGGGCCCGTCGCCCCGCATTGGGAGGTCAGGTCCGACTCCGGCGATCCCGCGCTCATCGAGGAGTTCCGTCGGCGCACCATGGCACGCCTCGTCCTGCTTCCACCGCATGATCCCCAGTACCGCCGTAATCGTGAGCGGGTGATCCGGGACGCCGAACGCGAGCGGATCACCCTCGAGTGGGACCTCGGTGTGCCCGAAGAGGAGCCGATCACCGTTCCGGCCGACGAGGCGTCACCCACCAGCGGGGGGGAAGCGGCGCCCGAATCCTGACCGCCGGCGTCAGCCCGGCTCGTCGAGCTCGGGCAGGCTGATGCGTTCGAGCCACAGGCCCGGGGCGTCCACCTCGGAGGGAGTCGGGAGGTTGGAGGCGGACGACCACAGCTTCGAGAGGCCCTCTTCTCCGGCGCGCTCCACCACCCCGCTCACGAATGACCGGCCGCGATCCACCTCCGCCCGGTCGAGGTCGAGACCGAAGAGCGCTCCGGCCGCCTCCTCGCCCTTGCCCCGCTCGATGCGGCGGCGGTAGAAGGCCTCGGCCAGCTGACCATGGGATCCCACCAGCTTCTGGCCGACCACCTCGGCGATGTGATCGGCATAGGCGTCTATGACGATGGCCGCCGCGGTCAGCCGCTCCGACGAACGACGGGTCTCAGGGGTCAACAGCTCCCCGAGCAGCGCCTCGGGATCGCCGAACATCCCTTGCAACGATTCGAGGTCCATGCCCGTTCCCTGGATGGAGTCGGGGTCGCTGAGGGCTTGGAGCCGTCCGGCCACGTCCTGCTGGGCCGCGGCCGTGGAGGCGACCATGTCGGCCAGCAGCTCTTCCATCCGGGCCCGGATGGCCGGGCGGGAGAGGACGGAATGCGAGGCCAGTTCGCGGGAGCAGATCCAGAGCAGTGCCTCCTCCTCGGGAAGGCTCCAGTCCTCGGCGAAGGCGGCGATGTTAACGGGGACGATGACGAGCTCGTCGGATGGCGCCCACGGTATGGCGACGGGGTACTGGCCGAGGGCCCGGTGAGAGAGGTGGCCGACCACGGACCCGATCTGGAGGCCGAAGAACATCGGCCCGATGGCGGTCGCCCACTGGCCGAGCAAGCCGGCGAGCCCGTCGGTCGGATCCTCCCCGACCGACGGGTCGAGCTGGTCAGGGCGCGGTGGCTCGGGGACGGGTCCGGCCGCGGGCGCCATAGCGGTCAGGATCGGCCGCCAAGATTCGAGCGCCCGTAGCGTCCAGTCACCCCGGCCCACTGGCACGCAGGTCAGTCGGCGCCCGTCGGGCGACACCGGCATGCCCGTGGCCTCGGTCACGTTGAGCTCGGCCACCCGGGACAGCTGCTCGAGCTGGATGCGCCGGATGGGCTCGACGTTCGCTTCAGCCGCCCCGCCGGTGGCCACGTTGAGGGCGAAGGATCGGGTCATCTCCCAATGGTCCGGGGCATTGGTCCCGAGCATGTTCATGAGGTCGCCGAGCAGGGACTGGAACGGGTTGCCCGCATCTCCCGGCTCAGGCGGTGTCATCACCTCATGCTACGGCGAGGAGTCGCTTCCCTGTACGTCGGAGACCGGTTCGGCCAGCTCCACCGAGACGGTGATGGCCGCCCCGTCCCGCAAGAAGCTGAGGTGGAGCTGGGCGCCGGGAGCGTCCGGATACAGCCGGGTCTCGAGCTCGGAACTGGAATGGACGGGGTCTCCGTCGATGCCGATGATGACGTCGCCCGCCTGCAACCCCGCCGCGGCGGCCGGACCGCCCTCGTCGACCGAGTCGATGCGGGCACCGTCCGTCGGCAACGTGGCAGCGACGGTGGCGGCCGTGGCGGCTGTCGGGTCGGGAGCAGTGGCATCACTGGCCTCCACCCCCAACCAACCATGGTCCATCCCGCCCGATGTGACGAGTTGCTGGGCCACGCCGTGGATGACTTCGGCCGGGAGGAAGTCCGCCACCGTCGCTCCGTCGGCGTGCTTGATGCCCACCAACATCCCTGACACCTGGCCCGAGGCGTCGAGCAGCGGGCACCCGATGTCATCGTCGGCGAGCGGGGCGTCGACCACGGAGGCGGAGAAGATCCCGGTTGCGGAGTCCGAGCCGACCGGGTGGCCGGTTGAGGCCACGGTTCCGGCGTAGACCTCCGCGGCGGGAGCTGATGCAGTGTGAAGTCCGGATTGGAGCGCCATGGCCACGGCCACCGAATCCCAAGCAGGATCGTTGAAGTCGAAACGGGCGGCCGGCAGATCATCGGTGATCCGCAGCACGGCCAGGCCGGACCGCTTGTCAGTGCCAATGAGGCTGGCCGATTCGCGGTTCCCGTCGGTCTCGACGGCGGTGACGGTCCTCGCCCCAGCGACGAGTCGCAACGCCGTGACGATGATGCCGCCCGACTCGGTGACGATGCCCGTTCCTGCCAAGGTCCCGCCGGGGGCCTCGACCCGCAAGGTGACCAGGGACGGCCGGGCTGTCGACACGATCTGGGCGATGGCCGCGGGGTGCGGCATCCGGCCCACGCCGGGCTCGGTGGTCGGCTCGCCGGTGAGGGTTGCGATCCCGGCCGGTGCGCCCCCTTCGCCTTGGTCGGACGAGCCAACGGTCATCATGACCAGGCCCGTGGCCACCAGAGCCAGCAGCACGCAGGCGGTGGCGCCCCCGGCGATCCAGGGCACGGAGCGTGGGCGAGCCTCCGTGCGGCCGGAGGTCGACAGTGACGTCGAGGACCCGGAGACAGCTGCCCCCGATTCCGAAGGATGACGCCAGAGGCGGTCATCGGGCGGGATCCATCCACGCATCGGCTCCCGGTCGACGTCGTCCCACCGCTCGTCGCCAGGGTCCTCAGGGAAGCCCTGGTCCTCTGTGTCCACAGCCGTCGAGGTTACTGACGCGGGAACGGGTTGGGGGGTCGCGACCACGACCGATCGACCCGGGATCGGCTCATTGCCCCGTGCCCCACCGCCCCTCGACACGGTGGCCCTACGATGACGGCGTGGCTCGGGACCTCGCGATAGACCTCGGGACGGCCAACACCCTCGTTTACGCCAAGGGCAAGGGGATCGTGTTGAACCAGCCGACGGTCATCGCCCTCAACACCAGGACCCATGAGGTTCTGGCGGTCGGCAACGAGGCCTGGAAGATGATCGGGCGGACACCGGGATACATCGTGGCGGTCCGGCCCTTGCGGGAAGGAGCCATCACCGACTTCGACATCACCGAGCGGATGATCCGGCTCCTCCTCCGGCGAGCGGGGATCACCAAGCTGAACCGGCCCCGAGTGCTGATCTGTGTACCCTCGGCCATCACCTCGGTGGAGCGTCGCGCCGTCAAGGAGGCAGCCCGGCGGGCCGGAGCCTCGGCCGCCCACCTCATCGAACAGCCGATGGCTGCCGCCATCGGCGCCGGGTTGGACATCCACGAGCCGGTCGGCAACATGGTGGTCGATGTCGGCGGTGGCACCACCGAGACGGCGGTGATCTCGCTCGGTGGCGTGGTGGCCTCCCGCGCCATTCGGTGCGGGGGGTTCGACATGGATGCCGCCATTCAGCACTACGTACGTCACGAGCACGGAATCGCCATCGGGGAACGGACCGGGGAGGAGCTCAAGCTGGCCATCGGCTCCGCCCTGCCCTATGCCGATGAGCTCAAGGCCGAGGTCAGGGGGCGCGAGATCACCACCGGACTGCCCAAGACCGTGGTGCTGTCGCCGGAGGAGGTGCGCTACGCCCTTCGGGACCAGGTCGAGCAGATCGTGACCACCGTGGTCGCGTGCCTCGGAGAGTCACCTCCGGAGCTGGCCCAGGACATCATCTACGAGGGCATCCATCTCGTCGGCGGGGGAGCCATGCTGCGAGGATTGGCCAACAAGCTGGCCGACGAGACCGAAGTGCCGGTCCATCTCGTCTCGACACCCCTCGAGTGCGTGGTGCTCGGAGCCGGCCTGTGCCTCGACTCCTTCGACAGCCTCCGCCCCATCTTCGCCGCGGCCGAGGCGTGAGCCCGGGCCGGGTCGACACCAGGCGGTCCGGTTCCGCTCACTCAACCGCCAAGAGATCCTCGGCCACCTGGCGCACCTGCCAGTCGCGGTCTTCGAGGCAGCGCCGCAGAGCGGACTCGACGGCCGGGCCGTCGAAGGCGGCCAGCGCCGCCGCGGCCCTCCGCCGGACGGCGGGCTTGTCCCCGAGAGCCGCCACCACGGCATGCAGCCCGGATGGGTCGCCGATGGCCCCGAGGGCCGCCACTGCGGCCTCCCGGCAGAGCGGGTCAGGGTGCCCGGATGTGGTCGCCGCCAGGGCGGTCAACACGGGGACATACGCCGCGTCACCCTGCTCACCTGTCGCCCAGGCGGCCATCTCCACCACGGAGGCGTCGACGTCGGTGAGAGCGCTCCCGAGGTCCACGTCGGGGTGCCGCGCCGCGAGCTCGCAGCCTCGCCGACGCACCTGGGGGGCCGGATCCGTCATGGCCCGAGCCAGGTCATCGCCGGTCAGGAGGCCGAGCCGGTCCAGAGCGCCGAGCGCGGTGCTCCGCACTTCCGGGGCCACGTCCTCGAGTCCCGGCCGGGCCGACGAGCCGTCACCGCGGTGGCCGGCCAGTGCCACCCGGCGCCGGCGGTCGGTGACGGCCGGATCAGGGGGTTCCGTGGCAGGCTGCAGGGTCTGGCCCCTTCCGTCCGGTGCCTCGACATCAGGTGACTCGGGAGCAGCCACCTCTCCACT
This sequence comes from Acidimicrobiales bacterium, assembly GCA_035949055.1. Classification (GTDB taxonomy): domain Bacteria; phylum Actinomycetota; class Acidimicrobiia; order Acidimicrobiales; family RAAP-2; genus Bog-756. Next base: position 32,934 of record DASZIO010000035.1, read on the forward strand.
ATGACCGAAGACCACGACCCCGTCCCGTTGCGGGGATCCGCTCCCGCCGGCCACGACCCTCCCGGCATCCAAGAGAACGTCGCCCTGGCCGCGCCGCAGGCAGCGGTAGCGACCACTGATCTGTCCTGGGAGCGTCGACGGCGGCGACGATGGCCCTGGATCGTGCTCATCCTCGTGGTCGTGGTCATAGCCGGTGCATCCCGGTGGAACCTGAACTACTACGCCTTGCAACCGGGGTCGGCCCAGTCGGTACAGCAATTCATCAAGGTGCCGCCGTCCATGAGTCATCCGGTGAGCCACCCGGTGCTGCTCACCGATGTCGAGATCGGCAGAGTGACCGCCCTGTCGTACCTCCTCTACCGGCTGCAGGGCGACACGTCGCTCGAATCGGTGGACGCGGTCACCGGCGGCACGCCCCCGTCGCAACTCGATGCCCAAGGCAATCTCGAGATGTCCCAAGCCGAGGCGGCGGCCAAGACGGCGGCCCTGCGTCGTCTGGGCTATCCCGTCGCTGCCACTGCAGCCGGCGCGGTCATCTTCGGCACCTACCCGGGCACCCCGGCCTACCCTGTGCTCAACGTGGGTGACGTCATCACGGCGGTGGACGGCACCGCCACCCCGACCGCGTCCGACCTGACCGCGACCCTGCGCCACTTCCATTCGGGTGAGTCCGTGACGCTCACCGTCCGGCGTGGCGGCAGCGGGCCACCCGCACCGGTGTCGGTCACCCTGAAGAGCACGAGGGTCGATCTGGGTGGCGGCCAGATGGCCACCCTCGACTTGGGTATCCAGCCCGAGGACCAGATCGACTACAGCTACCCATTCCCGGTCGGCATCGACGTGACCAACATCGGCGGACCGTCGGCCGGGCTGGCCATGAGCCTCGGGGTCATCGACGCGCTGACCAACGGATCCGTCACCGGGAGCCGCACGGTGGCCGCCACCGGGACCATCGACAGCCAGGGCGACGTGGGCGACGTCGGGGGAGTGGCCCAGAAGACGGTGGCCGTCGAGAACGCGGGGGCGTCGGTCTTCCTCGTGCCGCCCCAGGAGTACAAGGTAGCGATGTCCAAGGACCGGCCCGGGCTCGGCATCTATGCCGTATCCACTCTTGATCAGGCGCTCACCGTGCTGGCTGCGCACGGCGGATCCGTGCCGAAGCCGGCCTCGTCGTCGCCGGTCGGCGTAGGCGCAGGATGACCGGATCCGGGGTTCGACGGTCGTAGGCTCTCGCCTATGCCAGAGGAACGACTGATCAGCATCTCTTCCTCCTCACACCTGGCTCCCGACGAGGTGGCGCGGCACTCGTTCGGGTCGGTGCGGCGGGGGTACGACGCCTCCGAAGTCCGGGCCTACCTCGAGTCGATCGCCATCGGCCTCCGAGGCCTCGCCGAACGGGAACAGCAGCTCCTCGATGGGCTAGCCGATGCCGAACACCGGGCTGCCCATCCAGTGCTCGACGAAGCGACGCTGTCGGCCGCGGTGGGCAGCGAGACGGCCAGGGTGTTGCACAGCGCCCACGAGGCCGCCGCCGAGGTGTTGGCCAAGTCCGAGGCCGAGGCCAACCGGCTGCTCAGCGAGGCCCGGGAGGAGATCGAGCAGAGCCGCGCCGAGGCGGATGGCCGTCTGGCCCAGTTGACGACCGAGTCCGAGACGGCGGCCAACGAGCTCCGCGAGCGGACGGCTCAGCAGGCGGCGGCCCAGCTGGACGCGGCCCGGGACGACGCCGAGCAGATGCTGGCGAAGGCTCGAGATCAATGTCGGTCCATGGTCGAGGAGGCACAGGGGTTGCGAACCCGGGTGCTCGCCGATCTCTCCAAGAGACGCAAAGTGCTCCATGCCCAGATCGAACAGCTCCGGGCCGGGCGCGAGCGGCTGGCCGAGACGGTGAAGGACGTGCGCCGGTCGGTCGACGAGATCGCCGCCGACTTGTTCGCCGCGGAAGACAATGCTCGCCTGGCCGCTGAAGCGGCCGGACGCGAGGCTCTCGAGCGATCCGACGAGGGCAGTCCCGAGGAGCTGGCCGCCTTGCTCCTGGCCGATGAGGCGGAGGCGGCCACGGCCTCCGCGGCCGATCCGGTCGGGTTGGGGGTGGACGGAGTCAGGGAGACGACCGACGAGGTAGCCCTCGCCGAGCCGGCCGACGGCGCACCAGCCGAGCCGCCCGAGGAGCGAGGGTCAGGATCCGGGGAGGGCCCCGGATCGTCACCGGTCGAGGCTCTCTTCGCCAAGCTCCGGGCCAGCACTGAAGGGCAGTTGGTCGACGAACGGGAGGAGGCCGAGCCCGGACTCGTCGAGACACCGCCCAGAGGCGTGCCGGTCACCGAGGCGGTCGTGGCCACCGAAGAGGTCGCGGCCACCGAGACGGTCGACGTCACCGAGGTGGCCGACGTCATCGAGGTGGTCGAGTTCACCGAAGCGGACCCGGGGCCCGCCGACCGAGTTGACCTGGCCGCGGCCGCCGAGCCGGAGGCCGATGTCCAGGCGGGCGGGGTGGCGCAGAACCCGCAAGGAGACAGAGCGGACGGATCGGTAGACGGGGAGGATGACGGCCCACCCGTAGACCGCAACCCTCTCGCCGTCAGGCGCGATGAGCTCATCGCCCCCATCGTGAAGGCGCTGTCCCGACGCCTGAAGCGCACCCTCCAGGACGAGCAGAACGAACTTCTCGACGGTCTTCGCTCCAACGGGTCGAAATGGTCGGCCGACGTCCTCCCCGACCTCACCGAACAGGCCGATTCCTACACCACCGCGACCCTTCCCTTCCTCGAGGAGGCCGGAGAGGCGGGCGTCATCTTCGCCGGAACGAAGAAGACGGCCAAGCCGGGCGGCGATGAGCTGATCGGGATCGCCCATGGCTTGGCCGACGCCGTGATCGGCCCCCTGCGTCGCCGACTGTCCGACGACCAGGGCCTGTCCGACGCGGACGAGTCGGTGGTGGCTGAGCACGTGGGCTCAGCCTTCCGCGAATGGAAAGGCGAGCGGGTCGAGCGGCTGGCAGGGGATCACGTCGTCGCCGCGTTTTCGGCCGGGACCATCGCCGCCACCAAGGGAAAGAAGTCGATGGCGCTCGAGTGGGTGTCGGACTCGAGCTCAGGGGAAGCGCCGTGTCCCGACTGCGAGGACAACGGCCTGAACGGATCGTTGCAACCGGACGAGGAGTTCCCGACCGGCCACCGGCATCCACCCGCCCATCCTGGGTGTCGATGCCTTCTGGCCGTGTCTGCCCCCTAGGCTGCTCCCCGTGCGCTCGCCGACCGATATGCCTCAGGCTCCGCGCCCCGGCTCACGTCGGCGCCGTCGGGGCATCATCATCGCCCTGATCATCCTCATCGTCGTGTTCGCCTCGCTGCGGACATTCGCCGTCTTCTATACCGATGCGCTTTGGTTCTCGTCGGTCTCACTGCACAGGGTGTGGACCACTCTGGTCGAGATAAAGATCGGGCTGCTGGTCACCTTCGCGGTGATCTTCGCGGTGATGTTGTTGGCCAGTCTGCTGGTGGCGGAACGGCTGGCGCCGAAGGGCCCGTCCGTCGACGCCGAAGACGAGTTCGTCAAGCGGTACCAGGAGGTCATCGGACCCTATGCCCGCTGGCTCCGGGTTGCCGTCGTAGCCGTGCTGTCCCTGATCATCGGGTCTCAGGCCATCGGTCAGTGGCAGAACTGGATCCTCTTCCGTAACAGCACCCCCTTCCCGACCTCTGATCCTCAGTTCCATCGCAACGTCTCCTATTTCGTGTTCAAGCTTCCCTTCGAGCAGTTCCTGGTCCATTGGACCCTGGTGGCCCTGTTCGTCGTCCTGCTTGTCACCGTGCTCAGTCACTACCTCAACGGCGGCATCCGGGTGCAGGGGGCGCGGCCCAGGGTCCGCCCAGCGGTGAAGGCCCACATCTCAGTCATCCTCGGGCTGCTGGCCCTGGTCAAGGCGGTCGGGTACTGGTTGGCCCGGTACAACCTCGACCTGTCCAGCAACGGGTACAACCAGGGGGCCGACTACACCGACGTGCACGCCCGGCTGCCTGCTCTCGAGCTCCTCATCCTGGTGTCACTGGCCGCCGCCGTCCTGTTGATCTACAACATCCGCCGCCAGGGCTGGGCCCTCCCCATCCTCGGCGTCGGCCTCTGGTTTCTGGTGGCACTCACCGCCGGCACCATCTACCCGGCTGCGGTGCAGGCCCTCAAGGTCAACCCCGCCCAGAACACGCTCGAGCGTCCCTACATCCAGCGCAACATCGACGCCACCCGGGCGGCCATGGACCTGAACCGGGTGACGAGCCTGCCCTACCCGGCGTCCTCGACCCTCTCCGCGACCCAGCTGACGGCCAACAGCGACACATTGAACAATGCCGCGCTGTGGGATCCGAACCAGACCAAGCCCACCTACGACAAACTGCAGGACCTCCGCTCCTACTACCAGTTCAACAACCTGGCCGTCGACCGGTACAAGGTCAACGGAGTGGAGACACCGACAGTCGTAGGGGTACGGGAGGTCAACGACGCCGACCTTCCGTCCACCTCGTGGGTCAACACCACCCTGCAGTACACCCATGGCTACGGCATCATCGTCTCACCGGCCAACACCTCGACGGCCAACAGCTCGTCGGGCGGCGGCGACCCGCTGTTCGCCGTCGGGTCCGTCCCTCCGGTCTCGAACAGCGGGTTGCCCACCGTCACCCAGCCCTCGATCTACTTCGGTCTCAACAATGTCGGGTATGTGGTAGCCAACACCAAGCAACCTGAGATCGACTATCCGCTCAGCAACGGCTCCAATGTCGAGACCCACTACTCCGGTGACGGAGGCGTGCAACTGTCCAACTTCTTCGACCGGGCCTTGTTCGCCCTCCGATTCAGCGACCTCAACCTGATCATCTCCAGCCAGATCACCGACCAGTCCCGTTTGATGTTCGATCGCGGGGTGCAGGCCCGCGTGTCCAAGGCCGCTCCCTTCCTCAGCCTGGACGCCGATCCGTATCCGGTATTGCTCGGCGGGCACATCGATTGGGTGCAGGACGCCTACACCACCACCGACAACTACCCCTATGCCCAGAACGCCGACACTGGGGCGCTGGCCAGCGGCAGTGGTCTCAATCAGAACCTCAATTACGTCCGTAATTCGGTGAAGGTGGTGATCGACGCCTACACCGGCAAGATGACCTTCTACGTGATGACACCCCACGATCCGATCATCCAGACCTACGAGAAGGCGTTCCCGGGCATGTTCACGCCGGCCAGCAAGATGAGTGCCGAACTGCGGGCCCACATCCGGTACCCCGAGGACATCTTCACGCTGCAGGCCACCATGTTCGGGAGGTACCACATCACCCGGGCCCAGGGCTTCTACAGCGCGGCGGATGCGTGGACGCTGTCACCCTCCCCGGGCTCCGGCTCTCCCTCACAGGCGCTTCCCACCACCCTCACCACCAACGCGCAGGGCCAAGAGATCTCCACCGGCCAGGTGCAACGGATGGCACCCATCTACCAGGTGATGCGCTATCCGTCATCGAACCAGGTACAGCAGTCGTTCACGTTGCTCGATGCCCTCGTCCCGGTGTCGTCGCAGAGCCAGATCCAGACCCTTTCGGGATTCATGATGGCCCAATCCGACCCCGGTCACTACGGGCAGCTTCAGATGTTCGTGACGCCGCGTGACCAGCCGGTCAATGGGCCGTCGATCGTGGCGGCTCAGATCGACGCCACCCCCAAGGTGTCGAGCCAGATCACCTTGCTCAACACCAATGGGTCGTCCGCACTGCTGGGCAACGTGCTGATGATCCCGATAGCCGATTCGCTGCTGTACATCCAACCTCTGTATGTGCAGTCGTCTCGCAACGCGTTCCCCGAGCTACAGCAGGTCATCGCGGTCTATGGCAAGCAGGTGGCGATCGAGGGAACCCTCGAAGCGGCGCTGACCCAGGTGTTCCAGGCGCCGGTCTCGACCACGCCGGGTGCGCCCGGCTCGAGCGCAGCCCTCTCACCGCAAGTGCGGTCCCTGCTCAACGACGCTCAAACCCAATATCAGCAGTCCCAGACCGATCTCAAGGCCGGGAACCTCGGTGCCTACCAGACAGACATCACCAATCTCGAGAAGGACCTCGAGCAGGTCCAACAGCTCACCGGTGGCACGGTGACCTCGACCACCACCACTACCTCACCCACGGCCGCCTCACCCACCGGGAGCTAGCCGGCCCGCCGGACGAGCTCGGGCTGCCCGTTTGGGCATGTATGAGTCGCAGCGCCATGAGCGGGCGACGATGGACCGCCCTCGGCGAGCTGGTATTGTCATGGTCCGCGACGCGGGGTGGAGCAGTCTGGTAGCTCGTCGGGCTCATAACCCGAAGGTCGGAGGTTCAAATCCTCCCCCCGCCACTCAGA
>DASZIO010000036.1:0-69667 GCA_035949055.1 Acidimicrobiales bacterium
CCGAGGACGTCGTAGGCGGCGGAGATCTCCTTGAACGTCTCCTCCTGGCCCGGGTTGGCATCCGGGTGGTACTTCTTGGCCAGCTTCCGGTACGCGCTGGTGATCTCCTTGGCGGTGGCCGTCGAGGACACGCCGAGGGTCTTGTAGTAGTCCTTCTCGAACCATTCGCGTTGGGGCGCCACCGATGTCGTCTCTCGTTTCGTCTGGTACTCGTGCTGCTTGTAGCTGCTGGACCTGTTCGGGCGTTCGCGACGCGGTCAGCCCCGCACCACGACCATGGCCGGGCGGAGCACTGCGCCGCGCCAGCGATACCCGGGCCGCATGACCTGGGCCACCACGGGCTCGTCGTCCTCGGCCTCATCCCCGTTGGGAGCAGACGGGGAGGAACCGCCCTCGTCGGCCTCCGGATCCACCTCGGCCGGCAGGTGACCCACCGCCTCATGGGTGTTGGGGTCGAAGCGCTCGCCGATCGGGCTGATCCGCTCGAGCCCCTCCTTGGTCAACACGTCGCGTAACTGGCTGTACACGGCGTCGAGGGCCCGGCCGTCGACGGAACCGGGGTCACCCATGTGCTCGATGGCCAGGTCGAAGGTGTCGAGCACCGGGAGGATCTTCTCCAGCAGGGAGACGGCGGCCCGAGCCGTCTGGTCCGCCTGCTGCTTGATCACCCGCTTCTTGTAGTTCTCGAACTCGGCCTGTAACCGACGCAGCGAGTCGAGGTACTCGTCGCGCTGGGCGAACGCCAGGGCGACGGCATCGGACTCGGGGGCGTTCCCGTCGATGATCTCGGTGGTCACCTCGAGGGGCTCATCGTCGAACAGGCCGTCGTCATCCGATGCGACCGGGCCACCCGTCCCGCCGGCGACGCGGTCGTCCCGGCCTGTCGGTTCGCCCGACCCGGACGTCCTCTCGGCGTCCGGGCCCCGATTCGCTTCGTCATGACCAGACCCGTTCCTGCCGGTCATCGGCGATCAGCCCTTGTCGTCGACGATCTCGGCGTCCACGACCTCGTCGTCAGAGCCATCGTCAGACGGGACCTCGCCGCCCGGGGCGGACGAGTCGGCCTTCGACGCCTCCTCGTAGAGCCGCTGGCTGAACGACTGGCTGGCGGTCAGCAGCGCCTCGGTGGCGGTCTTGATGGCCTCGACGTCCGAGCCGGTCAACGCCTCCTTGAGCGAGCCGAGGGCCGACTCCACCTTGTCCTTCTCGTCACCCTGGAACTTGTCACCCTGTTCGGCGAGGAGCTTCTCCGTCTGGTACACGAGGGTGTCGGCGTTGTTCCGCACCTCAGCCTCCTCCTTGCGGCGACGGTCGTCCTCCGCATGGGCCTCGGCGTCCTTCACCATGCGCTCGATGTCCTCCTTGGCCAGTGACGACTGGCCGGTGATGGTCATCGACTGCTCCTTTTCGGTGGCCCGGTCCTTGGCCGAGACGTGCACGATGCCGTTGGCGTCGATGTCGAAGGTGACCTCGATCTGCGGCACACCCCGCGGAGCGGGTGGCAGGTCGACCAGCTGGAACTTGCCCAGGGTCTTGTTGTACATGGCCATCTCGCGCTCGCCTTGGAGGACGTGCACCTCCACCGAAGGCTGGTTGTCGTCGGCGGTGGTGAACACTTCGCTGCGCTTGGTCGGGATGGTGGTGTTCCGCTCGATGAGCCGGTGCATGACCCCACCCTTGGTCTCGATCCCGAGCGACAGGGGCGTCACGTCGAGGAGGAGGACGTCTTTGACCTCACCCTTCAGCACACCGGCCTGCACCGCAGCGCCGATGGCCACCACTTCGTCCGGATTGACCCCCTTGTGGGCCTCCTTGCCGGTCATCTGCTGGACCAGCTCCTGCACGGCGGGCATACGGGTGGAACCACCCACCAGCACCACGTGCTCGATGTCCGACTTGGACAGTCCGGAGTCGGCGATGGCCTGGTCGAAGGGGCCCTTGCAGGCGTCCACCAGGTCGGAGGTCAGCTCGTTGAACTTGGCCCTGGTCAGCTTGACATCGAGGTGCTTCGGGCCCTCCGAGGTGGCGGTGATGAACGGCAGGTTGATCTGGGTCTCCTGCAGGGACGAGAGCTCGATCTTCGCCTTCTCGGCCGCCTCCTGCAGACGCTGGGTGGCCATCTTGTCGGTGGACAGGTCCACACCCTCGGTGTCCTTGAACGTCTTCACCAGCCAGTCGACGATCCGCTGGTCCCAGTCGTCCCCACCCAGGTGCGAGTTCCCCGCGGTCGACTTGACCTCGAACACCCCGTCGCCGATCTCGAGCAGCGACACGTCGAAGGTGCCCCCACCGAGGTCGAAGACCAGAACGGTCTGGTCGGCCCCCTCCTTGTCCAGGCCGTAGGCCAGCGCGGCGGCCGTCGGCTCGTTGATGATCCGGAGCACCTCGAGCCCGGCGATGGCGCCCGCCTCCTTGGTGGCCGTCCGCTGGGCGTCGTCGAAGTAGGCCGGCACGGTGATCACGGCCTGGGTGACCGTGTCCCCCAGGTACGCCTCCGCGTCGCGCTTCAGCTTGCCGAGGATCCGAGCCGAGATCTCCTGCGCGGTGTACTTCTTGCCGTCGATGTCGATCGTCCACGACGTCCCCATGTGCCGCTTGACCGATCTGACGGTGCGGTCCGGGTTGGTAATGGCCTGACGCTTGGCCACCTCTCCGACGAGCACCTCGCCCGACTTGGCGAAGCCCACCACCGAGGGCGTCGTCCGGCCCCCCTCGGCATTGGGGATGACGACCGGCTCGCCGGCCTCCAGCACCGATACCACCGAGTTGGTGGTCCCCAGGTCGATTCCTACGGCCTTGGCCATCTTGTCGCCTCCAGCTTCTCGCCCGACTCGGGCGCCTCTCTCATGACCCGACTTGGTGCCGGCGCTCCGGGCCCGCACCCTCTCGATCTCACTTTTCGTACCCTTTCGATCCCACTCCGTACCCTGTGGATCTCAATTTGTTTCTGAGTCACTATATCAAAGTTGAGTGCACTAGATACAAGTTTCTTGCCACTATTGCTGAGGAGTCTACCCGTCTCGGCCCTGACCAGGCCAAAGCGTCCTGAGAAATCCCTGTTCAGCAGCTTGGGCTTGCTCTTCAGGTCGTGGGCGGCGGGTTTGCGTTCTCGCCCGTCGGGAGCTCGTTTGGATCGGCCGGTCATCGGCGACCACCGCACCCGGCAGGGTTACGCTCTGATCATGCCCGAGCTGGTACTTCTCCGTCACGGACAATCGGAGTGGAACGCCAAAAACCTGTTCACCGGCTGGGTCGACGTCGGGCTCACCCTCCTCGGGGAGTCCGAGGCCCGCGCCGCGGGGGACCTGCTGGCCGACCAGGTCGACCTCGACCTGCGCATCCTGCACACATCCTTGCTGACCAGAGCCATCCGCACCGCGGAGCTCACGCTCGAGCAGGCCGGGCGGAGCTGGTTGCCCGTGCGGCGCCACTGGCGGCTCAACGAGCGGCACTACGGCGCCCTCCAGGGCAAGAACAAGCGGGAGACCACGGCCGAGCACGGCGAAGCCCGGGTCAAGGAGTGGCGGCGCAGCTACCGGATCCCCCCTCCGCCGGTCGACCGGGGCAGCCAGCACGACCCGTCGGGTGACGCCCGCTACCGGGACGTGCCCGCGGGGCTCCTCCCCGTCACCGAGTGCCTTTCCGACGTGGTGGGCCGGGTCCTCCCCTACTGGGACGACGTCATCGTGCCCGATCTGCTGGCCGAGGGGCCGAGGGGAGGGGCCGTGCTGGTGGTGGCGCACGGCAACAGCCTTCGCGGGTTGCGCAAGCACATCGACGGCATCAGTGACGACGACATCGTCGACCTCGAGATCCCAACCGGTATCCCGTTCCGCTACCGGTTGGCCGACGACCTAACGGTGCTCTCAGCGGACTACCTCGGCGACCCGGAAACGGCCAGGGCCTCGGCTGAGGCCGTGGCCCGACAAGCCGGCTGAGCTTCTTCCGAACGCTCCTCACCAAGCCCGGTGCCCGACCGACCGACGCCTGAAGACGGGCGCGCCAGTGGCCGGCCCCTGGGGACCGGCCACTCGTCGCTCAGGTTCGTCTGTCCCCACAAATCCCCGCCACACCTATCGGCAGGGTGAGGCTCGAGGACGTCAGAGCGCGTCTGCACCGCGCTCTCCGGTGCGCACCCGGATCACCTCCTCGACGGGGAGTACCCAGACCTTGCCGTCACCGATCTTCCCGGTTCCCGCATTGTCGACGATCGTCGAGGTCACCTCGTCGACCTGGGAGTCGTCCACGAGGACTTCGAGCCGGATCTTCGGGACGAACTCGACCTCGTACTCGGCACCCCGGTAGACCTCGGTATGGCCACGCTGGCGCCCGAAGCCCTGGGCCTCGGTCAGGGTCAGGCCATGGACCCCCAGGGTCTTCAGGCCCTCCTTCACCTCGTCGAGCTTGAACGGCTTCAGCACCGCCACGATCAGCTTCATTGTTCTCCTTTCAGGGATTGGTCGTAGTGGTCCTGTCAGCTACACGGCTCCGCCCGGTGGTGAGCCGTCGTCGGGTTTGGCGCGGGCCAGCGTGGGAGCAGGCTCGTCCCCGGCCATGGAGAAGGCCCCGACCCGCTCGGCGAATGTCTCCTCCGGGAAGGCCTCCTCGCCGTGAATGGCCAGGTCACCGACCTCGAGTATCTCGTCTTTGTACCTCGCTCCTCGGAGCACCCACCCGATGACCTTCATCAGGATGAAGGTCACCAGCGCCGACCAGAATATGACGAAGATCGCAGCGCGGAACTGTTCCCACAGCTGGTGGGCGGACCCGGTGTACATCAAGCCGTTGACGGAGAACGGCACGCACTTCCCACCCGATGCCACATAGGTGCTCTGCGTCGTGGCCACGACCTGCCCGGCCGCGTCCAGATGGCCGCACCCGTACTCGAGCATGTTCGGGTCGCCGAAGATGCCGAGCAGCATGCCGCCCATGAATCCGGCCATCCCGTGGGTGTAGACGACCCCCAGGGCATCGTCCACCTTCGAGAACGGGCGCACCTTGGACAGGAAGTTCCACGCCACCCACACCACGCCGGAACAGATCGCGCCGACGGCAATGGCCCCCCGGCCGTTGACCCAGCCGGCACACGGTGTGATCCCGACCAGTCCGCAGATCATCCCGTTGACGGCACCGAGGAAGGTGGGTTTCTTCTCCTTGGTCAGCCAGGCGTCAAGGGCGATCCAGACAATGACGCCGACGGCAGTGGCCAGGTTGGTGTTGACGACCGCGGAGGCGGCACTGGCTCCGGCGTAGTACGGGTCACCGCCGTTGAAGCCGTTCCAGCCCAGCCACAGGATGCCGGCGCCCACCGCCGCCATCACCAGGTTGTTGGGTAAGGCGTGTTGTCGATCACGGAGGAGCCGCGGTCCGAGGACCCAAGCGGCCACGAATCCCGACACACCGGCCGACATGTGGATCACGTAACCGCCCGAGAAGTCGAGCGAGCCCTCCTGGGCGAAATAACCCCCGCCCCAGAGCAGGAACGCGTCGATGGCGTACACAAAGGTCGACCACAGAGGCACCAGCAGGCACCAGGCCAGGAACTTGATCCGACCGAGCACGCTCCCGAGGAACAGCAGGGGGGTGATGGCGGCGAACACGAACTGGAAGTAGGCGAGCGAGGACGTCGGGAAGTGGAACGGGATGACCGTGTTGGCCGCCGACACCGCCTGGCCCTGTTCACCCACGCTGTCGGTGATGCCCCCGGGTTTACCGACCAGGTTCTCGAAGAAGTGCTTGACCCATCCCGTGCCGGTGAGCTGGGTCTGCACCCCGTTGTGCACCCCCCCTCCGACGGAGGTCGCCCCAAATCCCATCTTGTATGACCACAGCACCCAGGCGATGAGCACCAGCGAGAAGCCGGCGAACATCATGGCGAGCACGTTGACCGCCCATTTCTTCGGCACGATCGACGCATAGAGGACGGCCAAGCCAGGGAGGCTCATCAGTCCGACGAACGTGGCCGCAGTGATCTGCCACGAGTTGTCGGCGGGGTTGAGCCAACTGGGGTAGGGAACCTGTGTCAATGCTGCAGATAGCACGGGCTGAGTGCTCCTCTCGTGAGATGACCGCCGTCTGCACCACCGTCGACATTCGACAGAAGGCACGAGGGGCGCCAAGGCCAAGACAGGGAGTTGTGTCCTGCTGCCGCAAACAATGCAGGTCGGGGATTACGGCACGGTCACGCCCGTGTTACCAACGCGTGAACTGGCCCGAATCAGCAGGTCGTGGGCAGCGGCGCGCCGAGGGCGAGGTACAGACGGTGGAGACGCCAACAGCTGCGGCTCGCCGCCATCCGGTAAGCCGCTTCGTCTCTGTCCCGACAGTCCAAGGTGGCCCCGGCTCGGCCCGGGCGCGGCGGCTTGATTCAGCTGGCCCTGCGCTCCCGGCCGGGTTTCGGTTTGGTCACGCGTCCCGAAGGGGTCGGCGGGGTGTACCGCTTGTTGGACGAGCCGCGGCCTGTCGCCGGAGCCTCGGCGCGCGCCTCCTTCAGCCTCTGCTGCAGACGGTAGGAACGGACGAGCAGCCAGGCCCCGGCAAAGATGTAGGGGATCCCGAAGCCCCAGAAATGCAGGTTGAAGAGGGACAGCCCGTAGAGGGCCATGGTGATGGCGAGGTAGAGGCGCTTGCGGAACCAGGCCGTGGCGAGCATCACCAAGGCGAGGGCCACTGACACCGCGCCGAGCTCGACGTACAGCGACGGGTTGACGTGCAGCTTGTTGATCTGACCGGTGCTGAGCAGGGCTTTGGGGTCGTTGGCCACCAGGCTGGCCGAGATGATGAACCCGAGCGCCGCCGCGATCGGAGCCGCGACGAGACCGATCATGCGCTCTCGGTCGTCGGCCCGCTTGACGGCCGCCTCGAGCTCGGGGACGGTCGTCGGGTACTCGCCGCCGGTGAGCCTCGGACCTGCATCCGCCGCGTCCGCCGGCTTCACCATGGCGTCGCGCATGCGCTCCCACAGGCTTCCGGGCATGGTGCAGGTTAGCGCGCACCATCGCGCCGGTCGAAGGGTGGCGGTCGGTGGTACCTACCAGCTTCGGGCCGGTCGCCTCACTCGGATTCGCCGGTCAGCGAGCCATGGGCCGACGTCGACGAACGAGTAACGCGGCAACGATGGCCAACCCCAGCGCGAGCACCAGCGCGGTCGGGAGGATGAAGACCCGCCACGAGGCCTGCTCGCCGGAGACGGTGGCCACCGTGGCCAGCAGGGCGGGATCGCCGGGAACGGTCACGGCGCGAACCTTCGCACCGATCGACGGGGTGGTGGTTCCGACGAGGTCCTCGTTGTAGCGGTGCCCGTCGAGGGTGAAGGTCGCCCGGCAGTCGTAGCCCGCGAGGTTGCTCCCACTGCCCCCCATCAACCCGATACACCCGGACACCGTGGCGTCGACGACCACGCCGTGCCGGTGGAACTGGTCGATCTGGGCATTCCTCCGGGCCCCGGCCACGAACAGGACGACGCTGGTGACAGCCAGAGCCAACAGGCAGGCACCGACGACCACCCAGGCCACCCGTCGAACGTCGACGTCGACGCCGGCGCCCCGAAGGGTCATGACCGGACCGTCGCTTCCCCCGCCGGTCGCGGCCGCGTCACCGCCATCGGGCGCGGTCGTGGTCGGGACTGCCCCGGGCGTGCCGTCTCCGGGGGGAGTGGCTGCGCCCGGAACGGTCGGCTCCGTCGTGGGCATCGGCCCATCATCGCCCAAGTGTGATTCGCCCACGACCCGGGTGGGGCGTCGGCGGCCACGAGATCGTAGTCGTCGTCGGCTGACGACTTTCGAATCGCCGCGACAGCCGGCGCGCCCCTCCGCGCCTATCGAGACCGACGGATCCACCCGGGCAGGCCCTGGTCGGCTGCGGTATCCTCGCCGCCATGGCGGCGCGCCCGAAGGCTCTCGACCTGAAGAGCATCTGGTTGTTCTCGAGCTGTACCGGGTCCGAGCTCCGCAAGATCCGCAGCTCGCTCGACGAGATCGAGGTACCGAAGGGGAAGGTGCTCGTCGAGGAGGGGAGGGTCGGGCTCGAGTTCTTCCTCATCGTGACGGGGAGGGCGGCCGTGACCCGCAACAACAAGAAGGTGGCCACCCTGGGGCCGGGCGACCACTTCGGCGAGATGGCCCTGCTCGACCGGCATCCCCGCTCGGCCTCGGTGGTATCCGAGACCGACATGGACCTGCTGGTCCTGTCTCAGCGCCAGTTCAACGGGCTGCTCAATTCGGTCCCCACCATCGCCCGCAAGATGCTGGCCGCCATGGCCAACCGACTACGCGAAGTCGACGCCCTGGCCTTCGACTGACGATTGAGTACGACTGAAGGATTGCGGCCAACCGCGCTCCTGGTCAGTCCATCGACTCCTCGAGCAGCTGGGAAAGATCGAGGACCCGCACGTCGTCCTCTTTGGCATGGGCCCGCACCGCGTCATCGAGCATGATCATGCAGTACGGGCAGGCCGTCGAGACCACGTCGGCCCCCGTGCCGAGCGCCTCCTCGGTCCGCTCCATGTTCACCCGCTTGCCGATGTTCTCCTCGAGCCACATGCGCGCCCCACCGGCCCCACAGCAGAAGCCTCGCTCGCGACAACGGCGCATCTCGACCTGGTTGGCTCCGGGGATGGCATCGATGACCGAGCGGGGCTCGTCGAACACCCGGTTGTGCCGGCCCAGGTAGCAGGGGTCGTGATAGGTGACCGTGCCCTGGTATCCCCCACCCGGGGTCAGCTTGCCCACCGAGACCAGGTGGTCGAGAAGCTGGCTGTGGTGGATGACCTCGAAGTTGCCGCCCAGGGCGGGGTACTCGTTGGCCAGCGAGTTGAAGCAGTGGGGGCAGGTGGCGATGACCTTCTTCACCCCGGTGCTGCCCAGGGTCTCGATGTTCATGCGGGCCTGCTCCTGGTACAGGTACTCGTTGCCCAGGCGCCGGGCCGGGTCTCCGGTGCAGCTCTCCCGGGGACCGAGGATGCCGAATGAGACGCCGGCCCGGTGCAACATGCGGGCCGTGGCCTGGGCGCCCTTGCGGGCCCGTTCGTCGAGAGCGCCGGCACAGCCCACCCAGTAGAGGTACTCGATGTCGTCGGGGATCGCTCCGCTGATGACCGGGACGTCGAAGTCGAGCGCGGCAAGCCAGTCGGTTCGTTTGGACGACCCGAGCCCCCACGGGTCGCCCTGGTTCTCGATGTTGCGGAGCATGAGGCCCGCCTCGGTGGGGAACGACGACTCCATCAGCACCTCGTAACGGCGCATGTCGATGATGGTGTCGATGTGCTCGATGTCGACCGGGCACTCCTCGACGCAGGCGCCACACGTGGTGCAGGACCAGAGGACATCGGGATCGATGACGGTCGGGACCAGGTTGTCCACTTCGACCCCGGCGGCCCGGTTCTGGGCCATGACCCGGTCGGCCGAGGAGAACAGGTTGTCCCGCAGGTCCATGATGATGAGCTTCGGGGAAAGGGGCTTCCCGGTGTTCCAAGCCGGGCACTGGGATTGGCAACGCCCGCACTCGGTGCAAGTGGCCATGTCGAGCAGCTGCTTCCACGAGAAGTCCTCGATGCGGCCGGCTCCGAACACCACCTCGTCCGCGTCCCCCACGTCCTCCATGGACATGTCCGGGGTGGAGGCCAGCGCGCCGAGCGCCCGTGGGCGCCGGGAGGTGGCCACGTTGATCGGGGCCATGAAGATGTGGAGGTGCTTCGAGTAGGAGACGAACACGAGGAACCCAGTGATGATGGCGATGTTGGCCAGCAGCGCCACCGTCTCGATCACGCTGTTCACCCCGGTGCCCAACGGGGCGAGGGCCTTGGCCAGCCCGTGCGAGGCGAAGGCCCACCATCCGTAGGGGAAGTGGCCGGTGTTGACCTGGGCGGCGCGGTAGAGCAGCAGCGTCGCCATCACGCCGAAGATCATGAGGAGCACGAGCCAGGCGGCTCCGGTGTGGGAGCCGAAGAATCGCGACCGCCGGTTCTCCCGCTTCGGGGAGTGCTTGACCCTGATGCCGACGAACACCAGCAGCGAGACGATGACGGCGACGGCGAAGAAGTCCTCCAGGAAGCCGATGACCGCGGTCTGGCCGATGAGCGGGATGTGGAAGTTGCGTTGGAACAGGCACCCGTAGGCCTCGATGATGGTGAGAAGCAGGATGGTGAAGCCCCAGAAGGTGAAGGCATGGGCCAGGCCCGGGACCGTCCACTGCAGGAGCTTCTTCTGGCCCCCGACCTCGACCAGCTCGGCCTCGACCCGCTTGGGCACATCCCTGAACCGGGACGGGACGGCGGGATGGCCGGCCGAGATCAGCCGGTAGAGCCAGAAGAACCGGCGGCCGGCGATGGCGAACATCACCGCGGTGATCCCGAGTCCTACGGCCAGTCTGAGCGGCACTTCGATCCTCCTGAGTAGTTACTGAAGAGTAACAAATGTCCAGCTCCACCGGCCCAGTACCGGTGGACCGGTCATGAGACGAAGTTGTCGGCGTACCGGCTGGGTGTCGGCCCCCATTGTCCCTGGTACTTCGACTTGAGGCGCTCGGAACCGTAAGGATGGTCGGCGGCGGTGGTCATCTGCAGGAAGCTGATCTGGCCGATCTTCATGCCCGGGTAGACGGTGATGGGGAGGCTGGCCACGTTGGACAATTCGAGGGTGAGGTGCCCGTCCCAGCCGGCGTCGACGAACCCGGCGGTGGAATGGATGAGCAGGCCCAGCCGACCGAGGGAGGACTTGCCCTCGAGCCTGGCCACCAAGTCGTTCGGGAGCGTCACCTGCTCGAGGGTGGAACCCAGGACGAATTCACCCGGGTGGAGTATGAGCGGCTCCTCGCCGGTGTCGACCAGCTCGGTCAGGTCCTCTTGGCTCTCACGCACGTCGATGACCCGGCTGGTGTGGTTGCGGAACAGGCGGAAGTAGCGATCGACATGCAGGTCGACCGACGAGGGCTGGATGCAGCTCTCGTCCAGCGGCTCGATCTGTATATGGCCCGCGGCCAGGGCTTCTCGGATAGAGCGGTCAGAGAGAACCATGCCGGACAGACGATAGTGTGACCCACGCACGCGGGCGTAGTTCAGAGGCAGAACACAAGCTTCCCAAGCTTGGAACGCGGGTTCGATTCCCGTCGCCCGCTCCGGGCCGTGAACAGACCGGCGGATCCCCTCGGCCATGATGCGCAGGCGGGACGGCAGACCCGCTCAGAGAAACCGCTCGACATAGGGCGCGAATCTCTTCCGGAGGTCCTCGCGGTCGAGGCCGACTTGGCCGGCGCGGTAGTCGATGCTCCCGAGCCGACCCCGCCGGTGCTCAGCCAGGTAGGCCTCCATGGCGACTCGAGCTGCCGCGTCGAAGGGCTGGCCGGCCAACTCGTAGATCGAGCGCACCGTGGTCAGCTGGTCGGCCATGAAGTCGTCGAAGCGGACGTCGACCGATCGCTCCGCGGGCCACACCTCGCGGTCACGCAGGCACGCGGTGAGCAGGTCGTCGATGCGATCCGCCCAGGTTCGGCCCAGTTTCTCCGCATCGACCTCGTCGGTGTACATCCGGGCGGTGTACGCGACCATCGTGGCCATGGACACGACCACATCGACGGGGTCCCGATGGGTCACCACCACGGTGGCGCCGGGGAACACCTCGGCCAGCACGGGGAGCTGCTCCAGGTGCTGGGGTGACTTGAGCACCCACCGGTCTCCGCCCCGGGTGAACTGGAGCGCCTGCAGCATTGTCCGCAAGAAACGGTAGTGGGGCGTCTGATCGTGGGTGGAGTAGTACGCCTCCCAATTGGGCAGCGGCGCCAGCGTCTCGAAGAACATCGTCGAGAAGTCGATGGCCAGAAGCTGGATCTCCTCGTGCACGTGGTCCGTCGTCATCTCGTGCATCAACGGAAAAAGCGGCATCGCCTGGTTGAGGAACCACAGGCCGGCGTCGGTGCGTTGGCGCCGGGGGTCGGGCACCACTCCGACTTCAGCTGGCATCGGGATCGGCTCGAGGCTCTCCCAGTAGGGCAGGGAGCGCAGCGCGGGGTCGGTGGCCAACATGTTGTGCAGATGGGTGGTCCCCGTACGAGGCAGGCCGACGATGACGATGGGTGGCGTCAGCTCGACGCCATGGATCTGCGGATGGCGAGTGAGCAGATCAGTGAACAGGAGCCGGTTCCTCAGCAACTGGAGCACCTGGGAGTAGAAGACCACCTGGCCGGCCGGCGTCACCCGCTCGACCTCCCCCAGGGCCTCGAGCAGGACGCCGAGGCGCTCCTCGTAGTCCCGAGGCCCGAAGTCGGTGAGCCCGGTCTCCTCCGCCGCCTGTCGGTGCAACCGGCCGGCGTCGAGCGGGCACTCATCGGCCAGCACCGCCATGCCGGCCAGCATCTCGTTCACCTCCGGAGAGAACGTCGGATGCCACAGGTCTTCGATATGGATCGTGTCGGACATCCTTCTCCCCCGAACGGCGCGTCGCACCGTAGATTGCAGACGGCCGTATCCCGAGAGGAATCCTGACATGAGCGAACGGACGTGGGAGACCACACAGGCCTGGAGGGAGCTGCTGTCCGGACTCGGCGAGCTCGACCGCCAATTCCTCGAGGGTCCTCGGGCCGTGCCCGACGAGCAGACGGTGGCGGAGGGCTACCGCATGCTGACCGTGGGCCTCGGAGTGGCCCTGGACGTCTACCTCTACGGCGACGCCAGCCGCCCAGTCTTCGTCGACGTCAACACTCCCTTCCGGCGTGACCGGGCTTGGGGAGGCGACAACACCGATGCGTACTACTCGATGGTCACGCTCGACCCGGCGCGTCGCTACCGGGTGAGCGGACAGCGCGGGGACAGTGCCTACTTCTCGCTCACCGTCTACAACGAGCCGGCCCCGGGGCAGTGGTCCAACCGGATCATCGGGATCGTGAACGACACCGACCTGGACCTGGACGACGAGGGGCGTTTCTCGTTCCTGATGGGCCCCGCCCGGCCACCCGGTTACACCGCGCCGTTCATCGAGCTCACCGACGACACCCACGTGGCCTTCACCCGCGACTACCAACTCGACCCGGCGGTCGGGCGGCGAGTCTGCTGGGAGATTGAGGCGCTCGACCCTCCCGATCCGCTCATCCGGACCGATCCGGCGACGGCGGCCGGCCTGCGCGCCGCTCTGCAGTGGGTCCAGACCCTGTTCATGACCGTGCCGCTCAGCGTGGCGCCTCGCCAGGCCGTCGAGTCGCTCGGGCACAATTCCCCACAACTGGCCAATGAGTTCGCCCACCCCTATCAGGTGCCGGACGCCAACTTCGGATGGTCGGCGAGGGACGCCTGCTACGCGTTCGCCAGCTACCGCATCCAACCTGACGAGGCCCTCGTGGTCAGCCACCGGCCGCCGGACTGCCGGTTTTGGAACCTCGTCGTGTGGAATCCCTTTCTCGCCACCGAGGTGCTGACCGACGCGCGCACCTCGATCAACAACGGCGCTGCCGTCCCGAACGCGGACGGCACCGTCACCGCGGTCATCGCCCGCCACGACTTGGCCCACCCCAACTCGGTGTCGACGGCCGGGCATGCCCAGGGCGCCCTGGCGTTCCGGTGGTTCCTGGCCGACACCGTCCCCGACCGGCCGACCATCGAGGTGGTCAATGCGGTCGACGCCCCCACCGCTCCATCGTGAACCCATCCCTGACCCACCGCCCGTCCCCTCGTCGACGCCGTTCGCCGGCCGCACATCGAAGCAGCCCTCGGGTTGACGGTGACTCCGACCGGTAGTTGTCGTCGATGAGTTTCTACGTGTTGGTTCCGGGAGCCGGCGGGGACGCGTGGTACTCGTCAACCCCAGATTCCCCTTCCGGGCGAGACCGCCGGAGACTGGTGGGGAGACACCGGGGTCGAACAGGCCCGCATCGCGGCCGCGGCCGATTTCGGATACCCGGAAGCCTTCGAGGTGACCACCTACTTCCTCCACGACGTCCCGGCTGAGACCCTGGCCGACGGGGCGGAGCACGATCGGCCTGAAGCCGACATCGTCTTCAGCCAGTCCTGCGACGTCCCACACTGGTCCAACGTCCGGACGCGGGTCGTCGCCGGACTGGACGACCGGTTCTTCCCGGTCGACTTCCAACGCCAGGTGGCCCGCCAACGTCTCGGCATCGAGATGGACGTCATCCCGGGTGGCCACCTCCTCGCCCTGGCCGACCCATCGGGCCTGGCCCACTACCTCGACCGCGACGCCGGCCTCCCCGGCTAGGCGCCGCCCTTCAGATGGGCTCGTAACACCGGGAGAACCAGCGGGACACTTCGGTGCGGGCCGTCAAGGCACGACCCAACGACGTGGCTGCGGTCGCCACACTCCGGGCGCGACCGGGAGCCGCCCCCTCCAGCAGCTCGTTCCAGAAGATCCCCCAGCCGCCGGCCAACGCGTCGCCCACCACCGGCGCAGTAAGGAGACGGCCCACCGCGGCCACGGCTCTCGGGTGCGGGACCAAGGTTGCATGCACGGCGGCGGTGATGCGCTGGTACGGGAGATGCGTCTCGGCCAAGCGGCGCCGGTAGATGGCGGCGGCGTTCGCCGGACGTCGGAGGATGGCCTCGGCGGCCGCCCGCCCGCTGGTCATGGCCTGGGCGATGCCTTCCCCCTGCAGCGGATTCACCAGGCCCGCCGCGTCCCCGACCAGCAGTACCCGCCCCGAGGCGGGGGTCGTCCCGACCATGCCCATCTTGAGCCACCCGCCGAGACGCCGGGGCGGTACCGCGTCCCTCGGACTCGCCGCCAGCAGCCCGAGACCGACCAGGTGGTCGAGAAATGCCGGCAAGACCCGGACCGCGGCAGAGCCGGCTTGCCGATCGGCCAAGGTTCCGACCCCGACCCCCAGGTTGGCCATGCCGGCGGGGCCCGGAAAGATCCAGCCGTAGCCGGGAAAGGCCGCCCAGCGCTCTTGCTCCCAGAGCGCGATGGTCGGGAGCTCAACCGGTTGCTCGAGGTAGCTGCGCACGGCGAAGCCCCACAGCACACGACCGGCGTCGATCAATCCGGAGCATTCGGCCACGCGACTGGTGGCCCCGTCCGCGCCGACGACGAAGTCGGCATGGATCTCCTCACCCCCGGACAAGGCGAACCCCTCGATGGCCTCGGCCGGACCGATCGGCCGGTGGGCCCGGCCCTCGAAGGGGATGGCACCGGCCTCGACGGCGACAGCTCGCAAGGCGTCGTCGAACCCCGCCCGGGTGACCGCCCGAGCCCGACCGGGGTACGAACGGCCCTCGAAGCACGGCAACCTGACCCGGCGACCTGTCGGGCCCACCACGACCATGTCGCCGACATCGTGACCGGGCGGCTCGGCGATGCCCAGGTCAGCCAGGACCTGCAGTCCCCTCGGACCGATGAGGTCGCCGCAGGCCTTGTCCCTCGGAAACCCCGCCTTGTCCACCAACGCGACCTCGGCCCCCCCCGTCGCGAGGACGGTGGCGGCGATGCTTCCGGCCGGCCCCGCCCCGACCACCAGTGCGTCGAACCGCCTCGAGCTCATTCGAACCTCCCGGGCGCCGACCGCCTACGGTGAGATCTTCGCACCCGAGGAGGCGCAGTGGAGACCCTGGACCCCGTCGATCCGAACCGGTTCGCACAGGAGCTGTTCTCTCCACTCCCCGACCGCTACGACCGTCTGGCCGAGTGGCTCTCCCTGGGTCAGAACGGCCGGTGGCGGCGAGCCATGGTCGATCGCATCGTGCCGGCCCGTCCCGGGCTCGTCCTCGACGTGGCGTCGGGGCCCGCCGGTGTGGCGCTCGAGCTGGCCCACCGGACCGGAGCCCGGGTGGTGGGCATCGATCTCACGCTCGACATGCTGCGCCAGGGCCGGCGCACGATCGGCGCCCAGGGGGAGGCCGACCGGATTCAGCTGGTCGCGGGCCGGGCCGAGCAGATGCCATTCGCCGACCGCACCTTTGACGCCCTCACCTTCACCTACCTGTTGCGCTATGTGGACGACCCCCAGGCCACGCTCATCGAGCTGGCCCGAGTGGTGCAACCCGGGGCCACCGTGGCCAGTCTCGAGTTCCTTGTGCCGAAGAGCCTGTTCTGGAGAGGCTGGTGGTGGGGCTATACCCGGCTCCTGCTCCCGGTGGGCGGGCTCGTCGCCGGCGGGAGGGCGTGGTTCGACGTAGGCCGGTTCCTCGGGCCGAACATCTCGGCCCATTACCGGCGGTACCCGTTGGACTGGACCGAGGCGGCGTGGCGGCGGGCCGGCTTCGTCGATGTGGGAGCCCGACGGATGAGCCTGGGCGGCGGACTGGTCATGTGGGGGCGGCGCGCCGATGGCTGAGGCTCCGGCCGAACCACCCGCCGACCCGGGCGGCGAGCACCGCCCGGCGTACTACGCGGTGCGCGGCGGAGGGTGGCGGGACTGGTGGACGCTCCTCCACCCGCCCTATACGGCCTGGCACCTGGGGTACGTGGTCATCGGCGCCTGTCTCGCTCCGGTGGTCAACGCCACCAGGTTGATCGCCACGCTGGTCGCCTTCTTCCTCGCCGTCGGCCTGGCCGCCCACGCGCTCGACGAGCTGCACGGCCGGCCGCTGCGGACGGAGATCCCTAGCGGCGTGCTCTTCGCCGTGGCCGCGGCCGCTCTGGTCGGTGCCACGGTGGTGGGCGCGATCGGCGTCGTCCAAGTGGGGTGGGCGCTGATCCCCTTCCTCATCATCGGCCCGGTGTTGGTGGTCGGCTACAACTTCGAGCTCCTCGGCGGTGCCCTCCACAATGACGCCGGGTTCGCCGCCAGTTGGGGGGCCTTTCCCGTCCTCACCGCCTACGTGGCCCAGACCGGGACGCTGGCCGTGGCCCCATGGATTGCCGCCGCCGGCGCCTTCGCCCTGTCGGCCGGCCAGCGAGCGCTCAGCACCCCGGCCCGGTTGCTCCGGCGGAGGGCCACCCAGGTGGAGGGCTCGATCACCCTGTCCGACGGCAATTCGGTACCGGTCAACCCGGTAACGCTGCTCGGCCCCCTCGAACGGGCGCTGCGAGCCACGGCATGGGCGGTCGTACTGGTGGCCGCCTCCCTGGCTGTGGCCCGACTCACGTGACCGTTCGGTCGGTCGCGGTCGTGGGTGGCCCTCGCCGAAGGCCTGGCCCTCGGAGTACCTTGACGGACGTGGACAGCGACCGGTTCGGTGACGTCGATTTCGACCGATTCCACCGGGACGAGCTGCCCGCACTCCTCGACGTGTGTCGTCCGTTGTTCTCAGATTCCGATCTCGCCGTGGTGCAGCCGCTGGCGTTTCGCCTCGACGATGGCCGCTCCTACACGTATGTGCCGACAGGACGTTCGTTCTCGGTCGAACCGGGCATCGATCGCGCTCACAGCGTCGTGGAGATGGCCTATGAGCCGTGGCGCGCGTTTCGGTGGGAACTCCGGTCGTCGTTCGCGCTGCTCTATGCCCAAGAGCTCGCCGTGACCCGCGGCAGCTTCGGGCAACTGGTGCGGTGGGAGCCCGCCCTCCGGGGCGCGTTCGACGGCCAGCAGACCTACGACGTCGACGATCCACCGCCCGTGCTCGACGCCAATGGCCAGGACCTCGATGTCGGTCGGACGTTCACCCTGGACGAACCGGAGGAGGAGCTGGCGGACTTCCTCGGGCGCGCCGGATACCTCCACCTGCGCCACGTCATGGAGCCCGACGAGATCGAGGCACTGCGACAGGATGTGGTCACGGCAGTGGCACAGGCCCGTCCTGACGACCGGCGGTCGTGGTGGACCCTGGCCGACGGCCACGAGGTTTGCAGCCGGGTGAATTACCTGAACGACCAGTCCGAACGGGTGGCTTCCCTCGGAGCGGACGACCGCTTCCTCCGCATCGGCCGACTCGGCGGACCCGATCTCCGTGACGCCCCGGACCGGCTGGACGGGAACGGGGTGGTGATCAAGGTCCCGGGCGCCACCGAGGGCCTTGCCGATCTTCCCTGGCACCGCGACTGCGGCATGGGCGGCCATCCGGTGAAGTGCCCCATGCTCAACGTGGGCATCCAGCTGGACCCGGCGACGGCCGAGAGCGGCCAGCTGCAGATGATCCCCGGCTCGCATCTCGGCACCTCGCGGCTCCCCGGACCGCGGGAGTCGGAACAGCTACCCGTCGTGGCCCTGACGACCGAGCCCGGCGACGTGACCGTCCACTTCGGGCACACGCTCCATGCCGCCCCGCCTCCCACCGATCCGGAGGCCACGGGGCGGCGCGCGCTGTACCTCTCCCTCGTTCCTCCCATGACCTTCGAGATGATCGGGCCGGGCCAGGGTTACAACGACGTCCTCTTCACCAGCGACGCCGGACGCGTCCAACATGTCGACCGCCTGCGCCGGCGCGCCGCCCCGCACGGCGGGTAGGGCGCGAAGCCCGATCGGCCTCAACCCCAACCCAGCTCCTTCAGGCGGCCGTCGTCGATGCCGAAATGGTGGCCGACCTCGTGGATCACCGTCTTGCGCACCATCTCAACCACCTCTCCCGACGTCTGGCAGCTGTGGCAGATGGTCGCCATGTAGATGGTGATCCGATCGGGGACGATCGCGGTGTAGTGGTTGCCCCGACGGGTAAGAGGAATGCCCTCGTACAGGCCGAGGAGAGAGCCCGGCGGGCTCGTCTCGTCGACCACCACGGCGACATTGTCCATCTGACGGCGGAGGTCCGGAGGAATCCTGTCGAGTGCGTCGGAGACCAGCTGCTCGAATTCCTCGACCGGCAGGGCGACCATGGCCGACATCATGCCTCGCCTGGGCCGACATCGTGACTCGCCACGACCCGGTCGGAAGCTCCGAGCCGTGGCCTCGAACAGGTCGAACAGGTCGAACAGGTCGGCGGGTCGAACAGGTCGGCGGGTTCGAACAGGTCGGCGGGTCGAACAGGTCGGCGGGTCGAACAGGTCAGCAGTCGAACAGCACGCCCGGGTTGAGCATCCCGTCGGGATCGACGGCCCGCTTGGCGGCGCGCAATTGGGCGGCGAACAGCTCGGGGCGTTGGCGGTCGTATCCGGGACGGTGGTCCCGCCCGACCGCGTGGTGGTGGGTCACGGTGCCTCCCTCTCGCTCGATCACGTCCATCATCTCCGCCTTGACCGCCGACCACTGCTCGAGCCGACCGGAAGGGTGCGCCGGTGCGAGCACCGTGAAATACGGCGCGGCGCCGTCCGGGTAGACGTGGGTCAGGCGACAGGTGACCAACCCGGGCCACGCCCCCACCGACCGAAGCACCTGCTCGGCTGCCGAACGGATGCGATCGACGAACAGTGCAAAGCGATCCCAGGTGATCGCGGTCTCGAATGTCTCGCTGATGAGACCCAGGCTGACGAGCGCATCGCGCAGGTACGGGGCCCGCAGGAAGGTGGACCGCCACCGATCAGCCGTGTCGCGTCCGACGCCGTCCTCGTCGCGCTGACTCCGCGTGCGTGGCTCGAAGGACCCGCGGTGGTCTTCGACAACGGTCGCTGCCCGCGACCGGGCTCCCTCGACCGGGTGATCGCCCGACTCGAACCCGACCAGGAGCAAATGGGCGGACCCGTCACCGGTGCCGCTGATCAGTGCCTCGGTGGCGTCGAGCAGCCGGCAGTTCGAGGGCCAGAGCCCGGACTGGGCGAGCGCCCTCGCCGCCTCCGCCCCCGAATCGAAGGAGTCGAACCGGGCCACCCCGCTCGCCCGGAAGCAGGGCCGGTCCTGCAGGCGCATCCATGCTTCAGTGATCACCCCGAAGGTCCCCTCCGATCCGAGCATGAGCCTGTCCGGTGACGGCCCCGCTCCGGAGCCGGGCAGTCGCCGCGATTCCCACACTCCCTGGGGGGTGACCGCTCGCATGGACTCGACGAAGTCGTCGATATGGGTGTGCAGCGTGGCGAAGTGACCGGCCGATCGGGTGGCCAGCCATCCGCCGAGGGACGAGACCTCGAAGCTCTGCGGAAAGTGCCGAAGGGTGAGACCGGATGATCGGAGTTGGTCCTCGAGCCCGGGTCCGAGGGCGCCGGCCTGAATGCGGGCCGCCCGCGACGTGCGGTCGATCTCGAGCACGCGGTCGAGGCGTCCCAGGTCGCAGCTGATGACCGGTCGATCGTCGCCGAGCGGTGCCTCGACGCCACCAACGACCGAAGAGCCGCCGCCGTAGGGGATCACCACCGCCCCCGCCTCCGCGGCCCAGTCGAGCACGGCCACGACACCGGCCTCATCGGGCGGAAAGGCAACCACGTCAGGCGGCCGTTCCCATCGACGTTCGAGGGCGCGCACAACGTCGCGGTAGGACTTGCCGTAGGTATGGCCGGCTCGGGTCAGATCGTCGCCCCGGCACCATTCGGCGAGGGTGGTTGGCGGCACCATACGAGGACGGTCGAGGACGATCTCAGCGGGTCCGGGAGGTTCGACCGGTTCGAGCGCATCGTCCCCGAGCAACGGCTGCACCCGGGTCCCCAGTTCCCTCTGGTCCGCCGGGGTGAGGCCCTCGCCCTCGTAGCCCCATCCCCAGAAGCGGCGCGTGGCGGTCACCATGGCGGGATGCTAGATCCGGTCCGTCCGGACCGGCGGTTGGCGGTGGGCCCACAACCCTACGATGAATCCGTGGCGGCGCCCGGAGTTGCAGGCTGCGTCTTGCGCCACGGCGAGGTGGCCGAGCTGGAATACACCGGCACCCGGTGTCACCTCGGCGGCGCGGTCGACGGGACGACGGAGTGGGAGGCTGCCTCGCTCACGAAGCCGCGTCGCCCTTCCTCGCGATCGGGGCGATGGCGCGTTGATGTTCACCAACGGTGACGGCGGTAGGCACGCGTGCCGGACGTTCTGTCGTACCACCATCGGGGTGGATCCCTGGTGATGAGGCGCGACTTCGGACTGATGAACGGCTGATCAATCGAGGATCGTGGTCCAACCCTCGCCCACCGGGGACATGAACACGGTGGTGAGCCTCATGACGCGATGGAGCCAGCGCCCGTCCACCCGGACGTACTCGTCGTCCTCGTAACCACACATCCAGTAGGACGACCCGTCCGGACGTCGGCACGGGCTGAGGAGGTCCCAGCGCCCACGGGCGCTGTCCCCCTCGACCTCGATCCGGGGGTTCACGAAGAGATGGCGGGAGAAGATGAGGGTGGGCCGACGGAGCCGCTCCGCGATGGCGCGGCGCCCGGTCACCTCCCCGAGCCCCGGGCCTCCGTCCCAGATCCCGTCCTCGTCGAACAGCGACGCGATGCGTTCGGCCAGGCCGGCCATGATCTCGTCATCGGCCGGCCGGCCGCCCGGAAACCGGGCATCGACCAGCTCGCCGTAGCGAGCCTTGAGCGCCTGTAGTTCGAGCACTGCCTGGCAGTCGTCCAGGCGGCGGGCCAACCGGGCGACTTCGGCGACCAGCTCCTCGGTGGTGGGCATGCTGTCTCCTCCGCTCGGCGTCCGGCCCCAGTATGGAGGGCCGCCGGCGCTCCGGAGGCCCGGGCTCAGTACCCCCCGCTGCAACCGTTCTGGTCCGGCGCAGCGTTCGGATTGCCCCAGTAACGGCTGGCGAAGGCCACCGCCACCCGGATCTGCTGGTCGGGAGTGGCGTCGGCCGCGTTGGCGGGAAACCCGAACGTGTTGAACTCGGTCCAGTTGGTGTTGCTGAACCCGAGCCCTCCGCTGAAGACGGATCCGCGCACGTTCCACGCTCCACCCTCCTCGCACATGTTGACGCGGCTCCAGGCCGCTCGCTGGAATTCGGTGATCCCGACACCCGTGGAGAAGGTGCTCAATCCGGGTGGGTTGTACAACGTGCTGCCGCCGAGCGATCCGAAGTACTCGGCCCCACCGAACGTGAAGATGCCACCATCGGAAGCCACTGTGAGGTACCCGAATCCGGTCGGCGTCATACCGATCACCGGTTTGTTGAGCGGCCGACCGCCGGTCGAGCCGAAGAACGGAGCGCCCCCGAAGGTAAAGACGCCACCATCGGCGCCAACCAGCCGGTAGCCGTTGCCTTCTCCGCTGATCGCCACCACGGGCTCGCCGAAGGAGGCGCCACCGGCATAGGTGGCGTCGCCGAAGGCGAACACGTCGCCGTCCGCGGCCGCCTCCCAGTAGCCGCGACCATCCGGGGTGGATGCGATGCCGACGATCGAGCTGGTGGGAGACATACTGGTGGCCGAACCCTGGAACTGGGCGTCGCCGAAGGCGAACACTCCCCCATCCGCCGCCACCTCCCAGTAACCCCCACCGTCCGGTGTGGCAGCCATCCCCACGATGGGCTCGTTGAGTGGGGCGCCGCCGGTGGAGCCGTAGAACCGGGCATCGCCGAAGGCGAACACACCTCCGTCGGCGGCAACCTGCCAATAGCCACCACCGTCAGGCGTGGAGTCAATGCCCACGATGGGCCGGTTCAGGCGGATCGCACCGGTCGAGCCGTGAAAGCCGGCATCGCCGAACGAGAAGACACCCCCATCGGCGCCGACCTCCCAATAACCGCCGCCGTCGGGCATGGTGGCCGCGCCCACGATGGGCGCGTTCAGCACCATCCCATCACCCGTGGGAGGCACGGCAGCAGAGGCCGGGCGCGCCTGGACGGCGAGGACCGACGCCACTGACGCCACCGATGCCGCGGCAACCCGGCCCGCGGGCTTGCGACGGATGGATGTGGGCAACAAGCGGCTGCGGGTGGCCGCACGACGTTCGCGACGAGGGGAACGACGAAGACGCGTCGCTGACTGCACTGTGGATGACCTTTCCTTGGTCGGCCAGGGAGGTCGCGAGGCGACATCAACCCTGACTCTCTTCTGGTTGGGTGGACCCCACGTCTGTGCATTCAACGCCCCAGCCGAGCACCGGGAAGGGTGGTACGGCCTAGCTACAAGAGCCGGGTGTGCTAGCGGGTGTTTGCGTCCGAAGTCGGTTGGTCGTTACGTCTGTGTCTCCTCGTCGGCCCGCCAGTGCCGACAGCCATGGGGGAGTCGAAGGTCCCCATCTCCACGAAACGCGGGACAGCTGAGCGCCGCGTTACGTGGGGGACCGTAGCGGGGGTCGATGAGGTTCGGTAGTCGAAACGCGGCGCACCACGACGGCTCAGTACGATGCTCTTTGTGACAAGAGTGTGGACGACACCCCATCTGAACTGGGGAGATACCCGCCACCTTCGGGTCGCCGACTACGGGCGGGCGGCGATTTGGGGTCTCGGGCTGACCACGGTGAGCGCGCGGGCCGATGCGCGCCGTAACCAAAACCGCGCCTCATGACTCACGTCGAGATCCGGTTCACCATCGACGACGAGGCCGGTGCAGACGCCATCGTCCGCGCCCTCTTGGCCGAAAGACTCGTCGCGTGCGGCCAACGAATGGGTCCGATCCTGAGCCGCTACTGGTGGTCGGGCTCCGTCGAACAGTCCGAGGAATGGCTGGTGGTTCTCAAGACCCGGTCGGAGCTCACCGATCGGGTGGTCGACACGATCGTCGAGCACCACCCGTACGAGACACCCGAGGTCGTCGCGGTGTCGATCGTGGCGGGCTATGCCGGTTATCTCGATTGGATCGACGACGTGACCGGTGAGATCGGCGATGGGCCGGGAGGTGCGGCGACGTAGCCCGTTCGCACGATGACGAGTCGGCCTCGTCCGACGAAGGACGGTTGCCGAGGATGGAAACCGGGCGTGGTTGAATCGGACGGCCAGCCCGGCGGCCCGCTGG
Organism: Acidimicrobiales bacterium; assembly: GCA_035949055.1. Classification (GTDB taxonomy): domain Bacteria; phylum Actinomycetota; class Acidimicrobiia; order Acidimicrobiales; family RAAP-2; genus Bog-756. Next base: position 23,610 of record DASZIO010000036.1, read on the forward strand.
CCACGTCGACGCAGCCCGGAAGGCCGTGAAATACCATGAACTCGGTGGGACGAGACCTGATGCCGGCGGCTGTCTACGTCGGTGACGGTCGGCTGGCGGTGGAGGAGGTGCCGATTCCCGAACCGGGACCGGGCGAATTGCTGGTCGAGATCGCCGCTTGCGGCATCTGTGGTTCGGACCTCCACCTCGTCCTCGAGCAGTACGCCAGACCGGGAGCCGTGCTCGGCCACGAATGGTCGGGCCTGGTGGTCAACGGGGGCCCGTCTGAGATCGGACCGGGCGAGCGGGTCGTCTTCGAGCCGACGCCAGGATGTGGGCTGTGCCGCCCTTGCCGGCGCGGCCGGCCCTCGGTCTGCGTGCGCCGCCCGGTCTCTGACATGCGCGACATGCGCGGCGCCTTCGCACGGTACGTCACCGTCTCGTCCAGCAACGTCCTCCGACTCCCCGACTCTCTCGACATGCGGGCCGCCGCACTCACCGAGCCCACTGCCATCGCCCTCCACGCGGTCGAGCTAGCCGGGGTCGCCACCGAGGACCGGGTCCTCGTGACTGGCGCCGGACCCGTCGGCCTGGTCATCATCGCCGTTCTCCGCTCACTCGGCGTCACGGACATCTCGGTGAGCGAGCCGGTGGCGCTCAGGCGCGAGCGTGCCCTCGCGGTCGGGGCGACGACCGCCATCGCCCCCGACCAATTGGTGGACCCGGGAATGGGGCGCACGGCCGAACGACCGTATGCAGTGGCGTTCGAGTGCTCGGGTCGGGCCGCGGCCGCAGAGCGGGCCCTCGGCCAGCTCGACTTCGCCGGAACGCTCGTCTTCGTCGGGACCGGGTCGGAGCCGACCCGGGTGAACCACAACCGAATGATCGTCATGGAGCTCGAGGCGATCGGGGCCTACAACTACAGCGCGGCGGGATTCGGTCCTGCCGTCCAACTGCTCGACCGTGGCGATCTGCCCATCGAATTGCTGGTCGAGGACGGCGACGTGCCACTGTCGGGGATCATGGATGCCATGGGAAGGCTGTCCCGTGGTGAGTTGGCGGCCAAAGTGCTGGTCAGCCCCCAGGTGTCCTGATGGCATCGGAACTGCGGCCGGTGTTCAACCATGTGGCGATCAGCGTGGACGCCTCCGTGCTCGACGACACCGGGCGGGCCGACCTCATCGACTTCTTCGGCCAGGTCTTCGGGTGGACCGAAGGGGACAACAGCACCGAGACGGGCAACCCACTCATCCTCTACACCGGCGAGATGCGTCAGTTCCTGTACCTGTTGCCGGCTACGAGTGAGTTCCTCCGGGCACCCCGTCTCGACCACTTCGGTCTCGAGATCTCTTCACGCCTCGAGCTGGTGGCCATCCTTGACCGCGCCAAGGCGTACCGGGAGACCGATCCGCGGGTAACCATCATCGATCTCGATGAACGCGTCACCCACGGCACGACCCAGGACTACACCCTCACCAATGCCTATATCGGATTCCTCATCCCGTTGATGATCGAGCTCCAGCACATCACCGCACGACCAACCCGGTGAGGACCGGCTCAGCGGAAGTCGAAGGCGACCTTGATGGCGTTCGACTCGGTCTGGGTGGCGAGCGCGGTGAACGCCTCCCGCCATTCCGGCAGTCGGTAGGTATGGGTCAGCATTCCAGCGAGGTCGATCCGGCCGTCGCCGACCAGCTGGAGAAAGTGAGCCATGGCGTGCTGACGGACCCCCTCCACCTCCTCGGTGCCGAACGCGTTCGACCCCACCCATGAGATCTCCTTGAAGTAGAGCGGGGACCACTCCCAGCGCGCCGGCGGGTTGACCCCGCTCTTGACCAGGGTGCCCCGCGTGCGGAGCAGCCGTACGGCCACCTCCGAGGACTCGGTCGTCCCCACCGTGTCGTAGACGACGTCGATCCCACCCGGGTGGGCCATCGGCAATCCGTACGGAGTCGGCTGAAGGACCCCACCCGACCAAGCGGCACCCTGCTCTATGACCGCGTCGGCCGGCTCCCAGTGGATGACCTCGGCGCCGAGGGACCGGGCCAGCTCCGCCTGGGCCGGATGCCGGGCCACCACCAACACATCGACTTCCGGGTACAGCGCCCGGAGGGCGGCCGTCGCCGTGATGCCGAGCGCTCCGGCCCCGTACACCAGGGCCCGACCACCAGACGGTGGAGGGTGGCGGGTGACCGAGTGCAGGGAGACAGAGAAGGGATCGGCCAGCACGGCGACCTCGTCGGGGATCCCGTCCGGGACCGGGAAGAACATCGAGTCGTGGGCGGGGAGATAGTCGGCGAAGCCGCCGGGCGCGTCCTTGCACGTCCCGATGTGGATCCCGGCGGACAGCGGTCCTTCGGTGAAGTGCCAGCACATGCTCAGATCGCCCGATTGACAGGACGGGCAGGGCGGATCGATGCCCCTCGGGAGACACGAGAGCCACGGATTGAGGATCACCCGCTGGCCGACCTCCAGGCCCTCGGCGGCGGGACCCAGCTCGGTCACCTCGGCGACGACCTCGTGGCCCATCACCATGGGAAAGGAGAACAGGGTGGCGAGGGCGCTGTCCTGGTACTCGTCGGTGAAGTCCCCGAAGATCTGCTTGGCCTCGGAGCCGCAGATGCCGGTGAGCCTGGTCTTGGCCACCACCCAGTCGCGGCGGACGGGCCGCGGCTCGTCCTGGTCGACCAGCCGCATGGGCACCTTGGCCAGCCCTTCGAGCAGCGGGTTGGACGCGTCTGGCGGGTCCCACGCCTCGGGCCGGACCCCCCACAGCAACGCCTGCATATGGCCTCCCCCTGACTGGCGGTCTCTCAGGCCACGGTAGCCGCCGCCGCATGAGGTCGGCCCTTCGCCCTACTCAGCGCGGATAGGCCGGTCCCGACTGCCGAGAGCTCGAGACTGCGCGATGCTCGACGGGTAGGAATGTCTGACGCGTCCCGGGCGGGATGCGCAGCGCCTCCGATCACGAGGAGAACCGATGACCACAGTCGAGAACCGCTACCTGCAACGGAACTACGCACCGGTCTCCGACGAGCTCACCGGCGAGGACCTGCCGGTCACGGGGTCGCTGCCCGAGGCCCTCTGCGGACGATACCTCCGCAACGGCCCGAACCCGGTCGAGCCGCCGGACCCGTCCACCTACCACTGGTTCAGCGGGAGTGGCATGGTGCATGGGATCCGCCTCCGCGATGGACGCGCCGAGTGGTACCGCAACCGGTTCGTGCGATCGGCCGATGTCGCCGCCGCCCTCGGCGAGCCCGCCCATCCGGGTCCGGTCCACGCCGACATGGACTTCAGTGCCAACACCAACGTGATCGGGCATGCGGGCCGCACGTTCGCCATCGTCGAGGCCGGGGCCCGGCCCTACGAGCTGACCTACGAGCTCGACACCGTCGGGCCCTCCGACTTCGGCGGGACGCTGCCCGGCGGCTACACCGCCCACCCGAAGCGCGATCCGGACAGCGGGGAGCTCCACGCCATCTCGTACTACTGGGGCTGGGGGAACAAGGTGCAGTACTCGGTCACCGACGTCGGCGGCCGGGTCCGCAAGGTGGTCGATATCGACGTGGGCGGTCCGGTGAGCATCCACGACATGTCCCTCACCGAGCGGTTCGCGGTCATCTACGACCTTCCCGTCCTGTTCGACGCCGAAGCAGCCATGTCGGGGGCGCTGTTCCCCTACCGCTGGGATCCCGGGTACCGGCCACGCCTCGGGCTGCTGCCCCGTGATGGCGGATCCGACGACGTCACCTGGTTCGACGTGGAGTCGTGCTACGTCTTCCACGCCATGAACGCCTATGACGACGGGGGCCATGTCGTCCTCGACGTGGTGCGCCACTCGAAGATGTTCGACACCCACCGCCTCGGTCCGGACGAGGGCCCGCCCACGTTGAATCGGTGGACGGTGGACCTCGAGGCGGGGAAGGTCGTCGAGGAACGGCTCGACGACCTGGGCCAGGAGTTCCCGCGGGTCGATGAGCGCCTCGTCGGGCACCGGCACCGCTATGGCTATGCCGGTGCGTTCCTCGAGGGCCGGGACGGCTTGGTGAAGCACGACCTCGACAAACGGGCACGCGAGTTCCGGCCCATGGACTCCGGAGACGGTGCCTCCGAGGCGGTCTTCGTGCCGACCGAGCCCGGCGCCGACGAGGACGACGGTTGGGTGCTCTCGCTCACCTACGACGCCACCGGCGATACCAGCCAGTTGCTGGTGCTCAACGCCCGGGACTTCACCGGTGAGCCACAGGCCGTCGTGCACCTGCCCCAGCGGGTGCCGTTCGGCTTCCACGGGAACTGGGTGCCCGACCCGCTCTGATCCCCATCTGTGATCGGTCCGGCGCCCGTGCCTGCGTCATCCGCTTGCGCTCCCCCAGGCACCACCGCCCTCGTGGATGGGTGGACCGGTTGTCGGTCGTCCCCCCGTTCACTAGATTCGGCTCCTCGGCCAAGCGCCGGCCAAGTAGTACCTGCCGACAGGGAGCGACGCAAGTGACTGCGATTGGTAGGGGGATGGGATCGCAGGGTCTCCGCGTCCGGACCGGGCGCTCGGTCCGGACCAGGGCCCTGACCGCGGCGGGGATCATCCTCGTCGCCGCGGCGGGCTGCAGCAACGCCAACTCGTCGAGCACGTCGACGACGGCATCGTCGGGTGGCTCCGGAGGCTCGGCGTCCTCGGTGAGCACGGCCAGCACCTCCAGCCGGGGGGTGACGAAGGACTCCATCACCGTGGCCTTCCCGGTGGTGGCGCTCAATTCCCTGGCCGGGAAAGTGGGGTTCGCCCAGGATCCCGAGTTCGCCGAGCAGAACCAGGCCATCAACTTCTACGTCAAGCTGATCAACGACGCCGGGGGCATCAACGGTCGGAAGATCAACCCCGTCATCACCACCTTCGACCCCACCAACGAATCCAGCATGCGGGCCCTGTGCAAGACGTGGACCGAAGGGTCACCGGCCGCGTTCGCCGTTCTGGACGGGATCGGGGACTGGACCGGTGACAACCAGCTGTGCATCACCCAGGAGGGCCAGACTCCGTTCATCGGGCAATGGACCACCGTGACCAACTGGACCAACCAGGGGTCGCCCTACCTGTGGTGGACCGGCCCCGACCAGGCGGTGATCCTGCAGGCCGTCGTCAACTGGGGCCTGAGCTCCGGTCTGCTCAACACCACCACCAAGGTCGGGATCCTGGCCGGCGACCGGGCCTCCGACCAGGCGGCTTTGCACGACTACCTACTGCCCGACCTGAGCAACGCCGGTATTTCGTCGGTGGTCAAGACCATCGCGTCGGACCCCAACAACACCGCCACCACCAACGCCCAGGCTCCACTGGCGGTCCAGCAGCTGCGTACCGCCGGCGTCAGCTCCGTCATCCCCCTCATCCCGTTCAACGTCTTCTATCCGGTGCTGCAGGCCGAGACGGCCCAGAAGTACTTCCCCCACCTCCTGCTCAGCGACTACGAGAACAGCATCACCGGCGCGCTCGGTCTCATCCCGGCCCCCTACGAGCAGGCGCTGGACGGACAGGAGGGGCTGACCACCCTGACTCTCGGCGGCGTCGACTACGACCTCCCCGAGAGCCAGGGCGGCTATGACACCGGGGTGCGCAACTGCTGGACCCCATGGCACCAGGCCTTTCCGCAGGTGCCGGCGGGCAAGATCACCGATTTCATCGAGGAACAGGGCCCGGTGGTCGGTTGGTGCCAGGCCATCCAGCTGTTCGCCACGGCAGCCAAAGCGGCCGGTCCCGACCTCAACCGCCGCTCGTTCGTCACCGCCATGTCGAAGATCACCAACTTCCCGGGCACCTACTCCCCGATCCTCAGCTACGGCCCGAACAAGCGCTACGGACCGACCCAGTACCAAGTGGTGAAGCTGCACAACAACGTCCCGCCCTCGAGCCAGTGCAAGCTGACCTCCCAGGGGAAGCCCCAGGGCACCTGCTGGGTGACCGTCCAACCCTTCCAACCCCTGCCCACCGGGTGATCCCTCGGCCCGCGGGATGAAGCGCCCGCCCCCGGGCCGCTCGGTCGTGCCGACGCGGTAGGTTCCGAGCACAGAAGCTCGACCGGAGCAGGCCGGGGGGCCGTCCCTTGGGGCGCCGACCCGTCCGGTGCCCTGAAGAACGCCCCGGTGGGAGGAGGCATGGTCACCCGCTTCGACACCCACGTCGTCTTCAACCAACCTCCTCCACTCGAGGACTATGACGTGTTCGCCGCCGACGCCGCCCTCGGCGAGGCCGTCGACCGCGAGGGTGCGGGCTGGGCCCGACCGGAGCTCCAGAGCCTCGGCGCGCTGGCCGGCTCGGCGGCCTCGCGGGAGCTCGGCCGGTTGGCCAACCAGCACCGGCCGGTGCTCCGCACCCACGATCGCTACGGGCACCGGGTGGACGTGGTCGACTACCACCCCGCCTACCACCAGTTGATGACCACATCCCTCCGGCACGGTCTGCACGCCGGGCCCTGGGCCGACCCCCGTCCCGGGGCCCATGTCGCCCGGGCGGCCAAGGTCATCGTCTGGTACCAGGTCGACGCCGGCCACATCTGCCCGGTGTCGATGACCTACGCCGTGGTGCCGGCCCTCCGTCACCAGCCGGACGTGGCCGCGCGGTGGGAGCCGATGATCGGGTCGACCACCTACGACCCGGCCGACGTGCCCGCATCACAGAAGTCCGGCGTCACCTGCGGCATGGCCCTCACCGAGAAGCAGGGCGGGTCCGACGTCCGGGCCAACACCACCCGGGCCGAGCCCGAGGGCGACCACGCCGGCCGCCGTTACCGACTCACCGGGCACAAATGGTTCTGCTCCGCGCCGATGTCTGATGCCTTTTTGATGCTGGCCCAGGCGGAGCGCGGCATCAGTTGCTTCCTGGTGCCCCGGTGGCTCAGCGACGGCAGCCGCAACCCCATCCGCATCCAGCGGCTGAAGGACAAGCTCGGTGATCGGTCGAACGCCTCGAGCGAGATCGAATTGCAGGGCGTCACCGGCGAGCTGGTGGGCGACGAGGGCCGGGGGGTCCGCACCATCATCGAGATGGTCAACCACACTCGACTCGACTGCATCCTCGGTTCGGCATCCATCATGCGCCAGGGGGTGGCCGAGGCCACCTGGCACGCCGCGCACCGATCGACGTTCGGCAAGGTCCTCGCCGAGCAACCGCTCATGGAGAACGTGCTCGCCGACCTGGCCGTCGAATCAGAGGCAGCCACGGCCTCCGCCCTCCGCCTGGCCCGCGCCTACGACGGCGACGGCGATGAGCACGAGATGCTGCTGCAGCGCTTGCTCACACCGGTGGTCAAGTACTGGACCTGCAAGCGGGCTCCTCAGCACGCCGCCGAGGCGCTCGAGTGCCTCGGGGGCAACGGGTACGTGGAGGACTCGGACCTGCCGCGACTGTTCCGTCAGAGCCCGGTGAACGGGGTGTGGGAAGGCTCGGGCAATGTCATCTGCCTCGATGTGCTCCGGGCGCTGTCCCGCGAACCAGATGTGATGGAGGCCTACTGGGCCGAGGTCGCCCGGGCCGACACCGGAGACGCCCGTTTGGCCCAGGCGGTCGACGATCTCCATGTCGATCTGTCGGATACCGAGACCTTCGAGACCCGGGCACGAGCGATGGTCGAGCGGATGGCGCTGGTCTTCCAGGCGTCGCTGTTGGTGCGGTTCGCCCCCCACCCCGTGGCCGATGCCTTCTGCGCCTCTCGGTTGGGTGGGCTTGGGGGAGGAGTGTTCGGCACGCTCCCGGCCGGCCTCGACACGACGAGCATCCTGGCCCGCCACACACCGGTGTGACGGGCCCGGGCCGTTGGGGCCCGAGCCGGGCTGTTCCAGTTCCGAGTGACGTCTCCGGTTCGGAGTGTCGTATCTAGTTCGGAGTGGCGTCCGACCCGGTGGGGGTTTGCCTCTGGCCGGCGCCGCCGGCCCCGCCAACGGTCCCGGACAGGCCGACCCAGACCATGTCGACGGCGCGCTCGGCCCACCCGGGGGTCGACGCCACGCCGGCCATCCGGCGGGCGAACACCGACCCGGCCAACATCTGCAGGGCCAGGTCGATATCGGCATCGGGGCGCAGCTGGCCGAGCTGACGGGCCTGAGCCAACAAGTCGAGGGCGTGGCCCATGCGCGGCTCGACCACCCGCTGGCGGTGCAGGTCCAGGGAGCTCCGTTCCTCCCGGGCCCCGATAAGAGTGCCCACGACCTCGAGGCAGCTCTCGGCAAAGTGCCCGTCGAACTCGTTGAGGTAGGCGATGAGGTCGGCGCGAGGATCAGGGCTCGGGCCGGTGCTGAGATGGGTCGTGCTGTTGGTGGCGATGGCGGCGGTGACCAGATCGGCCTTGTCCCGGTAACGCCGGTAGACGGTCGCCCGGGCCACGCCCGCTTCGGTGGCCACACTCTCCATCGAGATCTTGGCGTAGCCGACGTCGGCCAGCTGACGGAGGGCGGCATCGGTGATGGCCGAGGTGGCGCGCTCGTCCCGCGGGCGTCCCGGAGATCGGCCGGTCTGTCGCGGCGGCGGGGAGCCAACTTGCCCCGGCCGGCGCCCAGCCTGGCGATCGACCGACGGGGTCGACCGGTCGTCGGGGACGGCGGCCAGGGGGATGGTCGTCACAGCGGGGCCGCCACCGGAGACTCCTGCACCTCGGCCGCGGCGGGCGGCGGCGCCAGGCTCGGGACGAAGTCGCGCTGGCGGACGAGGGCGAAGGCGCCGACCGAGCCGATGAAGGCGATGACCGCACCGATGATCAACACGTGGTCGAGGGTGGCCGAGAAACCAACGCGGTAGGCCTGGAGCAACGCGTCGCGCGCCGTGGGCGACGAGATCGCCCCGAGCGCCTGGTGGACGCCGCCCCCGGCCAGTGCGCCTCGCAGGGCGCTCCCCCCACGGGACGCCACCGCCTGCCCGGCCGGAGTGCTGGCGAGGGCAGACAGGGTCCGGCTCTGGATCTGGCTCTGGAAGACCGTACCCAGACCGGCGATGCCCGTGGCGATGCCGACCTGGCGGAACGTGTTGTTGGCCCCGGACGCCATCCCGCTGCGCTCGGGGGGCACGACCGAGATGGCCGACGAGGCCAGCACCGGATTGGTCGTCCCGATTCCGATACCCGTGACGATGAACCCGGGCAACAGGACGGTCCAACCGGACGAGGCCTTGGTCAGGGCCATGAGCAGCAAGCCGGCCGTCACGAGAAGCATCCCGAAACCGAGGAGGTAGCGGGAATGGATCCGGACCGTGAGCTTGCCGGCGACGGGAGCCACGATGAAGGCCAGCACGGTGATGGGCAGGAATCGCAGACCGGCGGCAAAGGGGCCGTAGCCGAGGTCGTCCTGGACGTAGAGGGTCAAGTACAAGAAAAGCGAGAAGATGGAGGCGGCGATGGTGAACGCCACCAGCGAGACCCCCACCATGGCCGGACGCCGGAAGAGGGCGAGGTCGAGCATGGGGTCGGCCTGGCGCCACTCAGCCACCAAGAAGACCGTCAGCAGGACACCCGCCCCGGCCAGCAGTCCGCTGATCAGGGTGCTGCCCCAACCGTCGTCGTTGCCCCGCACCAGCGCGAACACCAGCATGAAGAGGGCGCCGGAGAAGGACACAAACCCGATCCAGTCGACCCGGCGACGGTGGGTATCCCGCGACTCCTGCACGCGGGCCAGCGTGACGAGAACGGCCAGCACACCGATGGGCACGTTGACGAAGAAGATCCACCTCCAGCCGATGCTGCTGGTGATGGCTCCGCCCACCAGCGGCCCGACCGCCACGGCGCCGCCCACCACCGCGCCGTAGATCCCGAAGGCGGTGCCCCGCTCGCGACCCGAGAACGCCTGGGCGATGAGGGCCAACGAGGTGGCGAACATGATGGCGCCACCCACGCCCTGGACCGCCCGGGCGAGGTTGAGCATGAGCGAGCTGGTGGCCAGCCCGCATACCAGCGACGAAGCGGAGAAAACGGCGAGCCCGATGGCGAACACCCCACGGCGGCCGACCATGTCGCCCACGACCCCGGCGGTGAGGAGGAACGCCGCCAGCGTCAGCGAATAGGCGTCCACCACCCATTGCAGATCACTGAAGGACGAGTGCAGCGACCGCTGGATGTCGGGCAGGGCCACGTTCACCACGGTGATGTCGAGCAGCAGCATGAAGGTGGCGGTGCAGACCGCGATGAGCGTCCACCATTTGCGTTCGAGTGCGGGCATGGCTGGCGTCCTTCCCTCGAGTCGGGTCTGCTGGGGGACGGACCGAGACCGTCCCTTCGAGCTGGGACCGTCGGGACTCCGGGCTCGGCCGGCGACTGGGCCCGGCGATCCCTGTGACGCGGTGGTCTGTCCTTCTGTGTCTTTGTCGCGGGTTCTGGGCCGTGTTGGATCCTCAATAGGATCCAACACGGATCGTATCGTATATGGCCCGAGGCATGGCGAGCCGGTGACCCCGTTCACCGCTCGCCTCCAGGGGTACCGTTGCTCATGCTGCTCATGCGTTGGCTCCGGTTGGCGATCCCGGTGGTGTCGGTGGCGGCGGCACTGAGCGCCACCGGGGTTACCGCATCGGCACAGACCGCCCCGACCACCCAATCGGGGACCGTGTGGCTGTGCCGTCCCGGCTTGGCCGACAACCCGTGCCGGCCCTCGCTCGCGACGACGAGGGCCACACCCACCGGTCAGGCTCTCGGTGTCGACCAGACCCAGGCCCCTTCCCACCCCAAGATCGACTGCTTCTACGTCTACCCCACCGTGAGTGACCAGAAAACGCCCAACGCGGACCTGACCATCGACCCCACCGAGCGGTCGATCGCCCTCTATCAGGCGGCCCGGTACTCACGCGACTGCCGCGTCTTCGCTCCCGTGTACCGGCAACTCACCCTCTCGAGCATCGGCGCCCGGGGCCCAGCGGGCAATGCGCAGCTGGCCTACAACGATGTGCGCCGGGCCTGGTCGACGTACCTCCACCAGTTCAACCACGGCCGGGGGGTGGTCCTGATCGGTCACTCTCAGGGCGCGTTCGTCCTCCGCCAGCTCATCGCGTCTGAGATCGACCCCCATCCGGCGATGCGCCGGCTACTGGTCTCGGCGGTATTGCTCGGTGGGAACGTCACCGTGCGCCAAGGCTCCGACGTGGGCGGGGACTTCAAGCACATCCCGGCCTGTCACCGCGCCGCACAGGTCGGTTGCGTGATCGCCTTCTCGACCTTCGATGCCACGCCGCCCGCCGACTCCCTCTTCGGGCGGACCACGACGCCCGGTCTGCAGGTCCTCTGCACCAACCCGGCGGCGCTCGGCGGTGGACCCGGGCTGCTCGACCCCGTCTTCCCCACGCAACCGTTCGCCCCCGGGTCGACTCTCGCCGCGGGGATCCAACTCCTCGGCTTCACCGTCCCGGACGTCGGCACCCCCTGGGTGTCCTTACCCGGCGCCTACAGCGCCACCTGCTCGTCGGCCGGTGGCGCGGACGTGCTCGAGATAACGCCGCGGTCCGGCGCGCCGGTGATCCACCCGAGCCCGGACGCCAGCTGGGGCCTCCACCTGGTGGACGGCAACATCGCCCTTGGCAACCTCATCGGCGTGGTCCACAGCGAGGCGGTGTCCTACGCCCGTCAGCACTAGTCCTCGCCGCGTTCAATTTCGAGAAGTCGAAGCATGGTGGGGGTGAGGCTCGTTTTGGGAAGGCGTGTCCCAATACGGTCACCGGCGGGATGTTCCGCTCGATTTGACCGGCTCGGCCACCATGGCGCTCTCGGGCAAGCCGAGGAACCGGAGCACCGATAGCGCCTCGCGCTCGAGGGCACGCCGGGCGGCTGGATCGATGGGCTCCAACGGCTTCAGCCGCAGCCGGCCGTCGGCCAGGCCCCAGGTAGCGACGACCCGACCGCCCACCAGTGCGGTGGGCCGGAAGAGGCCGTTGGTCGTAACGATGCCACGGTGGGCACCCACCAGGAAGGACCGGTCCAACCACCCGTGGAGCACCGGATCGAAGGCGCCGAGCAACCGGGGCGGCGGCATCCGCCCATTCGAGGTCGAACTGCTCCGGTCAGCCAGGTCGACGAGGCCGTCGGGACCCGGGACGCACTCCCCACCGATGGTATCGATGCCGGCTCGGGCTCGACGCAAGGTGATCCCGGCCCATTTGGCCAGATCGGCGGCGGTGGCGGGACCGTGCCCGGCCAGGTACCGACGGGCCAGGCGGGCCAGTCCCTCGGTTTCCTCGAGTGGCTCCGGGGCCGGCCCCAGCCAGGCCTCTGCCTCCACGAATGCCGACTGACCGCCGCGTATCGGCCCGCGCACGATATGCCCGCGCACGGTGGCGGCCGTCAGCAGGTGCACGAGGGCCTGCCCCTCGGTCCGGACACCGGCCGCGTCGAGCGCCGTCCGCAACTCGGTCCGGGTCAGTGGACCGTAGGACGCAAGGGCCCCGACGATCACGTCCACCCCCTGTTCGACTTCCCGACTCCCGAGCCCGAGCTGCCGGAGGCGTCGATCGTTCCCCGGGCGCAGCTGCGGCGTGGTGAGGGGGTGCAACCACCAGTAGTCGTCGGCCGCAACCAGGTGCAGGGTCCCACGGTTGAGCCAGCTGATGACCGAGGTACGTCGTCGGGTCAGCGCGTCGTCGACGTCGGACACGTGGGCCAGCGTGCTCCGCGCCCGGATAGCCAGACGAGCGCCCCGCGGGTCCTGGGCCTGCACAGCAAGGATCCGCTCCAGCACTTGTTCGGTGCTCGTCGCCGGCCGCGTGCGCAGCCATTGCGCATCCAACCGAGCGGCCCAGCGGCGGACAGCGGACTCGGGCACACGCCTCACTGACCGAGAGTCTGCCGGGTGGACCGGGCCACGACCCAGTCCACCCGGCCCTCTCACCCGGCCCCGTCGGGGTCGGTCGAACCCGAGAGCCGCCCAGCCGGCCACGGTCTTTGCCGGCTCGGGTCCTTGTCGCGGGCTCCACCCGTTGTTGTGCTGAGGATCGGCACGGGCGGTCCCGACCTTGACCCCGTCCACCCTCGCAGCCGTGGGGCCAGCGGCTGCCGCCCGAACCGGGGCCCTGGAACCGGGTCCGGCCACGTCGGAGCCGGGCCGTTTACAGTGGCTCCTCAACCCGTTACTGTCATTTCTAGTGCCATAACATCACGGCTCCGGGTACTGGCTCCCCAGCGGCCGGCTCACTTCCCCGTCCGTGATCCGGCACTGTGCCCAAGGCCCGCCGACCATCGAGAAGGACAGGTCATGAAGAATTACGAACCGTTCGGCGGAGTGATCAAGCGCACCCAGGCGGAGTCCACTCCCTGGTGGCCGGCGCCCGCGCACCCTGGAGCGGGCGCACCCGACGTGGTGCTCATCCTCCTCGACGACACCGGATTCTCCCATTTGGGTTGCTACGGCTCCGACCTGGTCACCCCGAATATCGACCGGTTGGCCGAAGGGGGGCTCCGCTTCACCAACTTCCACGTGACCCCGCTGTGCTCTCCTACCCGGGCGTCCTTGCTCACGGGGCGGAACCACCACACCGTCGGGATGCGTTCGCTTTCCAATTTCGACAGTGGTTACCCCCACATGCGCGGCCACATCACCAACCACGCGGCCACCGTCGCCGAGGTGCTTCGCGACGAGGGCTATGCGACGTTCGCCGTCGGCAAATGGCATCTCTGCGGCATGGAAAACGCGTCGGCGGCCGGGCCATACGACCAGTGGCCGTGTCAGCGCGGCTTCGACCGGTACTACGGATTCCTCGAGGGCGAGACGGACCAGTTCTATCCCGAGCTGGTCTACGACAACCACGCCGTGGAGCCGCCGGGAACTCCCGACGAGGGCTACCACCTGAGCGAGGACCTCGTCGACCACGCCATCGGCTTCATCCACGATTCGACATCGATCCGGCCCGATCGACCCTTCTTCACCTACTTGGCCTTCGGCGCCATGCACGCCCCCCATCAGGCCCCCGACGCCTACCTGCAGCGCTACCCCGGTCGCTTCGACGATGGATGGGACGTGGCTCGCGACCGGTGGTTCGCCCGCCAGCTGGAGATGGGGCTGCTACCGGCGGACACCGAGCTCGCCCCGCGCAATCCCGGTGTCGAGGCGTGGGACAGCCTTCCGGACAACCAGCGACGGCTCGCCAGCCGGCTGCAAGAGGCCTTTGCCGCCTTCCTGGAGCACACCGACGCCCAGATCGGCCGGTTGGTGGCGGCCCTCGACCGTCTCGGACGACTGGACAACACCCTGTTTGTGCTGCTGTCGGACAACGGGGCCAGCCAGGAAGGCGGTCCCTTCGGCGTCATGCACGAGATGAAATATTTCAACTTCCTGGTGGAGTCGCCGGACGAGGCGATCGAGCGGATCGACGACATCGGTGGCCCGCACAGCCATTGCAACTACCCGTGGGGTTGGGCGCAGGCCGGCAACACGCCATTCAAGTGGTACAAGCAGAACACCCACGAGGGAGGGGTGCACGTCCCCCTCATCGTCCACTGGCCCGACCGGATCAAGGACTCGGGCGGTCTGCGCGACCAGTTCCACCACGTGAACGACATCGCGCCGACCATCTACGAGGCCGTGGACGTCGAGCCCCCAGCCGTGTACCGCGGCTGGGAGCAGATCCCGATCTCCGGAGTGTCCATGCGCTACACCTTCGATGCCCCCAAGGAGGTGAGCCACAAGACGGTGCAGTACTACGAGATGATGGGCCACCGAGCCATCTACGCCGACGGCTGGAAGGCGGTCACCCGGCATCGCCCCGGAGTCCCCTTCGAAGACGACGACTGGGAGCTCTACCACCTGGCCGAGGACCGGTCGGAATGCCACAACCTGGCAGCCGAGCTGCCCGACAAGGCGCAGGAGCTGGTGCAGCGGTGGTGGGCCGAGGCCGAGGAGCACGGCGTCCTGCCGTTGGACGATCGGACCATCGAGCTCTTCGGCACCCGCTACCGCGACCGCTCGCCGCACCCCGAAAACCGCCGGTACTCCTACTTCCCTCCCATGTCCCCGCTACCCGGCCAGGTGGCGCCGTCCCTCGGCGGCCGCGGCTGGGACATGGCCGCCACCATCGACCGACCGGGCGGCGCGGGCGGCGTCCTCTATGCCTCCGGCACCGAGAATTCCGGCGTGAGCCTGTTCGTCCAGGACGACCGGCTCGTCCTCGACTACAACTGCTTCGGCGATCACCATGTGGCGACGTCCGAGCGCCCGGTCCCGGTCGGTCCTTCGGTGGTCGGGGTGCGGTTCCGGCGCTCGGGCCGGGGCGGCGAGGCCACCCTGGTGATCGACGACCGCGACTGCGGGGTTCTCTCGGTCCCCTTCGCCATGACCATGATCTCGAGTGTGGGGCCGAGCGTCGGCTACGACCACGGCTCACCGGTCAGCCCGCGTTACCAAGGCCACTACCCGTTCGAGGGGGATTTGAGCCGACTCGATGTTTCGGTCGTCCGTCGTGGCAACGCCAAAGAGCCGGCCGGCACCGAGGCAGAGGAACGGGCCGCGATGGCCCGCCAGTGACGGGCGCGGCCAGCCCTCGGCGGGCTCCTCTCCGGCTCAGCCGGTGAACCGGGCCGACGCCCCGGCATCCACGTCCACCACCGAGCCGGTTATGTGCCGGGCCGCCTCCGAGGCCAGGAAGACCACGGCCGCGGTCACCTCCTCGGGTTCGAGCCACGGCACGGGTTGCGCATGCAGGGAGGTCATCCCTTCGACCACATCCTCGCGATTCGGGTGCTCGAGGTCGGGACGCATCAAGCGGTAGAGCACGTCGTTGTGGATCATGGGTGTCGACACGTTGCCCGGAGCGACCGCGTTCACTGTGACTCCGAAGGCGGCGAGCTCCAAGGCCACCGACTTGCACAGCCCGATCACCCCCCACTTGGAGGCCACGTACGCGGAGATGCCAGGGTTCGACGTGCGCCCCATCATCGAGGAGACCCCGATGATCCGGCCCCAGCGCTGCCGCCGCATGTGCGGGGCTGCGGCCCGCATGGCATTGAACACGCCGGTCAGGTTGATGTCCAGGGTCTCGCTCCATTGCATCTCGCCCATGGTGCAGATCGAGCCCATGGTGGACACGCCAGCATTGGCCACCAGGATGTCGACCGACCCGAGCCGGTCGCGGGCGCCGTCGACGAAGGTGATCACACCATCGAGATCGCGCACGTCGGTGACCGCCGACTCGCAGGTACGGCCCTGCTCCTCGACCAGCCGCACAGTCTCGGCCAGGTCGTCGGCCGTAGCCATCGGGTACCCCACGGTCTCGAGGTCGTGGCAGAGGTCGCAGACCGCCACGTCGGCCCCGAGGCGGGCAAACTCAAGGGCGTGACTCCGGCCCTGGCCGCGGCCGCCGCCGGTGATGACCGCCACCCGGCCGGCGAACGGAAGACCCGATATGCCGCTGCTGCGCTCGTCGGTCATCTCGCCTCTCTCGGTTTCCGGGACGGACTCCCACCCTCCCGTCGACCGGGACGGCAAATCCTAACGGCGTACCGGCTCCTCGCGGCCCGCGGCCCGCGGTCGCGGCCCACGGCCGCGGCCCCCGCTCCCTGCGTCGTGCAACGTCATCTGTCCTGACATCGCCGTCAAGTTGAGCCGAGAACTCCAGACTCGGATGGTGTCCGGCCGATCGACGACCATGACGGCAACGGAATCCGCCGCTTCATCGTGGCAACCGAGACCGCTGTTCGGCGCCAGGACACCGACGGTCGCCACCCAACCCCGGAGGAGCGCCACGCGGACCGGGCGATCGAAATCCCAGGGGTGTCGCACGCCGGGCGGCTAGACCATGGTGTGATGGCCGGACCGTCGGGAGAATCCCCCCAAGTCATTTCCCTGTCGCTCACCAGTCCGGAGGAGATGTTCGTTCTCGCGCCAGCTGACCTGTTCTCGGAGTACCGGAACTTCATGACGGGACTGGAGTACTGCATCAGCGTGTTGCGGAGCCGCCCGGCCGGCGGCCCCGTACGGATCGAGCTGGCTCTGCCGCCGGACCAGGTCTCAGAAGGCATGGAGCAACGGATCGGGCGGACTCTCGACCGCTACTGCGATCACCGCATCGCCTACAACCAACGTGAGCGGCGCGCCGTCCGGCTGGACGGTCTGTTTTCGCTGTGGATCGGGCTCCCCATCGTCGTCCTGGGATTCATCCTGGTGATCGTCAAGTCGAGCATCGTGGGCGCCAGTGGCAATGCCAACCTCGTCCTCGACTCCGGAGGCTGGGTGTTGGTGTGGGTGGGTCTCTGGTTCCCGCTCGACACGCTGCTGTTCACGCCGCTGTCGTACGGGCGAGAGAATCGAGTCCTCAAACGACTTCAAACCGCCGACATCACCATCGAACCGCACCCCACGAGGAGGCTCTGACCGGAACGCCGGACGGGACGACCACACCGGGACCGGACTGGACCGGGAAGGTTGCGAGCGGTTGCCTGAGAATGGACGCGGATCGTCCTCGCACGACGAGCGGGTGCAGCCCACCTACGGGCGGGCGGTCGTCATCCTTCCCGATGGGCAGCGATCAGTAGTGTGGGCGTCGTGGTAGTCGGCAACTACAGGGACTTCTTCGTCGTTGTCGCCACCTGCGCCGCCACTCTGATCGGGCTCCTGTTCGTCGCCATGTCCGTGTCCAAGGGCCGCGCTCAAGCTCACCCGCAGGTGATACGGGAGTTCAGGGCGGCGGCGTCGCTCCTGGCGTTCACCAATGCCTTCACCGTCGCACTCTTCGGGTTGGTTCCCGGCAACAACATCGGCTATCCGGCGGCAATCGTCGGGGCCATTGGGGTCTTCTTCACCGCGGCAGGGCTACGCACTACCCTCTCCCTCCCGGCTGAGCAGCAGCATCGTCGCCCGCAACTCACCCTGATCATTGCCTTGTTGGTGGTCTTCGGATTTCAGATCGTCAACGGGGTCGAACTCATCATCAACTCGCATCACGGTGGGGCGCTGGCCACCATCGGGGATGTGCTGGTGGCCTCCCTGCTCATCGGGATCGGCCGCGCCTGGGAGCTGGTCGGCGACTGGGATACGGGGATCATCTCGTCGATCGGCCGCCTGATCGGATACCAACCCCACGTCCAGAGTGCCGTGGATCACGAACGACCCGAGGAAGCCGGTACGGGGCCAGATGCTTACACCGCCAGGAATCGAGCGGAATGAGGACCGACTTGACCGTGTCGGCTGGCCGATGCCGACCCCGGTAGGTCCGCCCGCGGCCGACCCGAACGATCCCGACGGATGGGATTGGGGCGATGACGATGACGAGGAGGAGGGGCTTCGTCCTCGTCATCCGGTATTGCGCCTGGTGCTGGTGTTGATCATCGTGCTGGGCCTGGTGCTTCTCTTGCTCGTCAGCGTGCTGTAGCTGGCGTGTAGGCCCGGACCGGGATGGTCAGGTCGAGCGGCCCCAGTGGGCGAGGACGGTTCGGTACTGCCGGTCCCATGCGTCATAGGTACGACGCAGGTCGGGCCCGGGCCACCCGGTGGGCCACAGCTCGACTGGCAACAGCGGGTCGGCCTGCATGTGCCGGAGCACGGCGGCCGAGAGCTCGAAGCCGGGCGCCAGGTCCTCGGGGCCATCCGTCCGGAGCCCGTCCAGCCGCCGGGCCAGTTCCTCGGCACACTGGGCCCACCCCCCGAGATCGAAGAGCTGCGCCGCCAGCGCGGCGCCGTCTCCATCGGGCCGTGCCGTGTAGACGGCGACGCCGGGTTCCCCGGCCGGGTCGGGCTGGAGGTCGATGTTGTCGGGTCGCAGCCAGACCCCTTCGCGCTGCTCGGCCAGTCGGGCCAGGATGAGACGGCGGCGCAGCGCGGAGCGGTCCTCGGCGGCCCGGCCGGTGGCGGTGACCACCGCCAGCCGCCATCCCCCGGTCCAGGGGCGGGTGGCCGCCCGGCGGCTCTGGTGCTGGCGTTCCTGGCGGGCCAGGAGGTGGCCACCCAGCCGATACCGACCCGACCCGTCCGTTGAGACCTCGCCCGCCGCCGCCATCCGGCTCAAGGCCACCCGGGCCCGGTTCTCGTTGATACCGAACAAGGAAGCCAGGTGCACCAGATGGGCCACGGGCAGCTCGGGCGGCTCCTGGCCCAGAAGGGCACTGGCCAGGACCGAGCGGGCCGTCAGCGGGCTGGTATTACTTGCTTGTGTCATCTGTCGAAGTTCTGTAATATAGCGCCATGGCGCTCACCATGGTGGCCGACCGGGAGGCCCGGCCGGAGGTGCTCCCGAGCGAACGGCTCAGGGCCAACGGCATGGCCCGGCCCGAGCTACGGGTCGAGCTCCGGCGGATCGGCAACGTGCGCAACGCGGTCACCGTGGTTTCGGTGTGGCTGTGGGTCGCCGTCATCATCGGCGCGGCCGTCTGGATCGACAACCCGCTGGCCTATGTGGTCGCCTTCCTTCTCATGGGGCCGATGTACGCCCGGTTCGCCATCCTCATGCACGAGGCGGCCCACAAGCTCCTGTTCACCGACAAGCGGGTCAACGATTGGGTGGGCACCTGGCTCATCGCCTACCCGACCTGGACACCCATCTCCATCTACCGGCGTGGCCACTTCGCCCATCACAAGGAGGAGTTCGGGCCGCGTGAGCCCGACATGGCCTTCTACGGTGGCTACCGCTGCGATCGCCGGGCCCTCTACCGCCGCCTCCTGCGCGACGCGGTCGGCATCTCGGGGTGGAAGAACTTCACCCCGCTGTTCAAGTCGTTGCGCAGCCGTTCGTTCCGACCCATCTCGCTCTCCATCCTCGGCGTGCAGCTCGTCCTGTGGGCGGCCATGTGGGCGGCCACCGGCCGCTGGTGGATCTACCCGCTGCTGTGGTGGCTGCCCTGGATGACCCAGTGGCGGGTCATCAACCGCCTGCGGGCCATCGCCGAGCACGGTGGCCTCGAGGCCAGCGCCGACCGCCGGGTCACCACCCACAACGTGCGCCAGTCATGGGTGGCGAGGTTCTGGTTCGTCCCGTACAACACCGGCTGGCATCTGGCCCACCACGTTGACATGGGCATCCCCTTCCGCCACCTGCCGGCCTTCCATGCCGAGCTCGAGCGGGCCGGCTATGTCACCGATGCCCTCACGTATCCCAACTACCGCTCGCTCTGGAGGGCTCTGGCCTCGGCCTGAGCCCGCACCCGTCCAACGCGGGGCCGGCGGCCGCACGAGCGGGCCAGCACCGCCCGGCTGCTCACGCTCAGATCGGTCGGTGACGCAGGGAGCGGTAGTGCCGCACCAGGGCCGCGGTCGAGCTGTCCTGCCCACTCAGATCGGGGGGGTCGGCCTCACTCAGCGCCGGGGCGAGTTGTTTGGCCATGGTCTTGCCGAGCTCCACGCCCCACTGGTCGAACGAGTCGATCCCCCACACCGCACCCTCGGTGAACACGGTGTGCTCGTAGAGCGCCACCAGTTGACCGAGGACCGACGGCGTGAGCTTGGGCGCCGTGATGGTCGAGCTCGGGTGGTTGCCCGGCATCACCTTGTGCGGAACCAGCGACGCGCGGGTCCCTTCGGCGGCTACTTCCTCCGCGGTGCGGCCGAAGGCCAGGACCTTGGACTGGGCGAAACAGTTGGACATGAGCAGGTCCTGTTGGGTGCCGGTCTCGTGCGTGGACTCGGCGAACCCGATGAAGTCGGCCGGAATGAGCTTGGTGCCCTGGTGGATGAGTTGGTAGAACGCGTGCTGCCCGTTGGTACCGGGTTCGCCCCAGAAGATCTCACCGGTCTGTCCCCACACCGGTGAGCCGTCCCAGCGCACCGACTTCCCATTCGACTCCATGGTCAGCTGCTGGAGATAGGCGGGGAACCGGGCCAGCCGCTGGCTATAGGGGAGCACGGCGTGGGTCTGTGCACCGAAGAGGTTGTTGTACCAGACGTTGAGCATGCCCTGGATGATCGGCACGTTGGCCTCGGGCGGTTCGCTGGCGAAGTGCCGGTCGATGGTGTGGAAGCCGGCGAGCATGTCGGCGAAAGCCTCGGGCCCGATGGCGATCATCAGCGACAGACCGATGGCCGAGTCGTAGGAGTAGCGCCCCCCGACCCAATCCCAGAAGCCGAACATGTTCTCGGGGTCGATGCCGAACTCCTTCACCGCCTCCTCGTTGGTGGATACGGCCACGAAGTGGCGCGCCACCGCCTCATCTCCGGCGCCCAGTCCCTCGAGCAGCCACTGGCGCGCCGCGGCCGCGTTGGTCAGCGTCTCCAGGGTGGTGAAGGTCTTGGACGACACGACGAAGAGGGTCTCGGCGGGCTCCAGGTCGGTGGTCTGGCTGTAAAGATCGACGGGATCCACATTCGACACGAACCGGCAGCTGATGTCGGGGGTGGCGTAGTCGCGCAGGGCCTCGTACGCCATGGCCGGTCCGAGGTCCGAGCCTCCGATGCCGATGTTCACGACGGCGCGGATCGGGCGGCCGGTGTATCCGGTCCATTCACCGGACCGCAGCCGTCGCGCCAGCGCGCCCATCCGGTCGAGGACCTCGTGCACCTCGGCCACCACGTCGTGGCCGTCGACGTCGAGATGGGTGCCCTTGGGCATGCGCAAAGCGACATGGAGCACGGCCCGGTCCTCGGTGGTGTTGATGTGGTCCCCGGCGAACATGGCGTCACGCCGCGCCTCCACCCCGGCCCGCCTCGCCACCCCCATCAGTAGCTCGAGTGTCTCGGGCGTGGCCCGGTGCTTGGAGTAGTCGAGACGCAGGTCGCCCGCGGTCGCCGACATCGCATCGCCCCGGCCGGGGTCCCCGTCGAACAGCTGGCGCAGGTGGGTATGGCGCACCTTCTCGAAATGCGCAGTCAGGCGGCCCCATTCCGCCGTCCGGGAGATGTCCACGGTGGCGTCGGATGTCTTCATTGGTCTCTCCTTCGTGGCCGTTCGCCCCCAGATCGTGGCCCGGATGGCGGCCCGGTCGGACCGGTGGTTGTCGGTCCCGCCGACGGGTCCCCTGGATGGAGGCCCGGGATCGGTGGGCCCGGGATCGGCCCCGGCACCAGGAGCCGGCCGGAGCACCCAGGCCCAGTCGACCACATTCGCCACCTTCGGACCGTGGTCCGGAGGAAGAAGATTACCCACGGATTACCTTTCGGTGACCTGCCGATCGCGTCCCGTTCACCTGGCTTTCTTATGGTCGAAGGCGATGGCCGCCTCCTATGGCACGCACTGCACGCGGCCTCGGATTCCGAGGGGACGCGGGGAGCTCGCTGGTCTAGGCGCGCGCCGTCGGGAGGCCTGGCCTCCTCTGCCTCTCACGGCATCGGCCTCATCCCCCGCCCAGCCCGCGAGGCAGTTCAACAGCGGTGGCAACGCCCGGGCCCGCCGTCGACGCGGCGGTGCCCGGGCCTGCACCCTGTTCCGGGGAGCCTCGGGTCAGCCATGACCCTGGCTCTCCGCGAAGTCGACAACGGGGGGCTCCCGCCGCGGAGCCACCCCACCATCCTGGTCATCGATGACGACACCCAGTCCCGCGACTGGCTGGCCGCC
The DNA here is from genome assembly GCA_035949055.1 of Acidimicrobiales bacterium. Classification (GTDB taxonomy): domain Bacteria; phylum Actinomycetota; class Acidimicrobiia; order Acidimicrobiales; family RAAP-2; genus Bog-756. Next base: position 46,006 of record DASZIO010000036.1, read on the forward strand.
ACCCTGTCGGTCGAAGGGTTCGACGTGGTCACCGCCGGATCCGGTGACGAGGGGTTGGAGCTGGCGGTATCGGTCCATCCCTCCCTCATCCTGCTCGACATGATGCTGGCCGACACCCAAGGGCTGTCGGTGTTCCGCCAGATCAGCCGGGTCTCGAGGGTGCCCGTCATCATGATCACGGCCCGCGACGACGAACTCGACGCCGTGCTCTCCCTCGAGGCCGGTGCGGCCGACCACATCACCAAGCCCCCGAGGCCGCGGGAGCTCACCGCCCGCATCCGGGCCGTGCTCCGGAGGGTGGGCAGCCTGGCCGGCGGGGAGACCCCGCCCGTCCCCGACGGCGTCTACATCCTCGGACCAGTCTCCATCGACCTGTCACGCCGGGAGGCGGTCATCCGGGGACAGGCGGTCGAGCTGTCTCGCAAGGAGTTCGACCTGTTGGCCCTGCTCATCACCGAAGCGGGCACGGTGGTCACCCGGACCCAGTGCATGGATCGGATCTGGCGCGGTAAGAAATTGGGGGACAGCCGCACCCTCGACACCCACGTGAAACGACTACGTAAGAAGATCGAGCTGAGGCCGGCCGACCCTCAGCACGTGCTCACCGTCCGCGGCATCGGCTACCGCTTCAAGCCGTAGGGGTCTGCCCGACGCCTCCTTCGTCCAGGCACCTCCCCCCTTGGCCGACGACGGGTTCGGGTGGACCCCTACGGCTTGAGGCACCGGCCGCAGTCGGCGATCCCGATCTCCTAGACTGGGCGGCGGCGATGGGGCTCGCCATAACCGTCGAACCCGGCTGATGGCTCCTACCGGAACGAGAGTTCGTGGCGCGACCGGAAGGAGAGACGGTGCCCCGAGTCAAGCCCGGCACCGCCGTGCCTCCGGAGCTCCCACTGCGCATCGTGGCCATCGCGGTGGGCGGGTCCCTCGGGACACTGTCCCGCTACGGGCTCGAGCGGACGCTCGCCCCAGCGGCCCTCGGAGTTCCCTGGCCCACGTTCCTGGCCAACACGGCCGGTTCGCTGCTCCTCGGCGTGCTCATCACCCTGGCGGTCGAGCGCTGGCCCCCCACCCGGTTCGTCCGACCGTTCGGCGCCATCGGCTTCTGCGGTGGTTTCACCACGTTCTCGACCATGGTGGTCGAGGCCTCCCAACTCGGGCGCCATGGACGCGTCGGCGTGGCCGGCTTGTACCTGGCCGGCTCCCTCGGTGCCGGCCTCCTCGCCGCCGCCCTCGGCATCGGGCTGGCCCGCTGGAGACTCCCGGCGGCCGGACGCCGGCCCATCCCCGACCCGGACGATCTGGGCTCGCTGCACGACGAGCCCCACCAGCCCATCGACACTGAGCCCGACGTCGGCCCGACCCGGGCGGCCGAGCCGACACGGTGAGGACGGGCAAGCCGTGCTGATCGGCGAGTTGGCCGTGGCCGGTGCGGTCGGCGCAGTGCTGCGCTATCTCGTAGACCATCTGGTGCAGCGCCGCGCCGACTCACCGTTCCCGTTCGGCATCATGGTCGTGAACCTGACCGGGTCGTTCTTCCTGGGTGTGCTCGTCGGTGCCGGCCTCCGTCACGGCGTCTCCGCCTCGTTGGTCACGGTTGCAGGCACCGGCCTGATCGGTTCCTACACCACCTTTTCGACCTTCACGTTCGACTCGGTTCGGCTGGCCGAGAACGGTCGCCGGTCGATGTCCGTCCTGAACGTCACCGTGGGCATGGTCGCGGGCATCGGTGTGGCGGCCGCCGGCCTCGCCCTCGGATCCCTGTTCTGACGATCTCACCCAGGCGGCTGCCTACGGCACCCGGGGTGGGACCGTCGGTGCTTGCTCCATAACGTTCACAAAACGATCACTCCGCCGTATCCGGCGAGTCGTCTGGCGTTCACCTGCGGTCCATAGTGTCCGTGCGGGAGTTCCGGTGCCGGGTCCGTGCGGAGTTCGGTGCGGCGGGAGATCCCTGTGAGCAGGGTGGGTGAGCCTATGGCTGGCAGTGAGAACATCCGGGTGCTGGTGGTGGAGGACGAGGAGTCCTATCGCCAGGCGCTCGCCTCGGGTCTGAGCCGCGAGGGTTTCGTTGTCGACGTGGCTGCAGACGGGCCGGAGGGCCTCCGGCGTTTCATCGACCAGCCGCCCGATATCGTCCTGCTCGACCTGCTCCTCCCGGGCCTGCACGGTACCGAAGTGTGCCGACGGATGCGGGACATCAGCCCTGTCCCCATCGTGATGGTCAGCGCCGTCGGCGCCGAGCTCGATGTGGTCCTCGGGCTCGAACTCGGCGCAGCCGGTTATGTGACCAAGCCGTTCCGGCTCCGCGAGCTGGTGGCCCGGATGGAGGCCATCCTGCGACGGGTGTCCCCGCCCGAGTTGCCTGCACTCGAGCGGGAACCGAATGGGGTAGAGGTCGAGGGCGAGTACCTCGACGAGGCCATGGCCGACGTTACCTTCGGAGCGGTCGGCGTCGACTTCGTCCGCCGGGAGGTCAGCGTCGAGGGTCGCCCGGTCCACCTCTCTCGCCGTGAGTTCGACCTGCTCGCCGTGCTGCTCACGCCGGTCCGGCGGGTACGGACCCGCGAGGAGCTCATCGACCTCCTCTGGCCGGACCGGTTCCTCTCCGACAGCCGCACCCTCGACACCCATATCCACCGCTTGCGGGCGAAGCTCGAACCAGACCCGGCAGAGCCCCGCTTCATCGTGACCGTGCGCGGCGTGGGCTTCCGGCTGGACCCAGACGGTTCGCGCCCGGCCCCACCGGCCCGTCACGGGCTGCGGCCGGACCTCCCCGATCAGCCCGCCACCGCGGCCAGTTGACGCCGCCGCCGTCGGACGTGCCCGGTCGGAGCGGTTTCGACCGGACAGGTCTGAGGGTCCCCGTCCGACGCCGGCGGCCGGTCGTACCGGTCGGCCCGACGTGCGGTCGTCCCCCTCTACCCGAAGCGGCCGTTCACGTAGTCGAGGGTCCGCGGGTCGCTCGGTTCGCTGAACAGGCGGGCGGTCGGGCCGAACTCGATCAGCTCGCCGGCCTTGTCCTCGGCCATGAGCAGGAACGCGCAACGGTCTGACACCCGCATGGCCTGTTGCATGTTGTGGGTCACGATGATGATGGTGACCCGGTGCTTGAGCTCACCGACCAGTTCCTCGATCCGCTTGGTGGCGATGGGATCGAGAGCCGACGTCGGCTCGTCCATCAACAGCACCTCGGGTTCCACGGCCAGCGCCCGCGCGATGCACAGCCGCTGCTGCTCACCACCGGAGAGGGTGCTGGCGTGGGCCTTGAGTCGGTCACGCACGCTGTCCCACAGGGCGGCGGCGATCAGGGCCGATTCGGCCGCCTCGTCGAGGAGGGCCTTCTTGCGCACCCCGTTGAACTTGAGGCCGGCCACCGTGTTCTCGTAGATGCTCATGGTCGGGAACGGATTGGGCCGCTGGAAGACCATCCCGACCCGGCTGCGCAACAGCGTCGCATCGGTCGAATTGGCATAGACATCTGTCGGGCCGAGCTTGACCGAACCGGTGACCGAGGCCGAACGCACCGTGTCGTGCATCCGGTTGAGGGCGCGGAGCAGGGTGGTTTTGCCGGAGCCGGACGGCCCGATCAGCGCGGTGATCTCGCCCTCGTGGGCGTCGAAGGACACATTGCGCACCGCCTTGCGCCCGGCGAAGGCGACGGTCACGTCCTGCAGCTGCATCGCCGGCTCGCCCACCGGCTTGTCGACCAGGACTTCGGCCGTATTCACGTTGAGCCCTCCGAGAGACGAAGGAGGAACTGGTGTCGCCGGATCGATCATCGTTTCTCCCTTTGCAGAACGTGGGCGAGCACGCGGCTCCCGATGCTGAGGACGAGGACCACGACCACGAGCAGCAGCGCCGCCCCCCATGCCACCTGGATGAGATCGGCGTAGGGCTGACTGCTGTTGTTGTAGATGACCAGTGGAAGCGCCTCGATCGGCTTGGTCGGGTTCCACTGCAGGAACTGGTTGCCGAAAATGGTCAACAGCAGGGGTGCCGTCTCACCCAGGCCGCGGGCCACGGCCAGGAGCACCCCGGTGATGATGCCGGGGAGGGCGGCCGGGATGACGACCCGACCCGCCACGGTCGCCCGCCGAGCCCCGAGCGCCAGGGCCGCCTCGTTGAGGTGCAGCGGGACGCCGCGGATGGCCGTCTCCCCGGCCCGCATGATGATCGGCACCATGATGATCCCGATGGCGAACGCGCCGGCCAGCCCGCTGAAGTGGCCGGTGTTCTTCACGATGGCGATGTAGCCGAAGATGCCGATGGTGATCGACGGCACCCCGGTCATCACGTCGGCGCTGAACCGGATCGCGGCGGCGATACGGCCGTCGGACTCGGCCAGGAACAAGCCGCACAGCAGCCCGATCGGCACCGAGGCGGCCGTGGCCACCGCGCCGATGATCGCCGTCCCCACGATGGCGTTCCAGACGCCGCCGCCGGGGATGCCCTCGGGCACGGTCGATTTGGTGAAGAAGTCCACGTTCCAGGCCGGGAGACCCTTGATCACCACGTAGGCCACCACCGCGATGAGCGGCACCACCGCGATGCCGAGGAACACCCAGCAGATGCCGAGGGCGATCCGCGAATACACCTTGCGCCGTCCGAGCGACGCGGCCGCCTCGGACTGGATCCGGCGTCGACGCTCGAGGATCGGATCGATGGAGGTGTCGAAGGCGAGCGTGGTCATCAGGCCACCGCCACCGACGCGGCGGACGCGGTGCTGTCGCGGGCGGTCGACCGGACGAGGACCCGAGCCAGGGCGTTCACCGCCACCCCGATGACCAACAGGACCAGGCCGGCGCCGAACAGCGCGCTGAGCTCGGTGCCGGTCGCCTCGCCGAAGTTGTTGACGATGAGGGACGGCAGTGTGGCCGCCGGCGACTTGATGGAGTGGGCGATGAAGGGCGAGTTGCCGATGACCAGGGCCACCGCCACTGTCTCCCCCAGGGCCCGGCCGGTGGCCAGCGTGAACGCACCGAGCAGCCCGGTGCGGGCCCCGGGGACGACCACCTTGCGCAGCACCTGCCAGCGCGTGGCCCCGAGGGCCGTCGCCCCCTCCACCTGCTCCTCGGGCACCACGGCCAGCACGTCGCGTGAGATGGCCACCATGGTGGGGAGGATCATGACGAAGAGGATGATGCCGGCGAGCAACAGGCCGACCCCTTGGTTCGGGCCGTTGAAGAGGCCGGTCCAGCCGAATGCCGAGCTCAGGAACGGCTCGAGGTACTCGCGGCACAAGGGGGCCAGCACGATGAGGCCCCACAGCCCGTAGACCACGCTCGGCACTGCGGCCAACAGCTCGACGGCAGTCGACAGTCCGGGGCGCAGCCGGTGCGGCACCAGGTAGGCGAGGGCCAGCGCCGTCCCGAGGCCGATGGGCACGGCCAGCACCAGAGCGATGGCCGTGGTCTCGATGGTGCCGAGGATGAAGGGCAGCAGGCCGAATTGGTTGTGGGAGGGGTTCCAGACCTTCTGGACGATCCAGGAGAACCCGAGGGTGGAGAAGGCCGGCTTGGCCTGGACGATCAGCGAGATGAGGAACCACGCCACCAGCCCGACGAACACCGCGGCCACCACGGCCAGCAGGGCCCGGTAGACGCTGTTGGGAAGGGCGAGGCGTCCGCCTCGCCTCGCCCCTCCCAGCAGCGGGGACTCAGCTGTGTTCACAGCCACCTATCCGCCCCTCGAGGCCGCCGCCCCGGATCACTTGGTGAGAAGCACCTGCCCGCTCGGACCGGTGATGGTCAGGAGCTGGGCACGAACCGAGTTCTGCACGGCCGGCGGGAGGGCCACATAGTCGAGGCCGGCCGCCAGGGCCTGGCCGCCGCCGCTGTGGGTGGTCCAGTCGAGCACCTTCACCGCGGTGGCGCCGGTCGTGGCGTTGGTCTGCTTCTGCAAGACGATGGCCCAGCTGTAGCCCGAGATGGGATAGCTGGTGGTGCCCGACGCGTTGACGATGGAGAAGTCGGTCGGCGTCACACTGGTCTTCTGGTCGGCGTCGGCCGCCACCGTGTTGGCCGATGGGACGACGTAGTTGCCGGCGGCGTTCTTGATCGACGCGTACGTGAAGTTGTTCTGGATGGCGTAGGCCAGCTCGACGTAGCCGACGGAATACGGCGTCGACTTGATACTGCTGGCCACCCCCGAGTTCTTCGGCGTCTGCACCGCCGAGGACGGCCACGAGATGGTCTTGCTGGTGCCCAGGGTCCAGGCCGCCCCGGCCGCCTTGGCCAGGTAGTCGGTGAAGATGTAGGTGGTGCCCGAGCTGTCGGCCCGCACCTCAGGGGTGATGGCGTTGGACGGGAGGGTCAGCCCCGGGTTCAACGCCTTGATCTGCGAGGCGTCCCAGGTCTTGATGGTGCCGTCGAAGATGCCGGCCAGCGTGGCGGCGTCGAGCTTGAGCCTGGAGGTCACCCCGGGCAGGTTGTAGGAGACGGTCACCCCACCGAGGATGTCGGGCACCTGGATCACCGGCCCCGAAGACGCCGGCACCTTGGCCAGGTCAGAGCTGCTCATGGGCACGTCCGAGGCGGCGAAGTTGACGTTGCCGGCCTGGAAGTCGGTGATGCCCTGCCCGCTGCCCACGCCCGAGTAGTTCACCTGCACGCCCTGGTTCAGGCTCTGGTACTGGAAGAAGGCTTTGGTGAAGAACGGCTGCACGAAGGTGGAGCCGGCCGCGGTGAGCGCCCCGGCCGGGGCCTTCAGATCGGCCGAGAGATACTGCGAGTTGGTGCTCTCCAGCGTGCCACCGGGCTTGGTGGTGGTGGTCGCCGGCGTGGATGACGAGCTGCACGCGGCGAGAACTACTCCCGCTGCGATCAGCCCCGCCGCCAGCATCCGGGTCGTCCGGTGTCGGTGCCCCATGTCCGCCTGAGGGGTCGTGTGTGAGTCCACTGGTCTCCAATCTCTGTGTCGTTAGAGCCGGATGTTCTCGCCCGGACCTCACATCGCCGAGCGGAGGACGCGTTGGACGTCCAGCGGGAACGGTATCGGCGCGAGGTAAACGCCGAGCGAACCCCACGTGAACGGGACACAAACAGATGGTTCTCTTGCGATGAACTCGCCGCCGGTGGCGCAAGGAGCGAGACGGCGGCCACTCCCCGTCCTGGTGGGTCCATCTCTGACCGGACCCGCAGTTCACAGAGTGAACGGACCACCCGGGCGGCGTCCCGCGGCGGTCCAGGCGTGGGTGCAGCCGTTCGGGCCGCCAGGGCCGCCGGCGCCGGGGGGATCGATGGGGCTCGATGGGGCTCGGGGCCGGCACCGCCGGGTCCGGCGTGACAGGCCGGTGACGAGGGAGGACAGGCCCGGACCAGTGGGGCGGCGGCCCCCGGGGGGGAATATACGTTCGTCCCGTCTGTTGAACACTCGACAGCGCTGGCGCTCCTCGAACCCTGACGGAGACCGGCGGATGAGATTTCGGAGGAACGATGGAAAATAGGTCGGAGAACCTGCCGTTACTACCCCTGACCTCGGGAGTCGTGCTCCCGGGCATGGTGTTCAGCATGGCCCTCGAGTCGGCCGAGGCGAAGGCGGCGGCCGAGGCGGCCGAGGCGGCTGACGGTCACTTCGTGCTCGTCCCCTTCATAGACGGTCGCTACGCCTCGGTCGGGGTGGTGGCGGAGGTCATGGAGAAGGGCGACCTGCCCGGTGGCATGCCGGCCGTGGCGGTACGCGGTGTCGAACGGGCTCGCCTCGGTACAGCCGTGCCCGGGACGGGCGCCGCCCTGTGGGTCGAGGTCGAAGTCCTGCCCGACGACCAGGCCTCGCCCGAGGCGGAGGAGCTGGCCCGTGAGTACCGGGCGGTGTTGGAGAACATCCTGCTCAGCCGCGGGGCCGGCCGGATCGCGGAACGTTTGGGTGAGGTGACCGACCCGGGCCGGGTGGCGGACATGGCCGGGTACTCACCCGACCTGTCCCTGGACCAGAAGGTGCAGGTGCTCGAGACGCTCGATGTGGCCGCCCGGCTGCGACTGGTGATCGCCTGGGCCCGCGAGGTCCTGGCCGACCTGACCTTGCGCGAGCGCATCAAGAACGACGTCGAAGAGGGGATGGAGAAGACCCAACGTGAGTTCCTGCTGCGCCGGCAGCTGGAGTCCATCCGCAAGGAGCTCGGGCAGATGGGAGCCGGAGATGCCGACGACCCCGACGACTACCGGTCGAAGGTGGCCGGCCGCGATCTCCCCGAAGGCGTCCAGAAGGCGGTCGAGCGCGAGATAGACAAGCTCGAGCGGATGAGCGAGCAGAACCCCGAGCACGGGTGGATCCGTACCTGGCTCGACACCGTGCTCGAGGTCCCCTGGGGCACGCTGTCGGAGGACCGCCTCGACGTGTCCGAGGCATCGCGCATCCTCGACGAGGACCACGACGGCCTCGATGATGTGAAGGACCGCATCCTCGAGCACCTGGCCGTCCGCAAGCTGCAGGCGGAACGGGGGCTGGCCCCCGTGTCCGGCCGCGGTTCAGGGGCGATCCTCGCCCTGGTCGGGCCCCCGGGAGTGGGCAAGACGTCGCTCGGCGAGTCGGTGGCCCGCGCCCTCGGGCGCTCCTTTGTCCGGGTGGCCCTCGGCGGTGTCCGAGACGAGGCCGAGATCCGGGGGCACCGGCGCACCTATGTGGGTGCCCAGCCGGGCCGCCTGGTCCGCGCCCTCCGTGAGGCCGGGACCATGAACCCGGTCATCATCCTCGACGAGGTCGACAAGCTTGGAGCCGACTACCGGGGGGATCCATCCTCGGCCTTGCTCGAGGTCCTGGACCCGGCGCAGAACCACACCTTCCGTGACCACTACCTCGAGGTCGAGCTCGATCTGTCCAAGGTGCTGTTCATCGCCACGGCCAACGTGGCGGACACCATCCCGGGGCCCCTGCTCGACCGCATGGAGGTCATCCGGCTCGACGGGTACACCGAGGACGAGAAGGTGGCCATCGGCCGCCATCATTTGATCGGGCGCCAGCTCGAGCGCGCCGCACTCGGCGCGGACGAGGTGACCATCACGGATGCCGCCCTCCGGGTGGTGATCGGGGACTACACCCGTGAGGCCGGCGTCAGGTCCCTCGAGCGCGAGCTCGGCCGGCTGCTGCGCAAGGTGGCGGCCCGCATCGCCGCCCATGAAGCGGAGACGCCCGTCGTGGTCGACGGTGACGACGTGCGCGGCTGGCTGGGTCGGGCCAAGTTCTTCTTCGAGGCCGCCGATCGGACCGCGGTGCCGGGGGTGGCCACCGGGCTCGCCGTCACCGGAACCGGAGGCGACGTGCTCTACGTGGAGGCATCGGTGATGGATGGGCCCGAGGGGCTCACCCTCACCGGCCAGCTCGGGGACGTGATGAAGGAGTCGGCCGAAATCGCGCTGTCGTACGTGCGCTCGCACGCCGAAGCGCTCGGCATCGACCCGGCGGTGTTCGCCGGGAAGCGGTTCCACCTGCACGTCCCGGCCGGGGCGATCCCAAAGGACGGGCCCTCAGCCGGAGTCACCATGACCACCGCGCTGGTCAGCCTGCTCCGTGATGTGCCGGTTCGCTCGGTGCTCGGCATGACCGGCGAGGTCACGCTGCAGGGGCGGGTGTTGCCCATCGGCGGGGTGCGCCAGAAGGTGTTGGCCGCCCACCGGGCCGGGTTGACCTCGGTGGTCCTGCCGGTCCGCAACGGGCCCGACCTCGAGGACGTCCCCGAAGCGGTCCGCGACACCATGACCTTCCACCTGGCCGCTGAGATCGGCGAGGTGCTGGAGGCCGCTCTGGTGACCGACCACTCCTCCGAGGTCACGGTCACCGGGGCCCCGGCCGCGGCGGCCTGAGACCGCCGGCCGGGCCTCCCCGGCCGCGGCCGGGTGGGAGCCAGCTTGGTGGCCGGTCAGAGCCGGTCGGACAGGAACTCGGTGAGGATGCGGGCCAGCTCGAGGGGTTGATCCCCCTGGATGCTGTGCCCGGCTCCGCCGACCGTGAGCACACGGTCGCCGGGCCGGCGGCGACGGAACTCCGCCTCGTCGGCGTCGTCGACCACCGGGGAGAGGGCGCCACGCAGTAACAGCACGGGGACGTCGATGCTCTCGAGGACGTCCCACAACCGACTGAAGTCCACCGAGCCAACGTGGAGTCCGGTCGACGCGGCCGGGCGCCCCAATTGATGGCGCCAGGTCCAGGTCCCGTCGTCGCGTTGCACCGCGTTGTGCAGCACGCCGCGCCGGAGCGACGACAAGGAGCGGGTGGGATTGAACTGCACCGTCCGCTCCAGGATCTCGTCGAAGGAGGCGAACGACTCCGGCCCGGCCAGGAAGGCGGCGATGTCGGAGCTCTTCTCCCGGGTCACGCCGGGCGTGATGTCGACCAGGGCCAGCTTGGGTACCGCCTCGGGGTGGGCACCGGCCAGGGCGATCGATGTGGCACCCCCGAGCGACATCCCGACCACCAGCCTCGAGTCGGGTGCCAGCCGGGCGATCACCCCGGCTAGGTCGTCGGCCATGGCGGCCGGATCGAGCACCTTGGCGTCGCCAGGCCAGTCGGAATGTCCGTGTCCGGGCAGGTCCACGGCCACGAGTGGCCGGTCGAGAGCCAGGGCCACCGTGTCCCAGGTATGGGCGTTCTGTCCCCCGCCGTGAATCAGCACGACCTCGGGCGGGCCCGACCCCCACACCAGCGCGCTCACCGACCGGCCGGGCTCCACCTCGACCGATTCCCGTCGGACCGTGGGCGGGCCGGTCCAGGGAAGGCCGACTTCGGTGGCGTTGTCCTCGAACATCGAGAACTCGTCATAGGCGGCGGGGCCGGCGGTGCTCATGGCCCGCCGTCCGTCCGGATCCGACCCAGCTCGTCGACCAGTGCCCCGAGGGTCTCGTGGGACAGCTCGTGAGGCGGGTAGAACGCCACCCGGTCGACCTCGCCACCGAACCGGTCGAGGACCTCCGTCGCCACCTGTTTCGGTGTGCCCACCGCGGCGAGGGTCTGGAGCATGGCGTCGTCGATCATGTGCGGCATCTCCTCCCAGCGACCGGACTTCGAGAGCATATTGAGCTCGGGCTGTACCTGCTCCCACCCCTCGACCTCGAGGACGGGACGATAGGCGGGCGTCGACGCGTAGAAGGCCACCAACCACCGCCCGGCGGCCCGTGCCGCCTCCAATTCTTCCTCGTCTCGGCCGCAGCACACGATGACCTCGCCGGTCACCGTCAGCTCGGTCCGGTCCCGCCCGGCGTGCACCAGTCCCTCGGCGATGGCGGGCAGGGACCGCCGATGGAAGTGGCGGGCCGAGTTGAACGGCATGACCAACACCCCGTCCGCCACCTCGGCCGCCAGGCGCACCATCTGGGGACCCAGTCCGCCGATGGCGAGTGCCGGCGGGCCGAACGGATTGGGACCCGGGTTGAACGTCGGCGGCATCAAGGTGTGGGAGGTGAACTCGCCCCGGAAGTCGAGCGGTTCGCCGAGCTCCCAGGAAGCGAAGATGGCTCGCAGCGCGGCGATGAGCTCGCGCATCCGGGCGATCGGGCGATCGAAGTCCGCGCCGTAGCGCTTGACGACCTGGGTCCGGATCTGGGAGCCGAGGCCCAGGGTGAAGCGGCCCTTCGACAGGAGCTGGAGATCGTAGGCCTGGTGGGCCAGCTGCACGGGGTTGCGCGGGAAGGCGATGGCCACATTGGTGGCCAGTGCGAGCGACGAGGTGGCCGGCGCGGCCAGGATCAGCGGGGTGAACACGTCGTGGGGACCTTCGAAGGTGAAGGCTCCGTCCACCCCGAGGTCCTCGAGCCGGCGGGCCTCGTCCGCCGCGTCCTCCAGCCCGGGCAGCCGGGTGTCGATGCGTGGACGCGCCATGGGTCCATGCTCGCATCGACGGCCGGGGCGCGTCCCGAACAGGGTCACGGACCGAGCCGGTCATGGGCTCGTACCGGGCCGGTGTACCCGCGGCGTGACTGCTTCGTCGCGCCGCGAGGGTGACACACTGGGGCCGTGGCTCCCCGTTTCGTGACGCCGGCCGAGGCCGCCGGGCTGGTCCGGACCCGCGACACGATCGGGTTCGGGCTCGGACCGGCCAACCCGGATGCGTTCCTCACCGCGCTCGGCGAGCGTGACGACTGGGCGGACCTGATCCTCGGCGGCGCGTTGCTGCTCGGGTACTACTCGGTCCTGACCCATCCGAAGGTGTCCTACCGGTCGGGGTTCTTCGGCCCCGCCGAGCGGATCCTCGAGGCCCAAGGCGCCCGCATCGAGCTGGTCCCCGGCGGGTTCCGACAGTTCGCCCCCATCCTCCGGCGATTTGCCCCGAGAGTCATGACCGCCCAGGCCGCGCCGCCCGACGACCAGGGCATGGTCAATCTCTCGCTGCATCTCGGGGCCACCCGCGAGGAGCTGGTGCTGGCCGGCCGGGATGCTGACCGGCTCCTGGTGGTCGAGGTCAATCCCAACCTCCCCCGGACCTGTTCCCTCCCCCCCGACTACACCAACACCCTGCCGCTCGACCTGATCGACGTGGTGGTGGAGGCCGACGGGGCCCCCTATGCCCTCCCCCCGACCCGGCCCGACGAGATCGACGAGGCCATCGCCGACGTGGCTCGCTCCTTCATCGTCGACGGGGCCACCCTGCAGATCGGCATCGGGGCGGTGCCCGACATGGTGGCGTCCCGCCTGGCGTCGGGACCGGGTGGGAACTACGGGATCCACAGCGAGATGTTCACCGACGGGCTCATGGGCCTCCACCGGGCCGGCAAGGTGACCAATGACCGCAAGGGTGTCTTCGACGGGGTGTCGGTCACCACCTTCGCCCTCGGTTCCGCCGAGCTCTACCGCTGGCTCGAGGACAACCGGCAGGTGGCGTTCGTTCCGGTGCAGGTGGTCAACGACCCGACGGTCATCGCCAAGAACCATGCGTTCGTCTCGGTCAATGGGGCGCTGAGCGTCGACCTCTATGGCCAGGTGGTGGCCGACAACATCGGCGGGCAGCAGATCTCGGGGGTCGGTGGCCACGAGGACTTCGTGGCCGGCGCCGAGATGCGGATCGACGATCACTCGCTCATCTGCCTGCGATCGACGGCACTGGTCAACGGCGCCACCCGCTCCCGTATCGTCGGCCTGCTGCCGGAGGGCTCGGTGGTCTCGACCCCCCGCCACCACACCGGCGTGGTCATCACCGAGTACGGAGCCGCCGACCTGACCGGGCTCACCGTCCGCGAGCGGGCCGAGGCGCTGACCGCCATCGCCCATCCCGACTTCCGCGCCGGCCTGGCCGAGGTGGCCGGAACCCTCGGTCGGCGCTGAGCCAGGTGGACCGCCCACCCCCGGCGTCCCTGACGCTGGCCACCTACAACGTCCACATGGGCGTGGACGGCTGGGGTCGGCCCTTCGACGTGGTGTCCGAGTGCGCCCGGCTGGACGCCGACGTGCTGGTCCTGCAGGAGTCGTGGGAGCCCGAGGTCGGGAGCCTGAGCACCGCCGGACTGGTGGCCCAGCACCTCGGATACCGGGTGGTCACCGAGGTGGCGTTGGCCCGCGGGCGGCTGTACGCCCCCTTCCCCACCGACTCCGCCCGCTGGGGGCCCTGGCTGACCCAGGTCCGGACCGCACTCCACCTCGACGAGCAGACCTATCGGGCTCGGGCGGGACCGGCCGATCGCACCTATGCCCGGGGCCAGTGGGGGATCGCCCTCCTGTCCCGGATCCCGATCGACGACGTCGAGGTGCTCCCGCTCGGCCAGCTGCGACGCGACGCGGCCCGGCGGGCGGCCATCCGGTGCACGGCCGAACTGGCCGGCGGCCCCCTCATCGTCTGCGGGACTCACATGTCGCACATCGTCCACGGCTCGCACGCCCAGTACCGTCGCCTGGCCCAGCAGCTTCCCTCCAGCCGGGTGGCGGCCTGCCTGGCCGGGGACATGAACCTCTGGGGCCCGCCCACCAGCTCGTACTTCCGGGGCTGGCGACGGGGTGTCACCGGTCGTAGCTGGCCTGCCCGGCGGCCGCACAGTCAGCTCGACCACATCCTGGTCACGGCACCGGTCTCGGTGCTCGATGCCCGCATCGGTGATTTTGCCGGCTCCGACCACCGGCCGGCGGTGGTCACCCTCACCATCACCTAGCCAACCGGACGGGCTCCGCCGGGCCGAGCGGCGTCCGGATCAGCAGCGCCCGGACCCGGCGCCCTCCCGATGACCCGCGCCGTCCCGATGGAGACCCCGCCGCCCCGATGCACACCGCGCCGTCCCGATCGAAAGGACGCCGCGGCTTGCAGAGCGCGGGATAGCGTCCACGTCGTGCCCGACGCGCTCGAAGCGTTCGAACCCGCCACCTTCACCGCCGACGGAACCTCGCGGACGATCTACCGGACCGGGTCCGGTCCGGCGGTCATCGTGATCAGCGAGCTGCCCGGCATCACGCCCCTGGTGGCCGACTTCGGGCACCAGGTGGCGGCAGCCGGCCTCACCGCGGTGCTGCCCCACCTGTTCGGGGAGGACGGCCGGCCACCGTCAGCCGGCTACATCGCCTCGTCGTTCACCCGCGCCTGCATCTCGAGGGAGTTCACGGTACTGGCCACGGGCCGGACGAGCCCCATCATCGCCTGGCTCCGGGCACTGGCCGTGGACGAGCACCGGCGGTGCGGCGGACCGGGCGTGGGGGCAGTCGGGATGTGCTTCACCGGCGGATTCGCGCTGGGCATGATGGTCGACGAGGTGGTGGTGGCCCCGGTGCTCAGCCAACCGTCGTTGCCCCTCCCCCTGACCAAGAAGCAACGCACCGACCTCGGTCTCTCCGCCCCCGACCTGGCCCGGGTGGTCGAACGGGCGGCCGCCGGGACCTGTGTCCTCGGCCTCCGGTTCTCGGGGGACCGGGCCAGCCCGCCTGAGCGCTTCGACCACCTGCGGGTCCTCCTCGGCGACCAATTCGTGGGTGTCGAGCTCGATTCGTCACCGGGCAACCCCGACGGACACCGGAAGGCGGCCCATTCAGTGCTCACCGAGGATCTCGACGACCGGCCCGGAACCTCCACCCGGGCCGCTCTCGACCAGGTGCTCGCCTTCTTCACCGGGCGACTGCTCGGGTGAACCGGCTGGCCGAGTCCTGGCGGGCCCGGGGCGGGGTACGCGTCCTCGACGGCCGGGACATCTTCGTGGTGGACATCCCGGCCCGGCGGCCGACGGACCGTCCGCCCCTGCTGGTCCTGCACGGATTCCCGACCTCGTCGTTCGACTTCCACCGCGTGGTGGACCGGCTGGCCGAGACCCGGCCGGTCGTCCTCTTCGACATGCTCGGCTATGGGCTGTCCGCCAAGCCGGACCTCGCCTACGACATGGGTCTCCAGGCCGACCTGGCCGTGGCGTTGGTCGACTCCCTGGGGTGGGACCGGCTCGGGCTCCTGACCCATGACGTGGGTGACACCGTGGGCGGCGAGCTCCTGGCCCGGCAGCTGGAAGGGCGCTGGGACGTGGAGGTCGCCGACCGGACTCTCACCAACGGCAGCATCTACATCGGGCTGGCCCATCTGAGTGCCGGGCAGCTGTTCCTCCTCGACCTCCCCGACGAGCGGCTGGGGGTCGAGGACGCTCCCGGCCAGGCCACGGTGACGGGTGGCATCGCGGCCACGCTCAGTCCCGCCACGCCCTCCGACGAGGAGGAAGCCACCGCCCAGTGGCAGATGATCGCCCACCATGACGGGCACCGGCTCCTGCCGCGCCTCATCCGTTACATCGAGGAACGCCGGCGCCATGAGTCGCGCTTCACCGGAGCCATCGAGGACCACCCCTCGCCCCTCGCCGTGGTCTGGGGCCGGGACGATCCCATCGCCGATGTGGCCATGACCGAGCGGCTGCGAAGCGCCCGGCCCGACATCCGGCTCGAGGTGCTCGGAGGGGTCGGCCACTACCCGATGGTCGAGGCCCCGGATCGGTTCGTCGAGGCCGTGCTGGCGTCCGGCTGAGGGAGGCGCGAAAGGGCCGGGTCGGGAGCAGGATGGAAACTTGCGGATGGGGGGGATTGCAGGTTCCCTGCTCCACAGACCCGGCAGCAAAAGTATCGGCACGGGCCGGGCCAGACTTGAGAAAAAAGTTCAGCCGGAGAAATCCCTGGTCCGAGGGCCGATTGTCCCCCGCCCCCGGACCCGGCCCCTCGCCGGTCAGGGCACGCAGAGCACTTCGCCGTGCAACACCCCGAACCAGCCGTCGGGGGAGGCCGCCCAACCCCGCCACGCCTCGGCGAACGAATCCAGGTCCGTTCGGTCGGCCAAACCGTGGTCGAGGAGCTGTTCGGCCAGCGAGGACTGGGTGAACCGGTCGGCCCACAGCCCACCCCACCACGCCCGGTCCTCGGGTGTGGCGAAGCACCACGTGGAGGCCGAGGGTTCGACCGAGACGAAGCCGGCCTGGTTGGCCCAGTGCAGCAACCGGCGCCCGGCATCCCAGTTGGCACCGTTGGCCCTGGTCAGCTGACCGTAGGCGGCGATAGCCCGGTCGAGCTCGCCGTCTTCGGGAAAGAACCGGAAGCCGGGATAGTCGCTGTCCCGGGCCGCCACCACCCCGCCCGGCCGGCACACCCGTCGCATCTCCCGGAGCGCGCCCACCGGATCGCCCACGTGCTGAAGCACCTGGTGGGCGTGCACGACGTCGAAGGTGGCGTCGTCGAAATCGAGGTCGAACAGGTCGCCCACCGCGAAGGACACGGTGGGCGGGCCGGACCGGCGCGCCTCCTGACGAGCTTGGGCCACCACCGCCTCGGCCGCATCGATGCCCACGACCGTCCCGGGCGCCACCAGCCGGGCCAGATCGCAGGTGACGGTGCCGGGCCCACACCCCACGTCGAGCAGGGTCAGGCCCGGGCGCAGCCGGGCGAGGAGGTAGGCGGCCGAGTTCGAGGCCGTACGCCAGCGGTGGGAGCGCAGGACGCTCTCATGGTGGCCGTGGGTATAGGGAACATCGGTCATCCGACCAGCATGCAGCACCTGCTGCGAATCAGCCCGTCACACCGCTCAGTTGGTCATCCCGGCCACCGGTCGACCGTCTTCGAGGTAGACCGGTCGGTCGGTCGCCAGGGCTTGGGCCACCCGGCGCCCCACCGGCCCGCTGAGCAGCCGGTCCGCGGCGCCGGGGGCGGCCCACCGATACTCGGCGATCTCGTCCTCGGGCAACCGGATGGGATGACCCTGATCGGGGCCGATCGAGCCGCAGTCGAACAGGAACCGCAGCCCGCCGGGCTTGCCTGCCCTGGGGCGGAGGAAGTCGACACACGCCAGGCGTCCGGACGTCACGACCAGGCCCGTCTCCTCGAGGATCTCGCGGCGGCATGCCTCCCACGGCGATTCGCCGCCGGACTCCATCTGGCCGCCCGGGATCGTCCATCCCCGCTTGTAGGTCGGCTTGAGGACCAACAGTCGTCCGGCACCGTCCCCGATGAGGCCTCCGGCCGAGGCCGGAACCCGCGGGAGGTCGAACTCGCACACGGCACCATCATCACCGAATTGGGCGGTCCAGGGTGCCACTATCGCTCCATGTCGACCCTGTTCACCCACGTACCCCACCCCTACAGCCAGGAGCGCAAGGCCCACGCACCGGCCAAGGTGGCAGACCAACTGCCCCGCGGTAGCGCCGCCACCCGGTTCAACTCCTGGTTGGCGCTCAAGATCACCTCAGGGGTCGGCACCATGTGGTGCGCCTACGCCTTCGCGGTGCTCGCGCTCATCAGCCTGCCCGACGCGATCAAGGCCGGGCGCGCCGCGATCATCGCGTGGATCGCCCAGACCTTCCTGCGGCTGGTCCTGCTGTCCATCATCATCGTGGGCCAGAACATCCTGAGCGCGGCGGCCGACCAGCGGTCCGAAGCCACCTACAAGGATGCCGATGCGGTGCTGCACGAGTCCCAGGAGATCCAGCAGCACCTCGAGGCCCAGGATCGAGCCATCGAGCAGATCCTCGCCACGGTCGAAGCGATGGGCGGGGCAGGGCCCCGCACTCCGTCCGCGCGGCCAGCCGGCTGATTCGCCCGGATCATCCGAGGATCGGCCCTCCACAACCGAGCCTCCGCGTCGGGCGGCCCGTCTACACGCGGGCCATGTTGTCGAAGCGGGCGTGGTGGCCGATGAACGCCAGGCGGGTCGAGCCGGTCGGGCCGTTGCGGTGCTTCGAGACGATGATCTCGGCTGTGCCCTGGCTCTCGCCCGAATCGGGGTTGTAGATCTCGTCGCGATAGATGAACAGCACCACGTCCGAGTCCTGCTCGATGGAGCCCGACTCCCGCAGGTCGGCGAGCATGGGGCGCTTGTCCTGGCGCATCTCGAGGTTCCGAGACAGCTGGGAGAGGGCCACCACCGGCACCTCGAGCTCACGGGCGAGGATCTTGAGGCCCCGGCTGATCTCGGACACCTCGACCTGGCGGTTCTCTGCGGCGTGCCGCCCGGTCATGAGTTGGAGGTAGTCGACGACCACCAACCCCAGGCCCGCCCGGCTCTTCAGCCGCCGGGCGCGGGCCCGGATGTCCATGACCGTGAGGTTGGGGTTGTCGTCGATGAAGATGGGCGCCTCGCTCATGCGGCTGATGGCCT
This sequence comes from Acidimicrobiales bacterium, assembly GCA_035949055.1. Lineage (GTDB taxonomy): Bacteria > Actinomycetota > Acidimicrobiia > Acidimicrobiales > RAAP-2 > Bog-756. Next base: position 64,523 of record DASZIO010000036.1, read on the forward strand.
TGCCGATCTTCGCCCAGTCCGCCTCGAGGAGCTTTCCTGTCCGCATCCGGTTGGCGTCGACCCTGGCCTCGGAGCACAGCAGGCGCTGGGTCAGCTCCATGTGGCTCATCTCGAGCGAGAACAGCAGCACCGGTTGGTTGAGCTTGACCCCGGCGTGGGCCACCATCCCGAGGGCGAAGGCGGTCTTCCCCATCGACGGCCGGGCGCCGACCACGATGAGGTTCGACGGCTGCAGCCCGGACAGCTGCTCGTCGAGGTCGGTGTAACCGGTGGCCAGACCGGTGATGGCATCGCCCTGGGCATAGAGCCGTTCCAGGTGGTCGAGTCCCTGGCCGAGCAGCTCGTGCAGCGGGGTCATCGAATCCACCACCCGGCGCTGGGCCACGTCGAAGACCAGACTTTCGGCCCGGTCGAGGACTCCCGACACATCCTCGGGGACGCTGTAACCGAGCTCGGTGATCTCGCCGGCCGCGGCTACCAGCCTGCGCAGCAGGGCGTGCTCCTCGATGATCCGGGCGTAGTGCTCGGCGTTCCCGATTGACGGCGTGTTGGCCTGCAGGGAAACGAACACGGACGGGTCGCCGATGGCCTCGAGCAGCCCGCGGCGGCGTAGCTCCTCGGTCACCGTGACCCAGTCGGCGGGCTCACCTTGGCTGAACAGCGAGGTGATGGCCTGGAAGATGTGGCCGTGCGAGGACTTGTAGAAGTCCTCCGGCTTGCACAGCTCCATGGCCGAGGCGATGGCGTCCCGAGACAGGAGCATGGCCCCGAGGAGCGATTCTTCCGCCTCCAGGTTGTGGGGCGGCACGCGTCCGGCCGGCATGCCGCTGCCCCCGCCCGAGGGGAGGAGACGTCGAGGTCGCGTGTCGTCGAAGGCCTGAACCATTCTCCGTCAACCCTCCTCGATCAGTCCTGTGGAGGGTAAGCCCATCTTCCTGGGGAAATGGGCGCCCGCCGGTGTGGACGAGGGGTGGAGAAGCCGGGCCCGACTGCGGACATGCTGCTGCATGTGGCCATCATCCCCGGGGGCTGCTTCAAAATGGGTGATGCCGCGCTCACCTCGCCGGGCGCGAATCGACCAATCCACCACCTCGGCCACGGGGTCGGGCCCTCGTGCCGGACCGGCCCGCAGGGCGTCAGCCTTCGGCGATCACCTGCACAGCGAGCTCGAAGACCACACCTCCGACCAGCCCGACCTGCACCGGGTGGTCACCCACCGTTTTGATGGGCTCGTCGAGGACGAGGTCCTTGCGATCGACGACCGCCCCGGTCTGCTCTTCGACCCGGCGCACGATGTCGGCGGCCGATACCGAACCGAACAGGCGCTCGCCCTTGGCCCGGGCCGGGATGGTGATCACCGTCCCCACCAGCGCCCGCGCCACCGTCTCGGAGGACTCCCGGTCACGGGCATCCCGTAGGTCCCGCGACTTGCGCATGGCCTCGGCCTGATCGGCCAACCCGGCGCCGGCGACGATGGCCTTGCGCGCCGGGAGGAGGTGATTGCGAGCGAACCCGTCCGCCACCTGGATGATGTCACCGCGCTTGCCGACCCCGTCGATGTCGTAACGCAGGAGGACCTTCATCTCAGGCCTCGCCATCTTCGGTCACGAGCTCCTCGACCACCACGCCGGGCCCGTCCCCGTTGCCGGTGGTCTCGATGACCTCCTCCACCACCTCGACCTCGGCCTCCGGCGTCGCCTCGCCCTCACCGGCCGGGGCCGCGGCAGGAGCATCTGGCGCCGACCGCTCCTCGTCGCGACCACGCCGTCCCCCTCCCGGACCCGAATAGCCATCGCGGCTCCGGCCGCCGCGGCCGCCCGGCCGTTCGGTGGTGGTGCGCTGCGTATAGGGCAGCAGCACCAGCTCACGGGCGGTCTTGATGGCGATGGCCACGTCGCGTTGATGTTGCGTGCAGTTGCCCGACACCCGCCGAGCCCGGATCTTGCCCCGGTCGCTCATGTACTTGCGGAGCATGCCGACATCCTTGTAATCGACCCACTCCACCCGGTCCTTGCACAGGGCGCAGGGCTTCTTCTTGAGACGCCGGCCGGCGTCCTTCGGCGCACGACGGGTGCTGCCTCCTCGATCGTTATTGCGGGCCATGATCAGAAGGGCTCCTCGCCGTAGCCGTACCCCGCGTCCCCGCCACCGGCAGGACCGCCCTGGCCGCCGCCCGGGGCCGAGCCGCCACCCGGGGCTGGGCCGCCGCCGCGTCCGGTTGGGCCGCCCTCACCGGGCCCTCGGCGCTCGTTCTTGGTCACCTGGGCGGTGGCCCAGCGGATGCTCGGGCCGATCTCGTCGGCCACCACCTCGACCTTCGACCGCCTGTCCCCGTCCGGCGTCTCCCAACTCCGTTGGTCGAGGCGACCGGTCACGATGACCCGCGAGCCCTTGGTGAGGCTCTCAGCCACGTTCTCCGCCATCTCTCGCCAGCACACCACGTCGAAGAAGGACGTTGCCTCCTCCCACTCCTGGGTCTGGCGGTTCTGCCAACGACGGTTGACGGCCAGGCCGAACGTGGAGGTGGCCTGGCCGGTATTGGTGAACCGCAGCTCCGGGTCGCGGGTGATGTTGCCCACCAGCGTGACGGCGTTCCCATTGGCCATGATCAGCCCTCCCCACTGGTTGGGGCCGCCGCGGCGGCCCGCCGACCGGCCACCTTGTCGGGCAGCCGGATGACCTTGTGCCTGACCACCTCGTCGGCCAGGACGAAAATCCGCTCCATGTCCGCCACCGCCGGGGGCTCAGCCATCAACTCGATGATCACGTAGTAGCCCTCGCGCTTGTGCTGGACCTCGTAGGCGAAGGTCCGGCGCCCCCACCGTTCGACCTTGTCGACCCTGCCGCCCTTGGCCGTCACAGCCTCGACGGCCCGGTCGAGCACGCCATTGACGGCACGCTCGTCGGCCGCGGTGTCGAAGATCACCATTGTCTCGTAGGGCCGCACGGGCGGCTCACCTCCCTCTGGACCGGTCACACTCGGTGCCGGGCCCCGCTCGAGCGGGGCAGGTCGGAACTGGGCGACCACCACCGGGCGGTCGCAACGAACGCCCTACCCTATCGGCAATCCGTCCCCTGTCGGCACCGGTCCCACCCATGCGCGACGTCAGTCCTCGACGTTCAGTGGTACGCCTCGGCGTCCGTGGGGAAGTCACCGGCGCGCACATCGGCGGCGAAGGCGGCCACCGCCGCGGTGGCCTGCCCACCGAGGTCGGCGTACCGTCGGACGAACTTTGGTGTGGTCGGGTTGAATCCGAGCACATCGTGGAAGACGAGGACCTGACCGTCGCAACGGGGTCCGGCCCCGATGCCAATGGTGGGTACGTCGAGCGAGTCGGTGATGGAGGCACCCACCGAGGCGGGCACTCCCTCGATGACCACCGCGAAGCAGCCCGCGGCCTCCAGGGCCTTGGCGTCGAGGACCAGGGCGTGGGCCGCCGCTTCGCTTCGGGCCTGCACTCGGTACCCGCCCATGGCGTTGACCGACTGCGGCGTGAGACCGAGGTGGCCCATCACCGGGATCTCGGCCGCCACCAGGGCCTCGATCATCGGGGTCCGGCGGGCGCCCCCCTCCAGCTTGACCGCCTCGGCGCCGGCCCGGATGAGTCGGGCCCCGTTCCGCACCGTGTCCACCGGGTCGAGGTGATAGCTCATCCAGGGCAAGTCGCCCACGACCAGCGGCCGCGGTCGGGCTCGGGCCACCGCCGCGGTGTGGTGGACCATGTCCTCGATGGTGACCTGGAGGGTGTCCTCATAGCCGAGCACGTTGTTGGCCACCGAGTCACCCACCAGGATGAGGTCGACCCCGGCGGCGTCGGCGATCCGGGCGCCCGGCGTGTCGTAGGCGGTGACCATCACGAGCGGGTCGTGGCCCGCCCGGCGCTTGGTGGCGCGGACGGACGGGACGGTGACCGGCGCGACGCGGGTCTCGGGCATTGACATTCCTCCTGGTCGGCCGTCCAGCGCCTGTGCAGCTGCCGGCGGCATGGTCGGTGGCTCGACCACCGACGAGCACTGTTGGTGCCGATGAGCAGGATAGTTGGCCCGTGGTACCGGAGGGCTACGGACCGCGACGGGACCCATCGGCCGGGGATCTGCTCGTCGGTGCCGGCCCCAAGAGGGGCTGGTCCACACCACCCGCCGCTCGACGACAACGGGTGACCGGGCCCTCGCCGGAGCGAGGGGGTCAGTGGCCGAACGACCGGTTCAGTGGCCAGAGTGGGTGCCGGTCCGGGATCGGACCGGCTTGGGGGACAGGCCGTCGACCCCGGCCCCGGCCGGATACATCCGGGCCAGGTGGTTCCACGAGCACTCGCCGCACACCTCGACGACATAGCAGACCACCGGATCCTTGCGCCGCCAGTACCGGGCCAGCTCGGACGGACTGGCCACACAGCGGCCACCCGGGGGCAGTCGTGAGCCGAAGACGAACGTCACATCGACCAGGTCCGCTTCCTCGCAGATGGGGCACCGCTCACCAGTGGGGCGGCCGAGGTTGCGGGCGGCCCGAAGCAACTCGGGGTGGGCGTCGCAGACGTCGAGGCGGGAGAGCCGGCCGCGCTTGAACTCGCGCACGACGGCATTGCGGGCGAGCAGGTACTCGACCCGGCCTCCGGTCGGGGAGGTGGTGACGCCGTCGAATACCCCGGGTCGGAAACTCACGGAGCCAAGGGTAACCCCTCGACGGTCTGGCGACACCGCTCAATCGTCGGATGGCACCGGTTCGATCGGCCGCGCCGGGTGTCGATCTGAATCGGCATTTTTCTGCCCACCGGCGTCGGCTCGCGGCCCGCCATTCCCCGGCCACCGGGCCAGGCCGCGCCCACCCCGGGCGCCGTCACCCACCCCGGCCGGGGGCGACCCGACCCGACCGCCGACACAATGTGTTTGCCTGATATATCGATGTGATATATCGTGGTCGTCATGGAACGCGTCGACCTGTGGGCCAGGAACAGTTGATGCTGGATCTGGCCATTCTCGGGCTGCTCCACGAGCAGGAGCTGCACGGCTACGAGATCCGGCGCCGCCTGCGTGACGAGCTGGGCCTGTTCGCCAACGTCTCGTTCGGCTCGTTGTACCCGGCGCTGTCCCGCCTCGAGGCCGCTCATGCCGTGGCGGTGACCGAGTCGAACGCGTCACACCGGG
>DASZIO010000037.1:0-113949 GCA_035949055.1 Acidimicrobiales bacterium
TCACCTGGGGCGAGTTTGCAAGCATCGGGATGGCCGACGCGCAGCCCGTCGAGCGCTACTTCAGCTCCGGCGCGGACCGGGGCTCGATCATCGGCAATCCCCTCGGGGAGTTCTTGTGGGGGGGAGGAGGCCTTGTGCACGCCTGGCCGGCCAACCCGGGCGAGAACCAGTACACCAGCGTGCAGAACTCGAACGTCCCGACGCTGCTCATCGGCGGGACGCTCGACTTCGAAACGCCGGCCCAGAACGCCACGAAGGAACTGCTGCCGCACCTCCCCAACGGGCATCAGGTCATCCTGTCCGGGCTCGGGCACGTGGACGACTTCGACGCCTACGAGCCGAACGCCAGCACGCAGTTACTGACCACGTTCTACGCCACCGGCCAGGTCGACACGTCCCGCTACACCCCGAACGTTGTCAGCTTCGCCACGCCGTCCTCGCAGGCAGCGATTGCCAAGGACATCCTTGGGTTTATGATCGGCTTCGCCTTGTTGGCAGTGATCTGGCTCGTGGTGTTGGCGATCCGGATCCGCCGCCGAGGCGGTACCGGCCGCAAGACGGGCGCTTGGATCCGTTCGGCCGGTCCGATCGTGTTCGGACTCGGCGGATGGTTCCTTGGCGAACTGTTGGTACTGCGGTTCTGGCCGAGCCGGGCGCTCCCCGACCAGCTGCTGGCAGTGGTCTCGGTCGCGGTGCCGATCTGGCTCGGGGTCTACGCCGGCTGGGTCTGCACCGACACGCCGAAGGCGATGCGGGCCAAGGGCATCGGTGCCGCGGGTGTCGGTGCGGTGGTCGGAGCCGCACTCGGTTTCCTCGTGATCAGCGGGCTCATGGCGTTGATCACAACGATCATCGGTGCGGCGGTCGTGTCGAACCTGAGCCTGCTCGTGCTCGACATCTGGACCGAGCGGGCCGCCTCCCAGGGAACCGCCGCTCCGGCGGTGGATCCGTCGGAGACGGAGCACCTGGAGCCGGCCCTGCACTGATCGCCCGAACCGTGTCGGGGAATCCTCCAAGGTTCCCCGACACGCGCGCGTGTGATGGCGAGTGAGCGGCTCCGAGATTCCCCCATGCGAGCCGAGCGACGCGTCCCAATAACGCGCTGAACACGCCGGTTTGCATGTCCCAGTCGTGCAATGCGTTGCCACCCATCTGCCACCGTCACAACCCAGTTCACGGTCTGACCGCCTTGGCAGGCCGTCGTCGCGGACTTATGTGTGTCCTGACAGGGCCTGTTGACCACGGCCCGGACCGAGAGTTGCAGTAGGCGCTATTTGGCAGCTGCGAACCGTGCGCGATCGTGCGCGAAGCACCTGGGTTGCTCTGTGGGGAGCTGGGGGCAACTGGGACAACATGCCTGTTCAAACAGCTTGTACCTCTAATGACCCTGCTCCTAGACTGGCAACTTCAGAATCCCGCCTACAGGCCGGCTCACCGTCAACCAGGAGTTTTGAGAAGATGTGCTGCCGCCGGGCCGTTGGTGCCTGCGATCGAGGCTGTCGGATACGACGAGTACTGCCGGTCCCTCACTGAAATGATTGCCCAGCTCTATGTGGAGGGGCTGCGCGTGCGGATCACATCCGAGTTCGGCTGGGCAACAGCCCGTCCTTCGTAGCCCCAGATCCCTCGCGCCGAACCATCCCGGACGTGCGTTTGGGGAACGGTCAATAACCGCCGCCTACCCGGCAGCGAGGATTGACCTAGCCCTTCCTGCTGGTTACCCAAAGCCGCTCACAGGCACCGGCGTCGTCGATTCCGAGGATGTCCCATTGCCGAGGTCGCCATTGCTGTTGTCGCCCCAACAGTCGACTGCCCCTCGGGCGAGGAGAGCACAGGTGTGGTAGGCACCCGGTGAGATAGCGATCGCCCGGCTGAGGCCACCAACATGCACCGGGGTCGTCGAATCCGTGGTGGTCCCATTGCCTAGTTGGCCGAATATGTTGTAGCCCCAACAGTCGGCGGTCCTTCCGGCGAGGAGAGCACAGGTGTGGTAGGCGCCTGCCGAGATAACGGTCGCCCGGCTGAGGCCACTCACAGCCACCGGGGTCGTCGATTCCGTGGTTGACCCATTACCGAGATCGCCCGCAAGGTTGTTGCCCCAACAGTCGGCGGTTCTTCCGGCAAGGAGGGCACACGTGTGGAGGCCGCCTGCGGTAGTGGCGGTAACCCGGCTGAGACCCCTCACAGCCACCGGGGTTGACGAATCCGTCGATGTCCCATTGCCGAGTTGACCATCGCTGTTGTCGCCCCAACAGTCGGCGGTCCTTCCGGCAAGGAGGGCACAGGTGTGTCCGTAGCTAGCGGTAATGGCGGTCGCCCCGCTGAGGCCACTCACAGGCACCGGGGTCGTCGAATCCGTGATTGTCCCATTGCCTAGTTGGCCCGCAAAGTTGTCGCCCCAACAGTCAACGTTTCCCCCGGCGAGGAGGGCACAGGTGTGGTATGTGCCTGAGGTAATGGCGGTTGCCCCGCTGAGGCCACTCACATGCACCGGGGTCGTCGAATCCGTGGTGGTCCCATTGCCAAGCTCGCCGACTTCGTTGTCGCCCCAACAGTCAACGTTCCCTCCGGCGAGGACGGCACAGGTGTGTCCATAGCCAGCGGTAATGGCGGTCGCCCCGCTGAGGCCATTCACAGCCACCGGGGTAGACGAATCCGTGATGGTCCCATTGCCCAGTTGGCCGTAGTAGTTCCATCCCCAACAGTCGACGGTCCCTCCGGCGAGGACGGCGCAGTTGTGGTACTGACCTCCGGTAATAGCGAACGCCGAACTACTGGCACGAACTGTGAGTTTGACCGCCTTGGCGTTGACCGTCTTCGTTCCAATGACCGACAAGCGGAACCTGTACGCGATGGCCCTCCGTAGCAAGTTGGCGGGAATGGTCACGTCCTCAGCCATGGGGCCATTCGAACAGGGGGTCGCAGGCAATCCAGTGACGACTCGATTGGAGGAGAAGACACAGCTGGTGGCGTTTGCCATCTGTGCTGACAAGGTGACCGAGCCACCCGAAGCACCGAGGGAAGACGGCATAACTACGAACGACGACACGGTGGGCTTGATGGGTGTGACCGAGGCCTGTGCCACCGAGACCGAGCCGAGTCCTGCCAGACCGGTGAGGGTGAATGTGAACACCACTACCACCGAAGCTGAACGGAGCAGAGTGTGGGCTTTCCCAATCCTTCGACCGGCAGTCTTCACTGCGGTATGGGACTTGAGACGACGTCTGGGCATCGTCCACCTCTGATCTGAACGCTGAGAAGGGCGCCGCTGGCGACGGTAACACAGACTCGAGTCGGTACGTCCTGCCAGAAGCCGACTCGTGCGGTGCTGTCGGCGATAGCCCAGAAGTGCCAGCCGGGGGCAGGACATAGCAGGCGTTCAGGGACATTTCCGAGCTAGCTCTTCACTTAGACGGAGCCGCCAGGCTACAAGAACCGGCAATCCCGAGCTGGCGGCGGGTTAGGTCGGGTCACCCGGCCCTACCCCAAGGACCAACTAGTGGCACTCTGGAGGAATGAAGGGACCCATCCAGACAGCTCTGCGCAGACTGACGCGAGCGACACGGCCGCTCGCCATGCGATCTGCCGGGACGGAGAAATCCAGCACCTCGATCGTCCGTCACATCGGACGCCGTTCGGGTCGGACCTACGAAACCCCGGTCGTAGCGGTCGAGCACGATGACAGCCTTCTGATCGCCCTCCCCTATGGCGAACGTACCGATTGGATGAAGAACGTTCTCGCCAGCGGGAAGGCCACCGTCGTAACCCATGGGCGAACGTATGGAGTCGATCAGCCGCAGGTAATCCCGATGACCGAGGCGACAAGGTACTTCGCTCCGAAGGAGCAGAAACTGCATCGGCGTTTCGCCGTCGACTCCTGCCTCCAGGTCCATCGCATGGCGCCGCAGTCGTTCGGAGGAAGGGTGATAGAGACCCAACGGGATTACCCCATTGAGACATTTGACCCTCTGCTTCGGGACCTTGTCTGTTGGAGGCTTGTGACACGTCAGGAGAAGACGACGGGAACGCCGTGGCAGCTCGTGCCTACGGCCCAGCAGCGGCTCGATGAGTTGTCGCCCACTGGTGCGCCTGGCGCCGTGGCCGTCATTTATCTCGATCACCTGTGCGCCGACTGCCACCAGCCGGGACCCACCAGGATCCACGAAGAATGCTACCTATGCGACAGTTGCTGGGCGGAGCGACAAGGCCATCTGAATGCCGTGGTCACAGAACCACCACCTGTTCAGCAAACGCACTTCTGGCGGCGATCTCGATAGCGAGAAGCGACCACCATGGTCAGCTAAGGGCCAAATCGTGTTGACCCCCACACGTCGCACCCTGAGGCCGTACTCACCTCGCCCCGGTAGATGGTCCCTGACTCGACAGAGTGGGTCATCGCCCCCATCCATTCCGGTGTCGGTGGCGATCGCCACCCTCCGCTCTCCGGGTCTTCCGTTCGGTTGAGCCTGCGAACCATGGGAGGTGCTCCGCCTACTAGCCAAGCGGAACCACGAGGTCGGAAGGCTCCTAACATCGTGGTCTCCCGGCTCCACGCCGCGCTGGCCAACCTGTCACCAGGCGTCTTACGCAGAAGTGAGAGTGAGCTTTACCAGGCAGCGAATCAGACTTGCGTGGCTTTGAACCGATTCTCCGCCATTTCGAACTCTCGGCGGACAGTCTCAAGGTCGTATGGCTGCTCCTCAAGCGTATCGGCATTCCATTGGCTCCGAGGTTTGGCGATGAAGTCGCCTCCGTAGACGTGGATTGCCCCCGTGTACGAACGGGCGGGGTTGTGCACGGCGTGGATGACGTCATCCCCGAGCAGTTGCACGTCTCCCTCCACTAGCTCCTTGCCGCCCGAGCTGACGATTGTCTCGTCGCCACGGCGGTAGAACGCGTTGTCTTCACGGCCGCTGTAGATACAGATGGCAGCCCACATGCGATGGTCGTGAGGATAGAGCGAGAACAGCGGCGGCCAGACCACGTTGAGGACGGTCAGGTCGGGGGCGTTGTACAGGACATTCAAGCCGGCGGTTGGATTGCCGAAGACGTCCGCGAGTCTTCTGCTCGCCAGAGCCTGCTCGAGAACCTCTCGAACAGCCCTGCGAGGGTCTTGCTCGGCGATCGCATCCACACAGCCGGCCACGAGCTCGTCCGTTGCAACCATGGTTCTCACCCCCAATTGAGGTAAAGTGTCTATACTTCAAAGGTACAATGACTTTACGATCATGTCAACGGACACACCTTTGCTTACCACCCTCGTTCGGCGCCTCCACCTCGCCATCCGTCGACGGCTGCTCGCCGAACTGCAAGCCGCTGATCATCCAGACCTCACCGCGGCCCACATGTACGTCTTTCAAAGCCCTGGACCCGACGGCGTCCGCCCAACAGAGCTTGCGGCTCGTACAAACATGACCAAGCAAGCCATGAACCACCTTCTGTCCGGACTTGAACGTGGCAAGTACCTCGAGCGTGCCCCCGCACCCAATGACGGCCGCGGGACGGTCCTCCGTTTGACCGATCGAGGTCGCGACGTTGAGAGGATCATGATCGAAGGTTCCCGCCGGATTGAGCGAGATTGGGCAAACTTGCTTGGTCGGGATCGAGTCGAGGAACTCCGCAAAGCGATTCGTGAGTTGGACGTTCTAGAGACCGATGAAGCTGGTGCGCCGTAACGTCACAGCCAAGTCAAACGTTTCATAGCATTGAGGCGCGCCCTCTCCGAGGCCCTGTCCACAAAGTGCGCTCAGGGCAGTGCACATCTGGCGATCGTGCCGTTCGGAGACAGACAACTTCCGCGAGTACGAGCAGACTTCGAGGGGTCTAAGAACCGGACCCCTCAGTCCAGCGTGAGCACGATCTCCTTCGGCCGTGGCGGTCATCCTGCTGAAGAGCCATAGTTTGGCAGTGGCGAAACCGCTCGATTGGGAAGCTCTACTCGTCAAGGGCTACGAACCCCTGAAGGTCGCGCAACGGATCTTTCGTCGGCTTCCTTCCGATCCCCGCTGCAAGCTGTGCCTGAATCCGTTTGGCGGCGTGGGCGGCAAAATGGTCGGCCTCCTGGGGCACAAGCCCTCCCGTAAGAGCCCGAATCTCTGTCAGTACTGTTTCGATCGTCTGCCGACTGGAGGTATCGAGATCGATATTGGCGTTGTATTCGCCGACGTGCGAGCTTCGACAGCTCTGGGTGAGCGGTCGGACGCCACTACGTTCGCCGAGCGTCTGAACGAGTTCTATGCCACAGCGACAAGGGTCCTGATTCACAATGAAGGCATTGTGGACAAGCTGATTGGCGACGAAGTGATGGGTCTCTTCATCCCGGGTGTCGCTGGCCCCGAGTATCGACGCAAGACAGCGACTGCTGCTCTCGAACTGGCTTCGGAGGTTGCCGAACTGCCCCTCGGTGTCGCTGCCAACGCTGGTGTCGCTTTCGTCGGTAATGTCGGATCGGGCAGCGTATTGGACTTCACCGCGCTGGGTGATGCCGTCAATGTTGGTGCTCGCCTTCAGGCCCACGCATCGCCAGGCGAGGTTGTCCTTGCAGCTTCGCTTTACCCGCTGATTGAGGCGGAGTACCCAGGGGGGCGATCCGATCGGGTAGCGATTCGTGGCCGGGACCAGCCAGTTGACGTTGTGGTCCTGCCCACGTCCGCGTAGTCCGCGACCGTTGCTCGACCGCCCGGTACTGCCGGCTACCGCCGGCTACCCCTCGGGTACAGGTGTCCCGCAAGCACTTCGGGGGCGTGCTCCACTTTGCTGGCAGCGCCGTCAGGGTGGGATACCTTCTGACAGGCGATGAATTTGCGGGACCTGCAACGTCCAACTGTAGGAACTGCTGAGCTGCGGTCGGTAGGACAGGCGCAGAGTGCAGGCGTAAAGCGACAAAGAGGACTGAACCATGACAGAGGAAAGCAAGCCGGTCGGGGTGTCCCGCAGAATCGAAGCACCGGCAGCCCTCATTTTCGAGATCCTGGCGAATCCGCAACGCCACATGGATTTCGACGGGTCCGACATGCTCCGGGGAGCTGACTTCAACCGTCCCATCTCCGGCGTCGGTGACATCTTCACCATGAAGATGAATCGGCTCGGTCGCGACTACCTCATGCTGAATTATGTGGTGGAGTTTGAGCCTGATCGGCGCATTTTTTGGGAACCCGCTCCGGGAGACCTCCCTACGGCTGGCGGCGAACCATCCAAAGTCGGCGTCCCTGCGGGTTACCGCTGGGGCTACATCCTCACTCCGGACGGTGAGGACGCCACTGTCGTCACCGAGGTCTTTGACTATGGCCCCTTTTCGGAGCTCCTACGCGAAGGCGGAGAGTGGATCAACGGGACCAGTTCGGTGCTTGAATCCATGACGGCCAGCTTGGGGAGGCTCGAGAAGATCAGTACCGAGTAGGACCGCTGCCGGAGCGTAGGTTCTCGTTCCATGGAGCGGTCGGCGTGCATGACGGTCGCCGGTACGCTGCGTTCGTCGCCGAGCACCCAGACAACGGCCGTTCGGAAACAAGAGGCGATCAACAGATGTCAGCAACGCTGAAGTTGAGGCATAAGGCGATCGGAGCGGAGGTCCGTCGTGGCACGTACGATGTCGCGGTCGACGGTGAGCGGGTCGGGTCGGTCGAAATGAACGCCACGATCGAGGTATCAGTCGAACCTGGACGTCATACCCTGCAGGTCCGAAATGGCCGAAAGTCGAGCAGCATTGAAACCTTCGACGCCGCCGAGGGCGAGATCGTCGCCTTCCGATGCACCGGTAAGAGGTTCTTGCCGATCTTTCTGGCATCCTTCATCGTTCCGAGGCTGGCCCTGAAACTCGTTCGCGAATGAGTCGGCGTCGCTGTCGTGGCGCTCACCAGCACGTCGTCATCGCCGACCGGCCCGCCTGGAGTGGGGGCGCCACCTAACGCCCGGTAGGCGGGACCCCCAATTGCCCCCGACCGGCACTGTGGGACGCTCAACCATCGGTCTCCTTCCAGGGGCAGGCGAGCGCTTCGGTCCCGACGCCATTGCGCTCGACGGGCCAGGACCTCGACGTCGCGCTCCACCTCACCATCAACCTCGCGCAGCCTCGACCACTACAGTCGGACAGCAAGGTCGTCGAGATGGTTTCGACGGTGTGAACTAGGAGCGGCAGTGGCCAAGCTGATCTACGCGTCGAACATGTCCCTCGACGGCTACACCGAGGACGGACGCGGCGCCTTCGACTGGGCTGCGCCGGACGACGACGTGTTCGCGTTCATCACTGACCTCCTGCGGTCCGTGGGCACGTATCTCTACGGACGGCGCCTGTACGACACGATGGCCGTATGGGAAACCGACGCCACCCTGGCTGCACAGTCGAACCTGATGAGCGACTTCGCTGACGTCTGGAAAGCGGCGAACAAGGTCGTCTATTCCACGACCCTGGCCGCAGTGTCAACCGGCAGCACCCGGCTCGAACGCCACTTCGACCCGGGCGCGATACACGACCTGAAGGCCGCGGCCAGCAGCGATCTAATCGTGGGAGGTCCGAACCTCGCGGCACAGGCATTCAAAGCCGGGCTGGTCGACGAGTGCCACCTGTTCATCTGGCCCGTAGTCCTCGGTGGGCGCAAGCCGGCACTCCCGACCGACACGCTCGCCGAGCTCGAGCTCCTCGACGAGCGCCGATTCAGCAACGGCGTCGTACACCTCCGCTACCGCCCTCTGTAGGAAGCCAAGTCCGCTTCGACGAGACGCTAGGCGTCGACTCATTCGGAACCTGACCGATGGGCCCATGCGGCAAGCATCGGAAGAGCTCAGACCGATCTCGTCAGCACGACGGGGTGCACGAAACCTGGGGGCCTCGCCGGTGATCGGCCGATGCCAAGTACCGTCGGGTTTGGGTGCCTCCTATCGCCGGGTATGGAAGCCACTCGGACCCGTGTTCTACGAGTCGATTCTCTGAACGATTCGGAGGGAGCCGCGGGGACTCGTCAGCAGTCCTCTATTGCGGGTAACGTTCGACCGCGGCGGCACGGGCTCTGCTGCTAGCCCTATGTTATTCCGTCGCCACTAGTTAGCCGGATGAGGCTCGCCAAGCGAGGAACGCTCGGCGTCGCGGACGTAACTAGCGGGATCCCGGTCTACTGGCAGCACTCTCTCGTAGTTGCGTGCCTCGAATCCGATAAATTTCACCGCCAGGTCATGGCGCAGTTGGAGGCTGGCCGTTTGACGGAAGTCGGTGAGGCCTTCGCGTTCTTCTTCGGCCATGTGGTCGCCGTTGGCCCGGTTGACGGCGGCTATTGAGTCGTGCCAGCCGGGAGTGCCCACTTCGTGTCGGGTCGCCTCTGTGATGGCGTCGCGGATCTCGTTATGGTCCTTGATCGCGTCGAGGGTCTCCCCCTCGACACCTTTGGCGTGGCCGCTCCGGAGACCGGCCTGGAGCAGCGCTGGGTAGAAGATCTCCTCCTCGGTTGCCGCGTGTAGTTCGAGGAAGCCCGACAGACGCAACCAGACATCGCCAAGCGTCGCGGTGTCTTTGCTGGCAACCTGTTCCAGGATCGCGAACAGGCGACGCTGCTCGTGGTGATCGTCAAGGATTAGTTGGGTAATGTCCATCGGGCCTCCAGTGTGCTCTTTGGATGATGTGGTTGTCTGCGCCTCCCTCGTATCCCCGGCCACAGCGCGTCTCGATGATGACCCGGCCCATCTCCTCAGGCTACGCACTGCCCCTGCCGGCAGGTAGGTGGGACACCCCGGGGCCCCCGACCGGCGCTTCGGTGGCGGCCGTAGGTGGTTCAGCGCCGTCCACATTGGCGAAGCCATGCGGCCCCCCCGTCGGGTGGCTATGGTTCGGGCGTCACCGTGACTGATGGATCCGCCCCACCCGGGCGCAGTTCGCCGTTGGCGCGGATGATGTAGGCAGACGCGTGAACCTTGTACTTCACGCCGTTGGTGAGGCCGGTGATGGTGCAGGCTGAGGAGTTGATGCCGGGCGCTGTGCACGAATAGTGCACCATGTGGTGCGCCGTTCTGGCGACGTAGCCCGCTGGGCTGGGGGGGCAGAAATAGATATTGCACGTTGGTGATTCCGACTGCCACGTGACAATGGCCTGACCGTTTCCTGGCGTCGCCGTCACCCCAGCAGGTGGGTAGGGCAAGCTGGGGGGCGGAGGTGGTGCCCAGGCGGGAGCACTGAGCAGGAGGCTCGCTGGGCCTGCGACGAGCACGACCGCTCCAGAACGTGTGAAGAACCTGCGCAGATTTGATCCTTTGCGCATACAACCACCTCCCTTGTGAGAGTGTGCTTCGCTGGGTATGGACGTATCCCCTTTGCGGCCAACTCCGCCTCGGCTCTCTCGACGATCAACGCCCGGCGGAGCATCCCCGTAGGTTCACGCCACTCCGACTCAGCGGACCGGTCCACGATCCACCATTCAACCTCGATGTTCTAGCTTCCACCCAAGAAAGGTGACTGTCCCTGAACGCCCCCGATCCACAACAGCACTGTTGAGGTTCGCCCCGTTGTATGTGGATTGGGCGCTTGAGGAGTTTCTCGCCGTTCTCAGCTTTGGGCCGATTGAGGTGGCGGCTGCCGCTGGCGTCCCTTTTGGCTCGGCTTTCGCTTGTTGCCTAGGTGTCCCTGATCGCGTGTGTGTTCAGGCGGTCTCGGCGATCTTCTAAGTCAGGATCTCGACGTACCCCTCCGTGCCATGCACGCGGAGGTGCTGCCCGTTGCGGACCAGCTCCGTGGCCTGCTCCACGCCGACGACGGCCGGCAGACCGTACTCCCGTGCGATCACCGCGCCATGGGTCATCAGGCCCCCCACCTCCGTTACGAGGCCTGCGATCGCGACGAACACCGGCGTCCAGCTGGGGTCCGTGTAGGCGGTGACCAGGATGTCGCCCGGTTCGAGGTCGGCCTCCGCCATGTCCAGGATGACGCGAGCCCGCCCCTCGATGATCCCGGCGGAAACCGGCAAGCCAACCAGCGCATGGGCCGGCACGTCATCGCGTCGGTACGCCCCGGCGACTACCTCGCCATCCGACGTGAGCACCCGGGGCGGCGTGAGCGCTTGATACGACCTGAATGCGTCCTTGCGCTGGGAAATGAGCTGGTCATCTATGCGGTTCGTGCGCACGACGTCGTGGAGCTCCTGAAAGGTGAGGTAGAAGATGTCTTCTGCCTCGCGGAGCACCTGAGCTTGCACGAGCCGCTCGGCCTCTTCCAGGAGAGCCTGCTTGTAGATGAAGTAGCGGCTGACCATGCCGTACTTTGGATATTCCCGGTACCCGATGAAGGTCCGAACACGGTCGATCATTTGTTTGGCCTCTTTGGCTTTCTGCTCGCCGTCCGGCAAGGCCCGTAAGCGCTCGAGAAACTCCTGTTCCTTCGTCCAAGCCTGCTTCCGCCCCTGTTCAAAGCGCCGTTCTCCGGCGCCCGGCTCGAAGTTCTTGATGTTGCCGAGGATCATGGGCACGATCGTGGTGGGGCGTTCGCTCCAGCGTGGCCTCGTGATGTCAATCTCACCGATGCAGCGCATGCCGTACTTGTCGAGGAACGCCCGGATGGCATCCTGCGCTTCTTGCCCGCCAGCAAGCTTGGTCATGTCGTCCACGAAGCCTTCGTCCTCGACGTGTTGGAGAAAGGCCACTACCTCCGGATGCGGACGAATCGCGTCCGCGACGTCCAGGAGCGCCAGACCCATCTCCGACGTGACGTTGTGGGGAACGGACTGGGTGAGTGCGTCGGCGCCGTTCTTCTCGCCCAGCCACGTCTGCAACTGCTCGTTGAGCCACCCCGTGGCCTCCATCGCCGACATGAAGACTTGATGGCTCCGGGGATCGAACAGGATCCGCTTCAGTCCCTGGATGTCCGCCAGGATGAAGTCGAACAGCGCCGATCCGGATTTCGTCCGGATGTCGCGTTTCAAGGCGGCGATGGATTCCTGGTTACGTCCGATCAGCTTCTCGACGATGACTGGATCGGTCTCGATCGGGGCTTGCGCGCGGGCGGGCGTCACGCCTGTACCCTCGCCCGGGAGCGACGGTACGAAGTCGCCACGTTCAAGGATGCTCTCCAGCGCGTCCCCGATCAGCGGATCGGATTTCACGGCCACGTTGAGGAGGCCCGCGCGTCTCGCCGGCGACCCCAGGTCCGGGGCGACATCCACGAACAACCTCCCCCCGGCCACGTACATCGGCCGGGGGGTCGTCAATTGCCAGAAGGAGATCCCCAGCGGCTTCATGGCGTCGGTCATCATCTGCCCATGACCGACGGAGATGAAGACGTGGTTCTCCTGGTCACCGACATCGGGGATGGGGAACAGCGTGGTGATCGGCCGGCTCTGCACGATCTGAAACCCATCATCGTCCAGGCACCATTCGATGTCCTGGGGGTGGCCGAAGTGCGCTTCGATCGTCCGCCCCAGCTGTGCAAGTCGCAC
The DNA here is from genome assembly GCA_035949055.1 of Acidimicrobiales bacterium. GTDB lineage: Bacteria > Actinomycetota > Acidimicrobiia > Acidimicrobiales > RAAP-2 > Bog-756. The sequence continues at coordinate 12,411 of DASZIO010000037.1, forward strand.
GACCTGCGCATCCGTCAGCGCCGGCTGTTCCTGCCGCTCCGGGTCGATCGCATCTTCGTGAGTCCCGCCTGACGGCGAGGCATGGATGGCAACCTGCTTTGTGGCAATCTGCTTCGTAACGATTCTGCCGTCGCGCACCGTGTAGGCGTCCGGGTTCACCCGGCCTGACACCACTGACTCGCCGAGGCCGAAGCTGGCCTCTACTACAACGACCTTGCGGTTGGACGTGACGGGGTCGGTCGTGAACAGAATGCCGGCCGAGTGCGGGACCACCATCTGCTGCACGACCACGCCCATGGAAACCTTCCGGTGGTCGAAGCCGTTCCGCAGGCGGTAGGTCACGGCCCGCTCAGCGAACAGGGAGGCCCAGCAGCGGCTGATGTGCTGGAGGATCGCCGACGACCCCACGACGTTCAGGTAGGTGTCCTGCTGGCCGGCGAACGAGTCCGTCGGTAGGTCCTCCGCTGTCGCGCTGGATCTGATCGCGTAGGCGGCTTGCTCGCCGAGCCGGGCGACCGAGCCGGTGATCGCCGCTGCCAGATCGTCGGGTATGGCGATCCCTTCGACTGTCCGACGCATCTCCGCGCCCTGCGTGCGGATCGCCTCCACGTCATCCGCGTTCAGGCGCGATAGCCGATCAAGCCGATCGTCGATAGACGGTGCTCCAGCCATGATCCGCCGTAAGGCATCCGTCGTCACGCAGAAGCCGGCAGGGACGCGGATGCCGTCGATCCGCGAGAGCTCACCGAGGTGGGCGCCCTTGCCGCCAACGAGCGCGACCTGAGTCTGGTCGATATCCAGGAAGCCCAATACGTCGTTGTCCGTCGGTCCCCCCTTGAGCCCCTCAGGCATTTCGTTCCTACTGTCGCGAACGCTTGTGTTCGGACTTGTGGCGTGCATTGTCAGCACACCCGGGGTCCTTGCAGCAAGACCCCCACCTCGGTGTATGGTGGTAGTGGCGGGGAAGATGATCTGGCTTCCTTGGCGGCATGCACGCTGGACATCTCACCCAAGCCGCGCTCGAGGCTCACCCACACGCCCAGAAGTGCGGGTCAGGGGTGCTGCATCTCCCCCGATCAGGGGCATCCACCCCCACCGGTAACGGTACTTTTCGGCCTGGGTCTGCCCGCAACGTCCGGTTCCACGATTGTCTTTGGAAGATGCTCTCCTTTCTCGGCGAAGAGCGTCGATCGGCGTGGGATTGGTTGGAGTCAACGGTGAGCGACGTGATTGAAGAGCAGGCCAACTGGCCGCACCACACTCTCCACGGTGACCAAGTTCGGGGATCCCCTGAGTGCCTGGCTAAGGAATACCCGATCAGGTGACGTTGATGAACCCCGCCGAGGTAGAACGGGGTGCAGTCTCCACGCCCTCTACCGACCTGCGGTGTGAACAGCTGTTCGTCAACCGAGTGTCGGATTGGGCCATGACTACTTCCTTACTTCCTTACTTCAACTTCAGCACGAACGAATACTTCAAGCAGACGTTCTGCTCGACAGTTGATCGGAGCCAAAACAAATAGCTCAGTGTTGGTCAAGTAACCAAGCAAAACGTTTTGATCAACGGATCGGTCCAATATTTCAGCATGGAGGTTGAGAGCGCCTCCGCCCAAGGCCGATCGATGCTCGAGTCGGACCCAATCAAATTCGCTCCATAGATACTGCGCTGTTTCGAGTAGGTCGCCACCCGTCACAAAGAAGTTCACATGGTCAGACGCCGCAACAGCACGATCGTCTACGTGGAATTCGCCTTCCGTGACTTTCGTTGGCACGCCTTCGATCCAGCCCGCAGAGGTGAGAATGTGCTGTGCCTTGCCTCGATCTATCCCCCATCTCCGCACGAGCAAATTTTATCGGGCCTTGAGGCCTGTATCGACTGTCGCAACCTGTTCTGTTCGTGATCCATGACGACGCTCGAGTAGGACGCGCCCTTCAAGAGGATCTCAGCCGACGGTTTGGGAAAGACTTTCGAGTAATTAGCGAATCGTCTGCAGAGCTGGATTGGTGATGCTGATCGACTTGCCTGCTGAGCACAAATCAGTACCACTGCTCATCGTCGTCCACAACTTGAGCAAGATGTCGGGAGTCGACTTCTGACATGCTCGCCTGGCACGAGCTCCACGTGCTCGAGCCTCACTGTGCCGATGACACCACCAGCTGCAACGCTTCTCGTCCATCGCTGCAGGACCGACCCACGGGACCGGGTCAAAGGCGTCCCGTGGGGTGCCGCCCGGGAGTCAGGCGGCCGGCACAGCTCGGATTGATCGGGGCATCGCATGACGGCTATAAGTCGGTGGTCACGTGCAACGATGCAGCCGCGGAAAGGGGGTCGATGACACACGAGCTTGCACCGCCCAGCTTGCTGTTCGGCCTTCGCTTCGACTTTCGCAACCCGGGGTTCGCGGGCACGACGATGGCGGACCGGTATGCCGCGGCACTGGACATGGCCGAGTGGGCCGACAGGTTGGGTTGCATAAGCATCGCCGTCTCCGAGCACCATGGCTCACCGGACGGCTATCTTCCCAGTCCGGTTCCGATGCTGGCCGCGATGGCGGCTCGCACCACACACGTTCGCCTTCTCGTGGGTGCACTGATCGCGCCCTTTCACGACCCGCTGCGCCTGGCCGAGGAGATGGTGGTGCTCGACCACCTCAGCAAGGGTCGCGTCGACGTCATCGTAGCGGGCGGCTACGTGCATGAGGAATTCGCCATGTTCGACGTGCCGATGAAGGAGCGGGGGATGCGGGTCACGGAAACCGTGACCACGTTGAAGGCAGCCTTCGCGGGAGAGCCCTTCGTCTATCGGGGTCGGACGGTGCACGTGACGCCGGCACCGTTCCGGCCCGGCGGCCCCACCGTCCTGCTCGGTGGCAGCAGCGATGCCGCGGCCCGGAGGGCGGCCCGCATCGCCGACGGGTTCATCCCGTCGGTTCCCGAGGTGTGGGGAGCCTACCGAGACGAGGTCCAAGAGCTCGGGCGCCCCGACCCCGGCCCCAGCCCCATCGGCGAGAACAGGGTCGTGGCGCTGGCTGAGGATCCCGAAATGGCGTGGGGCCAAATGGCGCCGTTCTTCCAGCATGAGATGAATTCCTATGGCGAATGGCAGGCCCAAGATGACATCGCCTCTCCATTTCACACCGTGCCCAACGTTGACGAGCTTCGCGGCACGGGCCGGTACTGCGTGATGACGCCGGAGCAGTTCGTGGACGAACAGAGAAGCTCCCCGCTTCGCTTCACGGTGTTCCATCCACTGTGTGGCGGGATGCCGATTGATCTGGCCTGGTCGAGCCTGGTCCTGCTGGAGCGTGAGGTGCTACCGGCGTTGAGAGTCCATCACAGTGGTTGAGTGCAATTGATGGTGGACCGGCATGGACGATTGGCGGCTGGTCCTGATGGACGTTGAGCGCTTCGAGGTCCAGCGCAGCATCGCCGCTGACCCGTCGACGATATTTCGGCTGTTGTCCAGTCCGCGTGGGCACGTCGCCATCGACGCCTCCGGAATGCTGATGGACGCGGCGGGAGAGTCAGTCCACGCTGTGGGCGACTCCTTCATCGTCCACATGGACCGCGAGGCATTGAACGACCGACCGATGGGGCGCTACGACGTCGTCGTGACCATCGTCACGTTCACTCCCGACCGCGAGATTGCGTGGACTGTGGCCGGCGAGACTCGACCGTCAGCCGGCCACGTGTACGGCTACCGACTGGAGGCGACCGAGAATGGCACGCTCGTCACCTCGTACTACGACTGGTCCTCGATCGACCCAGCGTTGAAGAGAACGGGAATCTTTCCCGTCCTACCCGAGCATGCGATCCGTGCGACGCTCGGTATCCTGGCCCGGACCGTGGAACGGGTCGGATCGGATGAACTGAAGTGAACGAGCTCCTCCTTGCCCGGGTATTGCCTGAAACGGTTTGCGAGTGATCCGCCCGCCCTCCTGCACTCCCCTCGCACCTGTCGTACAATCGAGCCGTGGACGCGAGTGAGCCGGTGACTGCTTCCGACCTGTGGGTCGAGTCATACCAGGGCGAGGTGCTCGGCGAGTCGTTGTTCGCGCGGCTGGCAGAACGTGAGCGCGATCCGGAGCACCGCCACCAGCTCGAGATGCTCACCGTGCTCGAGCGGGCCACGAAAGAGCTGGCGGAGCCGGTGCTCGAGAAGCGCGCGCTCGACTGGGGTGATACTGCTGCCAGCGAGACTACTGCGGCCCAGTTCGCCGACGGCCTGGCCGGAACTTCGTGGGAGGAGTTCCTCGGTTCGTTCGAGCCGGTCATCTCCGATTTCCTGGCCAAGTATCGCAAGTTGACCGACTTGGCCGAGAGCGAGACCGAGCGCAGCGTCGCCGAGGCCTACGTGGCCCATGAGCTGGCGCTCGCCTCGTTCGTCCGCCGAGGCCTCGGCCACGAGCCCGGAGAGCCGCTCGCCGAGATCCTCGCCCTGCCCCACGTGGCCGCGGCACTGGCGACCTGAACGCCCCACTTCCTCGGGTCGGCGGACACTGCAAAAAACGGACAGCCGTCCCGTCATCCCTTCCCGTGTCGAGCCGGAGAAGCAGGGCATGAGCACACAAAGACCCTCCGACGTCGCCCCCATAAGGGACTGGGGCCGGCTGCTCGACGGCAGGGTGGCGGTGGTCACCGGCGCGGGTGACGGCATCGGAAGGGCGATCGCCCGTCTCTTTGCCGCCCACGGCGCGCTCGTGGAGATCGCCGAGGTCGATCCCGATGGCGCCGCTCGCGTGAGCATGGAGATCGCGGAGGGTGGAACGGGTACGGCAGAGCCGCACGTGGTCGATGTCACGCAAGCCGCCGATGTCGAACGAATGGCGGCCGCCGTGCTCGGCCGGCACGGTCGTGTCGACGTCTTGGTCAACAACGTCGGCGACTACCGACCGCACGTTCCCTTCGAACATTCCAGTCCCGAGTCGTGGGACGCCATGTACCGGATCAATCTGTTTCATGTGTTGGCCGTGACCCGCGCCTTTATCGGCAGCATGGTCGAACGGGGCCAAGGCTCGATCGTGAACGTGCACTCGGTGGAGGGGCTCCGGGGATTTCCCGGCGACCCCGTCTACGCAGCCATGAAGGCTGCGGTCGCCCATTTCACTACCAGCCTGGCCGTCACCATGGGACGCCGAGGCGTGCGAGTGAACGCCATCGCCCCCGACCTCACCCAGTCCTCCCAGGTCGACTACACGGGCGCCTCCGAAGGGAGCGACCTCTGGGGCTCCTGGGCTCCGGTAGGCCGTCTGGGCTGGCCCGAGGACCAGGCCCGGGTGGCCCTTTTCCTCGCCTCGGACCTCGCCGGGTACGTAACCGGTCACACCATCCCGGTCGATGGTGGGACCCGGGCGGGCGGGGGCTGGTTCTACTCTCCCGCCGCCGGCCGGTTCGTCAACCGGCCCAGGTCGCTCTAGGCCAGCTCGGGTCGGCCGGACCGCACGTAGGGTGTGTCCATGTGCCGAAACATCACCACCCTTCGGGGCCTCGAGCCCGGGCCCACCGCTGAGGAGATCGAGGCGGCAGCTCGGCAGTATGTCCGCAAGGTAAGCGGCGTGCAGAGCGTCTCCGCGGCGACGGAGGACGCGTTCGACGTCGCCGTCCGGAGGGTCGCCGACGCGACCACGAAGCTACTGGCCGATCTCCCGCCGCGCCGCCAGCCGCCGCCCACGCTTCCACCGCTCCGCCGGCTGGCCGCGGGCAAGCACTGACGTCACGCAGCGGCATTCAACCTGACCATCGGCGGCAATCTTCACCACCGACGTCGTCCTCGGCCTGAGCGTCGGGCTGATGCTTGTCTGCGCCGGCGTCCGCCCTTTGCGGTCCCGCGCCGAACTGAGACAGTCCGACGCCCGGTGCCGGCCTCGGTACCCGGTCGGGATCGTCGGGGGTGGACGCCACGGCCTAACCCGGTCCGCTCCCTTTCGGGACGGGTTCACACCACCGAGAGCGTGACCTCGATGTTGCCCCGGGTGGCGTTGCTGTACGGGCATACCTGGTGGGCGCTCTCGACGAGCCGGCGCGCCGTGGGCTCATCGACGTCGGGGATGTGCACGTCGAGCGCGACGGCCAAACCGAAGCCGCCACCTTCGATCGTCCCAATGGTGACCCGCGACTCGATTGTGGAATCGCCGGTGTCGACCTTCTGGCGCCGGGCCACGACCGCGAGAGCGCTCTGGAAGCAGGCCGCGTAGCCGGCCGCGAACAGCTGCTCGGGATTGGTCCCACCACCCGGCCCACCCATCTCGACCGGTGGCCGCATATCGATTTCGAGCGAGCCATCGCTCGTCCGGGCATGGCCGTCCCGCCCTCCGACCGCGGTGGCCTCCGCGGTGTAGAGCGGCTTCACCAGTTCAGTCGGCATTATCGACCCCCTGTCTCCGGCTCCGTCTCTCACTCTCACCATGTGTAACCGCACCACGACGCCGGATGTTCCGCATCGTCTCGAACGGACCACACCCACCAGCGAGAAGCCGGTTCCGGCTCCTACCCCTCCGGTAGCGTGTTCTGTTCATGCCTCTTCTACAGAGCGACGATGACGCCGAAGAGGAATACCGCGGCCAATGCCCTCCGACAGCAGGGCTCACCCGCGCCTGCATCGCGTCCACGATCCTCGTCATAGCGATCTACCTGGCGGTCGCGGTGGCGATGACCTGGCATACCTGGTCGACCGGCGTGGCGTCGCACATGCAGGCGGGCGCCGACCAGTTCACCACCGTTTGGTTCCTCCGCTGGCTCCCCTTTGCCCTGCTCCACGGCCACAACCCGCTGTACACCAATTACGGCAATTTCCCCTTCGGTGTGAACCTGCTGAATAACACCTCTGTCCCCCTCCTCGGACTGGCCGCCGCCCCGGTGACCCTGCTCTTCGGCCCCGTCGTCACCTTCAACACGCTCAGTACGCTGGCCCTGGCCGGATCGGGTATCGCCGGATACTTCTTCACCCGGCGCTGGACCGAGTGGCGTCCCGCCGCCTTCGTCGCCGGCCTGCTGTACGGATTCTCCCCCTACGAGATCGCCGAGAGCAACGGCGGCCATCTCAACCTCACCTTCGTGGTCCTCCCGCCAATCATCCTCCTGGTGGTCCACGAGATCATCATGGGCCGAGCGAGTTCGCGCCGCAGCTGGGGCGTCGTCCTCGGACTCCTCGTGACCGCGCAGTTTTTCATCTCGAGCGAGATACTCGTCTCCACCTTGGTGGTCGGGGTCTGTTGTGTGGTGGCGGCGGCCCTCATCGGCCACCGTTCGGTCCGGTCGCACCTCGGCGGCGCGCTGGAGGGCGGCGGGTGGGCGCTCGGTGTGGCGGCGGTGCTGTTGGCCTACCCGGTGTGGTTCGCCCTCCGAGGCCCGGCCCACATCAAGGGTGCCATCCAGCTGGTTCCCGAGGCCTACCGGGCCGATCTGCTCGGACCCCTGGTACCGGACGTGTACACCCGGCTGGCGCCCTCCGGCCTGGTAAAGGTGGCCAACGGCTTCGCCAACAGCACATCGGAGAACGGCAGCTACCTCGGCATCACCCTGCTCGTCACCCTGGCGGTGGGGACCGTGCTGCTGTGGCGGCGCAGCCCGGTCGTCCGGGTGGCTGCCGTCGGCGGAGCGGCGGCCTTCGTGCTGTCGCTGGGTGGAGGTCTCGCCGTCCACCGGCCACCCACCGCGCTCCCGACCGGTCCCCCGCTCCCCGAGCGGCTGTTCACCAAGCTCCCCCTGCTGGCCAACACCATCCCCGTGCGGTACTCGCTCTATGTCAGCCTGTTCGCCGGCCTCGTCCTGGCCATCGTCCTCGACCGTCTCCATGCCGCGGCCGGTGCACGTGCCGGACCGGTGTCCCGCCGGAGGAGCTGGCCCGCCCAGTGGCCGGCGTGGGCGGCTCCCGCGCTGCTAGCCCTGGTCTGCCTCGTCCCGCTGGTCCCGAACGGGCCGATCAGCCGGGTCACCGGAGTCCGGACGCCGTCCTACTTCACGTCTTCCTCGCTGGCCGACGAGGCGCCCGGCCGGGTGACCCTTCTCTATCCCTACCCGTCGCTCGACACGCCGGAAGGCCAGCTGTGGCAGGCCATGGCCGATTTCCACTTCCGATCCCCCGGGGGTTACTTCCTCGTACCGGACGGACCCGGACAACGCATCGGGTTCTCGACGGCCGTCGGCAACGGCGCCGACACGCTGACCGCCCGCGTGTTCATCGCCCTGTACGCCGGTCACCCCCCCGCCCAGACCGCAGCCCTCCGCGCCGCCGTGCTGGCCCAGTTGGCGTCCTGGCGCGTCTCGCGCCTGGTGGCCGCCTTCGGCCCCGAACCGAATCCGGCGGCGTCGCTCCGGTTCATCACGTGGCTGGCCGGGGAAGCCCCTACCCGGGTGGACGGCGTCGAAGTCTGGGACCACCTCCCGGCCTGACCCCGTGCTGGCCGATGACCTCGGGTCGGGGGACCGGCCCGGTGTAGATTGCAACGCCGGACCGGGGCAAGCAGTGCTCGGATCACCCACTGGCCTCGCCGGCCCTCGACCGGGAAGGGGACCGATGCACGCGCTGACCGGATACCTGGACTTCAAGCCGGAGGAACGCGAGCAGACGGTGGCTGCCCTGCAAGCCGTCGGGGAGCTGAGCCGCCGGGACGGCGGGTGCATCGACTACTGGTGGGCCGAGGACGTCGAGACACCGTGCCGGTTCCGGTTCTTCGAGTGCTGGGCGTCAGAGGAGACGTTCCAAGGATACCAGGCCCAGCCCTACGAACACACGTTCATGGCCGAGCACGTCTCGCGGATCATCGGCGCGGATGCCCACGTGCTGGCCCTGGCCGATCGACGCTCCGCCCTGGAGGGCTAGCTCGGTGCGAGGGGTGAGGAGCACCGAGCAGGGAATCCGGGTGGTCGACACCGGCGGCGCGGACCACGGCGGAGTGCGGGTGTCGGTCGTCAGCTCGGGCATCTGTGCATCCGACCTCCACCTGGCCTCGGCCGGCCCAACCCCGGTGACCCTTGGCCACGAGTTCTCAGGCCGACTCGACGACGGTACCCCCGTCGCCGTCCTGCCGGTTGTCTTCTGTGGCGACTGCGATCGCTGCCGAGCCGGAGACGAGCAACAGTGTGCCCACGTGCTCAGCGCCATGTACGGCGTGAGCCTCGACGGTGGCCTCGCCGACGAGGCATGGGTGGACCCGACATGTGCCAAGGTCGTCCCACCTTCGCTCCCCCTCGAGCAGGCCTGCCTGGTCGAACCGTTCGCCGTCGCCCTCCACGGCGTCCACCGCGCCCGGGTGCAGTCGGGGGCCAGGGTGCTCGTCATCGGCGCCGGGCCGATCGGTCTGTGCGCCATCGCCACCCTGGGAAGCCTCGGGGCCGATGTCGACCTGCTTGCCCGCCACCAGCGACGGATCGAGGCCGGCGAACGCCTCGGGGCCGGAACCTCGGCCGGGGCGGACTACGACATCGTGCTCGACGCGGCGGGAACCCAGCGCTCGCTGGACACCGCCTTGCGCCGGGTGCGGCCGGGCGGCACGATCGGGGTCATCGGCACCTTCTGGGGCCCGGTCACCCTGGGAGCGGGATTTCAGTTGAAGGAGGTCACCTTGACGCCGGCGTTCACCTACGGGCACTACCGGGGCGTTCCCGAGTTCGTGACGGCGATGCGGGTTCTCGAGTCGATTCCCGACCTGGCCGACACCATCGTCACCCACCACTTCTCCCTGGACGAGGCGGCCGCGGCCTTTCGGGTGGCCGGCGACCGGGGCAGCGGCGCCATCAAGGTGGTCGTCCATCCATGAGGACCGCCCCGACGCGGCCGGGCCCCCGATGAGCCGTCTGGTCCTCGCCCACGCCCGAGTGATCGACGGCGACGGGCGCACGCTCGACGATGCCCACGTGGTGGTGGAGGGCAACCGGATCGCCGCGGTGGCCCGGGGCCCGGTGGTCGCCCGGCCCGACGACCGCGTGGTCGACCTCGGGGGCCGGACGGTCATGCCCGGCATGGTGAACTGTCATTTCCACGCCACCTACCACGAGCTCGGCAGGGTGACGGCACCTTTCGGCCTGGAGGAGCCGATGGCGCTGCAGGCCGTCCGGGCGGTCAACAGCCTCGAGCTGCTGGTCCGCAGCGGCTTCACCAGTGCGGTATCGGCCGGCGCCCCGTTCGCCATCGACGCCTCGATGAAGGTCGCCATCGACAAAGGCCTGATCAGCGGACCCCGGTTGGTGCCCTGCAGCCGCGACATCAGCACCACCGGCCACGCCGGGGACCGGAGCTATCCACCGCACTGGGAGGTGGGCGCCCTCGGCGCCATCCGGCCGAGCGACGGCCCGGAGGAATTCCGTCGGGCCGTCCGCGCCGAGATCAAAGAGGGCGCGGAAATGATCAAGATGTTCGTGACGGGCGGTCACGGGACGATCGGGCCGAGCGAGCAGATCGAGATGACCCGGGAGGAGATGGCGGCCGGAATCGAGGCCGCCCACCTCCGGGGAGCCAAGGTGCGGGGTCACATTGCCAACCGCGAGGCCCTCCTCATGGCCCTCGACCTTCACATCGACGTCGTCGACCACGGTGACGGCCTGGACGACGAATGCATCGAGCGGATGCTCGAATCAGGGACGCCGCTGGTGCCGTCGATGCTGTTCCCGGCCCGGCTACTCGAGTCGATGGGCGGCTCCGCCCTGGGCTTCGGCGATGGGATGAAGGCGGACATCGACGCCATGGCCGAGATGGTCCCCAAGGCCAACGCCGCGGGCGTGCGATTGGTCCTGGGCGACGACTATGGAGCCATCTTCTTCCCGCACGGTGACTATGCCGACGAACTGGCCTTCTACGTCGACCAGATCGGCATCCCCGGTGTCGACGTGATCCGTTGGGCCACCAGACACGGTGCCGAGCTCATGGGCCGCGGCCACGAGCTCGGCACGGTCGACGAGGGAAAGCTGGCCGACCTGTTGGTGGTCGACGGGGACCCGGTGGCCGACGTGGCCGTGCTGAAGGACCAGGCAAAGCTCCTCGCCATCGTCAAGGACGGCCAACTGGTGAAGGACCAGCTCCCCGACCGGCCCTCCCCTCCGCGCGGAGCCCGGCGACCGGACCACCCCGACCGCCGGTGACCGAGCTGCCCCACCCGGACGGGGCCCGACGATAATTCCGCGCCCATCTCGCGTAGCGTGGATGGCGGGCAGGGAGATGGGGCATGGCAGGGGCAACAACTTGGTCCGGCGCGGACGCCGATGATGACGGCCGTCCATCGGACCGTCGGCGGGAGCGTGGCCTGCGCACCCGCCGGAACATCGTGCGTGCGGCCATCGACCTCATCGAGGCCGGCAACCCGCGCCCGACGACCGAGCAGGTGGCCCGGCGGGCCGGTGTCTCGACGCGCCTGGTCTTCCACCACTTCAGGCGGCTCGAGGTGGTCATCCGCCTGGCGGCCGAACTGCAAGCCGGACGGCATCGGTCCTTCGTCGCCATCATCCCGCCGCGGGGCCCCCTGCCGGCACGCATCGCGGCGATCTGTCGCCAGCGTCGAAAGCTGTTCGAAGCCACCGGCCCGGTGTTGCGGGTGGCCTATGCCAGGGAGTTGGATACGCCGGGACTCACCGAGGTCCTCGGCCGACAGCGGGCCCTGCTCAGACAGCAGCTGGAGGTGACACTGGGTCCCGAGATCAGCTCGCACGGCGGCGAGCCCGAGCTCCTCATCGACATACTCGAGAACACCACGGGCTGGCAGTACTGGTCCGGGCTGCGGTTCGAGGCAGGACTCTCGTCATCGGCGGCCGAACGGGCCATGGCCTCCGCGGTCAGTGAGTTGCTGGACCGATCGGGCCGGTGAGCGCCGGTCCGGTCACCCCGACGCTGACCACGGTGTCTCGTTGAACGTGCTGAGCACCGGCACTCCCGTGCCCCAGCTGATCCGGGTGATCGACGCCGTCGCCAGGTAGAGACGCCAGCTCCCCCCGTCGTTCAGGCCGAGGGCCCAGCAGGTGGCCAGCTTGATGGGCGAAACGTGGCTCACCACCACCACCGCGCCTTGTCCCCTGGCACCGGCGCCCTCGGCCGCGAAGAGGTCCTCGCACGCGCCGCGGACCCGCTTCCCCGCCTCCCGCAGGGACTCGCCGCCGGGCGGGCGGTAGTCCGCGTCCGATCGCCACCTGGTCCAGACATCGTCGGGCACCGAACCGAGCGGCCGGCCGTCGAACTCGCCGTAGTCGACCTCCACCCAGCGGTCGTCGATCTCCACCGGCACGCCGGTCCCGAGGGCTTCCGCCGTGTCCCGGGCACGGGTCAGGGGGCTGGAGATAACCCGGGACACCCCGCCCAATGCCGGGCCGAGCGACCGGGCCTGGAGGAGGCCTCGTTCGGTGAGCGGCGCGTCGATGCGCCCGAGCAGCAGCCCGTCGGCGTTGCCGGTCGATTGGCCGTGGCGTACGAGGATCAGCATCGGGTCGGCGCCCGGGACGGCACGGGGTCAGCGCACCAGGATGCGATCGCACTGCGGGCAGGTGGCGAACTGCTCCGGAGGAAGGTTGCGGATGCGTTCGACGTCGACGGACGGCAGGGTCAGATGACACCCGTCGCACCGGTCGCCCACCAGGCGGGCCGCCCCCACTCCACCGAGCCGGGACCGGAGGAACTCGTAGCGTTGGATCAGATCCTCCGGCAGTTCCGCCGCGCAGGCGGCCCGACTGGACTCCTCCTCGGCGATGCTCGCTCGGATCCCCTGCTCCGCCTCGGCGACGGCCGCCTGCAGCCGATCGCGCTCCGCGTCGAGCGCCACCACTGCGGCCCGGTGCTCCGAGAGCACCAAATCGAAGGGCTCTTCTTCCTCCAACAGCGCGATCTCCTCGTCCTCGAATTCAGCCTGTCGGGCACCCAGCTGTTGGACCTCGTGATCCATGGCTTGGAGATCACGGGCCATGGGCATATCGCCCGACCGCATGCGCTGTTCGATGACGTGGCGGCGGTCGGCGGCCGCCGCGATGCGCTCCTCCAGCTGGCGTTGCCGGCCGGCCAGGTCGTCCACAGTGGCCTGGACCTTCGCCAGCTCGGCGGCCAGGACGGCGCGTCGCTCCTCGACGGCACGGAGTTCGGACCGCTCCGGTAGTGCCTCGATGCGATGGTGCAGCTGATCGAGCCGGGTGTCGTGACCCTGCACCTCGATCAGGACCTCGAGCGGCTCAGCCATCGCTTCTCCCTCCTCCGCCTCCGTCGGCACCGGCGTCCGAACCGCCGGTCAGCCTACGGGCGGCGACCAGCGCGCCGACCAGGGCCTCGTCGGCCATGTCCTCGGCATCCGGCCAGCTGAACCACGCCACTTCCTGACTCTCTCCGGGAGCGGGCGAGGGGTCGGCGTCCTCCGCGTACAGCAGGTAACGGAGGTCGAGGTGCACGTGACCGGCCGCGGCCGGGTGGACATCGACGTGGAGGAGCTCGGGACCGGTCAGCAGATGGGAGACCTCCAGCCCGGTTTCCTCGGCGCACTCGCGCACGACCGCCTCCTCGGGCGCCTCGCCCGGGTCGATGTGACCGCCGGGCTGCATCCACCGGTGCAGGCGCCGATGCCGGTGGAGGACGACCCCACGCGGGCCGACCACGATGGCCGACGCCGTGACGTGGGTCAGGTCGGCGTCCTCGTCGAAAGGGCGCTCGAGCCGGTCCAGCTCGGCCGCCATGACGGCCAACGACCACGATTCGCGATCGTCGCCGGCGGGGTGGGACAGCAGCTGCCGGCGGAGCCCTGCGACCCGGCGGTGGCCGGGACCGGTCGGGGCGCCAGGCAGCTCAGGCGGACTTGCGCCGCTGGCGGTGGATCCGGCGCCGCTCACGCTCGGTGGTGCCGCCCCAGACCCCCTCACGCTCCCGGTGAGCCAGGGCATGCTCCAGGCAGGCCTCCCGCACCGGGCACACACCGCAGATGACCTTGGCCTCCCCGGCCTCCTCGTCGGAGACGGGGTAGAAGACATCCGGATCGATGCCCCGGCAGGCAGCGTGCTTGCGCCAGATGGCACTCATGGGAACGTCACTTCCTGGAACTGTCGGAATCACTACTCAATCCGCCTGGCGTTCGCTCCGCTGACCTGGGGGGATTGGGCCAACGCAGAAACCGGGCGGAACAAACAGTATGGCGCAGGCAGGGGTGCGGTGTCCACAGGCAAACGACGTGGGGCGGGCCTGCCCGGTCCGCAGGACGAGTCAGTAGGATCAGCCGGCGCCCGACCGCCTGTGGCCGGACAGTGGGAGGAGCCCCGATGAGCGCTGTGTCCCTCGAGGGACGAACCGTCGTGGTCACCGGGGTCACCGGTCAGGTGGCCGAACCCGTGGCAGTCGCCCTGGCGGCCCACAACCAGGTGATCGGGGCCGCCCGGTTCAAGGATGCGGCCGCCCGCCTGCGTCTGGAGCGCGCCGGGGTCCGTTGCGTGGCCATCGACTTGGCCTCGGGTGATGTCGGGTCTCTCCCGCCCGAGGCCGACTATGTGATCAATTTCGCCGTGTCCAAGACCAATGAGTGGGACCTCGACCTCCAGGCCAACTGCGGTGGTCTGGCCTCGCTCATGGAACACCATCAGGACGCCCGCGCCTTCCTCCACTGCTCGACCACCGGGGTCTACAAGCCGATGGGGCATCACGTCTTCGCCGAGGATGACGAGCTCGGTGACAACCACGGGGTCTGGCCGTTCCTGCGGACGTACAGCATCTGCAAGATCGCCGCCGAGGCCACCGCCCGGTGGGCGGCCGTCCGCTTCGGTCTGCCCACCACCGTGGCCCGCCTGTCCGTCCCGTACGGCGACCGGGGCGGCTGGCCCGCCATCCACCTCGAGATGATGCTCAACGGGAACGAGATTCCCGTGCATCTCGACGGGCCCTCCGTGTACCACCCGATCCACGAGGACGACATCGCTGCGATGGTCCCGTCCCTGCTCGACGCGGCTTCCGCTCCCGCCACCACGGTGAACTGGGGCGGCGACCAGGCCGCCAGCATCGAGGAATGGTGCGGCTACCTGTCGGAGCTGACCGGCGTGCCGGCCCGATTCTCGCCGACCCGGGACACCATCGACAGCGTCCAGATCGACCTCACCCGCATGCATCAACTGGTCGGTACCACGACCGTTGGTTGGCGAGAGGGCATGCGCCGCATGGTGATGGCCCGCCATCCCGAGCTCCTCGACCGGGCGGACTGAGAACGCGCTACGGATCGGGCAGGGAATAGGCGACCGTCCCGACCGACCATGCCCTGGCCGTCGGCGCGGGCGGGACCCGAACGGAGTTGCCGTTTCGGAACACCACGGTCAACTCCCCCTGGGCCGACGTCCATAGCCAGCGCGCCGCTCCGGGGTACAGCGCCACGAGCGGGCCCAGCGCGTCATGACGCCGGGGATCGAGAAAGTGCACCGTTCCCTTGAGCTCGAGCACGAAAGGGCTGGCAATCACCACCTCGGTCCGGCCGAACTGGAGCCGGGACTGCTCGTCGATACGGATGAACGATAGAACCGGATCGTCGAGGACGAACTCCCGCCCGCCGTCGGGCAATTCGCGGATTTGGCACCCTTCGACCACCGCGACATGTTCGCATCTCCCCCATGGCCCCCGCACGTATTGTCAGACCAGCGGATCGTTCCCACCCAGGCGCGGCTGCCGGTCCTGCTCAGGCCAGAGCAGCATGGCCAGCTGCCCGGTCAACCGATCCAGCTCGGATGCAGTGGAGCGGTAGCCGGCGAGCGGACCGCCGTAGGGATCGGCGATGTCGTCGGCATCGGACCGCCGGCCGAGCGCCTGGCGGGTCCGGTCCCCGTGGACCGCCCCGATCCACGAGCCCACGTCCTGGTCGGCCGACCGCGGCCCGACGAGGACGCCGCGCTCCACCAGCTCGGTCAGCGTGAAGGCGCGGGTAAAAGAGGCCGGGTCCAAGACGACCGCCTCCCGGACGTGCCGGCGCCCCATCCCGATCACCAGGTCGGCATCGACGAGGGCTGACGCGGTCAGCTCACGACCCCGGTGACCACCCAAGTCGATGGCGAAGCCGGCCATCACCTCGGTCACCTCGGGGGGGACGGTGTCGGGGATCGATGGCCGACCGGCGTCGGTGCCCGCCGAGGACACCTCGGGTGCGGCGCGCCGATGACGGGCGTGGGCGGCGAAGAGGGCGGCGGCCATGGGCGACCGGCAGATGTTGGCCGTACAGACGAAGAGGACGCGAACGACGAGATGGTAGCGGGCAGCACCGTCGGGCCACGGCCGCCTCGGCCCCGACATCACCGTCTCGACCGCGGCGGGCACCTACGCTCAAGATCCAGCTGGGAAGCGCCGATCCCTTGGGGATATCCAACCATAGAGCCCGTCCGGAGCCGTCCGATCGACAGGAGACCAGTGCCATCCGACGCCGAGCACCTATCCAACGCAGAGATCGTCAAGACCGTCACCGAAGCCCTCAGCCGCGGTGACCTGCTGGCCGTGATGGGGTTGGTGGCCAAAGACGTCCGCTGGGCGGTGAACGCAGCCGACCGGGACGCAGCGCCCTGGTTCGGTGTCTACGAAGGCCGGCGATCCCTCCCCGACTTCTTCGCCCAACTGGCCGAGCTCACCTTCACCGACTTCACCCTCAAGGCCATGCTCGCCGACGGCGACCTGGTGATCACATGGCTCCATGTGGCATTCACCAGCCCGAAGGGTCGCGGCGTGGACATGGAAGAGGTGCAGATCTGGCAACTGGCCGACGGGAAGGTCCAGACCGTCGACACGCTGCTCGACACGGCCGCGGTGGCTGCCGCGTTCGCGTGACCCCCCGGGGTGACGTCGCGTTCGTCCACGACTACCTGACCCAGCGCGGCGGGGCCGAGCGCGTGGTCCTCTCGATGGCCGCCGCCTTCCCCGAATCCCCCATCCACACGTCGCTGTACGACCCGGACGCGACCTTCCCGCAGTTCGCGGCACTGGACGTACGGCCCCTTTCGCTCAACCGGGTCGGCGTGCTGCGATCCCATCACCGGCTGGCGCTCCCGGTCCTCGCCCCGGCCTTCTCCCGGTTGTCCGTCGATGCCGGGGTGACCATCTGCTCGTCGAGCGGCTGGGCGCACGGAGCCCGGGTGAGCGGGCGCAAGATCGTCTACTGCTACACACCGGCCCGGTGGCTCTACCAGCCGCAGCGCTATCTGGGCGGCGCATCCCGCGGGTCTGCCGCCGCGCTGTACGCGATGACTCCGGCGCTCAAGCGGTGGGACCGCCGAGCGGCTGCGACCGCCCACCGCTACCTGGTCATCTCCCGGGCCGTCCAGGCCCGGGTGGCCGACCTCTACGGGATCGAAGCCGACATCCTCCACCCGCCGGTGGACCTCGACACCGACGGGCCGGCTGAACCGGTGCCCGGGCTGGAGCCCGGCTTCTTCCTCTGCGTCTCGAGGCTGCTCCCCTACAAGAACGTCGAGGCGGTGGTGGCCGCGTTCCGCCGGCTCCCCGAGCACCGGTTGGTGGTGGTGGGAACCGGACCCCTCGCCCCGGCGATCAGTGCCGGAGCGCCGCCGAACGTTTCGATGGCGGGCCAGGTGAGCGACGCCGGCCTCCGCTGGATGTATCGCTCCGCGGCCGGCCTGGTGGCCGCCTCTCACGAGGATTTCGGGCTGACACCGGTGGAGGCGGCGGCCTTCGGCAAGCCAGCTGCGGCACTGCGCTGGGGCGGGTTCCTCGACACCACAGTCGAAGGTACGACCGGCGTGTTCTTCGACGAGCCCGAGCCGGAGGCGATCGCTCAGAGCATCGAGCGGCTGGCCGCCATGGCATGGGACGCCGCCGGCCTGCGTGACCATGCCGAGCGCTTCTCGGGCCCGCGGTTCACCGCTCGGCTGCGGCAGGTGGTCGACGAAGAACAGGCGGTGGTCTGAGGTGGGCCCGTACCCAGGTCACCAGGCCTCCGCTCGGTAGGCCGCGGTTGGGAAGGCCGCGGCTCACGAGGCGCCGCGGCCCCGGAAGACCGTCACCGGGGTCTGCCAGAGGATCTGCATGTCCCACCAGAACGACCACGAAGCCACGTACAGATAGTCGAGGCGGCACAGCTCGAGATGCGAGAGCTCGTTTCGCCCCGACACCTGCCAGAGACCGGTCATCCCCGGCCGCGCCTCGAATCGCTTACGGGCCCACCCCTCGATCTCCATGGCTTCCGAGACCACGAAGGGCCGCGGGCCCACCAGGGACATGTCGCCCTTCCACACGTTGATCAGCTGGGGGATCTCGTCCAGGCTGGTCTTGCGCAAGAGGCCGCCGACCCGAGTCACCCGGGGATCGTTTTGCACCTTGAAGAGCGGCCCGTCCATCTCGTTGAGGTGCTCCAGCTCCTCACGGCGCGACTCGGCGTCGCGGTACATGGTGCGGAACTTCATCACGGCGAAGGGCTGTTCGTTGCGCCCGGTCCGGAGCTGGCGGAAGAAGACCGGGCCCGGGGTGGTGGCCTTGATCATGACGGCGACCACGGCGAGGAACGGCGACGCCGCCAGCAGCACCACTGAGGACACCACGATATCGAACGACCGCTTGAGGAACCGTGCGCCCGCGCTGAGCGAGGCCGGGGCGATGTCGAGCATGGGCAGACCGGACAGGTCCTCGACATGGGAGCGGGCCGTGATGAGCTCGTAGTAGCGCGGCACGATGGACACCCCCACCTTGCCGGTCAGACCCTTCAACATCTCGGTGGTCCGCTCGGGATGGGTCCTGGAGAAGCACACCACCACGCGCGCCACCTGGAACTCCCGGCACAGAGCAGGCAGCTCATCGAGCTCGCCGAGAACGTCGCGGCGGTCCAGTGGGTTGTCGTCGACGAACCCCACGAACTGCACGCTCGAATGGGCTCGCAGGTGGCTGGCGACCGTCTGGGCCAGCTTGCCGGTACCGACCACGATGACCGGCACCACTCCCAGCGAGTCACGGCCGATGACCCCGAAGGCGATCACCCGGGCCAGAGGAACGGTCACCACCGCCATCACGCACATCGAGGCGATCCGAGCCACGGTGACCGACTCGTGGAAGTTCCGGTCGGACAGGTAGGCGACGACCGCGTAGACGAATCCGCTGACGATGAGGGCGTGCAGGATGTTGCGGAGATCTGAGAACACACTGGTCGAGATGCGGCGGGTCACGCCCCGGTAGAGGCCGTAGAAGGCGAAGACCGCCACGAAGAACGGGATCATGGCCACGTTGAAGCGATACACCTCGCTGGGGACGTCCGGATCGGCGGCCAGGGTCGAGAGGGCCAGTGGCCCGAGCAACGCGGCAAAGGCCAGTCCGAAGATGTCGGCGAGGACCAGCCGCCGGAGAGTATGGCGGCGCACCCGGGGCAGTGCGCCTATGTGTCGGTCGAGCCCGGCTGGGAGTCCGCCGGGCGGCGGGACCTCGACGACGCGGTCGGGCCGGACCTTGACGACGTCGGTCATCGGGGTTCGAGGGGCCGGCGGCGGCCATCGCGTGTCGGGCTGCCCTGGAGCGGCGGGGCCACGACGGGCGGGCTCCCGTGCCGGGTCAGGTCGCGACGCGGGCGCCCTCGAGCGAGTTGAGGGCCCGTACCTGGCCGACCGGGGCCCGGTCCCGGGCGAGTTCGGGCGAGCGCTGCGGGTAGAGGAGCGTGGCCTGCGTCCCGCCGGGTTCGAGATGGAACCACGAGTCCGCCGGTCGGTATCCCGGGACGTCCACGGCGACGAACTGAGCGAAACGCCGGGTCGAGACGGACAGGGACCATACCTGGTCATCGGCCGGTTCGAGGCACGCCTGAAGCCCGATTTCGGACTGCACGGGGCGATTCGGACCCCCGGGGAGGTAGGTCGCCCGGGACCGCAACGAACCCTGCTCGTCCAAGAGGCTGGCCACCACCAGCTCGTGGTGACGGGGCCCGAATCGGTAGGCGTAGGTGACGTCGCGGAACCCGTCGAAGAGAGCGGACGACGACACGGTGGTGCCGCCCCGGGCCGGGATGGCGACGTCGCGTTGGGCGGTCTCGAGGCAGTGGTCGCCGCTGAAGAGTGACAGGACCAGTTGACCGGACACGGTCCTGGCGGTGTCGTTGACCAGGTGGATGGCAAGGCCGTTAAGGCCCTCGTCGGTGAGGAGCACGGCCACCGGCCGGCACGCCCGGGCCAGGGCGAACCAGGGTGCCTTCGGTCGCCCGACCGCATCGATCACCCCCCACCCGGCGCCGGCCCGCAGGTCGCGCAGCCCGACGAGCAGAAGGCCGGCGCACGGTGAACCCGGCCGGCGCCACTCGGCCACGGCCTCGCCCATCACGTGGGTGACCGCCGCCCTCCCGAGGTCGAGGGCGCGCTCGGGGTCGTGGCGGCGCACGAGCGCCGGATCTTCGCCGAAGAGCACGTGCACGTAGTGGTCGCGTACGTCCTCGAGATCCCAGGACCCGCCGGTGTCATGGTGTATGGCCCGCTTCCAGCTGGGGTCGTGGCCGGCCCGACGCGCCCCCCCGCACAGATCGTCAACCGTTTCGTTCGGGGGCGGGACGGCAAAGGCCAGCCCCTCGCTCACGAACCTCGGGGCGGCCGACCGCAGGTCCGACAGCGGCCGGCCGAACACGCCGACCCCCGTGTAGTGGCACACCCCGGCGTCAACCTGGAACGGCAGGTCCCCGCCGGTCGGGGAGGAGGTCACGTAGGGCACATCGGGCAGCAGCTGGCCGCCCACGGCCGGTACCACCTTGTCGGTCAGGGCCGACGGCCACCGGTCGGGCGACAGGCCGAACATGGCCGGCTGCTCTTCGAGCTCCTGGCCCCCGCAGACCACCGCCACCGACGGGTGGCCGGCCAGGCCCGAGAAGACCCCGTTGAGCTCCTCGGTGACGCCCGCCGCGAAGCCCTCGTCGTCGGGCGGGTCGAGGAAGGCGAACATGGCGTCCTGCCAGACCATGATGCCCAACCGGTCGCACGCCGCAAAGAACCGGTCGTCCTCGTAGACCGTGCCGCCGGGGACCCGGACCATGTTCATGCCGGCGTCGCGGGCGAGCGCCAGGGTGGCCGCGGTCTCCTCGTCCGAGGCGTCGAAAGAAACGGGGTCGACGGGGTACCAGCACCCGCCGCGGCAGAACACCGGGGTGCCGTTGACCACCAGTTGGAAGCCGCCGTCGCGGTCGTCCACCTCGACGGTACGGAAACCGACCTGCCCGAGGTCGAGGTGATCGGACCCCACCGTGGCCGACACCGGATAGAGCGGTTGGGCGCCGTGGGTGTGCGGCCACCACGGTTCCACGCCGGGCAGGGACACCGTGCCCCGGGCCACCAGGTACCCACCGTCGCCCTCGAGCTCGACGGTGAGGGGGACGCAGATCCCGCCGACGTCGACGGTGGCGACCGGGGCCGGCTCCGGCCCGGTCGTGCACCGGATCTCGACCGACACCGCTCCCCCGGTCCCACCCCGATCGGTGAAAGACGGTCGTGCGTCGAGAGAACGGTGGACGAGCTGGTGCGATCCCCACGGGCGCAGGCTGACCGGGCGCCACGGCCCGACGGGAGCCGGGGTCACGGTCCAGCCGGGCTGCCGGCCGAGCAGGGTGGTGCGGAACCACCGGAGGTTCTGGTGGGAGGCGCCGGCCGTCTTCCATCGCGGCCGCGGCCGGCGCTCGGCGAGGAGCGGCGCCAGCGCCGAGCAGCGGACGACCAACTCGTTCTGGGGCCGCAGCGTCTCCACCCGCACGCGGCACGGCAAGAACATCGACCCGGAATGGGCCACGTGCTCACCGTTGAGCCACACGTCGGACACGGTGGCGAGACCGGCCAGCTCCATGAGCCACGGTCCGACCGGCTCACCGGACCCGCCGGCCATCCCCGGGCCGGCGAACCCGCACCGGAACCACCAGTCCTCCGCGTCGAGCTCGGCCGATGACGGCTCGGCCGACGACGACCGTCTTAGCGCCCCGGCCGCGGTACCTGGCACGTCGGCTGGGATCCACCGCAGCGGCAGGCGGGCCAGCCCGGCCGGGTCGTCTGTCGCCCCGGGCGGCGCCGCGGCGCACTGCCACCGTGCGTCCCGGAGGAGATCGGGTTCAGTCGCCATACCGGGCCACCAGCGTCGCCATCGCCTCGGCCCAGTGACGCTCCATGGATTCGAGAACGGGCGCCACATCGACCCGGCGCCCCCGCACCACCCGGGCCAGGGCGAACTGGAGCGCCTTGGCCCCGGCGGCCAGCTCGGCGAAGGCGTCGGCCGCGGCCATGGTGCCCGGGCCGTCGTGCCGGTTGAGCCAGTCGACGAACGATGACGCCAGCTCGGCACAGGCCCCGCACTGCCGGCAGGTGCCGAAGGAGTAGAGGTGGAACGTCTCGAGGCCCTGGCCGGCCAACCACGGGAGGTCCTCCACCAACCGCCGGCCCAGCCGGGTCACCGGATTGGTCTCCGGACGCCGGTGGAGGTGGTCGCGGGTGAGGGCGACCACCCGGTCCACCAGCCCGGGGTCGTCCCGGCGGAGACGATCGAGGCGTATCAGCTCCATGTAGGGCGGGAGCCCCGGCGGGTCGGCGTGGGCACCGAGCCGGAAGACCCCGTCGAAGTCGTCCCCGTCGAGCTCGAAGTACCCCGCGTTGTGGAAGTACCCGAGGCGCCGGCCGTCGGCGTCCAGCATCTGGGGGACGATGGTGCTCTTCACGTGGGCGACCTGGTAGGAGACGCCCCGGGTGTCGGGCAGGAACCACGAATCGGCCTCGACGGTGCACAGCCGCCCGAGCTCGAGCTCCTCAGCCACGTGCTCGACCACCGGCTTCCACACGTTGAGCTCGGAGACCTCGAGCCCGAACAAGGTGCGCAGGTCCTCGGGCGGGTACTTGAAGAAGGACCACTGGTAGCCCTCGAAGTCCGCGCTGAGGGTGAAGGCGGCCGCGGCCACCGGGTCGAGGCCGAGGGCGTGCAGCACCTCGATCCACACGTCCACGTAGCAGTTGGTCTCCGTCCAGTTGCGCTCGGCGGCGTGCAGCGGATGGGGGCGAAACGCCGCGGCGTCGAGGGACAGGAGGGTGGTGCTCATGACGGTGCGGTGGTGGGCCCGGTCACGGCCACAGTTGCCGGCGCACGCCCGCCGGCCACCCGTCGGGATCGGTGCCGTGACGGTGGAAGAGGGCGAGGGTGATTCGGTCGATCCCGAACCCGAAACACGAGGTATGGGCCACCTCGCCGTCGGGCGTCTCGATGCCGAACGGCCGCCCGAAATGGTCGAGATGGCAGTTGGACGACGAGATGGCGGTTTGGCGCGCGGTCGCGAAGACCCGGGTGACGATCTCGAACTTGAGCTCCTCGTGGCGTTGGTTGGCGGCCAGCATCCGGCCGGGCCGGCCGAAGAACGGGTCGTTGGCTACCACCGACTCCACGTCGAGCCCCAGGCCGCCGAGCACATCGAGCCCACGCCCGATCCACATGTCGCGGTGGGCTTGGGCGCCCTCGGGCGTGCCCAGGTACACATAGTCGTGCTGACGGAAGGCCTGCATCCGGAAGGGGTCGGTGCTCGGTTCGTGACGGAAGCAGTACCCGTAGACCTCGACCCGGCGACCGCCCTCGGGCAGCACCCCGGTCATGGTGGGGTACAGCGGGTGGCATACCGCGGGGCACAGGACCATGTCGGTGGTCTCGAGCAACGAGGCCCGGTCCTCGTGCACCTCGGCGCGCCGCACCAACTCGGCGTGCTGACGCTCGTCCCCCCGGAACGTGTGCACCGAGCCCATCTGGTCGGGGAACGACTCGAGATAACCGTTGCGCTCGAAGGTGGCCCACGGCATCACGGGCGGGAACCTGACCGAGGACGCGTCCTGGTCGGCGCCGACGTGTAGGACGAGCCGGTCCATCCCGTCGGCCACCGACTCATACCGCCCGGATCTCCCGTAAAGGCCGTCGACCCCGGTGGCGACCAGGAGGCCCGCATCGAGCAGGTCGGCGCGGAACCCGACCCATGGCTCGTCCTCGTGGGCGGAACCGGCCGTTCCGACCGCGCCTTCGACATCTACCCTCGTGCTCGTCATCGATCACTCCCCCCGGTGGACCAGCAGCAGCTGGGCGTTGTTGGCCATGATCCGGTCGTTGTTCACCATCAGGCACGCGCCCATCGAGTCGCGCAGGTGGCGGCCCATGCAGTAGGGCGTGTCCGTCCGGTACGAGGCCAGACCGCAGATGACCATGCATTGCCGGACCACGTCGACCACCAGCGTCGATGCCGACACCTTGAGAGAGTTCATGGCGACGGCGAATCCCAGTGCCGACAGGCGGTCGGGGTCGTCCTGGATCTGCTGGTACCGGTCGACCGAGGCGCGGACCAGGTCGGTGAACTGCTGATGGAGCGCGGTGGTGTCGGCCAACCTGAGTGCGGCAGCCGGTGTCATGCCGGGCCGCTTGCGGGCCTCGGACTGCACGAACCGCCGCGCCCGGTCGAGGGTAGCGGTGGCGATCCCGAGCCAGAGCGAGCTCCACAGGATGTGGGCCATGGGCAGCATGGTCCGGGTGGACAGGTCGGCGTACGGATCGTCGAGGATCAGGGCCGCGTCACCGGCGGCCCGCAAGATGAACCCGGGGCTGCAGGTGCCGCGAAAGCCGATGGCCTTCCATTCCCCGACCTGCTCCAGCTCCAGCTCGGGGGGGCGACACACCACCAGCACCTGATCGTTCTCTGGGCTCTCAGCCGACCGGCGGGCCGTGGCCAGCACCGCGTCGGCGAACTGACCGTACGAGATGACCGGTGCCTGCTTCTCGAGCCGGAAGGTGCCCCCGGCTACGTCGACGGCGCAGACGCTGCTCCCGACGTCGCCCCCGGTGCCGACCTCGGTGGTGGCCGAGGCCAGGAGGTACTGCCGCTCGACCAGCTCGACCAGGTAGTCGCGCAGCAACGGCGACCTCCCGTGCCGAACCAGGCAGGCCACCTGGATGTGGTGCATGGCGACCACCATGGCCGACGAGGCGCAGTGGCGACCGAGGGCCACCAGCCCCTCCGATACCTCGGCCACCGACGCCCCCCTGCCCCCGAAGGCCTCGGGCACCATGGCCGAGAGGAGACCGTCGGCCCGCAACGCGTCGATGGTCTCTGCCGGGAACCGGCCTGTGACATCAACCTCGTCCGCGGCCGGCGCGGCCACCTCCTCGGCGATCCGCTCCATCTGCTGTGCCACTCCCCCGGATTCGGACACCGGGGCCGTCGTTTCGGTGATGCTGGTCATCGGAACCTCAACTCCCTGCCATCTCGACGACGCCGGCGCGAATGGAGGCGATCGACTCGAACGTCGATTTCTTCAGCATCTGCTCGGAGAACTCGATGTCGAACGCGTCCTCCAACGCCAGCATGACGTTCACGCTGGCGTGCGACGTCATGCCGGCGGCGAAGAGGTCGGCGTTGTCGTCGATGGTGTTGGCATCGGTCGCCAGCCGGCCGTGCTCGGCCAGCACTGTTCGGATCGTCTCGTCCATGGTCACGCGTCTCCCTGGGTCGTTGGGTCATCCGGTTCGTGGCCGCCCGTCCCGCCTGCGCCGACGCACCGGCCGACCACGACGGCGACTGCGACCATCGATTCGTGGGTGAGGCTTACTTCCAGCTCGTCGATGCCGGCATCGGCGGCCAGGGTGGCGGCCCGGCCCGACAGGTGGATCTCGCACCAGCCGCCACTGGTTCGTCGCACCTCGATGCTGCGCCAGTCCGGACGCCAGCCGACCGGTCGCAGCACCTTCAACGTGGCCTCCTTCGCCGCGAACCTGGCGGCCAGCGACTCGACGGAGTAGCCGGGGGCGCGTGACCGGGTCCGGGCATCGGCCCGGCTGCAGCATTCGATCTCGTGGGGAGTGAAGACGCGTTCGAGATAGCGGGCACCGAATCGCTCGAGCGATTCAGCCACGTCGACTACGGGAACGAGGTCCACGCCGACCCGGACCTTCGGTGCGCCCGGCCGGTCCGAACCGGTTCGGCGGCGCGACCGGGGCCCGGTCGACGAGTGGTCACGTGTGCGCTCCAGCAACGAAGGGGCCGGGTTCATCCCACTGCCTCCCCCTGGCGGGCACGGTCGTCCCGCGGCGCGGCCCGGGGGCGGCCCTCAGCCGGCGCGCCGCCGACGGCCGTCCCGGTGACGGAGGCGTAGACGTCGCGGTACCGGTCGACGACCACCGGCCAGGCGAAGGAGGTCACCCGGGCACGCCCGGCATCGGCCACCGAGCGCCGGAGCCGGTCGTCACCGAGCAGTCGCTCGAGGGCACCAGTGAGCTGCCGTCGGTCGAACGGGTCGACCAGGATGCCGTCCTGACCGTCCCGCACCAGCTCGGGGGGACCGCCCCGGGTGGTGGCCACCACGGCCGTGCCGGCCCTCCAGCCCTCGAGGATCACGATCCCGAAGGGCTCGAGGCGGCTGGGCATCACGAACACCTCGGCGTCGGCCATGGCTGCCGCCACTTCCTCGCGGTCGAGCCGGCCGACGAAGCGGACCCGGTTCGCCACGCCGAGTTCGGCCGCTCGGCGCCGGAGACCCTCGAGCTCGGCGCCGGTCCCGGCGATCACCAGTCCCACGGCCGAGAATTGACCGGCCATGGCGGCGTACGCCTCGAGCAGGAGATCGAAACCCTTCTTGGCCACCACCCTTCCGAGGGCGAGGATGTAAGGAGTGTCGGGAAGCACACCGGACCGGACCGGTCCGGCCGACGGGGTGGCGGTCAGGTCCACCCCGTTCGGGATGACCCGGCCCCGCCCCTCGTTCAAGCCGAACCGGCTCTCGGCATCGTCCAAGGTGAACGAGGAGCACGCGGTCACCACCGCCGCCTGGCGCAGGGCGTACCGGAGGGAGGCCCGCAGTGAGCGCGACGTCTCGAAGATGTCGGCGTCGTCCATGAGGGTCTCGCCCTGGAGCGTCACCACCATCGGCCTACCGGTTATCCGCGACAGCGCCGAGGCGTAGGCACCGTTGGGGCCGAAACACTGTACGTGGAGCACGTCGGGACGGAAGGCGGCGACCGCGTCGCGCAGCGAGAAGAGGGTGCGGACGCCGGTGGTGGCCGAGCGGCGGACGGCCGACCAGTTGGTGGCCGGAAGGGGCATGGGCAGCCGGCGGACGACCAGCTCGTCGCGCACCTCGACGGTCTCGGACATCGAGTCGTCGGGCTGTCCGGTCCACACCTCAACGTGGTCGCCACCGCCGGCGAGGGCCAGCGCCAGGTGGCGCGTCAGTTCCTCGACGCCTCCGAGGGAAGGAGGGTACGAACTCGGCAGAAGGGCGATACGGGTCATGGTCGTGGGCCCTGATCAGGGGATGGCCGGGTTCAGCCAGGAGGCGACCTCGCCCAGCGTCGACCCGCTGGCTGGGGCCACCGGCAGCTGGCTCCAGCTGCCGACACCAGGCGACCAGTAGTTGGAGAAGGCCGCGGCATACCACCCCGAGAGGAAGTTCTGCTCGGCGCAGTCGCAGTTGGGCGCCCAGCTCGAGGGGTGGTAGTTCAAGATGTTTTCGATCTGCGTCTCGCCACCCGAAGGCTCCACCGCGGCCGCGTCGACCTCGTGGGCGATCTCGAAGGCGGTGATGCCGGCGAGGCGCTCGACCGTCTCACCGGGGTACACGTAGAGCACCGAGGTGCCACCCGTGTGGCCCCACGTGAAGGTGGTATTGCCGTAGAAGCTGGGAGATGGTGCGTCGGAGATGGGCAGGAACTGGATCGAGTACCCGGGGATCTGCTGCCAGGGGTAGCGGACGAGCGTGAGGGCCTCCGCCCCGAGCTGGGCCGGGGTCAGCGACGCGGCGGAAGCCGGGGCGGGCGTGGTGGCGGGAGGGGTCGTGGGCGCCGGGGCGGAAGCGGCCGCCGGAGCCGGCGCGCCGCTCGGCGGCACGGTGGCGACGGGGGCGGCCGGGGTTGTCGGCGGGACGGTGGTCGAGAAGGTCGCCGGCGCGAGCGACCCCGGCGCCACCCGGGTGTGGCCGAGGGACTTGGGGGACGACCGCGCGGCGGAGGCGCGGGTCGCGGGGCCGACCAGCATCAGTGAGGCCACGACGGCGACCGCCACCGCCACGACGGCGAATTCCAGGCTGAGCAGCGAGCGCCGCTGGGAGAAGGTGGCACGGCGTATCCGGGCCAGTACGCCACCGGCCCGCCGGTCGGGGCCTACATATCCGGTCGAG
This sequence comes from Acidimicrobiales bacterium, assembly GCA_035949055.1. Taxonomy (GTDB): domain Bacteria; phylum Actinomycetota; class Acidimicrobiia; order Acidimicrobiales; family RAAP-2; genus Bog-756. The sequence continues at coordinate 40,463 of DASZIO010000037.1, forward strand.
AGGACCAAGTTCGGGTGGTCGAGGTCGGCCAGGAGCTCGTTGGCCAGCGGCCCGTCGAACTGGTCGGCGCCCTGGGGGTGGACCTCGTCCGGTCGGAGCGCGGGCGCGGCCTCCGGGGACAGCGGCGCCGGCTCGGGCTGCGTCGCCGGGGTGCCGCGTGCCGGTGCCGACCGCCGGTCGGTGAGCGCTGACGCCATACGGACAGATCGGCAGTTTCCGATCCGAGCTGAAGCCGGCCAGGCCTCCCGCCTGCGGCAAGGGCGTCGGTTTGCCTAGTCGGCGCCGGCGGCCACCCCGCTCCGGGCCGGGCCTCCCAGGGGTCGGGCACACCGCCGGCCGGGGGCGGTCCCCGGCGAGGGACAGCTCATGGCCAGGTTGCCGACCGGACCGGCGGCGTGGGTCGCCCCGGCCCGGGCACCGGGCCCCGGGTGGTGCCCCGCCGGCGGGTCACACGGGCAGTCCGATCGACCGGTAGACGTCGGCGGTTTCGGTCGCGGTCCGCGGCCAGCTCAGGGCGCCGACTCGCTCGCGGCCCCGCCGCGCCAGATCGTCCCGACGGGCGTCGTCGGTCAGGAGCAGACCGAGGGTGGCGGTGAGCCCGTCGGTGTCCCCCGGCTGGAAGATGGCCGCACCGTCGCCCGCCACCTCGACCACAGCCGGAACCGGCGTGGACAAGACCGGCGCGCCACAGGCCATCGCCTCGATGGGCGGGAGGCCGAATCCTTCGTAGCGTGAGGCGTAGCCGACCACGGTGGCCGCCCCGTACAACCCGGGCAGGTCGGCCAGGGGCACGTGCCCGATCTCGACCGCACCGGCGGGAGCCTGGTGGCCCCACAGGCTGTGCCCGGTGAGCACCAGGGTCACCTGGGCCGAGCGGCAGGCCGCGGCCAGGGTGCCGATGTCCTTGCGCGGCTCGATGTTGCCCACGTGCAACACGAACCGGTCGGGCAACCCGTACCGCGTCCGTACCCGGTCCACCTCGTGGTCGGGCGGGGGAACCATGCCCGGGCCGGGAGCCGAATACACCACCACCGAGTCGCGACCGGTGAGCTCCCGCAGGCGGTCCGCGGTGAACCCGGAGACGGCCACAACGGCATCAGCGCGCCGGAGCGCGTGGCGGAAGAGGATGCGCTCTCCCTTCACCCGGTGCGTCGGGAACGCCCAGGGGGTGTCGAAGATGGCCAGGTCGTGCACGGTCGAGACCATCGGGCCCGGGCGCCGGAAGGGCAAATCGACATCGAGGGCGTGGGTCAGGTCGGCCGGCCCGAACCCGACCGCACTGGCCGCGGCGCGCCTCACCCCCCGGGACTCGCCCTTCACCATCGGGGTCACCCCGGGCGGCAGCTCCGCCAGACCGGAAGGATGGACCGCGGCCACCAGGTCCGCCTCCAGACACAGGGCCAGGGAGCCGAGCAGCTCACGGATGTAGGTGGACACGCCGCCGCCGTGCCCGCTCAACGGCAGCGCGTTGAACACGATGCGGGGGCGCCGGCCCGGGTCGGGGCTCAACGGGCCGTCAGTGAAGAGCGGGATGTGAGCCGCGCGGCGATCGATCGGCCCGCCTCCCTCCCCGACCGGTCGAGATCGGCCATGCCGAGGGACACCCCGGCGATGATGATCGGCGCGATGGAGGAGACCCCGACCCAGAAGATGTCGAACAGGCCGTCGACGTAATGGCCGAACAGGACGACCAGCCCGAGGGTGCCGAGCGCCGGGGGGAGCCGGAACATGGTCCGCATGGTCACGAAGACGAGGAAGACGAAGGCCAGGGATCCGACGATGCCGGTCGACGCGAGGTTGTCGACCACCACATTGGGTGGCGCAGTCACCGTGATGAACTGGGGAAGGTTGTAGAAGCGCATTCCCTCCCCGAGGAGGGGGCTGAGGTGCCAGACATGGATGGCCGCCCCGATCTGGTCGAACCGGATGGACACCGAGTTGAACTTGGGATTGTTGCGGGCGTTGATCGAGAAGCTGTAGTAGAGAACGGCCACGATCGGCACCGCGGCGGCCAGGATGAGCTTGGAGCGGCGGCGAAGATCGGGGTTGAGGAAGAGCGCCAGCCCGAGGGCGAGCAGCAAGAGTATCCACGACTGCCGCGACTGGGAGGCCAGCAGTCCCCCGATACAGAGGTACTTGTTGACCCTGGCCTCCGACCGGCCGATGCCCGTCCACGGCGGGTTGATCTGCGCGATGACCACAGCCACCCACAAGATGGCCCCGATGCTGTTCTTCTGATACACGCCCCACTGGGCCGGTTGGAAGTGGAGGGCGACGGCGTGCTCCATGGCGATCAAGGCCACCACCGATGACCCCGCAAGGTAGAGCCGGAACGCCTGTCGGGTCCGGCCCTCGGTGGCGATGACCCAGCCCACCAGCGCGCTCGCCGCCAGAAAGGAGAAACGGTGGAACCAGTCGACGACGTTGAACCGGTAGGGGTGGGCCACCACCACGAGCACGAGGACCGCCTCGTACCACAGCACACCGCGCATGAACTGCTTCAAGTAGTGCGCCATCCTCCAGCGGACCTGGAACAGGCAGACCAGGCCGGCCACGAAGACCACCAGGTCGGCCAAGCTCAGGTTGGTGCTCGCCCCGCCGACCCGCTGGATGAACAGGGCGCCCGGCAGGGCGATCACCACCAGCAGCATGGGGTCGGCGATCAGCACCCCGATCACCAGCACCACTGCGGCTAGGCCGAGGGCGATCCGCACATGACCAGCGGCCAGCGCCCCGACCAGGCCGGCCACCACCACGAGAAGGAGCCAGAGCGCCGAGGCCGAGGCCAGTCGTCGGACCGGGCGCGTGTCCGACAGGCGGGCCAGCATCTGCCGGGGATTCGCGGTCATGGTCCGGCTCATCTGGTGGGCGCCCTCTGATCGGTCGGGCCTCGGGGATGATGACCGAGGTAGGGATTTGATCGGCGCTCCGGCAGCGTACCTTCAGCCTTCTCCGAAGTGGTGGTCCGTTGATCGCGACCGGTGGGGCCGCGGCAGGCTCGGGGCGCCATTTTGCGCCTCAAGATGAAGCGATCGGGTGTCGACACTTACCACTGAGCCCTGAGAGGTCGGGCGGGCCTGCATCCCGGGCGCGGCGCTCGGGGACCGTCCGGCGGGGTCGAATGACGGACATGGCACTGCAGACCCCTGGCGACAGCACCGTGACCACCACCGAAGCGGGGCCGACGGCCCTGGCGGTGGTGGTGTGCTCCCTCGAGCCCTGGGGACAGGTCCGCCGCCGCATCAGGATCCTGGTCGACGAGATCGTCCAGCTGCAACCCTCGTTGCAGGTCCTCTATGTCGCCCCGCCCCTCGACGTCCCCCACCAACTGCAGCAGCGCCGCCTCCCCGACCTGGCCCGGCCCCGGCTCGAGCCGGTCTGTGACCGCATCCACGTGCTTCGCCCCCGCAAGTGGTGGCCTCGGGCCATCGGTCCCTTCGCCGATCGCTCGCTCGAGCACCAGGTCCTCGACGCGACCGCATCGCTCGGGCTCGGCCGTCCGCTGCTCTGGATCAACGACGCCTCGTATGCGTCATTGGCGGTACGGACCGGGTGGCCATGCCTCTACGACGTCACCGACGACTGGCTCCTCGCCCCGCTCCACCCGCGGGAGCGGCTGCGGCTCATGGCCAACGAGAGCTCCCTACTCGAACACAGCGACGCGGTGGTGGTCTGCTCACCCGAGCTCGAGCGCTCGCGTGGGCGCAACCGGACCGTCCACCTCATCCCCAACGGAGTCGACCTGGCACTCTTCCGCGCCCCGATGCCGCGACCGGCGGGCCTACCGCCGGGACCCGTGGCGCTCTACGTCGGGAGCCTGCACGACGAGCGCTTCGACGTCCCGCTGGTCGTCCAGCTGGCCACGCGCCGGCCCGACGTCCGCGTGGTGCTGGTCGGCCCCGACAGCCTGAGCACCGCCGCCACCGCCGAGCTTCGTTCGGTCGACAACATTCACCTACTCGGGCCCCGGCCCTACGAGACGATCCCCGCCTTCATGCAGCATGCCGACGTGGTGATCGTCCCCCACCTGGTCAATCCCTTCACCGAGAGCCTCGACCCGATCAAGGCCTACGAGTGCCTGGCCGCCGGACGGCCCACCGTCGCCACTCCGGCGGCCGGCTTCCGCGAGCTCGGGCCGCCCGTCGTGATCGCCCAACGGGAGAAGTTCGTCGAGGCGGTCGAGACGGCCCTGGCCGGTGGCGGGACGGCCGGGCTCACCCTGTCGCTCTCCGACCCACCGGTCACATCGTGGCGGACGAGGGCCGAGGCCATGGTCTCGGTGATGGACGGGGTCCGCGCCGAGGCGGCGGGACGATGAGCGCCTCGGCGGACGGCGCGGGGGCGGGGATGCCCCGGTTGGCGGCGGCCACGCCCTATCCTCGACCCGGGTTCGAGACCCCAGCCCGTCGCAACCATGGCCCCGACCAGCGACTCTCGGGCCGCCTCCATGCCGGAGGCATTCCCCCAACTCAAGCGAGCTCCCTCTGACACTCCAGGAATTCCTCTCGGTGCTGTGGCGCAGGCGGCTGACCATCGTGGTCAGCGTGGTCGTGGCCGTCGCGGCCGCGCTCGCCTACTCGAAGGTCCAGACGCCCAAGTACCAGTCGACCGCCCTCGTCCAGCAGGGGACCACCACCAACGGCAGCAGCGGCACCGGACAGAGCTCCTCACCGGTCAACCTGCCCGATCCCGTCCAGGAGCTGGGCAGTACGGCGGTGCAGGTGCGGGCGGCGAAGATCCTGAACGACCCCGACCTGTCGGCGGTGGCATCGGCGGTCACCGGTACGGCCGATGCGAACACCGGCACCTTGACCATCACCGCCAGTGGTTCCGACCCGGCCCGGGCCCGGGCCGTGGCCCAGGCCTATTCGCAGGCCTATGTGGACCAGATCCAGGCGGTGGTGCTGGCGCAGACCGACAAGATCAACGGGGAGCTGCAGTCGCTGCAGAACCAGATCTCCCAGCTCAACGGCAAGCCGACCACCCCGGTGACCCAGGCCCAGATCCAGGGTCTCACCAGCTCGTACAGCTCGCTGCAGACCGAGCTCAGCAACATCACCTTCGGGGAGCCTTACGCCTCGATCCAGGTCGCCGCCGGGCTGCCCGCCAAGCCTTCGGGTCTCAGTCGGTCCAAGCTGGTCGCCATCGGCGCCCTGGCCGGTCTGCTGGTGGGATGTGGCATCGCCCTCGGACGCGAGCAGTTCGATACGCGCTTGCGGGCCAGCCCGGACATCGAGGCCATCACCGAGGCGCCGATCCTGGCCGAGCTCCCCCAGGACCACGACGTCAAAGGGGGGAAGGTCTCGATCGCCATGGTGCAGGCCCCCCAGTCGGCCATGGCGGAGTCGATCCGAGAACTGCGGACGAGCCTCCGGGTCATCCTCCACGACGCACCCTGTCCGGTCATGGTGGTCACCAGCCCCGAGGCGGGCGACGGGAAGACCTTCGTGACCGCCAACCTGGCGGCCGCCTGGGCGATGAGCGGGAGCAAGGTCGTCGTGGTCTCCGCCGATTTCCGGCGGCCGCGGCTCGAGGAGATCTTCGGGCTCGAGACGACCGGGCTGCCTGGTCTGGCCGACCTCATCCGATCCAACTGGAAGGACGAGGACGAGGGGTCCGAGGCGGCCAGCGCCTTTCGCCACGCCCGGCAGGCGGAGGGCGCGGACAGGCCCTGGTCACCATCGGTTGCGTCGGACGCCCGCGACACCGTGGGCCGCCCGCCGGTCGGCCGCGCCGACAAGTCGTCGGTCGGCTCGCTGCTGGTGGAGAGCGGCATCTGGGGTCTCCAGGTCCTGCCGGCCGGCACCCAGCTCGAGAACCCCAGCGAGCTGTTCGGCAGCCCGGGGATGCAGCCGGTGCTCGATCAGCTCCCCTTGCTGGCCGATATCGTCCTGATGGACACCCCCCCGGTGCTGGCCGTTCCCGACACCGCCATCCTGGGGAGCATGGCCTTCGGCGCGGTGGTCGTGGCCTCGGAGGGAAGGACGGGTCGCAGCGACCTCGAGCGGACCGTGCGGCGGCTCGAGGCCACCCACTGTCGGGTGCTGGGCGTGGCCGCCAACCGGGTCCGCCGCTCGGCCAATGACCCCTACCAGTCCTACGCCCACAAGCAATGAGGCGGGCGGCGGCGGCCCGGGTCGGCCGGCCGATCGCCGTGTCGAGCCCGGGAGCAGCCGGCCGATGACACCGAACGTCGACGTGGTGGTGGTGGCGTTCGGCGCACCTGAGTTGCTCGAGGCCTGCCTCACCACGTTGGGAGACACCTACCCCGTCCTGGTGGTGGACAACTCGTCCGACGCCGGGGTCCGCGCCGTCGCCGAGCACCACGGGGCCAGCTACGTCGACCCGGGGGCGAACCTGGGGTTCGCCGGCGGCGTCAATCTGGGCCTGGCCAAGCGCGAGCGGTCCTCCGCCGACGTGTTGTTGCTCAATCCCGACGCATCGATCTCGCCCGAGGGAGTGAGCCGGCTGGCGCACTTCCTTCACGCGTCGGACGGCGTGGCCTGCGTCGCACCCACGCAGGTCGACGCCGACGGGCGGGCGGCTCGCGTCGGCTGGCCCTTCCCCACCCCGATGGGGGCCTGGATCGAAGCGGTGGGCTTCGGCGCCCTGCGCCGCCACGCCGACTTCATGATCGGCTCGGTCCTGCTCATCCGCGCCACCGCCCTCGACGATGTCGGGCCGTTCGACGAGCGGTTCTTCCTCTACGCCGAGGAGACGGACTGGCAGCAACGGGCCCGGCGGCTCGGCTGGCGAGCCGCTCTGTGCCGTGAGGTCACCGCCGTCCACGTGGGGGCGGGGACCGGGGGCGACCCCGCCCGACGCGAGGTCCTGTTCCATGCCTCGGAGGAGCGCTACGTCCGCAAGTACCACGGACCGCTCGGCTGGTGGCTCTACCGGGCCGGGGCGATGGTCGGCGCGCTCATCCGCGCCCTCGTCCTCCGGGGTGACCGGAGCCGCCTGGCCGCGGCGCGGTTCCACCTCTACCGCCGCGGTCCGACCACGGTGGGGAGACGGCTCGGGCTGCTGCCGGACGGTGAGCCGCCGGGGACGGCGTGGGGGGCACCACGGCTCTCGGTCACCCACGTGGTGGTAACCGACGCCTTTGCCGGCGTGGAGCGGTACGTCTGCCGGGTGGCCGACGAGTTGGCCCGCCGGGGCCACGACGTCACGGTCATCGGCGGGGACCCGCGACGGATGCGGGATGAGCTCGACGACCGGGTGGCCTTCGGGCCCGCGCGTTCGCTGCCGCAGGCGGCCTGGACCCTCGGCCGGCCGCCTCGCACCGACCTCGTCCATGTGCACATGACCAAGGCCGAGATGGCGGCGTGGCTGGCGGACCCGCGCCACCGGGCTCCCATCGTCGCCACCCGCCACTTCGCCCGAGAGCGCGGCTCGAGCCCTCCGGCCCGGGCCGCCGCCCGGCTGTGTTCGCGCGCCTTCGCCCGGGACATCGCCATCAGCCGGTTCGTGGCGGGAACGGTCCGCGGGCCCACCGTCCTCATCCCCAACGGCGTGCCCGAACGCCCGGCGGCCGACCTCCGGTCGCCGGTGGTGGTCATGATGCAACGGCTCGACACCGAGAAGCTGCCCGACATCGGCATCCGGGCCTGGGCCCGGTCGAGGCTGGCGGACCGGGGATGGCGGCTGGTGGTGGCCGGGGTCGGGGACCTCGGCCCGGCCCTGGCCCGCCTGGCCGACGACCTCGGCGTGGCGGGCAGTGTCTGCTTTGCCGGCCAGGTGGAGGACACCGACCGTTTGCTGTCGGAGGCCTCCATCCTGCTGGCCCCGGCACCGGCCGAGCCGTTCGGGTTGTCGGTGGTGGAGGCCATGGCCCACGGTGTCCCGGTGGTGGCGGCCGACGGCGGCGCGCACCGCGAGACCGTCGGCCAGGACGGGGTGCTCGTCCCGGCCGGTGATCCAGAGGCGGCGGCGGCGGCACTGGTGACGTTGAGTCGGGACCGTGCCCTCCGGCTGGCCGTGGGTGAACGCCTGCGGCGTCGCCAGCAGGAGTTGTTCTCCCTCGAGCGTCACGTCGACGAGCTCGAGTCGCTCTACCGGCTCGTCCTGGACGAAGCCGGACCGCGCTAGTCGCCGACCCCCGTTCGGGCCGTGTCACGGTACAGAGCCATCTGATCGCGGGCCACGCTGGCCCACGAGTAGCTGGCCACGCCGGCCAGGCCTCGTTCCCTCAGACGCGCCCAGAGTTCGGGTTCCTCGAGGAACCGGCCGAGGGCGGCCCGAAGTGATGCCGGATCGTTCGGGGGCACGAGCAGGCCGCTGTCACCGACCACCTCGGGGAGGGCCCCGCTCGCACTGGCGACCACCGGAACGCCGGATGCCTGAGCCTCGACGACCACCCGTCCGAATTGCTCCACCCAACCGGGAAGAGGCACCGACGGGACGGCCAGCACGTCGAACCGCGGGTAGACCTCGGGCAGGGCGGCCTCGTCCACGTGGCCGTGGAACGTGACGCGATCGGCCACACCGAGGCGGCCGGCCAGGCCGGCCAGGTTTTCCGACTCGGGTCCCGCCCCGAAGACGTCGATGGCGATACGACGATCGGGGGCCGCCGCCTCCAGTAGGACGTCCAGTCCCTTGTGCCGGATGAGCCGACCGACGAACCCGACGCGCAGGGTTCGACTCGGGGGGCGACGCGGCACCGGCCGGAACCGCTCGACGTCGACCCCGAGCGGTAACAGGACCAGCTCGCCGGCCAGGCCCTTGCGCCGAAGGATGAGGCCGGCCTCGCGGTTGCAGGTGTAGGCGCCGGCCGCCCGGGAAAGGGCCCAGCGTTCGAACCAGCGGAAGGGCGGTGGGTAACGCTTGTCGATGTTCTGGGCCGACGACACCACGAAGGGCGCGCCGGAGGCCCGCAGCCGGATGAGCAGGAGCACCTCGGCCACCGCCAGGCCGAACGGCTCCTCGTGCAGGTCGACCAGGTCCCACCGGCGCGAACCGAGCATTCGCCACAGGGGGCGCGGGTCGTAGAGGAACAGGTTGGGATGACGGCCGATGGTCTTGACCGGCACCACGAATTCGTCCCCATCGGGAACGAACTCGACGACCGATCCACCCTCCTCCCAGCGGGCCGCGGCCACGAGGGTCAGGTCGGCCCCGAGGTGGCGGAGCTGGCGCTCACGCTCGCGCCAGGCGGTGACCACCCCGCTCTTCGAGATGCGGAGGACCCGCAGCCCAGGTGCCCGGGCCTTCCCCGGATCGTCCTTCGGAGGCCGTGACACGCGGGGCATGGTACTCGGGGACGGATTCACCTCCGCGGTCCACCGCGGCCGGGGAGATGCAGTAGTGGTGGAGCCTCAGCCGGCCGGTGGCGCCGCGGCGTCGGACCCACGAGTCCGGTGGCGGATGACCCGAGCGGGTATCCCAACGGCCACGCAGTCCGCCGGTAGGTCGCCGGTCACCACGGCGTGCGCGCCCACCACGGTGTTGGATCCGATGGTCACACCCTTGGTCACGGTGACCTTTCCCCCGATCCAGACATTGTCGCCGATACGGATGGGCGCGGTGGCCCGGCCCTGCTCGATGATCGGTGTGGTGGATGAGGAGAACGCGTGGTCGTGGTCGCGGATCGCCACCATCTCGGCGATGAGGCAGTCACGACCGATGGAGATCGCTTGGTCGGAGGCCAGGGTGCAGCGGTGACCGAACACAGTACGCTCCCCCACCTCGAGCCGGCCGCGGCACTCCAGGGTGAGCCCGTGGTCGAGCACGCAGTGCGGCCCAAAGCTGACGTGGGCATCTCGGGCCACCAAGAACCGTGCGCCGCGGCCCACGTCGCAACGGGAGCCGAACCGGACGCGGGGATGGCGGAGGCGGGCGAGCACGAGGCCGGCGCGACGGCGCACGAAGCCCCGGGCCCGATGGAGCACGCCGAAATCCTCACGCGGACCGGCGCGCACCGGCGGGGCACCGACCGCCTCGGGGCGCCTGCTCGACCGGTCCACCCCGGAGACCCTACTGGCGCGCGGCGCGGCCGCAACTGATGCCGGAGAGCGCGACTGCCCGCGGCGTTCACCACCGGATGGTGGTGGCCGAGTCCGGTACCGCGGAGCCGTTGAACGTCCACATCTCGGGAGGGATGCGGGCCGAGGGGAGGACGGCCATCGATCCGTGGCTGCCGGGCATCGTGTAGGAGATGTGCACCGTCGAGGTGGTTCCGGCCGCGACGGTGATCGGCGCGGCCAGCACCCAGGTCGGTCCCTCGGCCCCCTTGACGGCCAACGGGCCGGCACCGGTCATGGTGATGCGCGAGGCCGCGGCGGGCAGGTTGACCCCCACCAGGCCGCGGTAGCCCCCGTAGCTGACCGGTACCCCGGGGAACGGTCCGGCGATGAACTGCGATTCCCCCGCTGGAGTGTTGTTGACCACGCGGACCGTCATCTGGACCCCGGTGTCGGGGCCGGAGCGAGTCGTGGATGCCGTCACCTGGACCGGCACGAACTGGTCGAGCTTGTTGCCGCCCAGATTGATCAACGACACGCCGACCGAGCGCTCGGTGAGGCTGCCACTGGCACCGCTCGCCACCCAGGCCGCCTGGTCGGCCGGGTTGCTCGACCAGATCATGAGGTGACGACCGGCGACGGCCCCGGACATGGCCTTGGCCAGGGTGGTGATGTCGATGGTCTGGCCCTGGAGCTGGTCGAGCACGGCTCGCGACAGGGCGCCGAGCTCGTCCTGACGGTCATTGGCATCGGCGGCGTTGTCGGTCAACCCGGCGTACTGGTCGTGGAGCAGGAATTGCTCGACGTTGTCGGCGCTCACGGTCTGCCCGTCGGCCACCACCGGACCGGTGGCTTCGAGCAGCTGCTGGAGGCCGGCGACGTCGAGCGCGATCACCCCGTTCACCGGCTGGCCGGTCAGGGTGGTCCACATACGAGCGGCGAGCGGCGCGGTCACGTCGAACTGCGGGGTGAGGCCCAGGTTGCGCAAGTCGAGACTGGGGTTGAGCCAGCCCCAGTTCCGCTGGAGGTCGCCGGTGACCGGCACGGCCCCGACCGGGAGGGTGTGCTCGCCCGACGGCTCGAACGAGCCCATGTGCACCGACCCGTCGGAGGTCGTCGCGGTGCCGACGTCGAGAAAGGCCCCGGATCCGGCGCGCATCTCGGCATTGTTGGACGCGAGGACGAGGTAGGTCTGGGGCCCCTGGAGGATGGTGGCGACGGCCGCCGATACGTTTGCCGAGTTGGCCAGGCGGGAACGCGCCTCGTCGAGCTGGCCGATGAACTCGTCGTGCTTCGAGGCGAGCGGCGCCACCAGGGCCTGTGACGGACCGGTGTCGACGCGGGCCAGTTGTCGCCCCGCGGAACGCGAGACGGCGGACAGGTCTTGCAGCGAGGTGACCCGATCGGGGCCGGCGCCGTGCGGTTGATGGAGCACCCCGTGGACCTGGGTGATGAACGAGGAGCCCACGCCGGACACGGCACCGGCCGCCGAGCTCAGGGCCCGCACGGAGCGCAGCTGCCGCCCGACGACCGGGACGATGGTGATCGGGCCGAACAGGGGCGACGACAGGTCGGCGCTGGCGGCGTCGAACTGGGCGCGCGCGCCCACCAGTCGGTCCACGGAGGCCGTGGAGGTGAGGTCGTCCGGGCCGAGCTCGGACCTCACCTGCTGGAGGGCGGTCAGGCCTTGCTGATCATGGTGATACGCAGAGACTGCTTTGGCCGCCAGGATCGCCATCCACACCAGAACGACGACGACAGCGGTGCCGCCGATCAGCCACCTGCGCCGCCGACGGCTGTCTCTCTTGCCCATGGCAACCACACGCCACTGTTCGTGCCGGGTATGCGTGCCCTCGCAGGTGCCCGGCGCTCCGGCGAGACGGACAAGGGCCTGACCGACGCGATGGTACCGGAGGGTCCGAGCGCGCTGGTGTCATACTCCCGGGTCACGTAGGGTGACTCCGCTCACCCGCGGTGTGGGAAACAGCGACCTGCCCGGGCACTGGCTGCTGCCACCACTAGCATCGTCACGGTGTTCACGGCCATCCGGATGGCAGTCGGGCGGGTGGTGTTGGTCGCCGGAGTGTTGGTGCTCCTGTTCATCCCCTACCTCCTGTGGGGAACGGGACTGCTGACCGCGCAGAGCCAGGCCCGGCTCCGAGCCACGTTCAGCACCGACCAGCGGTTGGTCAAATCTGTTCCCGCCCAGCACCTCGTGGCGCCCCGAGCCGATGTCAACCCCGAGCCGCCGCAGGTGGCCCCGACCACGGCCGATCCGCCGGTGGGCAGCCCGGTCGGCACCATCGTGATACCGAAGATCAATCTGTCGATGATGGTGGTGGAGGGAACCGACGAGGCCCAACTGGCCCAAGGACCGGGCCACTATCCGGGCACACCGCTACCCGGTGAGGCGGGTAACGCGGCCATCGCCGGGCACCGGACCACCTATCTGCACCCGTTCTACAGCCTGGACGCGTTGGCGCCCGGAGACCCGATCTGGATCACCACCCTCCAGGGGGTCTTCATCTACCGCATGATCCTGCAGCAGGTGGTCAGCCCGACCGATGTGGCGGTGGTCGACCCCACGCCCGAACCCGAACTCACCCTCACCACCTGCAATCCGCGCTACAGCGCCAGCCAGCGCCTGGTGGTCCACGCCGTGCTGGTAGCGAGCGCCCTGGCCCATCCCGATCCCGTAGCCGTGGCCGCCACCGTCACTCGTCACAGCACGCCGGTGGAGACGGCGCCGTCCAAGGACTGGCTGGCTGCATCGCTGTGGGGCGTGGCGGTCGCCGCCCTGATCACCGGGGTGTGGGTCGCAGCCCGCCGGACCCGGCGGGGGGCGCGTGCCTCGGTGATCGTCGGCGGCGCGGTCGCCTGGCTGGTAGTGGTGTTCTTCTTCTTCCAGTCGGTAGCGCCATTGCTACCGGCCAGCTTCTGAGGGTCGCCTCAGGCGGTGCGGCGGCGGCGGCGGAGCAGGAGCCCACCGGCCAGCACGCCGGCCACGCCGACGACCGCCATGCCCTCGAAGTCCGCACCGGTGAAGGGAAGACTGGTCGTCCCACCCCCGGGTGTCGGGTCGTGATGCGGCACGGCCAGTGCCTGACTGGTCGCGTTGCCGGCCACGGTCGGCGTGGTCACGCAACTCGGTTGGGTCATCGATCCCACCGAGGTGCATTCGGCTGCACCCGCCGTTCCCGACACCGTGGCGATCGAGGCCACGGCCAATCCAGATGCGACTATCAGTCGTCTTGCCCACATAATGGTTGCCCTTCTTTCCGTAGAGGCTGCGCCTCTGCGTTATCCCTTAACCGTTGCCAGCCAGGTAACCGACCTGCAACTGCCCTCTCCCATCTTGGCGCGCCATATGGCCATTGGCAACGACCCCATGGGGTCAATTCCCCGGTTACCACTTTGGGTGATTCGGAGCGCGCGGGGCGCGGTATTCAGCCACCGCGCCGGGTCGCTGTCCGGGCTAGCCCACCACCAACTGCCCGAAGACGGTGCAGAGACCCATCGCCTCGATGACCAGAAACGCGGCGATCATGGCCACCACCACCGGCACCCGCCACCGCGTCGCCCGCCGGACCATCGGCGTCGGCATGTACCACTCGGGGAGCAACCCCGGAGCCCGTCCGAGATAGTCCGCCATCGGCACGGCATCGTCGTCCAGTGGAGCGTCGGGATCACCAGCCAGAGCCAGCTCGGTGAGCTCGACCTCGGTGAGGGGCGCGCCCGCCGGCCCCGGACGCGACCCACCCGTCGGTGCCCCGACCCCGCCCCGGTCCACTGCACCTTCGTCCATACCGACCTCTCCGGCCACTGTCGCAGCCCGCGCCGCACGGCCAGATGGTCGGGCGCGGTACCTCCACCCTAGAGCCGGCGGCGCGGGGAGCGGGGCGCGGGGCGCGGGCGCGTTCTGCCGGGATGCCCCGGGGGCCTGCGGCCGCGCCCCCGGGGCGGCTAGAGCAGGTGGACCAGAAGCTCGAACAGGACGATGGCCACCCCGACCCCGACCAGCCCGCCCACGTAGAGGGCCCGGCGGAGCAGCGTTCGCCCACTGCCGGTGGTGGTGCCGATGCCCACCACGGCCAGGGCCAGAACACCGACGACCTCGGCCAGTGCGAAGGCCGTCCGGACCGTCCACAGATGGATGCCGGCCAGGGTGAAGATCACCGTGGTCGGTATGGCGGCCGACACGATCGACCACGACCCACGCAGGTCGTGGACCACGTCGTCCACGTTCAGACGCAGGCCGTGCCACGAGGACAGGGTCACCAGCCGCGACAGGGCGTGGGCCAGCCAGATGGCCACGGCCCCGACCACCACCACGCCCGCGGTCGTCAGGGCACCCGGGTTGGTCTCGAAGGTGAGGCCGGCGATGGCCACCAGGGTCGCGATGGTGCCGTAGACGTAGTCGGCGAGCCACTGCACCGGGCGCGCCCCGTCCCCGGGCCCAAGCGCATCCCCGCCGGCGGCTCCCGCGGCCCGCCCTTCAGCCACGGGGGGGCCCGGGCTTCATGGGCCGCAACCGGCTCCTCCCTGATACCGGGTCACCCGGGGTGGCCGTGGCGCTAGGAGCACCCGCTGGTGGTGCCGCAACTACCGCACACGTAGCACGACCCCGCCCGCTGCATCACGTTGCCGCACTGGTAGCAGTAGGGAGCATCCCGTACTTCGGTCCGTACCTCCGGTACCGGGGCCGCAGTCGCATCGGGCGTGCCGCTGCCTTCCACGACCGTCGTGATCACCGGGTCGACGGCGTCCACGTCCACCACGCCGACCGACTCGGTGGCCGTCTCCTCCACCCCGGGCAGGGTGGGCTGCATACGCTCGGACGTCGAGAGGACACCGAGCTCGGCCCGCTCCTCGACGGGGAGATAGTCCACCGCCAGGCGGCGGAAGATGTAGTCCGCCAGGCTGGTGGCGATGCGCAGCTCGGGGTCGTCGGTGATGCCGGCCGGCTCGAACCGCATGTTGGTGTACTTGCGGACGTAGGTGGCCAGCGGCACGCCGTGCTGCAGACCGAGGCTCACCGAGATGGAGAAGGCGTCCATGATGCCGGCCAGGGTCGAACCCTGCTTGGACACCTTCATGAACACCTCGCCCGGGCGCCCGTCCTCGTACTCGCCGACGGTCACATAGCCCTCGCAATCGGCCACCCGGAAGGCGAAGGTCGAAGAGGTCCGCCGCCGGGGGAGGCGCTCGCGGACCGCCCCGATCACCACGGGGTCCGAGGCACGGGACTGTTCGTGGGCCAGGGCCGCCTCGAGCCCGGCGATCTTCTCCGCCAGCTCGCGGGCATGCGCCTCCGCCTCGGAGGCGGCCGGCTCGGCGTCGGCCGGGTCGCCCTCCTTCTTGGTGGTGGAGAGCGGCTGGGCGACCTTGCAATTGTCCCGGTAGATGGCGACCGCCTTGATCCCCATGCGCCAGGCGTCGATGTGCAGCTGCTCGACGTCCTCCACGGTGACATCCTCGGGGAGGTTGACCGTCTTGGAGATGGCACCGGAGATGAACGGCTGGACGGCGCCCATCATCCGGACATGACCGAGATAGTGGATGGTGTTGTCACCCATCGAGCAGGCGAAGACGCCGAGGTGCTCGGGGACGAGCTGCGGCGCGCCGACGATTGTCTTGTGCTCGTCGATGTAGGCGACGATCCTGCCGACCTGGTCGGGCGAGTACCCGAGCCGGGTCAGAGCCCGGGGGACCGTCTGGTTGACGATGGACATGGTGCCCCCGCCCACCAGCTTCTTGGTCTTGACCAGCCCGAGATCGGGCTCCACTCCGGTGGTGTCGCAGTCCATGAGCAGCCCGATGGTGCCGGTCGGGGCGAGCACACTGGCCTGCGAGTTGCGTACGCCGTATTCCTCCCCGAGCTCGACCGCCAGGTCCCAGGCCTCCTGGGCCGCGCACAGCAGGTCGGTCGGCACCGCCTCCTCGTCGATACCGGCCACCGCGTCACGGTGCATGCGCAGGACCGAGAGCATGGGCTCCACGTTCGCGTGGTAGCCGGCAAACGGTCCCATGCGGGCCGCCGTCCGGGCCGAGGTGGCATAGGCATGCCCGGTCATGAGCGCGGTGATGGCCGCCGCCCAGGCCCGGCCCTGATCGGAGTCGTAGGGAAGCCCTTCGGCCATCAGGAGCGCACCCAGGTTGGCGTACCCGATGCCGAGCTCGCGGAAGCGTCGCGAGTTCTCCGTGATCCGCTCGGTCGGGTAGTCGGCGTTTCCCACGATGATCTCTTGCGCGGTGAAGACGGCCGAGACCGCGGCCCGGAACCCGTCGACGTCGAAGGAGGAGTCCTCCCCGAGAAACGACAGGAGGTTGATACTGGCCAAGTTGCATGCCGAGTTGTCGAGGTGCATGTACTCCGAGCACGGATTCGAGCCGTTGATCCGACCGGTGTTGGAGGCGGTGTGCCAGCGGTTGACGGTGGTGTCGAACTGCATGCCCGGGTCGGCGCACTCCCATGCGGCGTGGGCGATCTGGCGGAACAGGTCGCGGGCCGGAACCCGGCGGATGGGTGCACCGTCGACCCGCCCGGTCAAGGTCCAGTCCTGGCCCTCGACCACCGCGTCCATGAATTCGTCGGTGACCCGCACCGAATTGTTGGCGTTCTGGTACTGCAGGCTTATCGAGTCCTTGCCGTCCAGGTCCATGTCGAAGCCGGCGTCGCGCAGCACGCGTGCCTTGCGCTCCTCGATGGCCTTGCACCAGATGAAGTCCTCGATGTCAGGATGGTCGGCGTCGAGGATGACCATCTTGGCCGCACGCCGGGTCTTGCCGCCCGACTTGATGGTCCCGGCCGACGAGTCCGCTCCCCGCATGAAGCTCACCGGGCCCGACGCCGTGCCGCCTCCCTTCAAGCGCTCGTGCGACGAGCGGATGCGCGAGAGGTTCACGCCCGCCCCCGAGCCACCCTTGAAGATGACCCCCTCCTCCGTGTACCAGTTGAGGATGGAGTCCATGGTGTCGTCGACCGCGAGGATGAAGCAGGCCGATCCCTGCTGAGGCACGCCGGCGACGCCGATGTTGAACCACACCGGGGAGTTGAACGCCGCCATCTGGTGGATGATGAGGTACTTCAGCTCCGCACGGAACGTCTCTGCCTCGTCGTCGTCGGCGAAGTACCCGTCCTTGATCCCCCATGCGGTCACGGTGTCGACGACGCGATCGGCCACCTGACGCAGCGAGCGCTCCCGCTCGTCGGTGCCGGGAGTGCCGCGGAAGTACTTCTGAGCGAGGATGTTGGTGGCGTTGAGGCTCCAGGTGTCCGGTACCTCGACGCCCAGCTGCTCGAAGGCCACTGACCCGTCGCGGAAGTTGGTGATCCGCGCATCGCGCCGCTCCCACGACACCGTGTCGTAGGGGTGGACGCCGGGGTCGGTGAAGTAGCGCCGGAGGCCGATACCGGTTCGCTGCGGGGCGATGGCCATTGGTGTGGTCCTCTTTCTGGGTTGTCGCTCGGGTGGGGGATGGCACCTCGGCGGGAAGGTCGCACTGGACGTGTCCGGGCGATGGCGGCTCCACTCGGCGGCAGCCTTCCGGCTGCGACCGGTGACCGCTCGATCATCCGTGACGTCGGTCGGTCCAGGCCCGGAGTGGACGCTACTCCGGCGAGGCACTCGGTCCGACACCACAGGCCGAGCCTGGGCACAAGATGTAGTGGTAGACCCTCCCCCAAGGCACGAGATAGTGGGTCTATTACAGCAGCGTAGTTACACCCCTGTCAACCAATTTCTGGAGCCCTCCCCGCCCTCGGCGACGTCGAACACCCTGCTGGGCGGGTGTTCGCGAAGAAAGGCGGATGATTGCCGGCCGCGAGCGCGCCACCGGCGGCCGACCGCCGGGGCCGGGACGGGCGAGACGCCGCGTATGGCAGAGTCCTCGAATGGCCTCCCGCTCGCCTGTGACCATCGCCGTCGATGCCGGGACGACCGGGGTCAGGGCGCTGGTGGTGGACGATGCCGCCCGGGTCGTCGACGTCGCCTACCGGGAGCTCGGACAGCGCTTCCCCCGCCCGGGCTGGGTCGAGCACGACGCCGACGAGATCTGGGGGTTGGTCCGTTCGACCCTGGACGAGGTGGTCGGACGGCTCGCCGACGCCGGCCGGGTGGTCGGGGCCCTCGGCGTCACCAACCAGCGCGAGACCGTGGTGGCCTGGGACCGGGCCACCGGGCGGCCGCTCCACCGGGCCATTGTCTGGCAGGACCGCCGCACCGCAAAGGCCTGCCGGGAGCTCATCGAGGCCGGCCTCCTGCCGCTGGTCCGCGACCGCACCGGCCTGGTGCTCGACCCCTACTTCTCGGCCACCAAGATGCGGTGGCTCCTCGGCGAGGGCGGACTGGTGGCCGGTCCGGACCTGGCCCTCGGCACTGTCGACTCGTGGGTCCTGTGGAACCTGACTGGGGGCGCCCGTGGCGGCGTGTTCGCCACCGACACGACCAACGCGGCGCGTACGCTCCTCTTCGACATCGTGGTACGACGATGGTCGGCGGAGCTGTGCGAGATCTTCGGTGTCCCCCAAGCGGCGCTCGCCGAAGTGCGCCCGTCCTGTGGCCGGTTCGGCCGGGTGACGGAGGAGGTGCTCGGTGCCGGCTCGCCGCTGACGGACGTGCCCATCGGCGGGATGGCCGGCGACCAGCATGCCGCACTGTTCGGTCAGGCCTGCTTCAGACCCGGCATGACCAAGGTGACCTTCGGTACCGGCAGCTTCGTGCTCATGAACGCCGGGCCGGTCTGCCCGCCGCCGGTCGACGGCCTCATCACCACTGTGGCTTGGGACCTCGGCGACACCGGGGCGTTTGGCTCGGCCGACGGCGACCCGCCGTCTGTCTCCTACGCCCTCGAGGGATCGGTCTTCGCCTCGGGGGCGGGGGTGCAGTGGCTGCGGGACGGGCTCGGCATCATCGACCAGGCGGCCGACACCGAACCGTTGGCCCGGTCGGTGCCCGGCAGCGACGGAGTGGTGGTGGTCCCCGCCTTTACCGGGCTGGGGAGCCCACACTGGGACCCGGGGGCCCGGGGCACGATCGTCGGGCTCAGCCGCGGCACCGGGCGGGCCCATCTGGCCCGAGCCATGGTCGAGGCGATGAGCTTCCAGGTGCGGGACGTGGTCGACGCCATGGCCGCCACCGCGACGGCACCGTCGCTGCTGCGCGTCGACGGCGGGGCCTCGGCCATGGACCTCCTGCTCCAGCTGCTGGCCGACCAGACCCGCCTGCCGGTGGTCCGCCCGAGATCGGTGGAGACCACTGCAGTCGGGGCCGCCACGCTGGCCGGCCTGGCCGAAGGGATGTGGGGCTCGCTCGAGGACCTCGAGGCGCGGTGGACCGAGGACGGTGCCTTCACCCCGCTGGCCTCCCCGGCCGAGGCGGAGGCGGCCCACCAGGCGTGGGGGCGGGCCGTGGACCGCTCCCGCCGCTGGATCAGTTCATCGTGAGCCCGGTTCGAGGTCGGGCCATCCGTGGTCGGCGATGTCGGCCATGATCGAGACCCACTGGCGTTCCCGGTCCCGCAGGACCGGATCGGGTCGGCCCACCACCAGCACCAGGTGGGCGTGGACCATGTGAGCGGTGGTCAGGCCGTCGTCGGGTCTCGGCGGGTCGGGGTATGGGCCCAGGGCCTGGCGGCCGAGAGCAGCGAGCCGCTCGCGGCCGGGAAGGTCGCCCTCGCCGGTGACCAGTTGGAATCGTTCGGCGTCGAGGACGGCGGCGAAGTCGGCGGCCAAGCTCACCCGCACCCGCTCGGTCAGCCGGTCCAGCAGTGCCGCGGGCGAGGGCTGGCCGAACAGGTCCGTCACCACATCGAGCAGCTCGGCATGGCGGTCGGGGAGCTCGCCCTCCACCGGGCGCAGGGACTCGATGGCCACGCCGTCCACCTCGAGGATCTCGTCCCGCATCAGGTCGATGAGCCCGCCCCCGGCCAGGCTCACGCCGAGCTCGTCCACCACTACCCCTTTCGACCGCTGGAGGATCTCGATGGAGATAACGTCCCCGCCCACCGAGCCGATCCGGCTGGCCACCGCCCCGAGCGCACCCGGTCGATCCGGCAGGTGCACCCGGATCAGGTAGTTGTGCACAGCATCACGCTAGGCGCCGAACGTGTCCGGACTGTTTCGACATCGTTACGGCAGATGGCTCAGGTCCGACGCGGTCGCTGGACATAGTGGTCCACGTACTCCTGGCCGGAGAGCCGGGCGATCTCGGACATCAGGGCATCGGTTAGCTCGCGCAGCTCGAGCGGCTCGGCCTGGCCCGTCGGCTGGGCCTCGGCCTCACCAGGCACCCGGCCGGTCCCGGGACTGCCGGTCCGGTCGTGTCGACCCGGCACGGTCGGGCACCGACCGGTCGTCATCAGCTCGCCCTCGCGCCGGAAGCTGACAGGTGGGCCGAAGCGAATGGTCACGGTGTGAAAGGGCCGCATCCACCGGCTCCCCGGAGGCTGCACCGCCCTCGTGCCCACAATGCCGACGGGGATGACGGGCACGTCGCAGCCCAGCGACAGCCGGGCCGCGCCGGTGTGGCCCTTGTGCAGGCGGTGATCGGGTGCTCGGGTCCCCTCGGGGTAGATGCCGAGCAGTTGGCCGGTGTTGAGGACCTGAGTGGCGGTGTCGAGTGCTCGCTGCGACGCGTCACCGCCACCCCGGTTCATGGGAATCTGCCCGGCCGCCCGGAAGAACCACGCCGTCTTCCAGCTGTCGAAGTACTCCGCCTTCGCCACATACGTCAACCGGCGGCGGAGCACGAGCGGCAGGAACAAGGAGTCGCAGAACGACTGGTGATTGGCGGCCACAACCGCGGGGCCGTGGGCCGGGACGTGCTCCCGCCCCTCGACCCTGACTCGCCACAGCAGGAAGAGGAGGGGGCTAAGCACCACCTTGAAGACCCAGTAGGCCACGGGCAACGGTATCGCCGCATGTGCTCTACTGCACCGGTGGTGGAGCACCGACCCCTCCCCCAGACCAATCCCCCGGCTGAGGACGACCGTGCCGGGTCGGGTCCCTGGACGGTCCTCGGGCGTCGGGTCGCCGTGCCGGTCGAGGTCCGACGGGCCGCGCAATGGAGCGTGCAGTACCTGGTACCGCGGACTGCCGCCCAGCGAATCGTCTCCCCCACCGGGCTCGAGACCACTGGGCCCGTCCCGGGTCGGGCCCTGGTCGCCCTGGCCATATGCCGTTACGACGACACCGACCTCGACCCCTACCACGAGGTAGCGGTCAGCTTCCTGGTCAGGCCGCACGACTCACCGCCGGGGGCATCCGCCGCCCGGCGGGTACGTGAGCTCGCCACGGGGTCGATCGGCGTCTATATCCACCGGCTCCCGGTCGACCAGGAGTTCAGCTGCGTGGCGGGCCGCGGCATCTGGGGGTTCCCCAAATGGGTGGCGTCGATCGAGATCGACGAGCCCACCGCCGGGCGGCCCGGCGCGGGCACAGGGATGTCGGCACGGCTGGTTGACGGGGACACCCATGTCCTCACCCTGTCGGTCGCCGCCGGTGGCCGGCTCCGGCTGCCGTCGCGGGCCCCGCCGACCTACTCCTTCGCCGACGGGGTCCTCCGCCGCACCACGTGGACCACCGCCGCCGAGGGGGCGGCCGGCCGCATCGGTGGGGCGACGCTGACCCTCGGGGACCACCCGATGGCCGCCGAGTTGAGGTCGCTCGGCCTGCCCCGGCGGGCCCACTTCTCGTCGTCGACGGCCCGGATGCGCGCCTCGTTCGACGCGGCCGAAGTCGTGGGGACCCGACACGGTCAGACTGCGCCGCACTCCGTGCCGATCGGTACGCCGGGGCGCGTCGCCGACCTGGGGTCGCCGGAAATGGCTGATTGACCGGGACGCGTGGCGACCCTAGCGTCTACCCAATGACAAGCCCGGTACCGAGGCCTCCTCCTGCCGGCGGGAACGAGCCGGCGGGGAGTGACATGACCGAGGCGGAACCGGTTAAGAGTCGCCCGTTCGTCGACGGGCTCTTCTTCGGGGAGTGCCCGCGCTGGCACGACGGGCGACTGTGGTACGTCGACTTCTACTGCAGTGCGGTGTGCTCTGCCGACGAGGCGGGCAACGCCCGGGTCGAGGTCGAGGTGCCGGGCGAGCCGGCCGGACTGGGCTGGCTGCCGGACGGACGTCTGCTGGTCGTGGCCCGCAAGCCACGCACCGTCCTGCGCCTGGAGCCGGACGGGACGCTCGCCCTCCACGGCGATCTCAATCCGACGGCCACGTTCTATGGCAACGACATGGTCGTCGACGCGGCGGGGCGCGCCTACGTCGGCAACTTCGGGTTCGACCTCCACGGTGTCATCGAGGAGCGGGGCGAGTGGGCGCTGATGGAGCCCCCGGGTCCCCCCACCACTGCCGTGGTGCGCATCGATCCCGACGGCTCGGCCCAGGTGGCCGCGGACGGCCTCTCTTTCCCCAACGGGACGGTGATCACCCCTGACGGGAAGATGATGATCATGGCCGAGACCCTCGCCGGCCGGCTCACCGCCTTCGACATCGGCGACGACGGCGAGCTGACGGGCGGGCGGGTGTGGGCGTCACTCCCGTGGTGTGCACCCGACGGCATCTGCCTCGACGCGGGCGGTCGGGTGTGGGTGGCCAACGCCATCTCGCCCGAGTGCCTGCTGGTGGCCGAAGGTGGGGAGATCGTGCGACGGGTGGGCACCAGCCAGACCTGCTTCGCCTGCATGCTGGGCGGCTCCGACCGCCGCACCCTCTACATGATGACCGCGCCGACCAGCACCGAGTCGGTGGCGAGCATCACCCGGGCCGGCCGGATCGAGCAGGCCCGGGTCGAGGTGGGCGGGACGGGGCTGCCCTGAGCCCACCGGCGTCGAGCCCGGGCAGGCCGCCCGTCAGCGAAGCTTGACCAGTGCCTTGCGCAGGCTGCGCACTCCTTGGCCGATGCGCTGCTCGTTCTCGATGAGGGCGAACCGCACGTGGTCGTCACCACCGGGCCCAAACCCGACGCCGGGGGAGGTGGCGACGTCGGCCTCGTTGACCAGGAACTTGGAGAACTCGAGCGATCCCATCTCGCGGTAGGGCTCGGGAACGGGCGCCCAGACGAACATGGTCCCCCGAGGCGGGGTGATTTCCCAGCCGATGCGGTTGAGGCCCTCGCACAGGGCGTCCCGGCGGGCCTGGTAGCACTCGTTGATGAGCTTCGGGTAGTCGGGGGCCTCGTTCATGGCCACGATGGCGGCGATCTGGATGGGCTGGAACGTGCCGTAGTCGAGATAGCTCTTGAGCTTGGTCAAGGCCTGCACGATGGCGGCGTTGCCCACGAGGAACCCGACCCGCCATCCGGCCATGGAGAAGGACTTGGTCAGGGTGTAGAGCTCGACGGCCACTTCCTTCGCTCCCGGCACCTGGAGAATCGACGGCGGCGTATACCCGTCGAAGGCGATGTCGGCGTAGGCGAAATCGTGGACCAGCACGATCTCGCGCTCTCGGGCGAACTCGACGAGCCGGGCCATCCAGTCGAGGTCGACACATTCGGTGGTGGGGTTGTGCGGGAACGAGAGCACGACCAGGCGCGGCTTGGGCCAGGCCGACTCCCATGCCTCCATGAGGTTGCCGAAGAACGCTTCGCCCGGGCTCCCGCTGTCAGCCGAGCCGGGGGCGTCCAAGCGGACATGACGCACGTCGGCGCCGGCGAACAGGGGGGCGTAGATGTGGATGGGATAGGAGGGGGCGGGGACCAGGGCGGTGTCGCCCGGACCGACCAGCACCCACATGAGATGCGAGAGGCCCTCCTTGGCGCCGATCGTCGTCACCACTTCGGAGTCGGGGTCCAGTTCGACCTCGAACTTGCGCAGGTAGAGGTCGCAGACGGCTTGGCGGATCTTCGGGATGCCGCGGCTGGCCGAATACCGGTGGTTCCGCGGGTTGTGGACGGCCTCGGCCAATTTCTCGACGGCCACGTCCGGGGAGGGCAGGTCGGGGTTGCCAAAGCCCAGATCGATGACGTCGCGGCCCTCGCGCCGGGCCGAGGCTTTGAGGTCGTTGATGGTCCCGAAGACGTAGGGCGGCAGGCCGTTGATCCGGCGGAACTCCATGGGACGAGGTTAGTCCTGGTCCACCACAGCATCGGGCCATGACCGGCCACCCCTACGGGTGGGTCTGCGGCTCCCGGAGGTGGTCGGTCAGCAGCCCCGGAGGTGGTCGGTCAGAAGGAGGCGCGCGCCGCGGCGGCCGCTTCGGCGACCGCGTCGAGCGACTCCGGCCAGGCGCACACGGTCCAGGTGGCGCCGGCCGCGGCCAACTCACCGAGCTGCTCGGCGAGCTCGTGCACCGTTCCGTCCAGGGGTCCTCCCCAGGTGACCTCCAGCCCCGCCGCGGTGAGCTCGGCCACCTGGGCGAGCTCGCCCTCCCAGAGGTTGACGGCCGCCCCGACCTGGCGGGCCACCTCGACGGTCTTCGGGACCCCGCCCCCGATCCAGACCGGCACGCTTTCCCGGCGGACCGTGGCGGCGACCGACGCCATCCGGGCCCGTCGTTCGTCGGCCCGCTCGAAGGGGAGGCCGAAGGCCAGGTTCTCGGCGCGGCTCAGGTTGTCCCCCGTACCCAGGCCGGCGATGAAGCGCCGCCTGCTGATGGCCGACAGGCTGGTGATCACCGAGACCAGCACGTCGTCGGGCAACAGCCCGATCCGGGCCACCAACGAACCGAGCGCGATGGTCGTGGTGGAGGCGGCCACCGCACCGAGCAACGGGCTCGACGAGAGGGCCGGGCGGTCGGGCTGGCCCAGGGGCCACAGATGGTCGAAGCAGAAGACCCCGTCGAGCCCCAGCTCCTCGGCGCGGCGGGCGGCGGCCAACGCGCGGCCCGCCTCGTCGCAGAACTGGGGAAGGGTGACGCCGACCCTCATGACACCGGTGCCGGCGGGGGGGCCGGTCACGCGGGCCGCCCGGTCACGCCGTCGATTCGACCCGGGCCTTGAGCTCCCGCAGCGCGATCGACATGATGCGGCTCTGGGCCCGCATCTTGATGAACCCGGGCAACGGCACCTTCATCTCGACCTCGAGGTGGTAGGTGACCTGGGTCCCGCCGTCGCCATTGGGCTCGAAGACATAGCGACCGTCGAGCTTGGAGGTGATGTCGCCCCGCGTCTGCACCCATGAGAGCACCTTGGGCGACTCGCTGTAGTCGTAGGCCAGCGTGTAGCTGGTGCTGCGGCCGAAGGCCGCGGCCCGGAACGTGACCAGCTCGGGCCGGCCCTGGTCGTCACGCTCGTCGATGGTGACTTCCTTGATGTCGGACGCCCACTGCGGGTACGCACCGATGTCGGAGCTGACCTCGAAGCACCGTGCCGGCGTGGCCGCAACCACCATGCGTTCAGTGGCTTGTTCCGCCACGATGGGGCCTCCTCATCAACTCGCCGGTACTGGTCGGGCAATCCTTCAGCCTCCCATGTCGGCCAAGGCCGAGGCCAGCCTAGGAGCGAGTCTGTCATAGTCGAAGGATGCCTCGGCCCGGCGGCGAGCGGCCGCACCCATCTTCGATCGCAGCTCCTCGTCCTCGAGCAGCCGACCGATCGACCGGGCCGCCGCACCGACATCGGTCGGGCGCCGAACGACCAGACCGGTGCATTCGTGCTCGACCGCCTCCCACGCGCCGCCTGAGGCTCCGGCAACCTGGGGGACGCCCGCGGCGGCGGCTTCGAGGAAGACGATGCCGAACCCCTCCTGTTCGAGCCCGAGCCAGCGATTGCGGCAGAGCATGGCGAAGACGTCGGCCGCCCCGACGAGGCGCGGCAGGTCGACATCGGAGACCCCGCCGAGGAGGCGAACCGGGGCGGAGTGCTCAGCCACCCTTCCGGCCAGGCGGTCCCAGTCCCGACCGCGGCCGGCTATGGCCACCGTGAGATCGGGTAGATCAGGATGCAGGCGAACCGCCGCGTCGATGAGCACGTCCATCCCCTTGCGCGGCACGAGGCGGCTGACGCTGACGACGAGCGGTCCCTCGACGGGCAGGCCGAGGTCGACCCGGGCCCCGGCCCGCTCCCCTGCGGTGAGGGGTCGGAACCGGCGGAGGTCGACGCCGGGCGGGACCTCGACGACCGTCGGCAAGGTCGCCCGGCGCAAGGCACCCGCCGCCTCGGCGGCCGGATAGCCGCCGGCGGAGACGACCACCGTGCTGTGGCGCAACACCCGGGCGACGATCCGGCGGGTCAGGGGCAACCGGCCCGGGACGGCGACCTCGGCACCGTGAAGGATCACGCCGTAGGGCAGACCCAGCTGGGGTCCGACGACACCGAGTGGGAAGGCGGGGTCGATCAGGACGAGGTCGGCACCTATCCGTCGAGCCGAGTCCCGGATGCGGCGCACCAGGCTCGGGGTCGGAGCGAGCACCCGGCCCGGGACCCGCTCGATGCGGATGCCGTGAGCACCCTGTTGGCGGTCGAAGGCCGACGCGTCCGGGTGCGACCGGGCGGTGAGCACGGCGAAGGTGGCGGGCTCGAGGCGACGCCAGAGCTCCCAGAGGTAGGCCTGGATCCCGCCGACCTTGGGCGGGAAGTCGTTGGTCACCAGCAGGTGGGTCATGAAGCCCGGTCCACCAGATCGGCTCGGCCCAGCGCGCGGGCCGCCCAGCGGGCATGTTCGGCGAGCATCGGGTCGTCGACACCGAGCCAGTGCAACAACGTCGCCTCGGTGGACGGGTCTCGGCCGTCCCCGGTGTTGCCGAGCACCACGAGCGCATTGCGCCGCAGGTAACGAGGATCACGGTGGGCGATGTACCAGCGTCCGTGGGCGGCCATCAGATCGTCGTCGGACGATGCCAGCAACGTGAGGACGTCGACGTGCGCCGTGCCGTCGGGCTCGGGCCGCTCCGGTTGATGCCCTCGGTCGGCGAGCCGGTTGACCGGGCATACCTGCTGGCATTCGTCGCACCCGTAGAGCCGGTCACCGAGTGCGCTGCGGAACTCCTCGGGGAACGATCCGGGTGCCTGCACCAGCCAGGCCAGGCAACGGCGGGCATCGACCACCCCCGGTTCTGACAGGGCGCCGGTCGGGCAGGCGGCCCGGCAGCGTGCACACGTCCCACACCCGCTTCCGTGCGGCTGCGGTTCGGCCGAGCTCGGCCGGAGCGGGGCGTCGGTGACCACCGAGCCGAGGACGAACCACGAGCCCAGACCGTCGAGGAAGAAGAGGGTGTTCTTGCCGTACCAGCCGAGCCCGGCCCGGTGGGCCGCCGCCCGGTCGACCAACGCGTTGTCGTCGCACACCACCGCGGCGCGCCATCCGAGCGACTCGAGGTGCAGGGCCATGGGGGCCAGCGCGTCCCGCAGCCGCGCATAGTGGTCGTGTCGGGCGTAGCGGGCCACGCGGCCCTGCGGGTGCGGCACGCCGGAGCCGGGAGACGCCGGGGGCCGCCGGGTCGATGGCGCGTGAACGGAGTCGGGCCCGCCGTCGCCGTAGGACAGCGCCCCGACCACGAGGGCCCGGGCCCCGGGGACGATACGGGCCGGATCGGTTGAGCGCTCGGGGTTGCGATAGGTGAATTGCATCCCCGCGGCCAAGCCCCGCGCCCGCCGCTCGACGAGCACTCGGCGGGTGTCGGTGAACACCTCGACCGCGGCCACACCGACCGCGGCCAGACCCGACCGCCGTCCCAGGTCGACCAGATCCCCGGTGAGTGCCGCATCCGACTCCGCCTCGGACCGAACGGTGCCGGGGGTGGTCGATCGGGATCGGGACACGCCCCATGGTGGCACGGGCGGTTCGAGGGGAAGAGCGCCGAGGGAGGTCGTCCCGTCAGGGGGCCCGACCTCAGCGGCGGGTCAGCCCACCTGCCTCGCATGGCGCACTCCGGGCACGAGGCCCGCCTGCTCCAGCAGGCGCACCGCCCGGGCCTCCTCGGCATCGACGACGACGGCGTCACCCGGCTGCCGGCCGACGATGAAGGAGACGACACAGTCGTCACAGACCGGGGTGAAGCGATGGCGGCAGTCGGCGCAGTCGATGGTGAGGGAGTCGGCCGCCGGGGGCCGGACCGAACGGGTCGACGGCGTGGCGACCGGCACCGCCGGCGGGACGGGCGGTGGCAAGGGGGGGGATGGCGACACGGGTGGACCTCCTGGCGGTGGTGGGACGGCCGTCTGTTCCATGCCCCCAGGATCACCGACGGTTGTGACACCCTCCGGTCCCGCCCCCTTCGGCCTGGTCGTTCGGGGGGTGATGACAGACCGGGCGGCTCGGCCGGCCGAGCGCGGGGGCAGTGCCGTCGAGCCTCAGTACCCCGCGTCGGGATCGACCCGGCCCAGCAGCGGACGGCCGGAGCCGAACCGCTCGACATTCACCCGGATCCGCTCGGCCAAGGCGGGCAGCACCATCTCCACGGTGTCGGCGGTATGGGGGGTGATGATGCAGTTGGGCCGGTCCCAGAGCGGGTGGCCGTCCGGAAGTGGCTCGGGGTCCGTCACGTCGAGCGCCGCCCCCGCGATAGAACCGTGGCCGAGGGCGTCGACGAGAGCATCGGTGTCGACGTGGGGGCCGCGGGCCACGTTCACCAGCCAGGCCCGCTCGTCCATGCGGGTCAGCTCGGGCGCCGAGATGATTCCCCGGGTCTCCGGAGTGAGGGCGAGGGCGAGCACCACCAGAAGGGAGCCGGGCAGGACGTCGTGGAGAGACGAGGTCGGGACGGTGGTCGCGGCACCGGCCACCGGTTCGGCCCGGCGTCGCACCACCGTGATCTCGGCCCGGAACGGGGTGAGCAGCCCGATCAACGCGCCGGTGATGCCGCCGCCCCCGAGGATGGTCACCCGCTGGCCGTAGAGGCTGTCGCCGGCCGGTGACCCCCATGACCGGGCACCGATCCGCTCATGGAGGCGACGCAGGCCGGCCAGTCCGAGCATCAGCGCGTGCTCGGCCACGGGCTCGCCATAGGAGCCCTTGGCACTGGTCCACAGGCGATCGTGGTCCAGCAGGCCGTGCTCCACCATGCGTTCGATGCCAGCCATCGGCAACTGCACCCACCGGACCCCCGGAGCCGACGCCATGGCCTCGGCGAGGACCGCGGGATGGTGACTGTCGAGCCAGACGAGGGCGTCCGGGTCCTCGGTGAGCCCGACCACCGAGCCTCCACCATCGGCGACCGCCCGGGCGGCGAACGAAGCGGGATGGGGACCGATGGCCACTCTGGGGATCATTCCGGGCACACTATCGACGCCGGTCCACCCACACCTCGGCCGTGATTTGCTCCAAAATGGGCCGGCACCTGGGATCCGGAGGGGGAGCTCATGATCATCCAGTTCAACGTCCGTGACTTCCTCGACCGGGCCGAGGTGGCCTATCCGGACCGGGTCGGATTGATCGACGAGCCCGATCAGCCGGCGGCCCCGTGGGGGGACCTGACCTTCACCCAGATGGCCGCCAAGGCGCGCGCCCAGGCGGCTGGGCTCGACCGCCTCGGGGTGAGGCCGGGCGAACGGGTGGCGATCGTCTCCCATAACAGCTCGCGCTTGCTGACATCGTTCTACGGCGTGTGCGGGTGGGGTCGGATCCTCGTCCCGATCAACTTCCGCCTCGGAGCTGCCGAGGTGGCGTACATCGTGGAGCACGCAGGCGCGTCGGTGGTGTTGGTCGACCCCGAACTCGACGACGACCTCGCCTCCGTCGTGGCGCCCCACCGCTTCCTGCTGGGGGCCGACAGCGACGAGGTCCTCTTCCCTGCTGACGGCGCGCCGCGGCCATGGACCTCCGACGAGAACGCCACGGCCACCATCAACTACACGTCGGGCACCACGGCCCGGCCGAAGGGGGTCCAGCTCACCCACCGCAACTGCTGGGTCAACGCCGCCGTGTTCGGATGGCACATCCAGGTCGCCGACCGCGACGCCTACCTCCACTCGCTTCCCATGTTCCACGCCAACGGCTGGGGCATGCCCTGGGCGACGACGGCCATGGGCTGCCCACAGGTCGCCCTGCGCAAGGTCGACGGGGCCGAGATCCTCCGACGGGTGGACCGGCACCAGGTGAGCCTCATGTGCGCGGCCCCGGCCGTGGTCAACGCGGTGCTCGGCGCCCTTCCCGACTGGGACGGACCGGTGCCCGGCCGGAACCGGACCCGGGTGGTGGTGGCGGGGGCACCGCCCCCCAGCCGCACCATCGAGCGCATCGAGTCAGAACTCGAATGGGAGTTCATCCAGATCTACGGATTGACCGAGACCTCGCCGCTGCTCACCGTCAACCGCTGCCGGTCCGACTGGGACGACCATCCCTCCGCCGAGAGGGCCCGCAAGATGATGCGGGCCGGGGCACCGGCGGTCGGTACCGAGCTCCGGGTGGACCAGACCGGTGAGGTGCTGGCCCGCAGCAACACGGTGATGCAGGGCTACTGGCGGCAACCCGAGGAGACCGAGGCGGCACTGGCGGACGGGTGGTTCCACACCGGAGACGGGGGGGCCGTCGACGAGGAGGGCCATCTGAGCATCCTCGACCGGAAGAAGGACGTCATCATCTCCGGCGGGGAGAACGTCTCGTCCATCGAGGTCGAGGATGCCATCTTCTCGCTGGAGGGCGTGGCCGAGGTGGCCGTGATCGGCATCCCCGACGACACCTGGGGGGAGATGGTCGTGGCCCTGGTGGTCCCGAACGAGGGCAGCGGGCTGAGCGAACAGGACGTGACCGACCACTGCCGGCGGACGCTGGCCGGTTACAAGTGCCCCAAGCAGGTCGAGTTCCGCGACCAGTTGCCGAGGACGGCGACCGGGAAGCTCCAGAAGTTCAGGCTGCGTGCCCCCTATTGGGAAGGACGTGAGCGCCAGGTGAACTGAGGCGGCGCCGGCGGTCCGCCCGGGTCGTCCTTCTGGCGGTCAACGTGAATCCCTTCCACTCCGCCGTGGCCGACGTGGCCTCGTTCACCGACGAGCACCGGCGGAACACCATTCCGTACTGGCACTTCCTGACTGGCCCGGTCGGCACGTTCCAAGCCACATCGAGCAGCTACGGCGTCAGTGTCGACGCACCGAGCCCCGAGACCGATGTGGTCCACTCCTCTTTCGTCTACTTCATCGATCCGAATGGGCGCTACCTCGGCTCACCGTAGGACGACCACCGGGCCAACGGCGACGCCTACCTCCCGGGCGGTCAGATCTCGGCCTGGGGACAGGGAATCGCCGCGGTGGCACGGAGTAGGGACGCCTAGCAGGGCAGGAAGTCGAGGAGCAGCCGGGTCAGCTCGTCGGGGGCGTCGAGTGGTATCCAGTGCCCGGGGCCCTCCAGGCGTTCGTAGCGCCACGGTCCGGACACGAACCCCGAAGACGCGGTCATCTGCTGCTCGGTGAGCGCGAAGTCCCCCGTGCTCCACACGCCCATGGTCGGGGCCGGCACCGGAGGAAAGTCGGGGGGCGGCTCGGCCCACGTCCTCGGGGGGATGTTGGCCCGGTACCAGTTGAGACCCGGAGTCAGCGACCCGTTGGCCTCGAGCTCGGCGATCACCGCGTCGGCGTCGGGATGGTTCGACCAGGCCCGGAAGTTGGCCCATCCGTCCGCCGACAGCCACTGCTCCGCCACCCCCTCGAACTGGAACAGGAACATGTACCAGGACTTCTGGAGCTGGGCGAACCCGGCATCACGAAACGCCATGGGATGGCCGACGGAGAGGGCCACGAGGTGGTCGACCCGGTCGGGCAGCAGCGAGCCGAGGGTCCAGGCCAAGGCGGCCCCCCAGTCGTGACCGACCACGTGCGCCCGGCCGACGCCGAGCTCGTCGAGCACGGCGATGACGTCGGCCGCCACGAACAGGAGCGAGTAGTCCTCGATGCCCGGCGGCTGGCCGGAGGCGCCATACCCCCGCAGGTCCGGCACGATGACCTGCAACCCGGCCGCGGCCAACGGCTCCACCTGACGGCGCCACAACCGGCCCGAGTCGGGAAAGCCGTGCAACAGGACGACCGGGCGGCCGGACCCGGTCACCTCGAAATGGACATCGACTCCGCCGCTGTCAATGCGCACGGGTGCACCCTCCAGGCCCAAGGGGATGACGCACCCGACCGACCGGTGATCCGGCGAGGGGTGTCACCGTTCGTCTCCAGTCGGGAAGTTCAGCCCGACGGCAGCGGCGGAAGCCCCGCCGGCCGGTTCCGGCCATCGGGTGGTCACCGACTTGAGGCGGGTATTGAAGCGGATCCCCTCCGTCCCGTGGACGTGCGCGTCGCCGAACAGGGACTGCTTCCAACCCCCGAACGAGTAATAGGCCATGGGAACCGGGATGGCCACGTTGATGCCTACCATCCCCACCTGGACCTCGCGGCGGAATCGGCGCGCGGCATGCCCGTCCCGGGTGAAGATGGCCGTACCGTTGCCGAACGGGTTGGCGTTGACCATGGCGATGGCCTGGTCGAGGTCTTCAACCCGCAGTACGGACAGCACAGGACCGAAGATCTCGTCGCGGTAGACCTGCATCGAG
The DNA here is from genome assembly GCA_035949055.1 of Acidimicrobiales bacterium. Classification (GTDB taxonomy): domain Bacteria; phylum Actinomycetota; class Acidimicrobiia; order Acidimicrobiales; family RAAP-2; genus Bog-756. The sequence continues at coordinate 72,838 of DASZIO010000037.1, forward strand.
GGCGCCACGCGGTCGACCAGACTGGGGCCGAGGAAGAACCCACGCCGGGATCCGGCGACCTCGACGAGGCGGCCGTCCACCACCAGATCGGCCCCTTCGGCTTCGGCGGAGGCCAGGTAGCCCGCCACCCGGTCGCGATGGGCCTCGGTGATCAGAGGTCCGACGTCGGAGGTGGGATCGATGCCCGGCCCCACGGTGAGCGCTGCGGCCCGCTCGCCCAAGGCGCCGACGAGTGGGTCACCGTCACCCACCGCCACCACGGCCGAGACGGCCATGCACCGCTCGCCGGCCGAACCGTATCCGGCTGCAGTGAGGGCGTCGGCGGTGGCACCCAGGTCCGCATCGGGCATCACCACGGCGTGGTTCTTGGCGCCACCGAGCGCCTGGGCGCGCTTACCCGCCGCGCTGGCCCGGTCGAATACCCGGCGGGCAACCGGCGTCGAGCCCACGAACGAGATTCCGTCGACACCGGGATGGTCGATGAGGGCATCGACGGCCACCGAGTCCCCGTGCACCACGGTGAAGACTCCCTCGGGCAGCCCGGCCTGGCGCCACAGGTCAGCGACCAGCTGCGACGGCGACGGGTCCCGCTCGGACGGCTTGAGGATGAAACCGTTGCCGCACGCAATGGCCAGCGGGTACATCCACATGGGGACCATCACCGGGAAGTTGAACGGGGTGACGCCGACCACTACGCCGAGCGGTTGCCGCATCGAGGAAGCGTCGACGCCGGTCGAGACGTCCTCGGAGAACTCGCCCTTCAGGAGGTGGGAGAGGCCACAGGCGAACTCCACCACCTCGATACCCCGGGCCACTTCCCCGCGGGCGTCGTCGAGTACCTTCCCGTGCTCGGCGGTGACCAGGCGGGCCAGGTCGTCCCGGTGACGCTCGACCAGCTGGCGAAAGGCAAAGAGGACCTGCGTCCGCGCCGACAGCGAGGTGTTCCTCCATTCCGCCGCGGCGGCGCGCGACCCGGCCACCGCGGTGTCGACGTCCCGCTCCGAGGCCAACACCACCTCGGCGGTCTGTTCCCCGGTGGCCGGGTCGAACACCGGAGACGTCCGGGCCCCGGCCCCCTGCTCTGACTCCCCGATCCGCTTCACAATCCGACTCCTCGTGGTGGCACTGGTCCGAGTCTGGCAAACCAAGCCCGGTCCTGTCGTGCCCCGGACCGCGCCGTTCAGCCGAGCAAGGGGGCGAGAGGGGTACTCGGCAGGCCGTGGGCCGCCGCCACCGGCTCGTACACCACTGAGCCCTCGACGACGTTCACCCCCTCGGCCAGAGCGGGGTCGGTCCGGGCCGCGCCTTTCCAGCCCTGGTCGGCGATCTCCTGAACATAGGGCAGCGTGGCGTTGGCCAGCGCGTGCGTTGACGAGTGGGGAACGGCACCGGGCATGTTGGACACGCAGTAGAAGAGGGAGCCGTGGACCGTGAATGTCGGATGGGAATGGGTGGTGGGTCGGGTCGACTCGAAGCAGCCGCCCTGATCCACCGAGATGTCCACCAGCACGGACCCCGGTCGCATCCGGGCCACCAGGTCGTCGGTGACCAGCACCGGCGCTTTGGCCCCGACGACGAGGACGGCGCCGATCACGATGTCGGCGTCGACACAGGTCTCCTCGATGGCATGGGCACTCGAGGCCACCGTTTCGAGGGCGCCGCGGAAGTGATGGTCGACCTGGCGCAGCCGCTCGAGGTTGCGGTCGAGAACGTAGACGTCGGCGTGCAGTCCGACCGCCAGGGTGGCCGCCGCCATGCCAGCCACGCCGGCGCCCAGGATGACGACCTTGGCACAGCGCACGCCGGGTACCCCACACACCAGCACCCCTCGCCCGCCCTCGGGACGCATGAGGTGGTGCGCACCCATGAGGGGGGCCATCCGTCCGGCCACCTCACTCATCGGAGTGAGCAGTGGGAGCGACCCGTCCGCCAGCCTCACCGTCTCGTAGGCGATCGCGGTGTTGCCCGCGGTCATCAGGGCCTCGGTGCACGATCGGGACGCGGCCAGGTGGAGGTAGGTGAAGAGCACCTGACCCGTTCGCAGACCGAGCAGTCCGTATTCCTCGGGAACCGGCTCTTTGACCTTCAGCACCATGTCGGCCTGCCGCCACACCTCCTCGGCGGAGCCCACGACCGACGCCCCGGTGGCGGTGAACTCGCGGTCGCTGATCGATGAGCCGAGCCCGGCCCCGTGCTGGACCAAGACAGTGTGGCCGGTGGCAGTGAGCTCCCGCACCCCGGCCGGAGTCAGGGCCACCCGGTACTCGCTGTCCATGACCTCCCCCGGCACTCCGACGATCATCCCGGCACCTCGCTTCCCGTCGTGGCCCTCCCGTCGAAGGGTGCCTCGAGGTACTCCTTCTCAGTGGACGGGTTGACCACCATGGGGCTCGACCCGTCGATCGTCCCCACGTGCGCACCGCCGACGAGGTTCGACAGCCCGGCACGGCGGGTCTCGCTCCGATCCGACCTCCGATGGGCCACAGTTCCTCCCGAACAAGCTTTTCCTCGACTTACACCTCATTTGACCACGATTTCGCTTGAATTACTGCAACGTTTCCGCTGTAACTGCTATAACGGTCGTGAGATGCACCCATCCAGGATCGGCCCGCCGGGAGGGACCCACGGTGCCCCGATCGTGGATCCGGACAGTTGAGCGCCACCATGCCCTCCTCCCCGCCCCTGTCCAACGGGCTCCTCGACGACGTCAACAAGGCCATCATCGAGCAGTTGCAGGTCGACGGGCGGCGGACGTACGGGGCGATCGCCCAGGCGGTCGGCCTGTCGGAGGCTGCGGTGCGCCAGCGGGTGCAGAAGCTACGCGACGCCGGCGTGATGCAGATCGTGGCCGTGACCGACCCCCTGCAGGTGGGATTCGCCAGCCAGGCCATGGTCGGCATCCGCACCGATGGCGACGCCCGGGCCGTGGCCGACCAGCTCGCCGCGGTCGCGGACATCGACTACGTCGTCATGTGCGCCGGGTCCTTCGACATCCTGGTCGAGCTGGTGTGCGAGGACGACGACTCCATCCTCGACCTGCTCAACGGGGTCATCCGCCAGATACCAGGTGTGCGCGACACCGAGACGTTCAAGTACCTCAAGCTGACCAAGCAGACCTATACGTGGGGAACGAGATGACCAACCCGGACGAACCGCTGCAGGTGAGCGCCCATCGCCATCTCTGGACCCATTTCACCCGGATGTCCTCCGACGTCGGGGACAGAATCCCGATCATCGTGCGGGGCGAGGGCGTATGGGTCTACGACGACAACGGCCGGCGCTACCTCGACGGGCTGTCCGGTCTGTTCACCAGTCAGGTGGGCTACGGACGCACCGAACTGGTCGAGGCGGCGGCCAGGCAAGCCAGCCAGCTGGCCTACTTCCCCATCTGGAGCTATGCCCATCCGGCCGCCGTCGAGCTGGCCGACCGGCTGGCCGATCTCACCCCGGGCGACTGCAATCGTCTCTTCTTCACCACCGGCGGGTCCGAGGCGGTGGAGTCGGCCTGGAAGCTCGCCCGCCAGTACTTCCGAATCACCGGACAACCGGAGCGGACCAAGGTCATCAGCCGCAATATCGCCTATCACGGGGCGACCATGGGAGCGCTGTCGATCACCGGTCTCGCCGACATCAAAACCCCCTTCGAACCGCTGGTGCCGGGAGCGATCAAGGTGCCCAATACCAACCTCTACCGGGCCAGGTACTTCGCTGACGACCCGGAGGCCTTCGGCCGATGGGCGGCTGACGCCATAGAGGATGCCATCCTCATGGCCGGACCCGAGACGGTGGCCGCGGTCTTTCTCGAACCGGTCCAGAACGCCGGTGGGTGCCTCCCGCCGCCCCCCGGCTACTTCCAACGGGTGCGCGCCATCTGCGACCGCTACGGGGTGCTGCTCGTGTCCGACGAGGTGATCTGTGCCTTCGGTCGGCTCGGGCACTGGTTCGGCGCCGAGCGCTACGACTACCGGCCGGACATCATCACCATGGCCAAGGGATTGACCAGCGGCTACTCGCCGCTCGGGGCCATGGCGGTGAGCGACCGTCTGGTCGAGCCGTTTCTCGCCGGCTCGACCTTCCTGCACGGCGTGACCTTCGCCGGCCATCCGGTGAGCGCCGCGGTGGGGCTGGCCAACATCGACGTGTTCGAGAAGGAGGGGATCCTCCAGCACGTGCAGGATAACGAGCCCGCGTTCCGGGCCTCGCTCGAATCCCTGCGCGACCTCCCCATCGTGGGTGACGTGAGAGGCGCGGGGTACTTCTACGGGATCGAACTGGTCAAGGACAAGGACACCCGGGAGACATTCGACGACGAGGAGGCCGAGCGCCTCTTGCGGGGCTTCCTGTCGGGCGCGCTCTACCAGGCCGGACTGATCTGCCGGGCCGACGACCGCGGCGACCCGGTCGTGCAGCTCGCTCCTCCGCTCATCTGCGGCGAGGAGGAATTCGCCATCATGACCGCCATCCTGCGATCCGTGCTGACCGAGGCGTGGAAGCAGATCTGAACGCCGCTCGACGTCGGTACGGGCACCTCTCCCTCTGGTGGGATCTCCTGCCCGGACCGATCAAGATCCGGGAGGGGGCCCCCGGCGACACATCGGTGGACGTGGGCGTGGTGGGCGACGGCTACCAACTGGCCTGACGGGAGGCAGGGCTTTCGAACGGCCTGCAGTCAAGAGCGGTCAGCCGTCGGCGGTCGGGGGGGCTATCAGCCCACCCCCAGGAACGGGGCACCGTAGGCGAAGATGCCCCCGTCCCACGACACGATCCAGTAGCCGCCGGTGGCCTGGTCGACGGCCATGCCGGCCACCGGGGCAGCCATGCGCATGGTGCCGCCGGACCCGTGGAAGACCGCGGAGCCGAAGGCGAAGACGCCCCCGTCGCTTGCCACCTCCCAGTAGCCGGCTCCGCCGGGGGCGACCCCCATGCCCACGACCGGGCTGTTGAGTGCTACGTCACCCATCGAACCGTAGAAGCCGGCATCGCCGAAGGCGAAGATGCCGCCGTCGCTCGCCGCGGCCCAGTAGCCCTGGCCGTCGGGGGTGGGGACCAGCGAGACGATCGGGCTGTTGAGCACGGTTCCGCCCATCGAACCGTAGAAGCCGGCATCGCCGAAGGCGAAGATGCCCCCGTCGCTCGCCACCTCCCAGTAGCCCTTGCCGTCGGGGGTGGCGGCCAGAGCCACCACCGGGGCGTTCAGTGGGGAACCGCCCATCGACCCGAAGAAGCCGGCGTCGCCGAACGCGAACACGCCACCGTCGCCGGCCACCTCCCAGTACCCGTTGCCGTCGGGCGTGCTGACGATGCCGTCCACGGGAGCATTGAGCGGGAACGACGCTGCCGATCCGTAGTTGCTGACCGCTCCCTGGGTGCTGACGGCACCGAGCGAGTTGGCTTCCCAGTATCCGGTCCCCTGCGGGTTGGCAGCCATGCCCACCACCTGGCCGGTGAGCGAGCCGACGGACTGGAAGGCCCTTATCGGGGTGGCCGACACCTCATTGGACACGGCGGACCGCCCCTTGAGGTTGACCGCCGCGACCCTGAAGTAATAGGCGGTGCCGACGGTCAGGTTGGGGACCACATAGGACCGCCCGGTGATCAGCGAGCTGTTGACCGGCGTCGTCCCCTCCGCACCCGGGCTGGTCCCCATGTAGAGGTCGTAGCCGGCGACAGACGAGCCGCCGTCGGAGAAGGGCACTGTCCAGCTGACCCGAGACCAGCCGTGTCCGGACGCGGCCTTCGTGGCCAGCGGGGCGGACGGGACGCTGATGCTCGGGTCCGACGCGGCGGGGTTGGCCACCACCGGTGCCGTCGTGGGCGAGGACGGAGGGGAGCTCGCCGGTACCGTCAACGGAGCGGCGGGAGACGAGCCGTTCCGCTGGTTCGGGGGACGTGTCGTGGTGGTGGTGGCGCCGGACTGGGTTACCCCTGGCGCCGTGTGCGTCCTGGCGTTGGCCCGGTTCCGCGGCGAGCGCCCGGCACCGGCCAGGACGGGCGGGAGGGTGGTCTCGGGGTCGCCGGCCGGGCCGGCGGCGGGGACCGAAGTGTGAGTGGCGGCGTGGGCCGGGTGGGCGTCTGTGGTCTCGGTGGTGGCGTCCTGCGCGGCGGCTCGCACCGGGCGGATGGGCTCACGGAAGGCCATGACGAGAGCGGTGACCAACAGCCCGGCGGCCAAGAGGGTGCCGGCCAGCATCACACGGGAACGGCGACCGGGCATGGGCGAGTCGCCGACCAGCCACAGCGACCACTGCCTCAGTCCCTCTACCCAGGTCTTCACTGCGTCGCCCCTTGGTCGACGTGCCAGCTCGATGCCGGGAACCCCGCCTGCTCTGCGTGTGCTGACTCTGTGTCTGGGCTGCGTCTGCATCTGGCTGCGTTTGCTTGCCTTTGGTTGCCCCGGCTCCCGAATCCCCGTCGGTCCCCCAAGAATCGAATCGCATTGCAGCCCGGCGGCGTCGGGACCGGGAGCTGTGGATGCCAGGAGTATAACCGTCGACATCCTCCCTAAACGATCATTGGCCCATCGTGAGGGGCCCTTCGCGCCCGCTGCCGCCCGGCTGCCACCCAACGTGGTGCGAAGGGGCGTTCAACCAGGTCCTCGGCGCCTTTGACGACCTCAGCCGATCGACCCTCAGCTTGAGATCGAGGTCGTCGTCAGACCGGCTCGACCGGGCGGTTCTCCTCGTCGACGACCACGATGTGCGGCTCGTGGCCGGCGAGCTCGTACTCCTCGAGGTCCGCGAAGGCCACGATGATGACCAGGTCGTCCACCTGGGCCAGCCGGGCGGCGGCACCGTTGAGGCAGATCTGCCCGTCCGCCGACCCTTCGATGGCATAGGTCTCGAACCGCGCGCCGTTCATGAGGTTGTACACCGAGACCTGCTCGTTGGGGAGGATGTCCGCCGCCTTCATGAGGATGGGATCGATGGAGATCGATCCCACGTAATTGAGGTTTGCGTCGGTGACCCGGGCGCGGTGGATCTTCGCATGCATCATGCGACGGCGCATGGTCACTCCTTCCCGATCGTCGACCCATGAACGGGGCCTCCGGCACCACGCCCAGATTGCCATACAGCGTACTCGGCTCCGACGGCGGTCGAGGCCGCGGGACGGCCGGGTGCGGCCTACTTCCGGTGGGCGGCGTACTCGACGACCCGGTCCATGACGGCAGGATGGGCCTTGGCGACCGAGCCGCAATCGAACGGCGGCTCGGGGTCGTACTCGATCATCAGCTGGGCGGCCTGGGCCGCGGTGCGGTCGACGAGGAGCTCGACGACGCGGTGGGCCATGTCGATCCCGCTCGACACGCCGGCCGAGGTGATGATGCGTCGATCGAGGTGCTCGACCACCCGACGGGCGGTCGGGAGGGCGCCGTAGCCCTCGAGCTCGGTGTAGCACGACCAGTGGGTGGTGGCGGTCAGCCCGGCCAGGAGCTCGGCCGCGCCGAGGACCAACGACCCGGTGCACACCGACGTGGTGAGTCGGCTGGTCTGGTGAGCATGGCGCACCCACGCCAGCACCCGTTCGTCATCGACGAGCGCCCGGGTCCCGATGCCGCCGGGAAACACGATGACGTCAGGTTCGCCAACATCTTCGAAGGTGGCGTCGACGGTCACGCCGAGCATGCCGTTGTCGCCTCGCACTTCCCCGCGCCGGTGGCCGATGACGACCACGTCGATCGCGGGCACGCGCTGGAGGACCTCGTAGGGGCCGACGGCGTCGAGCGCAGTGAACCGGGGGAACACCGGGATGGCGACCTGCAGGCCCGGGCTCATGCCAACCTGCTCTCGTCGGCGAGGCGGAAGCGGCGACGGTACGAATCAGGGGAGACGTTGAGCCGTCGATGGAACACCCGCCGTAGGGTCTCTGCCGTCCCGAACCCGCATCGTCGGGCAACGGCCTCCAACGTGACGTCGGTGGTCTCGAGCTCGTGGCGCGCCGCCTCCAGGCGGACGCGTTCGACGAAGCGAGCCGGGGTCTCACCCACCTCCTCGCGGAACACCCGGGCGAAATGGCGCACACTCATGGCCGCGGCAGCAGCCAAGACCGGCAATCGGTGGTCTTCGCCCGGCGCACCCTCGATCCGGCCCTGGACGACGCGGACGGCCGACCGCTCGGCCCGTGGCACCCATACCGGGGACGCGAACTGGGTCTGCCCACCGGGACGGTGCAGGAACATGACCAGCCAGCGAGCCACCGTCTGGGCCACCTCCGACCCGTGGTCATCCTCGACCAGGGCCAGGGCCAGATCGATGCCGGCGGTGACACCGGCACTGGTCCAGACCCCGCCGTCCCGGATGTAGATCGGGTCGGGATCCACCACGAGGGCGGGGAACTCCGTCGCCAGGCGCCCGGCACTGGCCCAGTGGGTGGTGACGCGCCTCCCGTCCAGCAGGCCGGTGGCGGCGGCGAGGAAGGCCCCGGTGCACACGGTGGCCACCCGGCGGCAACCCGGGGCGGCGGCGGCGATCCAGCCCATCAGGGCCGGGTCACCACGGGCGGCCTCGACCCCGTCCCCGCCCGGGATCACCAGGGTGTCGATCCGCTCCCGGGGGTCGGGCAGGGGTTCGGTGCTCAGCCCCATGCCGCTGCCGGTGCGCAGCGCGGTTCCGCCGGCCGAGGCCAGCGTGATCAGGTATCCGCCGGGCCGGCCCAGCCCGGCCAGGACCCGGCCCGCGCCCGAGAACACCTCGAACGGCCCGACTGCGTCGAGGGGCTGAAGGCCGGGGAAGGCCACGATGACCACACGGCGCGGCTTCATGGCTCCAGCCTGAACCCGACTGGGCATGGCGTCAATGACATGTATCCCACTGATTCGGCCAGAGACGTCGACCGGCCTTCCCTACCCTGGTGCCATCGGTCCGGCTTCCGGACACGGACGCGCCACCGAGAATCGCGAGCGTGAGAAACGGCCGAGGAAGGGGTGAGCCATGGGCGTTCGTGTCATCCAATGGGCCACCGGTGGGGTGGGGCGGGCGGCGATCGCCGGCGTGGTCGCCCATCCGGAGCTCGATCTGGTGGGCTGCTGGGTCCACAGCCCGGCGAAGGACGGCCGGGATGCGGGCGACCTCGCCGGGATCGGCCCCATCGGCGTCGGGGCCACCGGCGACACCGAGGCCCTCCTGGCCCTCGAGGCGGATTGTGTGATCTACACGCCGATCATGGCCGACCCGGATCTGGTGGCCAGGTTGCTGGCCTCAGGAAAAAACATGGTGACGCCGCTCAGCTGGTTCTTTGCCGAGGGTCGTGATGAGACCCTCATCGAGGCGGCGTGCCAGGAGGGTGGCTCGACCATCCATGGCACCGGTATCCACCCCGGTGGAGTCACCGAGCGAATCCCGCTCACCCTCGCCGCCCTCTCCCAATCGATCAGTCACGTGCGGGCCGAGGAGTTCTCCGACATCCGTAGCTATGGGGCGCCGGCCGTGGTGGGGGACATCATGCTGTTCGGCAAGACACCGGAGGAAGCCGCGTCCAGCCCCATGCCGGCCATTCTCGGCGACGGGTTCGGCCAGTCGGTGGCCATGATCGGCCACGCCTTGGGATTCGACCTCGACGACGAGCTGGTGATCGGTCACGAGGTGGCCGTCGCCACCGCGCCGATCCCCTCGCCCATCGGGGCCATCGCGCCGGGTCTGGTGGCTGCGCAGAAATTCCACTGGGACGCCACCGTGGCCGGCGAGTCGGTGATCTCGGTCCGGACCAATTGGTTCATGGGTGAGGACCACCTCGATCCGGCTTGGAGCTTCGGGCCGGAAGGCGAGCGGTTCGAGGTCGAGGTGACCGGCGACCCGACCAGCCGGGTGACGCTGCGCGGCTGGCACCCCGACTCGGTCGCCGCCGGCCTCGAGCGGAATCCCGGGGTGGTGGCCACTGCCACCCACTGCGTGAGCGCGGTCCCGGCCGTCGTGGCGGCGCGGCCGGGCATCAGGAGCTACCTCGACCTCCCCTGCTACACCGGGCGGGCCGCCGCCCGGCTGTCCCGGGCCGGGCGCGCGGGAGGCCGCCGAGGGCGCTGACCAGGGCCGGAGCATTCCCCCACCGACGCCGGCTCCCCCCTCGCAGGCGGCCCGGCGCATTCAAGTCGTCCCCTGGATCGGTCGACAACATTCAAAGCAGTGTCATGGACCCAGGGACGGGGATGTCGACGACCACAGCTACGCAATCCGGCGAAGACCACCCACCCCCGCCCCGGGCGGCGGAGGACCCGGTCACCCCGACGGCAGCCGCTCACTCCCACTCGAGGCTGAACCCGACCTTCCTGGCCTACTTCATCGGGCCGGTGGCCCTGCTGATCATCCTCTTCCTGGTCCATGTCGGGGCGGCAGCCCGCGAGTCGGCCTGGGTGTGGCTGGGTGTCTTCCTCGCCGTGCCCGCCACCAGCCTCTTCGTCAATCACCTCTACACCCTCAATCCGACGCGCTTTCGCCTGCACCTCCGGGTGGCCGGCCAGGCGGCAGGGGTGACGGCGGTCATCTATCTCACCGGATGGGGCCCGGTGCTCTCGGGCGCGTTCGCCTTCCTCGCCCTCGAGAACGTCTCCCACGCGGGCTCGCGAATCTGGCGGGTCACAGCTCTCTGGAGCCTGGTCGGGATCGCCCTCGGGCAGGTCGCGGTGTGGCGAGGGGTGTTCCCCTGCGAGCTGACCCTCGGCCAGGCCAACGCCCTGGCCGTCATGGGTGCCTTCGTCCTGGCCTTCATCATCCGGATGGCCGGGGCCACCATGGAGCAGAAGGAGCAGGCCGAAACGTCGATGCGCCTCAGCGAGGACCGCTTCCGCTCGCTCATCCAGTATTCGTCCGACGCCACGTTGGTGATCGGCGCAGACGGGACGTACACCTATGTGAGCCCGGCCGTCCTCTCTCTCCTCGGGATGGACCCGGGTGAGCTGATCGGCCGCCAGGCCACCGACGTCGTCCATCCCGACGACCGCGACCGGGTGCAGGACCGGCTCGGCGCCCAGCTGCGGACGTCCCCGGAGAACGCGCTCGTCCAGTTCCGCATGGGCCGCAAGGACGGCACCTACTGCGACGTCGAGGCGGTCGTGGCCGACCAGCGCGAGCGGGCCTCGGTCGGAGGCTATGTCGCCAACATCCGTGACATCACCGAGCGCAAGGAATTCGAGGCGCTGCTCGCCCACCGGGCACTGCACGACCCGCTCACCGGTCTGGCCAACCGCCAGCTCATCCTGGACCGCGCCGAGCAGATGCTGGTGCGGGCACGGCGGGCCCGCGAACCTGTCGCCGCCTACTTCATCGACCTCGACAACTTCAAGGACGCCAACGACTCCCTGGGGCACGAAGCCGGGGACCGGGTGCTGCGCTCGGTAGCCGGCCGGTTCTCGGCGCTGCTGCGAGCCAGTGACACGGTGGGCCGGCTCGGAGGCGACGAGTTCGTGATCCTGACCGAGGGCGTGTCCCTATCGTCCGGTCCGATGACGGTCGCCGAGCGCATCAGGGAGGTGCTGCGAACACCGTTCCACGTCGAAGGGTTCGAGGGCCTGCCCATCACCATCACCGCCAGCATCGGGATCGCCACCGGGGACCGCCAGTCGGCCCAGGAACTGCTCCGGGACGCCGACATCGCCCTCTACCGGGCCAAGTCCGGCGGCAGGGACCGCTGCGTGCTGTTCGAGCCGTCCATGCAAGCGGCCGCCACCGACCGGCTCGAGCTGAAGGCCGACCTCGACGCGGCCGTGGCCCAGGGTCAGTTCTTCCTCCTCTACCAACCCATCTTCGACCTCGACAGCGTCGAGATTCGGGGCGTCGAAGCTCTCCTGCGCTGGCGGCACCCGACCCGCGGGATCATCACCCCGGACAACTTCATCCCGGTGCTGGAAGACACCGGGCTCATCGTCGAGGTGGGCCGGTGGGTGCTTTTGGAAGCGTGCGGGCAGGCCGCGGCCTGGCATCGGCAGGGGTACGCCACGACGATGTCGGTGAACGTCTCGATGCGCCAGCTCGAGTCGGAGGTACTGGTCGAGCACGTCGAATCCGCTCTGGCGGCCAACGACCTCGATCCCGCGGCCCTGGTCATCGAAGTCACCGAGACGACACTCATGAAGGACGCGAACGCGACGGTGTCAAGGCTCAGGCGACTGAAGGACATCGGCGTGATGATCGCCATCGACGACTTCGGCACCGGCTACTCGTCCCTGGCCTACCTACGCCAATTCCCGGTCGACGTGCTCAAGATCGACCGCTCCTTCGTCGCCGAGATGGACGAGGGTCCGCACTCGGGAGCATTCATCCACACGCTGGTGGAGCTGGGCCGGACACTCGGCCTGACCACCCTGGCCGAGGGCATCGAAGACCAGACCCAGCTCGACGGGTTGCGGAGCGAGCAGTGCGACCGGGGCCAAGGCTTCATCTTCTCCCGACCGGTCGAACCGGCCGACATCGAGGAGATGTTGTTCGGCTCGCCCGCCGGACCAGCGCCGGTTCCCGCCGTGGGATCGGCCGCGGCCACCCCCGGAGCCACCCGGAGCGCCCGGTCGCGTGCGGTGGCCACCTGAGCAGACCTCCCGCTCGACACGCGCTCCTCGGAGGCCGGCGATCCGCACGATCCGCACGACGCGCACAATGCGCACAATGCGCGAGGCTCTGGCATGTCCGAGGCCCGCCTGGACGGCGTCACCATTGCCTACGACGTGCACGGCGCGGGTGAGCCGGTCGTGCTGGTGTGCGGATGTGGGCAACCGGCCGTCGCCTGGCAGCTCGAGCTGGTACCCGCCCTTACCGCGGCCGGCTACCAGGTGGTGACGTTCGACAACCGCGGTGTGAGCCCGTCCTCGTCGCCCCCGGCGCCCTATTCGGTGGACGTCCTCGTCGCCGACACCCTCGGCCTGCTCGACCATCTCGACCTCGATCACGTCCGGGTGGCCGGGCACTCGATGGGAGGGTGGGTAGCCGAGACCCTGGCCATTCGGCATCCGGACCGGACACGCTGTGCCGCGCTGATGGGGAGCTGCAACGTGGGGACGGCCTGGGAGAAGGCCATCACCCGCGTCGAGCGGGATTTGGCCCTCCGCGACCACGAGATGCCCGCCCTGTTCTATGCCACCGAGACCCTCCGGTACCTCCCGAACCGCGACCTGCAGGACGACGACGTCGTCGGGACCTGGCTCTCGCTGATCGGTGACCTGCCGGCGTGGCCCAACCCGGGGCGACTGGGCCAGTACGAGGCCTGCCTGGCCTGGTCGAACGACCTGGAGCGCACCAAGGCCTGGGGGCAGATCTCGGTACCGTGCCTGGTACTGGCGTTCGAGCACGACATCGACTCGCCGCCGGCCAGAGCGCAGGAGGCGGCGGCCCTCATCCCGCGGGCCCGCTATGCCGAGATCGCCGATGCGAGTCACCTCGGCATCTTCACCCACGGCGCCCAAGTGGCCACGGAGCTGGTGGACTTCTTCGCCGACGTCTGACCGATCCTCCCGGTCCGTGCGATCGGGCGGTCTCGTGCCACTAGCGTCGCCGAGATGGACGAGCCCGGCGGTCGGTTGCCGGCGGTGGGCGTGACCGGGGTGGGTGTGGCGGCCATCCGGGCCGCCGAGTCGTCTCGGCCGGACCGTCTCTTCGACGATCCGTTCGCGGCTCGCTTCGTCTCCGCCGCCGGATGGAATGGGACTCGGGGCGATCCCTCCCGACGTCGGCACCTGTCGGCGTGGATCGCGGTGCGGACCCGGTTCCTCGACGACGTCGTCCTCGACGCCTGCGCCGGCGGTTGCCGTCAGGTGGTCATCCTGGGTGCCGGCCTCGATGCCCGGTCGTTCCGCCTGCGGTGGCCGCTCGGGACCAACGTCTGGGAGCTCGACCTGCCGTCGGTGCTCGAGTTCAAGGAGCGGGTGGTCCGGTCCGAGGGGTGGCAGCCGAGCTGCCGTCGGAGGACCGTTGCCGTCGACCTGTCCGGCGCCTGGGGCCAGGCTCTGGTGGACGGGGGTCTCGATACCGAGGCACCGGTCGCCTGGTTGGCCGAGGGATTGCTGGCCTACCTCACCGAGGAGATCGGCGACCGCATCGTCTCGGTGGCGGCCGAGCTTTCGGTGCCGGGCAGCCGCCTCGGCCTCACCGTCGCCAGCCCCGAGCGGCTCCGGGCGTGGCGCGGCGCCCACCCTGACGGCCGCGCCGGGCCAGGGGACTACGTCGCCCTCTGGCGGTCCACCGGACCGGAGGACCCGGCGAGCTGGCTGGCCTCGCACGGCTGGGAGGCGGCGGTCTACGCCACCGCCGAGCGATCGATGGCGTACGGGAGGTCTGTCGACGAGGACGGAGTGTCCGGTGGGGAGTGGTCGGGCGCAGGCCTCGTCGACGCCACCCGCCGCTGAGCCCGCCGCCGCGCCCTGTTGCCACCGGGCGAGCGAGACTGGGACGGTGACGGCCACCGTCTTCCTCGTCGCCGACTGGCTATGTGCAGTCGTCGGACAGGGCGGGTTCGCCCGCCCCGCAGCCGCGGGCCCGGCATGAAGGCCGAGGATGCCGCGGCCCTGGGCCCGCCAGCGACCGGGGCGGGCCTGACCCAGTCGTTCCACCTCCACGGGTGGTCGGACCGGGCGGTGGTGGCGGTGGCCTTCGTGGCCCTGGCCGCAGGTGTCGGCCAGTTCGGCCTCGCCGCCACGCTCGGCGACGTCGCCCACCACTTCGGCCACATCACCCGGGGCTCGACCGTCGCCGACCGGGCCGGCCTCTCGGGAACCGAGCTCGGCCTCGGACTGGCCGTGGTGCGGCTGGCGTCGCTCGGAGGGTTGCCGGTGGCGGGCCTGGCCGACCGCATCGGCCGCCGCCGGGTGATGCTCTTCGCCTGCGGACTCGGTCTGGCCCTCACCGCGGTGTCGGCGCTCGGCCCCGGCTTCTGGTGGTTCGTCGTCATCTTCGCCCTGGGACGGCCATTCCTGTCGGCGGCCGCGGCCATCGCCCAGGTCCAGGCGGCCGAACAGACCCGATCGGGCGGTCGGGCCTCAGCCGTGGCGCTGGTCGCCGCGGGATACGCGGTGGGGGCCGGGCTCACCGCCGTCGTCTACGGATTGGCCGGAGGGACGATCGGCTATCGGGGGATCCTGGTGATGGCCGTCCTCCCACTGGTGGCCCTCCCCTTCCTGTCTCATTCGGTCACCGAGACCGGCCGTTTCGAGGCGTCGGCGGCGGCGGGCACCGTGGCCCTCCCCGTCGTCGGCGCCGTCGCCCGCCCCTATCGCCGCCGGCTGTTCCTGGTGGCCGCGGTGGCCTTCTCGCTGGCGGTCATCACCGGACCGTCCAACACCTTCGTCTTCGCATACGCGCAGAACATCGAGGGGTTCCCGGGCATCGCGCTCTCGGGCATGGTCGTCGCGGCCGGGCTCCTCGGGCTGGGTGGCCTGCTGGCCGGACGGTGGCTGGCCGACCGGGTGGGCCGGCGCCCCACGGCCACCGGATCCATGCTGTGCATCGGCGCGTCGGGGGTCCTGTGCTACAGCGGCAACCGGGCATCATTGGTCCTCGGGTACCTGGCCGGCATCACCGCGGCCGGCGTGTTCGCCCCGGCCGCGGGAGCCTTCGCCAACGAGCTGTTCCCGACGGCGGTTCGCTCCTCGGTGGCCGGTTGGAACGTAGCTGCTTCGGTGATCGGGGCCGGCGTCGGCCTGGTGGCCTTCGGCGCCGTCGCGGATGTGGGCCACCGTTTCGGACCGGCCGCGCTGGTCACCTTCCTGCCGGCCATGTGCCTCAGCGGACTGATCTACCTCTTGCCCGAGACGCTCGGGCACGAGCCCGAATGGTTCTGGCCACCGGAGGGTGGCCCGCCGACCGCACCGGTCACCGAGTGAGCACCAGCTGTGACTGGGTCACCCGGGCCAACATGACGTTCCGGTTGTCGACGACGTCGGTGTCGAGCACGATCACCATCCGCCCCACGTGCAGCGGCCGGGTCACCGCCTCTCCATGACCGGACCGCAGGGCGCGGAGGAAGTTCGTCTTCGACTCGATGGTGGTCGTGCCCTGGGCTCCCTCGGGCAGGTTCAGGTATCCACAGGCGGCACCGGTGCTGTCGGCCAACGCCATGATGGCACCACCGTGCATCGCCCCGTTGGCGGTGCACAGCTGCTCGGCCCAGGCCAGCTTGGCCCGCACCTCGGCCGGCGTATACACGAGCACCTCGATGCCGATCGCGGCAGTGAAAGCATGAGGGTATGGAACGTCGTCATCGGATCCGAACCGTCAGCGGTCATCGCCAGCCTCCGCGCCCCTGACCCCGCACCCCGCCGACGGGCGGGTCGCTCGGACCGGCTTGGCCGCCTCGATCAGGAACCGATGAGCGTGCGATACGAACGGGCCGGTCGACTCGATCTGTTCGTGGAGGCTGGCCAGTCGTTCACGGTACCTGTCCACCGAGAAGTCCGGGACCGTCCACACCACCATGCGCAAGAAGACGACGACGGCCGCAACGTCATCGAAGGTGAGCCGGAGCGACTCCTGGCGCAGGTCGACCACGTCCAGGCCCGATCGCTCCGCCTCCGATCGTGCCCGTGCGGCACTGTGCCGGTCGGATATCGGTTGGGGACCCATCATGAAGTCGGTGAGCTCGCGGTTCGACCCGGTACCGACCTGTTGGGAGAAGTAGGTTCCGCCCCGCTTCAGCACTCGGGCGATCTCCTCCCAGATGGTCACCGTCGGATGCCGGCTGAGGACCAGATCGAAGTGATCATTTGGGAAGGGCAGCGGACCATCGTCGGGTGCGTCGACCACCGAGACGCCCCAGGGGCCCAGGGCACGGGCGGCCCCGGTCACATTGGGGGGATGCCACTCGGTGGCGGCCAGTATTGAGGGCGCGACCCGCGCCCGCGCCAGCAGCTCGGCGAGCACTTCCCCGCCGCCTGTCTGGATGTCGAGGACGGAGGTCGCGGCGGGGATGCGGCGCGCGGCGAGCGTGGTGTACCCCCACGACGGGCGCTCCTCGGTCGCCCGTCCCTCGAACCACGAGAAGTCCCACCCGTTCAAGGGTGCTGCGGCCCCTTCGGCCACCAGCCGTTCGAATGCGGCCCGGCCGTTCACCTGGGCGCGCCCGCCCTGGCGGACAGGGCATCCTCCGCCACCCGGGCCGAAGACAGCCCGATCAAGGTGCCGACCTTCGCCACGACGTGAGTGTAGGTGCAGTTTCCCCATCCGGCCCGCCATCCCGGTCCCGGACCGGGGGCCCTTGGAGGAGCACGGTAACGTGGATACCCGTGGTCGAGCGCGACGGCAGCGAGACGATCGACGACTTCCTCCGGTCGATGGGCGCGACCGACGAACAGGTCGACAAGGCTCGGCGTGAATGCCGCTTTGCCGGGCTGGCCGCTGACCTCGTCCTGGCCCGGGGAGCCACTCTCAGCGCCGACGATCTCGCCGCCCGGGTCGGGTTGCCGGTAGACCAGGTCCTCTCCCTCTGGCACACCCTCGGCGTTGTCGTCCCCGACGCGGTCACGCCGATGTTCTCCGAGCGCGACGCCGAGCTCACGCTGTCGATCATCAGGGTCAACCCGATCGGACAGCACGGAGACGAGCTCCTGCGGGTGCTCGGCAGCTCTCTGGCCCGGGTGGCCGAGGCCGCGGTCTCGCTGTACGTGCAGACGGTCGAACCCTCGATGGACGTGCCCGAGGTGGACATCGTGGTGTGGGCCAAGGATCTGGCCAATGTCACCGCAGCCGCCCTCGACCTGGGCGACGCGATGGGTGTGATCTTCGGCCACCACCTGCGGGACGCCATCGACCGTCAGCGGGTGGCACAGGTCGGAATCGCCGAACGCTCCCTGTTCCGACTGGCCGTGGGGTTCATCGACCTGGTCGGGTTCACGCCCCTTTCCCTGCATACCTCACCATCCGAGCTGCTCGAGCTCATCGGTGCGTTCGAGGTCAAGTCCTTCGAGGTGGCCGCGTCCCACGGAGGCCGGATCGTCAAGCACATCGGTGACGAGGTCATGTTCGTCGCCTTGGATGCCGCTTCGGGTTGTTCGATCGCCCTCGACCTCATGGCTGCGGGTATCGAGGGGGTCGAGCCACGCGGCGGCGTGGCGTTCGGCGATGTGATCACCCGGCACGGGGACTACTACGGCACCGTGGTCAACCTCGCCTCCCGGCTAGCTGACCTGGCCATCCCCAAGGAGGTCCTGGTCGACGCGGCCACCGCCCGCTCGCCGGTGACACCGTTCTCGTTCCGTCCCGCCGGCCATCGCCTCCTCAAGGGTTTCGACGACCCGTTCGAGGTCTACTCACTCGAGCTCGCCCCCGAAGGCTGAGCGAGATCATCACCTGGGCGGCTTCGACGACGCAATCCGCCAACGCCGCCGTGCCTGGGTCAAGGGATCGCCGTCCGGTCCGATCAGGGCCCAGGGGAAGCCCGTAACGAACGATTCCTGAGCCCGGATCAATCTCTGGGCACGGCTCCGTCGTATACCCACCAGACGCTGACCATCACGGCCCGTCGTCGTTGACCACCGAACATTGGAATGGCCTGAGTACCAGCGGCCTGCCGGCGTGGCTGGAACTCGCCGTGGACCGGCACCGGTTGCGGCGCACCCGCCCCGGTAGGAGGATGAAACGGGCGGGCGGCCTCATGGAGCACTCGGCACACACCAGTCGAACCAACCGAACGGGGATCCCAAATGAACACGATGAACGCCCGACCGTCAGGCCAGGGGCCGGCGGCATCGAAGGGGCGGCGGACCATCGGAGTGGGATTGGCTTCAGTGGCCATTGCGTTGGGCCTCGCCGCCTGTAGCAGCTCCGCTACACCCGCTTCGAATTCGACCACCGCGCCGAGAAACGCGCCCTCCGCGACGTCGCCCTCAGTCACGGCCAATTCGGCGCCATCGACGACCTCGGTCCCCTCGACAACGCTGTGCACCATTCCCCAGAACAACGGCGGTGACCATGACGCCGACAACAACGGTGGCCCCAACGACGGGGACGGGTGCGATCGCTAGTGCCGTCCGTATCGACGTCTTCGCCAACGGTCTCGCCTGAGTCGCACCGGCTGCTGTCTCTCCAGCGATTGTGGAGCATCGCCCTTCTCGGCGTACCGGAGTCACCTGGCCCTGTTCGTGTCGGCATCGTTCTGGCCATGGTGATCGGGGCGGCCACGATCGGTGCATCCGGCGCGATCCATCTTCATTTGTGGCTTTCCGGTTATCGCAACGTGCCACGAATCGGTCCTCTGTTCCTGGCCCAGTCCATCTCCGGGTTCGTCCTGGCGATCGTCATCGTCGTCCTTCGCCGGATGATCGCAGTGGTGGCCGGGGCGGTCTTCCTAGCGGCCAGTGTGATCGGCCTGGTGTTGAGCGCCACCGTCGGGTTCTTGGGAATTCATGACGGGTTGGGTGTGCCCTGGGCCACAAATTCGATCATCGTGGAATTGGTCGGGTTCGTCGTGCTGGGCGCCTGCAGCCTGGCCATGGTGCGACGACACTGAGGCGAAAGGGGCTGGGGCTGGTCTTCGCCGCCGCCGTCCTGACGGCGTGCAGCACGGGCTCGACTCAAGTCGACGCATTCGGGCTCACCGTCGGGCAACCGATCACCCGCAACGAGCTGGCCGCCCACCCGGAATCTCACCTCTACTACCCTGGTTCGACCCTGGTCCGCGAGGTGGGTTCGAACCAGACACCCAATGAGAAGGGTGAGCCCAATCCCGCCTATGCCGGCGCCATCCTGACCGCTCCGGTCACCCCCGCCGCGCTCTATGCCTTCTACCGGAAGCAGCTCGAGGCCCGGGGGTTCCACAGCGTGGACGACTATCACCTCTCCACCCAAGTCTCCGGCCAGGCTTGGGAGGTGGATCAACGCGTCCAGGTCCAGATCGGTGTGTTCGATCCGACGTTGTTCGAGGCCGATCAGCCCAGTGGGAGCGCCGTCCGACCTGGGCACTTGTTCTACGAGGAGGTACTGGTCGGCTATCTCAACCATCCGAAGGGCGACGCGCAGCGACCGACGTAGAATTTTGGACGCAGCTCGACGGCAGTTCTTAGTTGTCACCGGGGACAGGCCGTGAGATCCTCCTGAGAGTCCCACTGGGAGGTCCGCCTCCAGATGTCACGCTGAACGGGGGTTGGCATGAGTGGACCCGTTGATGCGAGGGACATGCCGGCCAGGGAGGAGTTGGCCACGGCGGAGGTGCGGGTGGTCGACGTCAGTGAAAGCCGGTTGGCCGAGGTCGGCTCCGTTGAGGTTCGTCGGGCCCTACCCAACCGGAGAAGACGGACGGTCGGTGCCTGGTGCTTCTGCGATCACTTCGGACCGACACGACAAACGCACGAGCACGGGATCGACATCGGGCCGCATCCCCACATGGGTCTTCAGACCGTGACATGGCTGCTGGCCGGGGAGGTGGTGCACCGTGACAGCCTCGGCTCCGAGCAGATCATCCGGCCCGGGCAACTCAACCTGATGACCGCCGGACACGGTGTGGCGCACTCGGAGGAGGGCACCGGTCGGTACCACGGCACGGTCCATGGCTTGCAGTTGTGGGTGGCCCAGCCTTCCGCCACCCGCCAAGGGCCGGCCGCCTTCGAGCACCACGGCGAGCTGGAGAAGGTCGATCTCGAGAACTGCGAGGCGACGATCTTGGTGGGAGAACTGGCCGGCTCGATCTCCGGCGCGCGCCGAGACACTGACCACATCGGAGCCGACCTCTCACTACGGCAAGGGCACACAACGATCCCCCTGGTGCGAGTCTTCGAATACGCCCTGGTGGTGACCGAGGGTGGCGTGACGACGGAGGGAAAGGACGTACGTCCCGGCCACCTCGCCCATCTCGGCACGGGCAGGGATGAGCTGACGATGAGGAGTGACGGCGGGAGTCGAGTCCTGCTGCTCGGGGGAACACCGTTCCCCGAGAGGGTGCTGATGTGGTGGAACTTCGTAGCCCGCACGAGGGACGAGATCGACGCCGCTCGCGAGGACTGGGCCGACGATTCCGACCGCTTCGGCCACGTCGCTTCGCCGCTCCCGAGGATCGAAGTGGATTCGCCGTGGTGGGCGCTGAAGTCACCATGAACACCGGCCGCCACCGCGAGTCCGCCAGACCGGAAGAGCGCCGGCGGCGTACCGATGAGGTGTTCAACGACTCTTCGACCAACCGCGTCATGCGGGTCTGGCTCGACGAGTCGGGCGAGCGGCACTACGTGGCCGAGGCAGAACGGCCGGCTATCTGAACACCTTCACAGCCGCGCCCGAGCTGCGGTTTACCCGCCTCCAACTGTGTTGACCCGCCTCCGTACGCTGTGAGAGCCTCACGCCGTGAGACGACTAGAGGACAAGGTGGTCGTGGTGGCGGGTGGTGCGGGCGGGATCGGCACCGTCACCTGTCGGCGCCTGGCGAGCGAAGGAGCCGCCGTGGTGGTAGGCGACCTGAACGCGGGGGGCGCCTCGGCGGTGGCCGATTCCATCACTGCCGAGGGTGGCCGGGCACTGGCCGTTCACACGGACATAGCCGATGAGTCCTCGGTCGGCGAACTGTTCCGAAGAGCGACCGAGCACTTTGGCGGCATCGACGGTGTGCACGCCAATGCGGCCGACCTCTCCCCCGCCACCATCGGGGGCGATACCGACGCCGTCTCCATGCAGTTGGACCTCTTCGACCACATCCTGGCCGTCAATCTTCGCGGTCACTTCCTCTGCACCCGAAGTGCGGTGCCCGCCCTGCTCGCCCGGGGCGGCGGCAGCCTCGTGTACACCGCTTCGGCCGCCGCCTTCCTCGGGGAGCCGGCGCGTCCGGCCTACGCCATCGCCAAAGCGGGGGTCTGTGCCCTCGTGCGCCATGTCGCCACCAAATGGGGTCGAGACCGAATTCGGGCCAACGCGGTCGCGCCCGGCCTGGTCGTCACGCCGATGATCGCCGCCGCCGGGGCCGAGGAGATCCTGGCCCGCTCGCTCCGTCATACCCGGAGCTGGCGCCTGGGAGAGCCCGCGGACATTGGGGCCATGGTCGCCCATCTGATGTCGGACGAGGCCCAGTGGATCAACGGTCAGGTGATCAGCGTGGACGGCGGAACGGTGCTCCACTGATCTGGCCGGGCCCGTCCAGATGCGGGCCGTTCCCACCCCCGAGCCCATAGGCCCAACCCGGCATCCCGGCTACCGCAGCTGACGCAGCTACCGCGTGAGCGTCATGGGGCTCGAAGTGGCGGGAGCCCGGGTGGGGCCCAGAAAAATTTGGCCCGGTGGGGCGGCCGACCCGTTGATGCTGAGGTTGAACGTGGCATGGCACGCATCATTGGAGGCGAAATTGATCCCGTCGAGGTAGCCACCATTGACGAAGCGGAACTGGATCGCGTTGGGAGCGGTCTGGGACGCCCTGTCTACGTGCTCCAACTTCAGTCTGCTCAGACCACTGAACGTCCCATCCGTGGTGATGGTCCCACTGAATACCTGGCCGGAAGAGCCCGGATGGGTCGCGTAGAGCGTCCAGTCGTTGTTGACCTCCCCGACGTAGATCCCTTGGGGATAGTGGAGATGAACCGTCGGGGCGCCTGTCACAGCGTTGGGCCACGGAGATGATGGTGCGCAATGGCAGGTGCTGAGTAGTCCATGCCGATATCCCACCATCTTGCGCAACGGCGGACCAACCAGGGCATCGGCCTGCAAACGGCCCACATGGTCGCACACACTCGGATAGGGCACGGACAGAACGCCTGAGGTGCCGGTCGCCGTGCCGACCACGGGCTGGCCCGGCATGTCCGGCTCGTCGACGAACAGCACCCAATTGCACCGAGTGAAACGCGCACTCTGCCGGCAGGGCGAAGTGGGAAGGGTCATGGTGACCATGCGCGCCTGATCGTCGAATTTGATGTGGACGAACTGCGAGTCGGCCGCCCCTGCCGGCGTGGGTTGAGCCACGAGCAACAGGGTGACCACTGCCAGTGCG
This sequence comes from Acidimicrobiales bacterium, assembly GCA_035949055.1. GTDB lineage: Bacteria > Actinomycetota > Acidimicrobiia > Acidimicrobiales > RAAP-2 > Bog-756. Next base: position 95,701 of record DASZIO010000037.1, read on the forward strand.
GGACCCAACCATCGTCTCATGGTGCCCTCCTTCCGCTAAGACGGGTATCGACCACAAATCGGGGGCCTTTAAGGATTTGCGCGAAGCGGCGGCGATAAGAAGTGGTGCACCTCGAGGTCCGCCATAAGAGTCCTTGACTCCCCATTGACTTTCACGCACCGCCCATCCGCCCCCCCTCCTTGGAGGGGGCCGCGAAGGGACCGGCTCGGTGCTCCATCGTCGGCTTCATCTCGGGCCTGTGCCGCGACGGCAGACCGCCCGAATGCCACTGAGGAGCGGCGCCGTCGAGGCCTTACTGGTGTCGATCCGACGATCCATGCGGCGTGCCGTCCCCTGTCCTCACAGATGACTCAAGCGACGGGGATTGCGTCATTGGTGAGGAGGAACTGAATGAGTCGCGCTCGAGGCAGTCAGTGGTTGGACTCCTCCGGCGTCGCTGCTCAATGCCAGTCCGGCGGGTGCTACGTCCTCGGCCTTCCAGGCCACGCAGACCTGGGGCCCCGCTCCAGATTCCGGCATCTGCATTTCGCCGGTGACCGCTGACTACTCGTCCACCGGCGTGTCATTGGCGTCAGTATGGGACGGGCGACGCGCCCGGCGGTCACCGTGCAGGTTCAGCGATGTGGGCAGTTGTCATGATCGTTACCTTGCGCCGCCAATAGGAATGGGAATGACGCTCACCGTGACTCCACCTTCGTCGACGACGACTTGTGAGAAGGCAGAACCCGGAAGTTTGTGGAACTCGGCTCGGGCCAGCACATCCATCCGATAGGCGACCGATGGCGAGACCCACACGGGTATCGAGGCGACGGCACCGAGTCCTTCGTGATGGTTGTGGCCACAAAGCACCACACGGACATCTGACCCGGCGATCGCATCTGCCAAGGCCTCGGGCTCCCGAAGCCTGAGGTGGGACATGGGTTTGACCGGGGATGGAATCGGAGGATGGTGCAGAGCGAGAACGGTGCCGCCCGGCGCGGGTGTCGCCAAGGTGTCCCGAAGGAATCCCAGCGTCTCGTGCGTGAGTGCCCCGAACTCCTCACCGGGAACGACCGAATCCAGGCAGACGACTCTGAGATCACCGCACCAATAGACCTGATTGATGGTCTCCCATGTCGGGGCTGAATGAAGGAGGTGACGGCGGAACGGGGGGTGAGCGTCATGGTTGCCAGGTAAATAGGCGACGCTTGCGCCGGTCGATGCCGCCACTGCGTCCATGATTTCAGCCAAGTCCTCGTAGCACTCGGGGTCACCTGTGTCGGCGAGGTCGCCCGTGAGGATGAAGAGGTCGGGTTCAAGCCCGGCGTCGATCACCAGGGAAAGCCCAGCACAGAGGTTGTCGCGCGGCCGTACCCCCGGTAGCAGCATTCCCCCGCCGGTGAGATGGATGTCGGATATTTGGATGAGTAGTCGCTCAGGCAAGCGATCCCCTTCGTTCGGGTGCTCCAGAGGTCAGTCAGTCAGCCGGCCCGTTGACTCCGATCAGGTTGCCCCCTGATCGACGACCGGATCGGCCATTGAGCCTCAAATCCCAACGACGGTCCCGATCAGAGTGGTGAGGAACTTGGCGAGACCGGTCAGCGTCAGGCAGAAGGCCAGGAGTCACTCCTTGAACCTTCAGAGCCATTCACAGACGATAGTGAGGCCGAGGCTCGTGTGCCCGCCTACACCGCGCCGGTCACCCCATCCCCACACCCAGGACGCACTGGAAGAGCTGCCCGCGCACGTCCCTGATCAGCGATCGGCAGTGGGAAGATCGTTGGCGAACTCGATGAACGGTTCCGGCGGCAAGTACTCGGCCGGGATGTCCTCTGGATGCTGGTAGAAGTCGACGTCGAAGACATTGGAGACACCGGAAGCCTGGACGATGCCCGTAAGCCCGGCGTCAATGCCGGCCAGGAAGGCTTGCTTCCCGTCGGTGGCACCCGAGACAAGCGACTCGTAGGTTTCTTTGGAAACCCGGGCAGTCAGGCTGTAGGAGCACCCGTCCGCTGTCTCGCCAACGCGACGACCGATCATGCAGTGCCGTTTGCCGTCGTCGATGGCATAAACAGCTGCATCACCAGTGCCGACACAAACCCGGATGCGGTCCGGATGCCCGAAGAGGTGTGGCCACTGCTCGTGCCGACGGTCCTTCATGGCCCAGAGCGGGCTCGGGGGAATCACACCTTCCGGCTCGTCCTCCTCCAGCGGTGTTGCGTCGGTGGGGGCGGTCACAGGAAAGGTCGATGCCTCGGTCTCCGGAGTGAAGTGGAGCTGTCCGTCGTCCCGGGACTGAAATGTCCCGACATCTCGTGGTTCTTCTCTATCAGCCATCGCTGGGTCCTCTCATTGGGAGGCCGCACAGTTGAGTGCGGCCCGAGTCCGATGCTCGCTGCCGGCCGCGATCGTGGTGCCACTCTGCCGGACATACCGCGCCGGTGCGTTCGAGGGTGCCCCGAACCACGTAAGGCGGTTTGGCGCACCCGTCGTTCTTGCGCCGGGAGCTTCCTTCAGTCATCGAGCGATCGGAACCGCATGAGCCGGAACGTTTACGGCGAAAAGGCGCCACATCCCCGGCACGCCTTTGAGTTCGTGCTCGCCACGGTCTGCGAACCCGAGGCCGGACCCAGCCACGAGATCGGTCACGGTGCGCGAGACCAGCACCTGACTCGCCTCTGCGAGCGCAGCGACTCTCGCTCCGATATGAACTCCAATGCCGCCGAGGTCACTGCCTCTCCGTACGCACTCACCGGTGTGGACTCCGGCGCGCAACTCGATGCCGAGTGATCGGACCGCCTCGGATGCGGCCATTGCGCACTCCACCGCCCGGGCTGGACCGTCAAATGCAGCGAGGAATCCGTCTCCGGTTGTCTTGATCTCTTCACCGCGGAACCGGTCGAGCAGGCGACGCAGGACATCGTCATGGTGGTCGAGAAGGTCGCGCCAGCGCTGATCGCCCAAATCAGCAGCTCGACGCGTGGAGTCGACAATGTCGGTGAAGAGGACAGTGGTCAGGATTCGCTCGGGATTGGGCGCCGGTCGATGTCCCGTCAGAAACTCCTCGATCTCATCGAAGGGCCCGGCCTCGTCCTCGCGAATCGTCAGGTGATCCTCGCTGGCCAGTTCGATGTAACGAGCACCGGGGATGTGCTCGGCGAGGTATTGGCCATGCTCCACCGATATGACCGAATCACCAGCGCCATGCACGACGACCGTCGGGACGCCAATCGTCGGCAGGACCGGTCGCACGTCGATGGCGGCAACCATCTCGACGATGCCCACCATCGCACTTGGGCTGGCACCGTTGCGCTCGTAGCGGGCGAACTGGTCCCGCATCGCCGGGTCGTCGGCCGCACTGGGGAAGAAGTTGGCCACGACTGATCCCGTGCCCCACTGCTCCTCGAACGCCGCGATGATGGGCGCAACCGCCTCCGGCGGGTAGCCGAATGGTTGGTCGGGAGATTGGACCAGTCGGGCAAAGGAGCCTTGCAGCACCAGCGCCGAGGTGCGTGTCGGATACGTTGCAGCGAAGAGTATGCACATCGGCCCGCCTTCTGAGATCCCCCAGAGCGCGGCGCGGTCGACGCCCACGGCATCCATCACAGCCCGCACGTCGTCCATCCGCTGCTCGAGTGTGGGAACTCCGACCGCCCGATCGGACAGACCAGTTCCCCGCTTGTCGAATGAAATGACCCGGGCGAAGGACCCAATCTTTCGCATCGCAGGACCGGAGAACGGCATGTCCCACGCCAACTCGACATTGGAGACGAATCCAGGGACTAGAACCACGTCGAGAGGTCCATCGCCCGAGACCTGGTACGCGATGTGGACATCCCCGCTCTTGGCGTAGCGAGTCTCGGGCATCACAACCGCCAGCCTTCACCAACTAACAAATCGGGTCAATACCTGCGGCCGGACGGACGCAAGCGGAGGAATATGGCCGGCGACAGCCTCCGCCGCTCGCATTTCCAATAGACATTGGCTCGGGACTTACGCACAACGTCTCGGGTTCGGCGGAAGACCCTTGCTACGACGAGTCCAGCACACGGACGCCATCGGAGGTAACCGCGAGGGCCTTGAGACCCACTACGAAGCGTTCACGGCGGCCGCAAGCGCAGCCTGCCCGGCAGCGTTTGGGTGGAAGCTCTCGGCGGTTCCTGTCCCGACGATTTCATTGAACCAGGAGCCGGTGGAAGTCGTGTATGGATTGCGGAACCGGGTGGCTGCGTGTACCACATTGCACAATGTTCGACCGGCGAAGCCAGCAGCTGGGTTCACAGCGGCAATCCTCGGGTTCTTCGTCGCGGCGACCGCCGCGGCTACCACACCATTCAACGTGGTCTCAAAGCCCGAGAGTGCGGCAACCGAGGCAGCGGGAAGTTCTTTGTTGAAGCCCAGGAGACAGTACGGAGTCGCAATCGTCGCCGGTAGCACGGGTGGATACAGAACGATCCGGATCTCCGCGTTCGGAGCCAAGGTAGCGATCTGGTTGTACAAGCTGGTCAGGCTCGGCGCATTCAGCGTCCACATCACCGTTTGGGTAGCGAACTCCCTTCCCTTGACCGCAATGCCGGGGGCGCACGCAGGACAAGGAGTCGGCCCGCTGACCTTCAAGCCCACTCGAACCAGCTGTTCGAGTCCTCCGCCTGTCAGGATCGGGAACATCGGCGTCCCCAGCCTGGCGATAGCCGCCGTGCACACGGCTGTAGCCGGCGTCGTGAGCTGTCCGATGCAAGCGTGCGCGATCCCTCCAAAGTTGGCGTCGTTTCCCCCGATGGAAATCGTCACGAGCTTTGCATTTTGGTTGTTGAGATGGCCGAGCTGTACTGCCTCGTTCCATTGCCCCTCACCACCGAGGGCGAGCGGACCCACGACGTTCGCTACCACAGCCCCACTGCATGCCCAGAACTGAAAGCTTGCGGGGGGTACGCCGAACCTGGCCGCGACCAGACTCGGGTAGGCGAGGGACGATCGGTGACACTGGTTCCTGTCTATCGGGTGACCAGTTCCGACATCTGTTCCGGGCATGTAGGGAGGGGCTCCTTCTCCAGAAGAAAACGAATCCCCTAGCGCTACGTATGGTCCTCCAAGAGGATTAGGGATTGCCGCCGCGCCTGCAGAATCTGGCATCGCCACGATCGTCAACACGATGGCAAATAGAGCCACCAAAACGACGAGCCGAAGGCATTTCACCGTTGTTCCCCCTGGTGGTCTCCTCGGCCCCTCAGCACGCTAAATAGCAGCTGTGTTGGACAGGGTCAAGTGGTTCGACTGGACGTCGAGCTGCCCCACGACTGGCGCATGGTGAGCCGGCGCTTCGAGCAGTTCAGGCTCCCAGTCTTCCGGCCCACGGCGCCACCTGGTCCCGGTCCCATACCGGGCCCGCGTTCACCTCGGCCGCGGGTTGACAGAGACCCTGCCAACTGGTCGCCAGCCTCCCAAGCGTTGGGGATGTGCGGAGGATGCGTATGCGACGTCTGCTTCTACTCGCTTCGGTGCTGTTGGTCTTGTTCGCGGCGGTTGTGCTGCCCCGGCCTGCCCAGGCGGCCCCCCTCAGCAAGCCGGCCATCACCGTCCAGCCCGCTGACAAGACAGTCAGAAATGACGAGCCGGTGACGATAAGGGCCCATGCGGCTGGCAATCCGGAGCCCACCGTCGCATGGGAGTACTCGCAAGACGGAGGAAAGACGTTCACTAGTTCCGGCCCTGCAAAAGACACTCTCGAACTTGGAAAGAGCAACGCTTTCTACAATGGCCTCCGGTTCCGCGCAACCTTTTCGAACTCGCAAGGAACTGTCACGACCAACACGGTCATCCTCACGGTGCTCTTCAGACCCATGGGTACCTTGGCTGGCCCCGTCGCCAATCAATCGGTCAAGGTAGGTGGGATGGCGACGTTCATGGCGGTTAGCATTGGCAATCCGAAGCCCACGGTGCAGTGGCAGGTCAAGCCGGGCAACAAACCATGGGCGGACATCCCGGGCGCCACAACGACCGACAACACCACATCCCCGCCGTACACGAAGACCAGCTACACAACCCAGCCGGCCCAACTCTTCGCCAACGGCTTCCTGTTCCGGGCGAAGTTCACCAACATGTTCGGCTCGGAGGAGACAAACGCGGCCACGCTCACGGTTACCCAGTAGCACCGTATGGAAAGGCAGTCGCCCAAGTGGTCCGGTCTCCAAGGGGCAATCCGCCCCCATCCGACCCAATAGTCATTACAGCCCGAACTCCTTAGTCAGGGCTCTGGGTCAGTCCATCGACTTGCGGTAGACGTTCCGGCGCAGCACCCAGCGGAGCAGCTCGTTGGATGGATGCACATCATGGGACAGCGGTTGGTCTCCAGATCCGTCGATCTGCGAGCGGGTGAGCCAGGATGGACCACTGCCCCGGCTGTCTGGTTAAGGTGCAGCGAATCAGCCGGATGCGACACGCAGGCGCAGCTCGTGCCGCGCCTGTTCATCCAATTCGATGCCCGAAGCGGCGAGGTTCTCGGCTAGGTGCCGGATGGAGGCCGTACCCGGGATCAGCAAGACGTTCGGCGCGAGGTCGAGAGCCCAGGCTAGTGCCACCTGGGCCGGCGTAACGCATATGCGTCGAGCCGCCCTTTGGACGCGCGGATCGCTTAGTACGGAACTCGATCCGCCAGCTCCCGCTCCAAGGGAGAAGAAGGGTACGAAAGCTATCTCCGTCTCTGTGCATGCGCGCAACACCGGAAGTGACGTCAGATCTGCCGGGTTGAGGAGGTTTTGCACGCAAACGATGTCTGTGACTTCCAATGCGCGGCGCAGATGTGCAACGGTGATGTTGCTCAGGCCCACGCCTTCGATCAGACCGTCTTCGCGAGCTTGAATCATGGCAGCCAGCTGATCATCGAAAAAGGCGTCTGCTGGCGCGCCATCAACTAAGCGCAGGTTGACTGCGGCGAGCTGCTCCAAATTCAGACTGATCAAGTTCTCCTCGATGCCAAGTCTCAGTTCCTCGGGCTCGTTGTAGAGGAGGATCCGGCCGGCCCTATCGCGCCGAGCACCAACCTTCGTCACTATTGCGAGATCATCGGGATAGGGATAGAGGGATTCTCGGATCAGATTGTTGACGACGTCGGGCCCGTAATACTGGGCGGTGTCAATGTGATTGACTCCACCATCTACGGCCGCTCGCAGTACCGCAATGGACCCATGGTGATCGGGCGGTGGCCCGAATACGTCAGGCCCAGCCAGTCGCATGGCGCCGTAGCCCAATCGGTCCACTAATCGTCGACCAAGGTTGAATTGCGACATCTTTCCCACTTGGCCTATGCGATGCCGAGTAGAGCGGTTGTGTTCTGGTCCAAGTAGCGCGCATCGACGCCAGTCCCCATGGCACTCCTCCTCAACAAATGCCTGCGTTATTGGTGGTAGCTGCCTGTGCGGAACTCGTCGCTGAGTGAGGGGTGCCTGGGCTGCCAGCCAAGCTCTCCACGTGCCCGCGCAGCCTTGGTGCTCTGGTCGAGGAGGAGTACCCCCGCGAAGTAATCACCTAGACGGGCACGAGCCTCATCGTCGGAACCAGGAACCGCCCCTGGTGCACCGATGGCGACCGCAGCGGCCTTCGTGAGCTCAGCGACCGTCGGGTTGACTCCGTTCCCGACTACGTAGTAGCCGCGGACGGAATCGTTCTCCAAGGCACGACGGAAGAAGTCCGCAATGTCGGCTACGTGCACCGTCGACCAGTGCTGTTGGCCGTTTCCGATCATGATCAGATTTCCCGCATCGTCTCGAGGAGAACCAAGGAGTACCCCAGGGACCCCACCGCCGGAGTCGCCGTAAGCAACACTTACTAACGGGACGATTGCCCTTAGGCCGTCCGCGTCGAGCAGACGCTGTTCGACATTCGCTTTCCACGCGACCATGGGTGGCGGGTTGAAAGTGGACTTCTCCGTGATGTCAGTGTTGGTTCCGTACACCCAAATGCCGCTGATCTGAATGTGTGGCTTGCCAGTACCAGAGAATGCCTCGATCACCGCGTCCACCATCGCGGAATCGAGGGCCGCGCTCGTTTCGTCTCCTGGACTGGCTGCGTGGACAGAACCGTCCATGTTCGTCAACAGCCTGACGACAGCAGGTCGGTCATAGAGGTCTACCACTGCGGTCTTGGCCCCTTGTTTCGACACACCGATCGCCTCGTCCTCGCTGCGAACGAGGGCTGTCACCTGATGACCGTGCGACACGAGCTCAGACAGGATGTGGGATCCCACGAACCCGGTGCTACCTGTGAGTGCGATGTTCATTGATCTCTCCTCTCTCTTCAGGGCATTGTGAGGGGAAAGGTACGTGACTTGGCATCTAAAAGCGCCCTAGTCTCGGCTCGGCAATCCCGATTGCATCTCCGTGGAGGGCCAACTCGTAGCACGGGACAGGCGGATCGAAACGACGGTCCGCGCCATGCGAATAGGTGAAACGGGGATCATCGCTTGGGCGGTCGAACGACTCTCACAGCCTGGGCAGATGTCAGAGACTCCCTGCCCTCCAGTGAACCTGGTGATTGAGCAGGGAAGCAGGGGCTGAAGTCAACGAAACGAAGGGGCCGGCTTCGAAGAATAGTGGATTTATTGATGCGGCTACCGACCGTTGTGGTCACGATGGCGACATGGCCCTATCGAGGTTGGACGCAAGCATCCGAGTCGAAGGTTCACCACCCAGGGATCAGCAGGTCAGAGCCGGTCCGAGGGTAGCTCCACCTCTGCCAGCGTGGCTCACGGGCGGCACCGATCTGGCCAACGTTTCGTTACCGGGTCCCGCTAGGGCACGTCGATCCTTCTTCGCCCCGGGTTCCCGATCTGCGCCACTTGAGCAGGCGCTCCGAGCACGTAGTTGGTCGCAGGCATTGGCGCGGCCCTAGCCAGAACTACGGGCTTCGTGGATGCCATGACCCTCGGCCATCTTGAAAATGGGGTGAGTAGCAAAACCACCATCCCCGTCCGGACTCTTACAGTGCGAGGACTGGGTCGTTCCCAAACAAGGACCGGACAAGAAGTGACGAATCTCAGCTCTGATCCAACCTCGGCTGGTAATCCCGGAGATAGTCGTCGCTGGCTCATTCTGGGCGTCGTCGGCATCGCACAACTCATGGTGGTCCTAGACCTCACGATCATGAACATCGCGCTGCCGTCCGCTCAGCGAGACCTGGGTTTCACCACGGTGGACCGGCAGTGGGTCGTCACCGCATACACTCTGTCGTTCGGCAGCCTGCTCCTCCTCGGCGGAAGGCTGTCGGATCTGCTCGGCCGGAAGGTAACCTTTCTCACCGGCCTGGCTGGATTTGCTGGCGTGTCGGCCATCGGTGGCGCCTCGGTCAACTTCACGATGCTGGTGACAGCGCGGGCGTGCCAGGGCGCGTTCGCTGCGCTCTTAGTGCCCTCGGCTCTGTCGCTTCTGGTGACCACGTTCACAGATCCCAAGGACCGCAGCAAGGCTTTCGGCATCTATGGGGCGATTGCGATAGCCGGCGGAGCTGTTGGACTGCTGCTGGGCGGCCTGCTCACCGAATACTTGTCCTGGCGGTGGACACTGTACGTGAACCTCCTCTTCGCCAGCGTCGCATTTGTCGGCGGCGCAATGCTGTTGCGAAGGCAACCCTCTCCCATCAAGCCCAAACTCGACATCCCGGGCGTGCTACTGGTGACAGGTGCCGTGTTTTGCCTGGTGTATGGGTGCTCGAGGGCCGCATCTCACAGCTGGCACGCGCCGTCCACGTATGGATTTCTTGCTGCGGGCGCAGCCTTGTTGGTGACGTTCGCGCTGTGGCAATTTCGGTCGCCCCACGCTCTGTTGCCACCACGCGTGGTGCTCGACCGCAATCGTGGCGGTGCCTACCTTGCAATGTTCATCGCGGGGGCTGGGTTGTTCGGCACCTTCTTGTTCTTGACGTACTACATGCAGCTGACCCTCGGGTTTTCGCCGCTTGTGACCGGTGTCGCGTTCCTTCCGATCAGCATCGGCTCGGCAATCTTCTCCAACCTGTCCACTATCGTTCTGATGCCCAGGTTCGGGCCGAAGCCGCTGATCGGGTTCGGAATGCTCATTGCATCGGGCGCGATGGTGTGGTTGGCCCAACTGGGTGCGCACACTGGATACACAGAGGGCCTTCTGGGTCCGCTGATCTTGGTGGCCATAGGGATGGGCATGGTGATCGCGCCGGCGATCAACACCGGGACATTCGGGGTGGCTCCCCAGGACGCTGGCGTTGCCTCCGCGACCGTCACCGTCAGCCAACAATTGGGTGCCTCGGTCGGAACATCCCTTTTGAACACCATTTTTGCGGGCGCCATCTCGTCTTACATTGCCGCGAACCACGCCGTTGCCGCGGCCAACCGGCAGGTAGTGAATGGGTTGGCGTCGGCACACGGCTACGACACCACCTTCTGGTGGGTGGCGGGATTCTTCGCAGCCGGCGCCGTCGGCGGCGGAGCTCTTCTTCGTGCCGGGCCGTTGGTTCTTAGGGCCCAGCGGCCTCGCAGGACGGCAGAAAGGGGACTCGGTCCATCAGCACCCGCGACTAGCGGCATTGCGTGAGGTATTGCTCCAAACGCAGACAACACCGGAACAGGAACGGTAAGCGTGTCAAGGAACACGAGCAAAGAATGTCACTCGAGAACGCTCAGATCACCCGCAGAGCGGCAACCTCATCGGGTTCGTTGAGTATCCACGATGGGGCGAGAAGTGGGGTTACTCATGACGAAAGGCTAGTCTCTGAGATTCGTGGCTTTGTGCCCGGGACGTGGGAGATCGCCCCCGATGGCTCGGAAATAGTCTTCGTCTCGCGATGATCCAAAATGAAGGTTCGCTCCGGGTTGGTCGCTCGTGGCCATGGCTGATTGTCGAGACCGTGGCGGTTGTCGCACTAGCGATTGCTGTCCTGCTCGCACACTCCACAATCGCGCGGTCACTCGCGGCCGCCATCAACGCTGACGGGTATTGGGTCGCCGTCACCTTCGCGTGTGAACTGATCTCCATCATGACGTTCGCCCGTACCCAGCGAATTGTCTTGCGCTCGATAGGCGGTTACATCTCGATTCCGTCGATGGCAGCAACTGCCATCATAGGGAACGCCATTTCTTTTACGCTTCCCCTGATCGGACCAGGAGCCGGCACCACCTTCACCTTCCGGCGGTTCGTGAGATTCGGAAGTGATCCCGCGGCCGCAATGTGGGCGCTCGGGACAGCTTGGATGCTCTCTTCGATCGCGTGGTCGGTGTTGTTGATCGTCGGTGCTCTTGTTTCCGGAAACTTGGTTGCAAGCCTCGCTGGCGTCGCATCCGCTGCGATCGTTCTCGCTGGGATCATCATGATCGTCGCCTTGCGGCGGCCCACACTTCGGAAATTGGCGAGTGACATCGCCTTGAGGGTTGCAAGACAAACTCTACGCGTGCGGCATGGCCGTGATCAGGCCTCAACTAGTACAGTCGACCAAACTCTCCGGAAATTCGTGTCATTTCACATGACTCGCAGGAGATGGGCTGAAGCGGGAGTTCTATCGCTTGTCAATTGGGTTAGTGGTGCGGCATGTTTGGTCGCTGCAATCCTCGCTGTCAGAGTCAACGTACCGTGGAGCAAGGTGCTTCTCGTCTACAGCGCTGGAGCCACCGTCAGCAGTTTCAATCTGACTCCTGGTGGATTGGGCGTGGTTGAAGGCACTCTTACGGCTGGTCTTGTCGCAGCGGGCCTGAATTCGAAGAGCGCCCTCGGTGCGGTGTTGATCTTCCGAACAGCGACATTCTGGATACCAATTGCAGCAGGTTGGTGTCTCTTCATTCTCTTTGATCGGCGTCGTACATCGGACAGGGGGCGAAGAACTGGAGGATCCGAAGGAGCGTCGAGCGGAGAGGGCGGGCCTCCAGGCCAGCCTGTAGTCGAATAGCCGTTGATCATGCACCACGGCATTTACAACTAGGAGATCGAATCGCACCCCGTCCGCCCGACGGCATCGAGTGTCGTTGGGCGTCGAGGGTTCATACCGCCGGGCTTGGGAGACGCTCGTCTTCGAAGGCGGTCGACCGAGCGTCGCCTCGATGCGCTCAAGGTCAGCGGTACTACGGCTTGAGAAGAATGGCGCCGCTTGACTCGGACGGAAGCACCTGTACGAGCTTGGTGCGCGAACTGATGCCGAGCTTACCGAAGACCTTGTGCATGTGGTACTCGACGGTGTGCTTGCTGATAAAGAGGCGTGCGCCGATCTCGCTGTTGGAGAGCCCGTCGCGGGCAAGCCGCGCGATCTCGGCCTCTTGCGGTGTCAAGTCGATCGCGGTCTCGACGGTACGTTTGTGCAAACGCTCGCCAGTGGCCAACAGTTCGACGCGAGCTCGCTCGGCAAACGCCTCCATTCCGAAGTCCGTGAACATCTCGTAAGCGGTTCGAAGCTCCCTGCGAGCATCCACGCGACGGCGCCGGCGTCGAAGCCACTCGCCGTAGACCAAGCGAGCCCGAGCCAAGTCCGTGGCGACACGGGTATTTGCGAGTCGTTCGACTGCTTCGCTGTAGAGGTCATCGGCATCGTCATCGTCTGCTAGTAGCGCGCGCGAGCGAGCGGCGACTCCTAGCGCCCACTCCGTCCCGCTCGCCTTGCTGCGCTCAGTCAGCCGCATTTCGGCCTTTGTGGCCAGTGAGCGGTTTCCGACTCGTACGGCCGCCTCGATCAGCTCGGGCATTGTCCAGTTCACAGGAACCAGCTCCGCCTGGTCGACAACGCGAAGCGCCGCGGCCAGCGCATCCTTGTAGCGTCCAAGTCCGTTGTAGAGCACGGACTCCGCCCAATCCATGAACGACAGGCCGGCCCCTTCGCCCCGTCCGACAACCTCGGTGCGAGCTCTATCGATTACGCGTCTCGCCTCGGCCTCTCGTCCGCGCATTGACACCATTCCAACCTGGTGGTATGGAGCCAAGGGACTTCCTGTCAGTTCCGTAGCCCTTTGTAGTGCCTCTTGGAGCGACGAGGCCGATTCGAACTGACCCGCGAGGACATGCATCTGGCCGCAGTGACCCAGTGCAACCACGAGCTCACCGAGTGTTCCAGTCTCGCGAACCAATTCGAGGTGCAGTTCGGCTAACCGCTCCCATGCTTCGTCGTCCCAGAGGAAGAGTGCCGCCACGGTCGCCGCCCACAGTCCGCGCAGTTGCGCAGTCTGAGACTCCTGCACGATTAAGCTCTGGCCTTGGCGCAGAATCGGTACCGCCGATGCATACGACTCGCTGAGAGCTGTAGCGAAGCCGTCGAGCAACAGATCCAGACTCCGTGGTTTCGGCGCATGTGGTGCCGCCTTCGCCGCTTCCGCCACATCGTGCGAACTCGCGCCTGGTCCGGCCAGCGGCCCCGCGAAGATAGCGGCCGTCAGTGCATCGAGGTACGTTTCGCGTGACAGCTCGGGATCCAGATGCTCGAGCTGCTTCGCGGCATTGAGCAGCAGTGCTGCGGCGTCAGTGCTTCGTGTCGTGTTGAACGAAATCCGTCCACGAAGCAACCCGGCCCTCGCCTGCTCTAGTTCGCTCAGTACCCCTGACTCCGCAGTCCCCACTAGGCGAAGAGCGTCGCCGAGTGCGCCAGCCTGCACCTTTGCGTCGGCTGCCGCGAGCGCGCGCCCCGACCGGCGCTCTTCCGCTGGCGTCAGCTCCGTGGCTCGCTCCAGGAATGCAGCCGCTGCCGCAACTCCTCCTCGGGCCTGCGCCCTTTGTGCTGACCGTTCGAGTTCCGCGGCCACCTCCTCGTCCGGCATCCACGCCGCCTCGGCGAGGTGCCACGCACGCCGATCTGGGTGGAGCTGTGGATCAGTCGCTTCGGCCAGGGCGCGATGGACCACGCGCCGCTCGCTCGGCTCAGCTGACCCGTAGACGGTTGAGCGCACAAGGGGGTGACGGAACACCACAGTACCGTCCAGGCTCAGCAGACCCTCCGACTCGGCAGAGCGCGCGGCCTCCGGTGTGATGCCAAGCTGCTGCGCGGCGCGCCAGAGAAGGGCTGGATCCCCTAATGGCTCTGCTGCCGCCAGCAGCAACAAGGTCTGCGTATCCTGTGGCAGAAGGTCCAGTCGCTGCCGATAACTCTCCTCGATCTTGTTTTCGAGTGATAGGGCGCGCGGTAACCCGAATCCTCCTGCGAGCTCCGACGACGAGAGCCCTCGCGGCAGCTCAAGCAGAGCAAGCGGGTTCCCCTTCGTCTCAACCACTAACTGTGCGGCAACTCGTTCGTCCAGAGGTCCCGGTACCACGGCCGCCAGGAACTCGCATGCGTCGTTGTACGGGAGCCCCTCGACCGATAGCTCCGGCAGTCCGGCCAGCAACTCCCAGCGCCCCCGCGTCCCGAAGAGCATCACCAGTGATTCAGCCAGCAGTCTCCGTGCGACGAACACGAGGGTCTCTGCCGAGGATCTATCGAGCCACTGTGCGTCGTCGACAACACAAAGGATCGGACCCTCGTCCGCCGCTTCAGACAGGAGCCCCAGGACGGCGAGACCAACGAAGAAGCGGTCCGGCACTGCTCCTGAGCTGAGCCCAAACGTCGTTTGCAGGGCGTCGCTCTGGGGACCCGGGAGCCGGTCGAGCAAGTCGAGAAGAGGTGCACAGAACTGATGCAGGGCGGCAAATGCGAGCTCCATCTCCGACTGCACTCCCGACGCACGCAGCACGGTCATGTCCGAGGCAGACTCGATTGCCCATTCGAGCAAGGCAGACTTTCCGATCCCGGCCTCTCCGGACAATACGAGTGTCCCGCTCTGACCCGCCCGCGCGCCCTCTAGCAGTCGATCGAGCGCCCTGCACTCGTTCCGCCTACCCCGCAATACCACAGCCGACGGAGCGCCATACGTGCTGGCCACGACCGCATCATGCCAGAGATCCCAGGGTGATCGCCCCACCTGGCACGACTCAACCAACGCCTATGGCGGTGTCGAAGATCGGCCAGCAGATCTCGGTCCTCCACGTCGACTCGTCGTCGGCCTCGGGGGGTCCGATCAAGTAGTACTCGCGGATCAGACCGTCCACCGCGAGGGTGTGTTCGCTCACGTACGTCGCCAGCGCCCCGTAGGAGCGGTCCAGGTCGTCGTGGGAGCCGTTGTGGACGATGACGGCCAGCTCTGCCCCCGGCACCCAGATCGGTCCGACCCGCCCTACCGGCCGGACCTCGCCCGTCACGGGGAGGAAGAGCGTGGCGTCACCGCGCTCCTCAGTGAACAGCTCGTGAGCGTAGATCCCGCCGGGCGGCCCCGAGGCGACGATGTCCTGCGCCGAGAGGGTCCCCTGAATCTCACCCATTGCCCCCTGATACCAGGCCGGCAGATCCCCGAGCTCCACCGTGGACCTGATGGCGGCGGTCTGGGTTGCGGGTATCCGACGGTGCTCGATCACGGCGGACCGGGAGGGGTGTTCGAGCAGCTCGCGCAGGGAGGCCACGGCGCGCTGGGTCTCAGCGAGGGTCTCCTCCAGGCGGGTGAGGTGGGCGGCGATGAGCTGGGACCGAGTTGTCTGATCGGGTGCCCGGAGCACGGAGCCGATGTCGTCTAGCGGCATGTCGAGATCCCGGAACCGTCGGATCACCTGCGCGACCGGGATCTGGGCGCTCGTGTAGCGGCGGTAGCCGGTGACCGGGTCGACGTCTGCCGGTTCGAGCAAGCCGACCCGGTGGTAGTGGCGCAGGGTCTTCACGCTGAGGAAGGTGACACGCGAGAAGTCGCCGATCGTCAACGAGCCAGCCATGTGGCCAGTCTCGACCCTCCCCTAGGGGGAGAGTCAATCCGGCACGTACCCCTTGACTCTCCCCTGGAGGCATCGTCCAGCATGGGCTCGCGGCCATAGGGGCCGATCAGAACAAGGGAGGAAGCCATGCCTGTTGCCACCGAACTCCGAGGTGTAGTGGCCGAGTTCGTCGCGGCCGTCAACGCCTTCGACCTCGATCGGATCGTCGCCACGTTCACCCCCGACGCCTACGTCAATGACGTCAGCCGGGAAATGTGGGGCACCAATGCGATCCGTGCCTTCCTCGCCAAGGAGATGGTCGGGGACCACGTCACGATGGAGGTCCGCGAGGTCCTCGACCACTACGGCGACATCATCGTCCGTGCACGCATCGACGGGACCTACGACAAGGCCAACCTGCCCGACGATCTGGTCCTGACCAGCTACTTCGGGATCTGTGACGACAAGATCACGAGCCTCACGATTATCGCCAATCAGCCGAGTCCGTACTGACCGCGATCTTGCCTGCCGTGGGCCCGCTTTCGGCTCGGATTCCACTTCACCAAGTTCCCTGCAGGAAACGGAAAGGAATTCGCCAGAATGAGCACCCTGGTCACCACCGAGTTCTTTGCCCAGCCAGGCCGAGGGAACGATGTCGCCAACCTTCTGATCGAGATTCTGGGCGAGAGCCTGCAGCACGATGGCTGTGAGATCATCCGGATCGTCCGCGATCAGGACGATCCCGATCATGTCGCCGGCGTCACGCAGTGGACTGAGCGCCACAACTACGACGACTACCTGGCGTGGCGGACGGAGCACGGCTTCACGGCCACCTTCGAGGCCATGCTGACCGGACCGTTCGTCATCCATTACTACGACATCGCGTACTTCGGCGAAAGCATCGTTTCAACCCGGCTCCGCCACAAATGAGGCCGGCTGACGTCTGGTCAGGTTGTAAGTCATGGACGCCTTGCGACTGTCGCTGGACTACATCGTGAACGTGCAAGCCCGACCCCGACGACATTCTTGCTCTTCACGGTTTACGTCATTCGTGGGTACATCTGAAAAGCCCGCGACAGTTTGCAGGGGGCACCATCGGGTCGCCTCACCCGTGCTTTCTTGGCTGACGGTTTGAGTAAGACCCTTTGGTGGGCGCCCGCAGTGGATTCCCTCAGCACGCTTGGCTGCATAGCGTCCGCCGTGCGCTGACCGATTAGCTCTCGCTCCGCTCGGCGACCGAGGCATGACGTTGGCCACGAATTTTCCGTTCGGCGTGGTGGTGTCGACCCCAATCTCGAGCAGAACAAGGGCCCAGTCCTTCCTGTCGGACTCGGCCATCAGGTTGGCGAAGTCCGTTACAGACCAACTGACCCAGTCGAGCTTTGCTGCCACGACCCCGTCGGCTCGACCCGCAGGTCCTCCAGTGCTCCTCGAAGGCGGCCCTGGTAGCCAAGCCCTTCCCAGTTCCGGTGTCGCTCGCAATCCTCACCAGATCCCGCTCGCGGCGATCGCATTCAGCCCTAATGGCTGACTCCTGGGCGGCCAGTCCATCTGTCTGAGCCTCCACTCGGGTCGGCCCGCGCGGCCAGGGGCCAGAGGCTCAGAGGATCGTCGGCGGCAGTATGGGCGGCGGCGGTGCCGCGCCGATGGTGAGGGTGAGGGGGGCGCTCGCGGTCTGCGCCGGGGATCCCGAGTCGGTGCCGGTGACCGTCACGGCGGCCGAGCCAGCCGTGGTCGGAGTGCCGCTGATGAGGCCGCCGGTCGTGGCCGTCAGGCCGGGAGGGAGCGGGCTGATCGTCCACGAGACCGGAGGCGTGCCGCCAGTCGACTGGAGCTGGAAGCTGTAGGGCGTGCCGACCTGACCGGCCGGGAGCGACGACGTCGAGACGGTCAGGGTCGCCGGAGGAGGCGGCGGTGCCGCGGCGATGCTGAGGGTGAGGGGGGCGCTCGCGGTCTGCGCCGGGGATCCCGAGTCGGTGCCGGTGACCGTCACGGCGGCCGAGCCAGCCGTGGTCGGGGTGCCGTTGATGAGGCCGCCGGTCGTCGCCGTCAGGCCGGGAGGGAGCGGGCTGATCGTCCACGAGACCGGAGGCGTGCCGCCAGTCGACTGGAGCTGGAAGCTGTAGGGCATGCCGACCTGTCCGGCCGGGAGCGACGACGTCGAGACGGTCAGGGTCGCCGGAGGAGGCGGCGGCGGGGGCGGTGGCGGGGGCGGTGGCGGTGGCGGCGGGATGATCACCGGCGGTGCCGGGGGTGGCAGCGGAGTCGGCTTCCCGGTGGTCGGCGCCGGGAGGGTGGGCAGTTGGGCCACCGTCGGCAGCCCGGGGAGCAGCGACGACACCTTGGTGAAAGTAGTGAGGGGTGGCAGTGCCGTTAGGGCGGCGGCGGCGGGAGTGAAGGACGACTGGCAGCTGACCTTGGACCGCGCCAGGGTGGCGGTGACCTTGACGGGCACCGTGACCCCCGGCAGGGCATGGTCGATGGGCAGGCTGACGCTGGCCTTGCCGGTGGCGTCGCCCAACGCGGTGTGCACGCTGTGGGTGCGGGCGTAGTCGGCCTCCAC
>DASZIO010000038.1:0-6996 GCA_035949055.1 Acidimicrobiales bacterium
GACCGGAAGCTGGACCCGGTCATCGGGCGGGAAAAGGAGATCGAGCGGGTCATGCAGGTGCTGTCCCGCCGAACGAAGAACAACCCGGTGCTCATCGGTGAGCCGGGGGTCGGCAAGACGGCCATCGTGGAGGGTCTGGCCCAGCGCATCGTGGCCGACGACGTCCCCGAGACCCTCACCGGCAAGCAGCTCTACACCCTCGACCTCGGAGCCCTGGTGGCCGGAAGTCGCTACCGAGGGGACTTCGAGGAGCGCCTCAAGAAGGTGCTGAAGGAGATCCGCACCCGCGGGGACATCGTGCTGTTCATCGACGAGCTGCACACCCTGGTCGGAGCCGGGGCGGCCGAGGGCGCCATCGACGCCGCCTCCATTCTCAAGCCCATGCTGGCCCGCGGCGAGCTCCAGACCATCGGAGCGACCACCATCGACGAGTACCGCAAGCACCTGGAGAAGGACGCCGCCCTCGAGCGGCGCTTCCAGCCGATCAAGGTCGAGCAGCCCAACGTGGCCCTCACCATCGAGATCCTCAAGGGCCTGCGCGACCGTTACGAATCGCACCACGCCGTGACCATCACCGACCAGGCGCTGGTGGCGGCGGCCAACCTGGCCGACCGCTACCTGGCCGACCGCTATCTACCCGACAAGGCCATCGACCTGATCGACGAGGCCGGCAGCCGCCTGCGCATCCGCCGGATGACCACCCCTCCCGCCTACAAGAAGCTGGAGGAGGAGATCTCGCGGCTGCGCTCGGACAAGGAGTCGGCCATCGAGAAGCAGGCGTTCGACCAGGCCAAGAAGCTCGCCGAGCAGGAGAAGGACCGCCTCGACAGCAAGGAGGCGATGGAGGCTGAATGGCGGGCCGAAGGGGTCGACCTCTTCGACGTCGTGGACGAAGAGGTCATCGCCGAGGTGCTGGCCAACTGGACCGGCATCCCGGTGTACCGCCTCACCGAGGAGGAGACGGCCAAGCTCCTCCGCATGGAGGACGAGCTGCACAAGCGGGTCATCGGGCAGGAACCGGCCATCGCCGCCCTGGCCCGCTCGATCCGTCGCACCCGGGCCGGCCTGAAGGACCCGAAGCGGCCGAGCGGTTCGTTCATCTTCCTCGGGCCGACCGGCGTCGGCAAGACAGAGCTGGCCAAGTCGCTGGCGGAGTTCCTCTTCGACGACGAGGACGCCCTGATCCAGCTCGACATGTCCGAGTACATGGAGAAGCACACGGTGAGCCGGCTGGTGGGGTCGCCCCCCGGGTATGTGGGCTACGAGGAGGGTGGACAGCTGACCGAGGCGGTGCGTCGCAAGCCGTTTTCGGTGGTGCTGTTCGACGAGGTGGAGAAGGCACACGCCGATGTGTTCAACGCGCTGCTGCAGATCCTCGAGGACGGTCGGCTGACCGATGCCCAAGGGCGCTCGGTCGACTTCAAGAACACCGTGTTGATCATGACCTCCAACCTCGGCACCTCCGATCTGCGCAAGTCCTCGGTGGGCTTCGCCAAGACGTCTGAGGCCATCACCTACGAGCGGATGAAGGCCAAGGTCAACGACGCCCTGAAGGCCCACTTCCGCCCGGAGTTCCTCAACCGGATCGACGAAGTCGTGGTGTTCCACGAGCTGTCGAAGGAAGAGGTGGTCGAGATCGTGGATCTCATGATCCAGCGGGTCTCGAACCAGCTCGAGCTGCAGGGGCTGAGCCTCGTGCTCACGCCCCCGGCCAAGCAGTTGCTCGCCGAGCGCGGCTACGACCCCCAGCTCGGGGCGCGGCCGTTGCGCCGGGCCATCCAGCAGATGGTCGAGGATCCGCTGTCCGAGCGGATCCTCTGGAAGGAGTTCCGGGTCGGTGAGACCATCGTGGTCGACGTGGAGACCATCACCCCTGAGGCGGCGGCGGCCTTCGACGTGAAGGGTGCCCCTCCGCTGGTGGCCGGCGAGCAGCAGCTCACCTTCAAGGCCATCGAGGGGATCGAGCCGCCGCCCGTCGAGCTGGCCGGCGCCGACTCGGCCGCGGACTAGCTCACCCGAGCTCCGTCGTTACCCGGCGGGGGGTCGGGCCAGCCTCCGGCGGGGGTGGGTCATAGCTGGGCGTCGGTTCCTGGGTAGCCGCGCTCGAGGGTGACGGCGGGCCTGATGCCAGCCCGCCAGGGGTGACGGCACACCCCTTCCCTACGATGCGCGGTGATGTCCAAGACCGTGAAGCGCCATCGCTGCATCGACTGCGGCTCGATCACGGCTCGCTGGGCGGGGCGCTGCCCCGCGTGCCGAGAGTGGAACACGCTGGTGGAGGAGAACACCCTCGGACCGCTGGTCCAAGCGGTGGACGCGCTCGGGCTCTCCGCCATGCCGTTCCCGCTGGCCTCGGTCGGGGCGGCCGAGGCCAAGGCGGTGCCCACCGGCCTGGACGAATTCGACCGGGTGCTGTCCGGCGGGCTGGTCCCGGGGTCGGTCACCCTCCTCGGCGGCGAGCCGGGGATCGGCAAGTCCACACTGCTGCACCAGGTGTTGGCCGCCCGCGCCGCCACCGGGCACCGGGTGTTGCTGGTCTCAGCCGAGGAGTCCGCCCACCAGGTCAAGCTGCGGGCCGAACGCCTCGGCCCGATACCGCCCGGGTTGCTGATCCTGTCCGCCACCGACGTCGAGTCGGCGGTCGCCGCGGTGGCGTCCTCCGACCCCGACCTGGTGGTCGTCGATTCGATTCAGGCCGTCGCCGCCCGGCCCACCCTCCCCGGGGAGACTCGGGTCACCGGCGCGCCGGGCAGCGTGGCGCAGGTCCGCCACTGCGCCGGCCACCTGGTCAGTCTGGCCAAGGCCGGCGACGTGGCGGTGGTGATGGTCGGACACGTGACCAAGGACGGCTCGCTGGCTGGACCGCGTGCCCTCGAGCACATGGTGGACACCGTGCTCAGCTTCGAGGGGGATCGGCACCACGCCCTGCGGCTGCTGTCCGCGGTCAAGCACCGGTTCGGGCCGACCGGGGAGCTCGGCCTCTTCGAGATGGGTGACCAGGGTCTCAACCGGGTCGACGATCCCGGGCGGCTCCTCCTCGGTGACCGGCTGACCGGGGCGCCCGGCGGCGTCGTGCTGCCCACCGTGCAGGGTCGGCGCACGTTGGCGGTCGAGCTTCAGGCCCTGGTCACCCCCAAGGTCCAGGCACAGGCCAAGCGGTCCGTGGTGGGGCTCGACGCTGGTCGCCTGGTGATGACCCTGGCCGTACTGGTTCGTCACGTCGGCCTCCCGGTGCAGTCGTTGGACGTGTTCGCCTCGGTGGCCGGCGGGATCCGGGTCACCGAACCGGCAGCCGATCTGGCGGTGGCACTGGCGGTGGCGTCAGCCACCACCGGTGTCGCCCTCCCGCCCGATCTGGCTGCCGTCGGAGAGGTCGGGCTGTCCGGCGAGGTGCGCCAGGTGACCAACCTGCCGCGGCGGATCGAGGAATCGGCTCGCCTCGGTTTCGAGCGCGTGGTGGTCCCCTCCTCGTCACCGGGCGGACCCCCCGGAGTGGAGCTGGTCCGGGTCGAGAGCGTGGCCCAGGCGGTGGCGGCGGTGGGCAGTTTCCGGTGGCCGACCGACCCGGGCCCACCCGCTCTTGAGCTGGGGTAACGGCCCGCCGGCCCCGCCAATTCCGAGAACCGTCCGGCGGTCGACCGCTACCATTCGTCCGTGAACGCCCGTCCGAGCTCGCCGCTCGCTGACGCCCTGGCCACGGTCGCTCCCGGCCGACCCCTGCGTGACGGGCTCGACCGCATCCTGCGGGCCAACCGCGGGGCCCTGGTCGTGGTGGGCGACGGCCCGAACGTCCTGTCCATCTGTTCGGGGGGCTTCCTGCTCGACGCCGAGTTCAGCCCCCAGCGGCTGTCCGAGCTGGCCAAAATGGACGGGGCCATCATCCTGGCCGGCGACGCCTCCCGCATCGCGCGGGCCAATGTCCACCTGGTACCCAAGGCCTCCATCCCCACCACGGAGACGGGCACCAGGCACCGCACCGCCGAGCGGGTGGCCCGCTCCATCGACGTGCCGGTCTTGTCGGTGTCGGCGGCCATGTCGGTCATCGCCGTCTACCGCCACGACCAGAAGCACACCATCCAGCCCATCGGGTGGCTGCACGATCGAACCGACCAGGCCCTCGCCACCATGCAGCGGTTCCGCAGCCGGTTCGACGTGGCGCTCAGCGGGCTGTCCATGCTCGAGGTGGAGGACACCGTATCGGTGGGCGACGTGATCGGCGTGGTCCAGGCCGCCGAGATGGTCCTGCGGATCGCCGAGGAGGTGGATGGTTACCTCGTGGAGCTGGGCGAGGACGGTCGCCTGGTCGGGCTGCAGTCGGCCGAGCTCGTGGACGGTGTGGCCACGGCCCTCAACTTGGTGGTTCGGGACTACTGCGGACGGACACCGACCCGCGGGGCCGACCGCCTCGCGGTGGTCAATCGGGTCGTCCACGAGCTGGCCCGGCTGCCCTCGGAGGAGCTACGCGACGCGGGCAAGGTGGCCGAGGTGCTCGGGTTGCCCGGATCGTTCCGCGACAGCGAGTCCGGAGTGGAGCCGCGCGGCTACCGCTTGCTCTACCGCCTCCCCCGGTTCTCGGACGCCATCATCGAGAGGATCGTGGAACGATTCGTCAACCTGCAGCAGATCATGCGGGCCTCCCTGGGGGAGCTCGAGCAGGTCGAGGGCGTGGGTCAGGCCCGCGCCCATCAGGTCAAAGAAGGGTTGGCCCGCTTGGCCGAGGCCGGCATCTTCGAGCGCTACCAGTAGTCAACCGGAGGTGCCCGCGAGGCCAAGTCCCCGGCCTCGCCGGGTTGTCTCGAGGCGCGTCCCGCCGGGCCCGGGGACGGCGGGGGGCGGGCACCGTGTACCATTGCATGCTCCCTTTGCGGCCCCGATGTTGCGCATCAGCCCGGGGTCCTGCCCACCACACCAGGAGGAATGGTGTTCGATATCGGTGACAAGGTCGTCTATCCGCACCACGGCGCGGCAGTCGTCGAGCGGCGCGAGACGAAGGAGGCCTTTGGAAAGAAGCAGGAATACCTGGTGCTGCGGCTGGCCTACGGCGACCTCACCCTCATGGTCCCGGCCGACAACACCGATGGGGTCGGGCTACGGGAAGTCATCAACGACGAGGAGGTCGAGGAGGTCTTCGCCGTCCTGCGCAAGAAAGAAGCCCGGATGCCGACCAACTGGTCGCGCCGCTACAAGAACCATTCGGAGAAACTGCGGTCGGGTGACATCTACCAGGTGGCTGAAGTGGTCCGGAACCTGTCCATCCGCGACAAGGACAAGGGGCTTTCCGCCGGTGAGAAGCGAATGCTGAGCCGGGCGCGCCAGATCCTGGTTTCGGAGCTCACCTTCGCGCTGGGGGTGGACGAGGAGACGGCCGAGCTGCGGCTCAACGAGGCCTTGCCCTGAACCCAGACGGGTCCGTGTGGACCATCGTCGTGGCGGGCGGGTCCGGCCGCAGGTTCGGGGGCCCGAAGCAGTTTCTCGAACTGGCCGGTCGGCCGGTCGTCTCGTGGTCGATCATGGCCGCCCGTGCCGCATCCGACGGAGTGGTCCTGGTCGTCCCCGACGTACCGGATGCCAACGGGGAGGGGGACGACCCACTTCGGGACGAGTCATTTCGTGAACTTTCATCGGCCGGAGCGGACCGGCTGGTCACCGGAGGCGCCACCCGGGCCGACTCGGTCCGGTCCGGGCTGGCCGCGGTGCCCGAGCACGCCGCTATCATCGTCGTCCACGATGCGGTCCGGCCCCTGGCCCCGCCGTCGATGTTCGCCGCGGTGGTCGAGGCGGTCCGCTCGGGACGGGCCGACGGCGCGATCCCGGTCCTGCCGGTCAGCGACACCTTGAAGCGGATCTCCGGCGGAATGGTGCGGTCCACCGAGGACCGGGACGGCCTGGTCCTCGTCCAGACGCCCCAGGCCTTCGTGGCCGGCACGCTGCGCGCCGCCCATCGCAGCGCGGGGGACGCCACCGACGACGCCGGACTGCTCGAGCGGCTGGGCGCCACGGTCTGCACCGTCGTCGGTGACCCGTGCAACCTGAAACTCACCCGGCCCGAGGACTTGGCCATGGCCGAGGTCTTCCTGGAGTCGGCGCGGTGACCGATGCCGTCCCCGAGCTCAGGCTCCGAATCGGTCACGGCTTCGACGTCCACCGCTTCTCCGACCGACCCGAGCGGGCGCTGGTGCTCGGTGGCGTCACCGTCACCGGCGAGGGCGCGAACGGCCTCGACGGACACAGCGACGCCGACGCCGTGGCCCATGCCGTGGCGGACGCCGTCCTCGGCGGGGCCGGCCTCGGCGATGTGGGCCGGTATGCCCCCGACACCGATCCGCAGTGGCGCGATGCCGACAGCATGGTCCTCCTGGCCCGCATGCTCGAACTGGCGGACGGGGCCGGCTGGGCGCCGGTCAACGCCGACTGCACGGTGGTCGCCGAGCGGCCCCGCCTCTCCCCGTTCGTCGACCTGATGGGCGAGCGCTTGACCGCCGTGCTCGGCGCTCCCGTCACCGTCAAGGCCACCCGGGCCGAGGGCCTCGGGGCTCTCGGCCGGGCCGAAGGGATCGCCTGCTGGGCGGTGGTGCTGCTCGGGCCGGCCCGTCGGACCGGGAGCCGGGGTTGACGCCGGGCGCCGGTGGGACCGGCCGGTCCCGCGGTGGAGGGGGTCGCCCGGGGGGTGGAGGGGGTCGCCCGGGGGGTCGAGGGGGTCGCCCGAGCGGTGGACGGGGTCGCCCCAGCGGTGACGGCGGAAACCGGGGCGATGTCGGCCGCGGTCGTCAGGGCGATGCCGGCCGCAGTCGTCGAGATGAGAGCGGTCGGGGCGGCGGCGGTGGCGCCGGAGGGGCTGGTCGAGATGGCCGTGGTCGAACCCGGGGCGTCGCGCCGCGTGGCGGCAGAGGCTCTGCTCAGGTGCACCGGGAGGCCGCCCGGCGGGGCAATGCCGGTCAGCGACCGACCGGTCGTCGACCGGATCCGACAGGCCTCGGGGGCGAGCAGGTCGAAGGC
>DASZIO010000039.1:0-1799 GCA_035949055.1 Acidimicrobiales bacterium
CGGCACCGGCTCCTTGGGCAGGCCCAGGATCCGCTCGCCCACGATGTTCCGCTGGATCTGCGAGGTGCCGGCGGCGATGGTGAGCGAGATGCCCCGGAGCCAGTCCTCGACCATGGCGGCGGCGGGCAGCGGGCCGTGACCGTCGGCACCCTCGAGGTCGTCGGCGGCCAACCCGGCCCGGCCGAGCAGGGAGAGCGAGAACTCGCCCAGCTTGTGCCGGGTCTCCGAGTAGGCCAGCTTGAAGAACGTGCCACCGATGCCGGGGACGCCGGTCCGGGCGGCCTGGGACACATTGCGCTTGGTGAGGGCCCACAGGGCGTCCAGCTCGGCGCGGAGGTGGCCGGCCTGGCTGCGGACGGCGGAGTCCGACCAGGCCCCGGTGCGCTGGGCCAGGGCCACCGTGGCCGAGAGCAGTTCGACGGCTTCGAGGAGGTCCCCGACGAAGGCGGTGCCCCGCTCGAAGCTGAGCGTGACCATGGTGACCCGCCAGCCGTCGTTCTCGTCGCCGACCCGGTTGGCCACCGGGACGCGCACCTCGTCGAGGAAGAGCTCGGCGAACTCGGTGGATCCGGCGATGGTGGTGAGCGGTCGGATCTCCACCCCGGGGCTGTCCATGGGCAGGATGAGCCACGAGATGCCGCGGTGCCGGCTGTCGTCGGCCCCGGTCCGCACCAGCAGCTCGCAGTAGTCGGCCACTTCGGCATGGGACGTCCAGATCTTGGACCCGTTGACCACGTAGTGGTCGCCGTCCCGGAGGGCGCGGGTGCGCAGGGAGGCGAGGTCGCTCCCGGCGTCCGGTTCGGAGAAGCCCTGGCACCAGACCTCGTCGCCGTTGAGGATGGACGGCAGGTACCGCCGGCGCTGTTCCGATGTCCCCTCGGCGATGATGGTCGGGCCGGCGTGGAGCAGCCCGACGAAGTTGACCCCGACGTAGGGGGCGTGGGCCCGCTCGAGCTCCTCTTTGAAGATGAGCTCCTCGACCGGCGTGGAGCCCCGCCCGCCGCCCTCGACGGGCCAGTCCACCCCGGCGTAGCCGGCGTCGAAGAGCAGCCGCTGCCAGTGGGTGTCGTAGGCGCGGCGACCGGGCCAGTCCTCGGCCGACGGCTTGGGCGGCAGGCCGGGCAGCGTGGCTGCCAGCCATTCGTGCAGCTCCCTGCGGAACGCTTGCTCGGCGTCGGTGTAGCGCAGATCCATGGGGGTGGCCTAGGCCCCGTGGATCACTTGAAGTCGAGGTCGTAGAGCTTGATGGCGTTGCCCCTGACGATCTTGTAGATCTGTTCGTCAGTGAGGTCCTTCATCTGCTTCTCGGCGATCTGGCGGGTCTGGGGCCAGGTCGAGTCGGAGTGGGGGTAGTCCGACTCGTAGGTGATGTTGTCCACCCCGATGGAGTCCACGTTCTTGAGGCCGAAGGCGTCGTCGAAGAAGCAGCCGTAGATCTGGCGGTGGAAGTAGGTCGAGGGCGGCTCGGGCACGATGTCGGCCACCCCGCCCCATCCCCGGTTCTCCTCCCAGACGTTGTCGGCGCGCTCGAGGATGTACGGGATCCAGCCGATCTGGCCCTCGGCGTAGGCCAGCTTGAGGTCGGGGAAGCGCACCAGCACGCCGGAGAACATGAAGTCGACCATCGAGTAGGTGGCGTTGGAGTGCGTCAGGGTGGAGCCGACGGCCGGGGGGGCGTCGGCCGAGGTGGACGGCATCTTCGACGACGAGCCGATGTGCATGTTCACGATGGTGCCGGTCTCCGCACAGGCCCGGAAGAACGGGTCCCAGTAGTGGTCGGGGTCGTGCACGGAGGGCAG
>DASZIO010000040.1:0-11948 GCA_035949055.1 Acidimicrobiales bacterium
TCCCTGATCGAGGCCGACATCGTCTTCCGTCTCCATCCTACGCCCGTCAGGTGGACCGCTCGGACCAGGCTGGGTCCATTTGCAGGCTGCCTGGACGTTGCCGAGGTCTCGGCGCGGCTCGGTAGCGGTCGCCTCTCAAGCACCCTCGGGAATGGCAGGTTAGATCGAGTCGCGAAACTCTGCCCCGGCCGCAAGTTGGGTTACGCCGTCCATGATGTCCACCACCGGGATTAGCTCGAACTCGAGCCAGGTCGTGAACTTCGCTGTTCCGTCCATCAGGCCCGCCTGGTTGTCAGTCTCGATAACCGCACAACCCCCGTTGCCGTCCACACGGGCCAGGAACTGCAGCCAGTTCTGATCGGCCGGCGGTTGCCACTTGGCAAAGGTGTCCAGTATCGATTTCCCGTCTTCGTGGTTCTGCTTAGCTGAACCGCTTGCCCGCGTCCTCCAAGTCAGTACGTATTTTGCCACTTCCGCCTCCAGTTATCGTTGTTCGCCAGTGCGACGAGCATCGCGCTGACCTACGAGCGGGTCAATCGCGAAGCTGAAGGCGAAAGACGACTTCGACACTGTTGCCACCGGCCATGTCTGCCGCGGATATCATGTGGCTCCACCCTCTGCTCGTGGCCACCCCTGGGCCCCGCCGGCGGCTAGGTCCAGGCCGAGCGGTGACGGACCGGCTCCCTGAACTTTGCGGACCGCTAGGCCATACGCCAACCTGCCGTGGCTCGCAGCTGGCGTACCGATGACGCGCCAGGTGTGGCCAGGGTCCGCCGACCGGGGACCGACCCAGCAGAATCCGACCGCAGCCTGCTCAACACGACCCAGGGGCGACCGAGGCTGTCACTGTGGTCGACGTCGGACTGTTCTCGACGTCGACGTGGGTAGCGCCGGCTCGTGACGTGACCCGGGCACCCGAGACCCGGACGCAATAACCGTGCGGGTAGTGGGTCGACACCGGCACGACGATCACCGTGGGGGCGGTGATTGTCGGGTTCGAGTGGTACTGCAGAGTGAACAGGGCCGTGGCGGGGTCGAAGGACATTGAAGTCGGTGTCCCGGCCACGGCGGAGGCGTAGGTCTCCGACAGCACATTCAATTGCGAGGGGGTGGCCTTCCGGGGAGGCCAAAGCGCCGAAGAGTGCGATCCGGTCGGGTCGTCGTAGTTGATCCATTGCCAATAGATCCAGCCCACCAGGTTGGCGTTGGCGTCCGACGTGATCCTGGCGAGGTCCGCGGTGTCGGTGGTGGCGCCGAACTCGGTGAGCAGCCAGCCCGGTCCGCCGGGTTGCTCCGGCGACGCATCGGTGGCGCGCTCCTGGTCGTGCTGGGTGAAGACATAGTTCTCGAGGGGCCCGCAGGACGAGCCGAAGTCGGGCGGCTCCGGGCCGTTGGGGACGTGGAGAAAGCAGTAGTCGTGGAAATTGAGAAGCAGGCGCGGGAAGTCCATGGCGCCGATGTGGTTGGGCACCCCCGAGTCGGTGCTGTAGTTGCCCTCGTAGGCGACCAGATGGGTGGGATCGGCGGCCTCGATGCGAGGGATCAGGCCCACCTCCGGGTCATCGGCCGGGCAGGTGACCCGCTGGCCGTTCTGGTCCATCCCCGGATGTGCACGGCCCGTGTAGAAGCACTCGAGCTCGGCGTCGAAGGTCGGATTGAGGGGCTGCGTGCTGACGCCGGTCCCGTAGGCTTCGTTGAAGGGGTCGTAGCCGACGATCCACGGGTTGCTCCGGAAGCGGGCGGCGATCTTCGCCCAGACCGTGTCGAGCTCGCCCTGCAGGTTCCCGACCACGTCGTTCTTCCAGAGATGCTCATAGGCCTGGATCACGCCCGGTCCGGCGTAGTTGACGCTCCAATTCTCGATGTGCAGTTGGGGCTTCGGGGTGAGGCCGTCAGTGCACACGGCCCAGTTAGGGGCGCCTTCGCCGCCGAAGACCTCGTTGTACACGTCCTGGTGCATGTCGATGAGGGACGAGATCCCATAACGGGCCAGCAGCGCGACGGTGGCTTCCAGCCGGCTGATGTAGGTACCGAACGTGTCGCCGTCGAACTGGCCCGGCCCTGAGGCGCGGGGAGCCCCTGGCGTGCAAATGGCAGCATCGTTGATCGGGGCAGTGCCCGGCTCCAGTCCCTTCCAGATGACCCCCAGACGCACGACGTTGAATCCGAGTTGGGCGATGCGTTGGGCCTCTTTGGCGGTGAGGACGTTGCGGCCCGTCCCGCTCACCTCCACTTCGTAGGGAGGGATCTTGTAGACGAGGTTGACTCCGTGGAGCAGCACGGTCCGGCCGTCCCGGTCGATGAGCTGTTGGCCGCCCGGCGCCCGCAGGGGACCCACCGGCCCGTTGGCGGCGTTGGCCACCGGAAGAGACGAGGCTGTAGAGGTGCCTCCACACGAGCCGAGCACGACGGCGAGGATGGCGACTGCCCCCCACCAGTTCCGCCGCCTGGTGCAAGCCTCACCCTTCCACCGCATCAATCGTCCCCGCTGGCGAGCACGATGGTTGCTCGTCGCCGGCGCGCTCGGCTCACGGGCGAGAGTCTGTCGCGTCGGAGCTGATCGTTCACGCGCCGTTTCGCCCGCGCCTGGCGTTGGCCTTTACGCGCCCGGGCAAGGGGCAAACCCGGCCGGGTCCCCGCAACCCACGAGGCATGGGCCGACTCGCCGTCCCGCACTCAGCTCACTCGAGGGAAGCCCTCCTCCCCGGCACCGTGGGACCGGCTCCCGACCTCGGCCCCGGTACCATCGTGGGCCATGGCCCGGGCCTACGACGTCCTCGAAGTCGAGAAGAAATGGCAACAGCGCTGGGCCGACGAGGGGACCTACGAGGTCGACGCCACCGATCCTCGACCGCCCTGGTACGTGCTCACCATGTACCCCTACCCGTCGGGCCCGGCCCACATGGGACACGTGCGCAACTACACCTTCGGCGACCTGCTGGTGCGGCACCGCACCATGCTGGGTTTCGCCGTCCTCTCGCCCTTCGGCTTCGACTCGTTCGGCCTGCCCGCCGAGAATGCGGCCATCCAGACGGGAACCCACCCCCGCATCTTCACCGACGCCCGCATCGCCGAGCTCAAGGAATCGATCACCTCACTCGGCGCCGTCTATGACTGGCGGCGCGAGATCCGGAGCCACGAGCCCGACTACATCAAATGGAACCAGTTCATCTTCCAGGCCCTCCTGGCCGCCGGGCTCGCCTATCGAGCCAAGGCCCCGGTCAACTGGTGCCCGGGCTGCCAGACCGTGCTGGCCAACGAACAGGTACTGCCGGACGGAACCTGTGAGCGTTCCGGCGACATGGTCGAGAAGCGCGATCTCGAGCAGTGGTTCTTCCGCATCACCGACTACGCCGACGAGCTGCTGGCGGATCTCGACTCGCTCGACTGGCCCGAGCGGGTCAAGACCATGCAGCGCAACTGGATCGGGCGGTCGGAGGGCGCCGAGTTCGACCTCCCTGTCGAGGGTCGGGACGGGAGCGATGGGCGACCCCCGGTGGCCCTGCGAGTGTTCACCACGCGCCCGGACACCGCCTTCGGCATGACCTACGCCGTGCTCGCCCCCGAGCACCCCATGGTTGACGAGCTCACCGCCCCCGAGCACCGGGCCGCGGTCGAGGACCTCCAGGCCAGGGCCGCGGCCAGCACCGACGTCGAGCGCATGTCCGAAACCGGACCGACCAGTGTGACCAAGCGCGGGGCGTTCACCGGCTCTTCGGTGATCAATCCGTTCACCGGTTCGCCGGTGCCGGTCTACGTGGCCGACTACGTGCTCATGGGCTACGGCACCGGAGCCATCATGGCGGTGCCGGCCGAGGACGCCCGGGACTGGGACTTCGCCCAGGCCAACGGCCTACCCATCGTGAGAACAGTGCGTCCGCCGGCCGGGTGGGATGAGGAGGGCGGCCCGGGGGGCGCCTACACCGGGCCGGGCGAGAAGATCAACAGCCGCTGGCTCGACGGGCTGGACATCCCGACGGCCAAGGCCAGGGCCATCGAATGGCTCGAGGCCGACGGCAAGGGTAGCCGCACCGTCAACTACCGCCTCCGCGACTGGCTGGTCTCGCGCCAGCGGTTCTGGGGCTGCCCGATCCCGATCGTCTACTGCCCCGCCCACGGCATCGTGCCGGTGCCGGCCGACCAACTGCCGGTGCTCGCCCCCGACGATGTCGAGTTCACACCGACCGGCCAGTCGCCTCTCGCCACCCACCCCGGGTTCCTCAACACCACCTGTCCGGTCTGTGGCGGTCCCGCCACCCGCGAGACCGACACCATGGACACATTCGTGGACTCCTCCTGGTACTTCCTCCGGTTCACCGACCCCTGGTCCGATACCGCCCCGTTCGACCCGGACCTCGCCCGGCACTGGATGCCGGTCGACCAGTACATCGGCGGGATCGAGCACGCCATCCTCCACCTGCTCTATGCCCGCTTCTACACCAAGGCCCTCGCCGATGTGGGCCTGGCGCCCGCCGACCTGCGGGAGCCGTTCACCCACTACTACCCCCAGGGCATGGTCCGCATGGACGGGACCAAGATGTCCAAGTCCCGGGGGAACCTGGTGGCGCCCTCGAGCTACCTGACCACCGTCGGGGCCGACGCCCTCCGGCTGTTTCACCTGTTCGTCGGGCCGCCCACAGACGATGTGGACTGGACCGAGCAGACCGACAGCGTGATCGAGGGTTGCGCCCGCTTCCTCGACCGTGTCTGGCACCTGGCTGTCCCGCCCGGGAACGCCACCCCCACGCCGGCCGCCACCCCCACGGGGCCTGTCGCCGGCCGCGACCTCGAGATACGGCGGGCCACCCACCGGCTGATCGAACGGGTGGACCGGGACTTCGAGCGCTGGTCGTACCACACCGCCGCGGCGGCGTGCATGGAGTTCGTCAACCTGGTGCAGCCCTATGCCCGGGCGGGCGGCCGGGCCGAGGTGGTCGACGAGGCCGTCGACACCCTCCTCCTGCTGCTCGCCCCGATGACGCCGCACGTGACCGCCGAGGCCTGGGAGCGCCGTCATGGCAGCCATGTGCACGTGCAGCCCTGGCCGGTGGCCGACCCCGCCTTGGCCGCCGAGGACACCGTGATCATGGTCGTCCAGGTGGACGGCAAGGTGAAGGATCGCATCGACGTGGCCCCGGGCATCTCCGAGCAAGAGGCCGAACGGTTGGCCTTGGCGTCCGCCGGAGCGACCGATGCGCTGGGGGGAGCCGCGCCGAGCCGGGTGATCGTCCGCCCCCCGAAGCTGGTCAACTTGGTCCGCTGAGCGGCCGAGCCCGAGCGCTCGTCAGGCAGCCTGCTTGAAACCGGCCAGCACCTCGGCCCAGCGTTCCGGCTGCATGGCGTATGGGGCGTAGAAGTTGAAGCGGTCGACCACCCCTTCGAACCGGCGGAGCACCATACCGGCGATGTCGTCGAGCTCACCGACAACGGCGAAGGTGTGGAGCATGTCGTCGTCGATGAGCCCGGCCATCTCTTCCCAGGCCCCGCGCTTGGACAGGGCGTTGAGCTCAGCCTGCAGGTCGCCCCACCCGTGCAGGGCCAGGACCGGGCGATAGGCCGGGGTGGAACCGTAGAAGGCCAGCTGGGCCTTGACCGCCCGGGTCGCCTTCTCGAACCCGGCGTCGTCGGTCCCGGTCACCACCATGCCCGGGTAGGAGATCTGGACGTCGGCCCGCGTCCGGCCACTGGTGGCGAGCCCGCGTCCGAGGGCGGGCAGGGTCACCTCGCGCAGGTAGCGCTCGGTGGTGAAGCCGTGGGCCAGCAGCCCGTCGGCCACCTCGCCGGCCACCTCGGTCATCTGTTCCCCCACCGCGGCCAGGAAGATCAGCGGGTTGCCGAATGGGTTGCGGCCGGGGTCGAACATCGGGTTCATGAGAGTGTGCCGGTAGAACTGGCCACGGAAGGCCAGACGCGTCCCGTCGGACCAGCTGGCCCAGATGGCCCGGATGGCCAGGATGAGCTCTCGCATCCGAGCGGCCGGGTGCGACCATGGCATCGAGAAGCGCTTTTCGATGTGCGGCTTGATCTGCGATCCGAGGCCCAGCATGAACCGACCCTCCGACAGGGTCTGGAGGTCGTTCGCCACCATGGCCAGCGTCATCGGGTTCCGGGCAAAGGCCACCGCGATGCCGGTGCCCAGCTTGATGCGCTCGGTGGCCTGGGCGGCCAAGGCCAAGGGGAGGAAAGGATCGTGGGAGGTCTCGGCCGACCAGATCCCGTCGTAGCCCACCTGCTCGGCCAGTCGGGCCGCCTCGACCACGCCGGCCGGATCGAACCCGATGCCTCCGTCGACGTCCATGAGCCACGGTAGCCCGGCGCCCGGGCGGGAACAGGCCCTGCTTCCGCCCGCCCGGGTCGTTGCATACCGGTGCCCGCGCCCACCAGAATTCGAGCGTGACCGACCATGAGGCTGGATCCCGCTCGTCGCCGCCGGCGTCGGGATCGGCCGTCACCGACGAGGACCGAAACCGGTACGGGCTCCTGCTCGACCGGGCTGCCGAGCGTGGGTTGATCGGCCCCGACGACTACCGGGTCAGGCTGGCGGATCTGGCGGCGGCGTCGACCATCGAGCAGATGAACCGGATCGTGACCGAGCTTCCCGTCTTCGTCACCCCGCCCGCCATCCGATCGCGGCCCCGTGCCTCCGGCCTCCAGTTGCCCGGCGTGCCAAGCTCGATGGGAGCCTCTCGGCGATCGAGCCCGTGGCTGCTCCTGCTCATCGTGGTTGCCGTTGTGGCCGCCTCGTTGGTGTTCCTCACCATCTACGCGGAGCACACAGTCAAGAGCCGCAACTCCGGCCTGGCGCCGCGTGCGACGGTGGCTCGGACAGTCAGCGCCCTTCGCCTCTGAGGAACTGCTCGAGCTCCGCGGCGATCTCATCGCCGGTCGGGACGTCGTCGTCGATCTCCATGGAGGACGGCTCCTCCTCGGAGTCGAGCGCCAGCTCCAGGCGGCGGACCATCTCGTGATGTTCTGGATTGGCCGCGATGAGCTCGTCGACCTGACGGCGCGAGGCCTCGCCCGCCTCGCGGAGCGAGGAGTAGTCGAAGACCGCGCCGGACACCGCACACAGCCCTTCGACGAGCGCCGCGCTGGCTTCGGGATAGGGCATGGCCGACACGTAGTGGGGCACCCGAGCCCACAGGCCGATGACCGGGACGCCGGCGTTCCCGAGTGAGACCTCGAGTGCTGCCTGCACGCCGGCGGGCACCTCGAGGGTGCCGCGCACCGTCCCCACCCGACCCGCCAGCTCCCGCGATTGGGGGGGAACCGTCGAGGCCAGTCGCACCGGTCGGGTGTGGGGCGTCGGGGCGGGGAAGGCGCCGAGACCGACGACGGTGCGTACATCGAGGTCGCGGACCAGTCCCACCACCGAATCGACGAACGTCGGCCAGCGGAAGTCCGGTTCTGGGCCGGTGAGATAGAGGATGTCCGCTCCGACCCGGTCCTTGCCCGCCATCACCTGGAGGGTCGGCCACGTGAGCTCGGTGGTCACCCCGTCCTCGAGCCTGGCGATGGGTCGCCGGGCGCGTTGGTCGATGAGGGCCTCGGTGTCGAAGGACACCACCGGCACAGCCGGGGACGACGTGAGCAGCTGGGCGATGGCTGCCGATGCGCCCATGCCGGCGTCGACCCAGCCTTCGAGGGCAACCACTAGCAGCGGTCGGTCGAGACCGCGCTCAGCCTCGTGCCATCGGGGGTCGATTTCGTAGAGGGAGGAGGGATCGCGTTCTGTCACAGGGACTCCACTTCGGCCAGGGCCCGTTCGCCCAGGTGCCCGACGTGGGCGGCGAACTGGTCGACACCGGAGCGGTCACCTGCCGCGGCCCCTCCGGCGTACCGCACGTGGACGCCCTGCAGGATACAAGCCAGCTTCCAGAAGCCGAACGCACGGTAGTAGGGGACCTGGGAGACGTCCAGGCCGGACGCGTCGGCGTAGCGGGACACCAGTTGGGCCCGGCGGGCGAATCCGGGCAGGGTGGTCGGGGCCACCCCGATCAGTGCCTGGTCGCCGTCCTCGGGCTCGGCCCAGTACACCGAGAGCAGTCCGAGATCCGCGAGCGGGTCGCCCAGCGTGCAGATCTCCCAGTCCAGGATGGCGATGACATTGCCCTTGTCGTCGAGGACGGTGTTGTCCAGTCGGTAGTCACCGTGCACGATGGCCACCCCTTGCTGTTCGGGGACCCGGGCAGCCAGCAGCTCGTGGACCCGGTCGACGACCGCCGGCCCGGGCTCGCCGTCGACGGTCGACTTGGTGAACTGCTCGTGCCAACGCTTGAGCTGCCTGGCGATGTAGCCGTCGCGCCGGGCGAAATCCCCAAGGCCGACTTCGTCCACGTCCACGGCGTGGAGCCCGGCCAGGGTGTCGACGAGGGAGTCGCCCGCCTGGGCCCGTCCGGATTCGTCGAGCTCGCGGGCGGCCCGCTCGTTGCGGACGATGTGCCCCTCGACGAACGACATCACATAGAAGGGTGCCCCGTTGACGCGCTCGTCGGTGCAGAGCCCGTACGTGACAGGGACCGGGACCCCGGTCGGACCCAGTGCGCTGATCACGGTGTGCTCCCGCTTCATGTCGTGAGCGGTGGGGAGCACGTGGCTGACCGGGGGCCGTCGCAGGGCGAAGGAGTGCCCGGCCCGGTCGCGGACCCGGTAGGTCAGGTTCGACCGCCCACCGGCAATGAGCTCAAAAGTCAGTGGTGGCTCGACCTCGGCGATGGTGGAGGCCATCCACTCGGTGACCCGGTCGTGGTCGATCCCCTCCACCCCGGTGTCCGCGCTCGGCCGCCCGGCTCCCATCAACTAGACGCTACCCGCACGGCTCCCGGATATCGGGGCAGGTGAGAGCGCACCCTCGGCGAACTGGGTCGACACGCCGGCCGCGGTCGTCCCGCCGTGTCGGCGGCTGGGAGCATCTGCTGCCCCGGTAAGGTCGTCGACCATGATCGATGTCACCGATGCCACCTTCGAGGCCGAGGTGCTGCTCCGTTCATCCGAGGTGCCGGTGGTGGTGGACCTGTGGGCGCCGTGGTGCGGCCCCTGCCAGACCCTCGGGCCGATCATCGAGCGTGTGGTCGGCGCCACCGACGGGGCGGTCGCCCTGGCCAAGGTGAACGTGGACGAGAACCCGGCCATCGCCAAAAGCTTCCAGGTGCAGTCCATACCGGCAGTGTTCGCCCTGAAGGACGGCAAGGTCGTCGACGCCTTCATCGGTGCGCTACCCGAAAGTGGGGTGGCCGAATTCGTGGCCAAGCTCGTCCCCCAGGCGTCGGAGGCGGATCTGTTGGTCGAGGAGGGTCTCCGCCAGGGGAGCGAGGCGCCGTTGCTCAAGGCGCTGGAGCTGGAGCCCGATCATGCCGGTGCCATCACCGCTCTGACCCCGATGTTGATCGCCAGGGGTGCAGCCGACGAAGCCCTGTCCTTCCTCGGACGGATGCCACAGACGCCCGAGGTGAGGCGACTGCAGGCCGAGGCCCGCCTCTCGGCGCAACCGGCCGGCGAGGATGACGTCGAATCGCGTCTCGATGGTCTGTTGGAGCGCGTCCGCGACGACGCGGCCTCCCGGCAGGAGTTCCTGGACCTGCTCGAGACCCTGGGGCCCGAGGATCCCCGAACCAGTCGCTACCGGAAGGCCCTCTCCGCCCGCCTCTTCTGATCGGGTCACGTGCGGCAGTCGACACCGGCCACGGGGATAGGTTTCGTCTCCATGCCTGCCACCTCGCTGGTGCTCGGGGACCAGACCCTCGACATCACCGACCGCGCCCTGGTCATGGGGATCCTCAACCGGACACCGGACTCGTTCTACGACCGCGGCGCCACGTTCGCGCTCGACGAGCTGGTTCGCCGGGCTGAGAACCTGGTGGCCGACGGCGCCGACATTCTCGACGTGGGCGGGGTCAAAGCTGGGCCCGGCCCGGAGGTCGGTGAGGACGAGGAGCTCGATCGGGTCATCCCGACACTCTCCGCCCTGCACGCCCGGTTCGACGTCCCGCTGTCCGTTGACACCTGGCGGGCGGCCGTGGCCCATGAGGGCTACGCGGTGGGTGCGGTGATGGGCAACGACATCAGCGGCTTTGCCGATCCTGACTACTTGCCGGCTGCTGCCGCGGCCGGGGCCACCGTGGTGGCCACCCATATCCGGCTCGGGCCCCGGATACCCGATCCCGAGCCCGCGTACCGGGACGTGGTGGGGGAGGTGCGTTCGTTCCTCGCCGATCGGGCATCGCAGGCGCGGGCGGCCGGCCTCGGGCCCGAGCGGATCGTCCTCGACGCCGGCCTGGACCTCGGCAAGACGGCAGCCCAGTCGCTGACTTTGTTGCGGGCCCAGGATCGGTTGGCCTCCCTCGGGTACCCAGTGCTCCTGTCCGCTTCGAACAAGACCTTCCTCGGGAAGGTCCTGGGACTGGAGATCGGGGAGCGGGGCGAGGCGTCGCTGGCGGCCAGCGCCCTCGGGGTCTCGCTCGGATGCCGGATCGTGCGGGTCCACGACGTGGCGGGCAACCGGCGGGTGTGCGACGCCCTGGCCGCGGTCGTGGCCACCCGGCGCTCCGCCCACGCGGTCACCCGATGAGGCGAGCGCACCGGTGAGCGCCGCGAAGGCCGCCGCCGGCGGAGCCACGCCGGCCGCCACCGACCAGCCCCGACCGGCCTACCTGGTCAAGGGGAACGACCCGTCGTTGGTGGCCCAGGCCACCCATGCGCTAACCGAGCGGCTGGTGGACGGCGGGGACCCCTCCCTGATGGTCGAGGAGTTCGGCGGGCCGAACCTCGACTCGGTCGACGTGGGTGCGGTGATCGATGCCTGCACCACCCCGCCGTTCCTGGTCGAGCGCCGGGTGGTCGTGCTGCGTCAGGCGGGCCAGCTGACCGCGGCGGACGCGAAACGCCTGGCGGACTACCTGAAGGACCCGCTCGCCAGCACCGTGCTGGTGCTGGTGGCCGGAGGCGGCGCGCTGCCCCAGTCGGTGGCCCGGGCCGTCGGGACCGAGGGGACCGTCGACACTTCCGTCGGGACCGGCAAGGCCCGCGCGCAGTGGATGACCGACCAGTTGCAGAGCGGTCCGGTCCGACTCGAGGGCCCGGCGGCCGCCCACCTCTCCGAGCACCTCGGGGAGGACGTCGGTCGCCTCGAGGGCCTGCTCGACACGCTGGCTGCCGCCTACGGCCCGCGGGCCTCGGTCTCGCTGGACGAGCTCGAGCCGTTCCTCGGGATGGCCGGGGCGCTCGCTCCCTGGGACCTCACCGACGCCATCGATGCCGGCGAGACGGCCAAGGCCCTCGCCGCGCTCGAGCGGATGTTCGTCGGTGGCGAGTCTCATCCGCTGGTGGTGATGGCCATCCTCCACCGCCACTACCGGCAGATGCTCCGGTTGGACGGTGCCGGCGTGACCACCGCGGAGGAGGCCGCCGGCCTGTTGGGCCTGCGCAGCGCCTTCCCGGCCAAGAAGGCCCTGGCCCAGTCGCGCCGGTTGGGTTCGGCCCGCATCGCGGGGGCCGTCGGGCTCCTGGCCCAGGCCGACCTTGACATGCGGGGCGTGACCGCACTGCCGGGGGAGACGGTGCTTGAGGTCCTGGTGGCCCGGCTCAGTCGCCTCTCCCGCCAGGGCCGCCAGTGAGCGGTCAGGCGCTCACCGCGTCCCTGGACTCCTCGCCGTCGTCGGCCACGTTCTCCGTCCAGTGGGAGCCGTCCCAGTAGCGGAACTGGTGGCGGCCGGTGGGATCGGCCTTCCAGCCCGACGGGACGGTCGGGGCGTCGTGGGGGACGACCGGTACCCGCCGGAGCTCGGCCTCGACGACCGGCACCGGCACGGGCTCTGGCACCTGCGCCCGGACGGGCTCGGACGCCTCGGCCTGGACGGGCTCGGACGCCTCGGCCCGGACGGGCTCGGACGCCTCGGCCTGAACGGACTCGGACGCCTCGGCCTGGATGGACTCGGGCACCTCGGCCTGGA
>DASZIO010000041.1:0-6547 GCA_035949055.1 Acidimicrobiales bacterium
CCACCGAGGGCCCACCGAACCAGGCAGAGCGCACCCAGGAAGTGGCCTCATACCTCCGTTACGAGCCGCTCGAGCAGCATGGCCACCTCGCGGTAGCGATTGACCGGGATGAGATGGACACCATCGAAGGCGCCCGAGGCCCGGATCTCCCGCACGAGGTCAAGCGCGATCTCGATCCCGGCATTGCCGTCGCCGTCGAGCCGGCCGGTGATCTCGTCGGGGATGGCCAGCTCGGGGATCTCCGTCGACAGCTTCCGGGCCATGGCAACGCTCGGGACCACCATGACACCGGCGTAGACGGGTCCGTCGAATTCGATCGACGAACGCCACTCGACCAGTGCGGCCGCCGAGAATGAGACCCGGGCGAACAGGAAATCAGCCTCCTGTTTCCACCGCGGCAGGGGCCGAAGCCCCGATGTGACCCCGATGCGGAGCGGCCGTCCGGGGTCGGCCCGGCCCGTGAACTGCCGGGCCTCGACGAGCATGGAGCGCACGGAGAGGTCGTCGGACCGTGAGCCGGACTCAGGTCGGTCGCCATAGACGAACAGAAACTCTTTCACTCCGTACGCGGCCGCAGTGAGCAGGTCCCGCTGGAAGCCGAGGACGTTCCGGTCCCGTGCGTTGATGCAAGCGATGGCTCGGCCGCCCATGAGCTCGACCTCATGGGCGACGGCAATGCTCGACACGGTGGCCCGACCGATGTGATTGTCGGGAATCAGGAAGGCACCCGAGACCCGGCTCAGGACGCCGATCTGGTGGCGTACCCGCATCAGGTCCGGCCTGGTCGCCGGTTCGATCTCGCTGATGATCTCGAACTCGCCCACGGCCATGCCGACACGATAGGGCCGGGACGACGTGTGGACCCGATGGCAACAGGCGGGACCGTGTCGCGCCTGTCGTCCTCGGATGAACCTGGCGAGTCAGTTGGCGGCTGGCCGGCCGAGCGGGTCGTGATCGACGGGAGCTTTCGACCCTGTTGCCTCGCGCCGGTCCGGCCATTCGATCGGATCCCCGTATGCTCCGACGCGGGCCTGCTTCGCGGTTTGATCTCGAGAAAAGGAGTCCGGCGTGACGAGCGCTCTGTCTCGCCAGCCTCACGTCCGGTTGGACGGACTGGCCACTGTGGAGTCCGGCGCCCGGCACGAGGGGCGTTTGGGGTTCGCCCACTGGTCCAGGGGCGCCCGGAACGGTGACGACGGCCCGGTGCCCGGAGGACCTGCATCCAGAGTGCCTCGGTGACCTCGGTCGGGACCGCCACCGCACCCGCGCGGGCCGGCGCACCCACCCGCGCCCACTGGTGGATCCTGGTTGTCATCGCCGCCGCCCAGTTGATGGTGGTGCTCGACACCACCATCATGATCATCGCCCTGCCGTCGGCCCAACGGTCGCTCGGCTTCAGCAACACCGACCGGCAGTGGGTGATCACCGCGTACACCCTGGGCTTCGGTGGGCTGCTCCTCCTCGGGGGGCGGATCAGCGACATGGTGGGGCCCAAACGCACACTCATGGTCGGCGTCATCGGTTTCGCCGTCGCCTCGGCGCTCGGCGGTGCCGCGCAGAACACGGCCATGCTGGTGGGGGCGCGTGGCCTCCAGGGTATGTTCGGTGCGCTCCTCGCCCCGTCGGTGCTGTCGCTGCTCACCACCACCTTCGCCGACCCGCGCGAACGAGGTCGGGCCTTCGGTATCTACGCCTCGATCGCCATCGGCGGTGCTGCCTTCGGGCTGATCTTCGGAGGGCTGTTGACCCAGTACCTCGACTGGCGATGGTGCCTGTACGTCAACCTGCCCATCGCCGGTGCCGTCGCCCTCGGGGCGTCGGCCTTCATCCCGGGCAGCCGCGGCCACCCGGAGGTGCGGCTCGACGTCCCCGGCACGATTCTCGGCTGCGGGGGACTGGTCGCCCTGGTGTATGCCCTGGGCGAGGCGGGGACCGACGGTTGGGGTGCGGTCCGGGTCATCGGGTCGCTGGTCGTATCGGCGGTGCTACTGGCGGCCTTCGTCTTGGTCCAGTCGCGGGTGGCCAGCCCGCTCCTGCCGCTGCGGATCATGGCCGATCGCAACCGCGGCGGGTCGTTCCTCACCATCATTTTGGCCGTGCTCGGCATGTACGGCACCTTCCTCTTCCTCACCTATCTCCTGCAGACGGTCGATGGCTACTCGCCCCTGAAAGCCGGGCTGGCCTTTCTCCCACTGATGGTGGTCAACGGACTGGCGGCCACCCAGCTGGCCAGCCGCTTGATGGCCCACGTGCGGACCCGGCTGCTGATCATCCCGGGGATGCTCATCGCCGCGGTCGGGGTGGCACTCCTCACCCAGCTGACACCCGACGCCTCCTATGTGGGGCACATCCTCCCCACCGAGCTCCTGCTCGGCCTCGGCCTCGGCCTTGCCATGGTGCCCGCCATCAGCACGGCCACCAGCCGGGCCCAGCCCCGCGATGCCGGGGTGACCTCGGCTGCCACCAACACGTCCCAGCAGGTCGGGGCCTCGATCGGCACCGCCCTGCTCAACACCATCGCGGCCACCGCCACCGCGTCGTACCTGGCCACTCACGTCCGCGTTCCGGGCATCGAGGCCCAGGCCACGGTGCACGGGTTCGCGGTGGCCAGCGCCTGGGGGGCGGGGTCGCTGGTGTTGGCGGCGGTGGTGGGCGGCCTGTTGATCAACGCCCATCCCGGGCGGGATGGTCCGGGCCCGGGCTCGGGCCCGGCCGTCATGCCGGCATCGGCCGAGGGCTCGCCGAGAGACGCGGTACAGAGCCCGGGGGAGCCGGTCTGATCCACGGGCCGCGCGCCGTTCGCACCCGGGGCCGGCTGGTGCGGGGCCGGTTAGGCTCAGCCAACCTGCGTCACCCCCGAGACCCTCGTCACCCCCAGGAGGTGGGAACCGCATGCAAGCTCCGGCGTGGGCCCCGGCCTCGGTCGGTTCGGCCTACGGGCGCCGCCCCTCCGATCCCGAGTCACTGCTCTCGGGTGAGGACTGGGAGCAGATGCTCGGATCCCTGTCCCGGGCCGGCTCGGTCCTCCGCTCCACCCGCGCGCCGGCAGAGGCGATCGATCGGGCCGAGGGCTACCGCCACCTGCTGGTGCTGTTGGCGCTCGGCATCGACGAGGCCCTGCGCAGCTCGGATCCGTACCGGCCTCGCTTCGCCAGGGCCAACGTGGACAACGTCCTCAAATGGGGGATGGACTGCCCGGACGCGGCCTATTCCGGCGCCGCCATCCGCGGGGACGCCACCTACCTCGTGCGGGGCCGTCGCAACTCGGTCCGGTACCTGGGTTTCCAGGCGATGGGGGGTATGGAGAACACGGGCAACGTGGTGGCCGACGACCTCGAGATGGACGACGAGGGCCGGTTCGAGCTGGTGCTCTCGGCCGAGGAGCACCCCGGTAACTGGATGCCACTGGACGAGCGCAGCTCGTCGCTCGTCGTCCGGCAATTCTTCTACGACTGGACCGCGGAAGAGGCCGCCGACCTGACCATCGAGTGCACCGGTCGTCCGGCGACGACCGTCCGGCCAGTCGTTCCCGCTCCGCTGTCTCCGGCCGGCGTGGGCGGCCAGCTCCGGGCCATCGGCGAGTACATCGAGGCGAGCGTGGAGTTCTGGCTGGACATTGAAGAGGGTGGGCGTGGTCAGGGTGTCAACTGCTTCCGCGAGCCCGCGGCGCTGACCGGCATGGGCGCGGCCGCCGAGAACGTGAGCACCTGGGGCTCGTGGAGTCTGGGTGAAGACGAGGCGCTGCTCATCGAAGTGACGCCGCCGCCGGCCGTCTACTGGAGTGTCTCGCTCGGGAACTACTGGTGGGAGTCGATCGACTACGCCAACCGGCAGTCGAGTCTCA
The DNA here is from genome assembly GCA_035949055.1 of Acidimicrobiales bacterium. Classification (GTDB taxonomy): domain Bacteria; phylum Actinomycetota; class Acidimicrobiia; order Acidimicrobiales; family RAAP-2; genus Bog-756. Next base: position 3,845 of record DASZIO010000041.1, read on the forward strand.
ACGGCCACCAGGCCCGGCTCGATCCGGACGGCGTGTTCCGTGCCGTTGTGGCCCACGAGGATCCGGGCCTGGCCAACTGGCTCGACACCGCCGGCAACCACCACGGGGCGATGATCTTCCGCTGGCTCCGGGCCGAGGCTGCTCCGGTCCCCGAGGTTCGCGTCCTGCCCTTCGCCGACCTGATGGACGCCCTGCCGCGTTCCGTCCGGGTCGGTGCCGAGGAGCGCCGCCAGGTGCTGGACGCCCGGCGAGCCGCCGTCGAGCGGCGCTTCCGGCGCTGAGGGGCGGCCGTGGACCTGGGAATCGACGATGCAAAGGCCGTCGTCACCGGCGGATCGAAAGGGATGGGGCGGGCTATCGCCGAACGCCTGGCCGCCGAAGGGGCCGACGTAGCCGTGCTGTCCCGCGGCCGGGAGGCACTCGACGACACGATTGCGTCGCTCCATCGGGCCGGCCGGGGCGAGTCGCTCGGGCTCTCGGTCGACGTCACCGTGCGGTCCGAGGTCGACGCGGCATTCGAGGAGCTGCGCGGGCGGTGGGGCTCGGTCAACATCCTCATCAACACCCTCGGGCCCGGAGCCGGCCGGTTCGAGGATCTCGAGGACCGCGACTGGGACGCCACGTTCGCCATCGGGCTGATGGCCGCAGTGCGCTGCGTGCGGGCCGGGCTGCCGCTGCTCCGCCAGGCCGAGTGGGCGAGGATCGTCAACGTGTCCGCCCATTCGATCCAGCGCCAGAGCCCCCTCCTGGTGGCTTACACGGCGGCCAAGGCCGCCCTGGCCAGCGTGTCGAAGAACCTGTCCAAATCACTCGCCCCCGAAGGCATCCTGGTCAACACGGTCAGCCCGGGCTCGATCGTCACCGCCAGCTTCAGTGAGGGCCTGCGCACCGCCTTCGAGGCGGAAGGCCTCGACGCCACCGATCCCCACGACGTCATGGTGTGGATCGACCGGCACTTCCACCAGCCGGCCGATCTGGGTCGGGCCGGGCTCCCCGAGGAGGTCGCCACCCTCACCGCCTATCTGGCCTCCCGGGCCAACGGGTACGTCACCGGCGCCAATGTCAACGTCGACGGCGGTTCGGATTTCGTCTGATGATCGATGCGGCCGGTTTGGTCGAACGGGCGACGCTCGAAACCGGGCTGGAGGACTTCGGGGAGACGGAGTGGCGCGAGGGACTCGACCGACTCGTCGACGCCCTCAACCGGGAGGCGGCCCTGACCTCGCTGGGCGAGGAGATCCTCGGAGGTCGACTCGGGATGCTGCTGGCCAACCGGCTCCGGGTCGTCGGTGAACTGACCGCCCACCCGGCCATCGGTGACGAGCAGGTCGGAGGGCCGCTGTGCATCATCGGACTGCCCCGGACCGGGACGACTGCGCTCAGCAACCTGGTGGCCGCCGATCCACAGGTCCGTTCCATCCGGCTGTGGGAGTCGTCTGCGCCCGTGCCACCCCCCGAAACCGCCACCGAACGGACCGACCCGCGCATCCACCAGGCGGAGCAGGGCCTCGACCTCATGTACGAGGCGTTCCCCCGGATGCGATCGCTGCACTTCCAGAGCCCGACCGGGCCCACCGAGTGCCAGGACCTGTTGGGCATGAACTTCCGCACCGAGCACTTCAACGGCATGGCCCGGGTCCCGGCCTATTCGGCCTGGGTCCGGGACTGCGACATGACGAGCACCTACCGCTTCCACCGGCAGGTGCTGCAGCTGTTGCAATGGCACTGCCCGCCTCGGTTCTGGCATGTGAAGACTCCGGTGCACATGCTGGCCCTCGACGAGCTGCGGGCGGCCTATCCCGGTTCGAAGTTCCTCTGGACCCACCGCGACCCCGCCGAAGTGCTCGGTTCGGTCTGCAGCCTCATCGCCTATACCCGGAGCTGGGTCAGTGACGAAGGCGACGCCATCGAGCTCGGTCACGAGCAGCTGGAGCTGTGGTCCGAGGCCGTCGGGCGCGCCCTGGCGTTCCGCAGCCGCATCGGTGAGGAGTGCTTCGCCGACATCGACTTCGACGCTCTCCAGTCCGACCCGGTGGCCGCCATCGGGTCCGCCTACGACCGGCTCGGGATGGCGTTCGGTGCCGGCCGCCGGCCGGTCGAGGACTGGGCCCGCGCCCACCCGCCCCATCAGCACGGCGTGCACGAATTCGCGCTGGAGGAGTTCGGACTCGACGCCGTCACGGTCCGGAACCGGTTCGCCCTCTACTTCGAGCGGTTCGGAATCGAGCGGTAGCGTCGGACGCGACCGTCGCGGGTCAGACGACGGAGGTCCGGGTCAGACGAAAGAGGTCCGGGTCAGACGAAGGAGGAGTCCTCGTCCAGGCCCAGCTCGGGCCAGGCCCCGGCCACCGTGGTCTGGAGATTGGCCCAGCCGGTCCCACCGCCCGCCGGGTCGTCCACGGCCACCACGGTGTCCCGGATCTGGTGGATCCGGCGGGCGACCTCGGGGTCGGTGCAGTCGGGGACGTACTCGCCCTCCACGTGGAGCGGACCACGCCACTCCCCATGATGGTGGCCGTCGAGGCCCATGTAGAGACCGAGTCCGAGGTGTACGCCGGTGTCGCCGAGGGCGCGAACCGCGACCGGCCGCTCCGACCCGTCCTCCATGATCAACACGATGGTCCCGCCGAGGACGCGCCGGTTGGACGGGTCGAAGCTGAGCTCGCTGCGGAGGGCGGCGATCCGCCGCACGCTCCCGTCGGG
>DASZIO010000042.1:0-32288 GCA_035949055.1 Acidimicrobiales bacterium
TGATCGCCGTGGGTGTGGCTCTCGAGACCATGAAGCAGATCGACAGTCAGCTCATGATGCGAAACTACGAGGGCTTCCTCAAGTAAGTGGTACCCGGAGCCAGGCTCGTTGTCCTCGGCAAGCAGGGGGCGGGCAAGGGGACGCAATGTGTCCGCCTGTCCCACCACTATGTGGTGCCGCACGTTTCGACGGGGGACATGCTGCGGGCCGCGGTGAAAGAGGGGACGCCAATCGGCATGAAGGCCAAGGACCAAATGGACCGGGGTGAGCTGCTGAGCGACGAGCTGATCATGGAGATGGTGGCCGAACGCCTGGGTGAGAGCGACGTGCGGGCCCGCGGGTTCGTGCTCGACGGATGTCCTCGCACCGTGGCCCAAGCCGAGGGGCTGGCCGGCATCCTCGCTCCCTACGATCTCGATGTGGCCATCGACATCGAGATCGCCACCTCGCAGGTGCTTCGTCGGCTGGCCGCCCGGCGCGTCTGCGTCGACTGCGGCTCCAACTACTCACTCTCCTCTCCCCCCTTGATCAACTGGACGTGTGACGTCTGTGGCGGCGAAGTGGTGCAGCGCGAGGATGACAGGGAAGAAGCGATCCGCCGCCGCCTGGAGCTTTACGAGCGCCAGACCGCCCCGCTCATCGACTGGTACCGGGCCCGGAACCAGCTGGACGTGATCCCGGGCACCGGGTCGCCCGACGCGGTGACCCGCCGGATGGTCAGGGTCATCGAGCAGCGGCGGGAGAAGGGGAGCGGGTTCTGATGCGGCGCACCGCCGAGGAGCTGGCCAAGATGCGCAAGGCCGGACGGGTGGTGGCCGAGATCCACGAGTGCACCAGGAGCGTCCTGCGCCCCGGGGTCTCGACCGCCGAGATCGACCGGGTGGCCCGGGAGGTGCTCGATCGGCGCGGGGCGGGCTCGAACTTCCTCAACTACCACGGCTTCCCGGCCGTGGTCTGCACGTCGCCCAATTCGATGATCGTGCACGGTATCCCGTCCGAGTCGGTCGTCCTCGAGGAGGGGGACATCATCTCCGTCGACTGCGGGGCCATCATCGAGGGGTACCACGGGGACGCCGCCTATACCGCGGGGGTGGGCGAAGTCTCGGCCGAGGCGAACCGGCTGATGGAGGTCACCGAGCAGAGCCTGGCGGCGGGGATCGAGCAGCTTCGCCCCGGGAACCGCCTCCACGAAGTGGGGCGGGCGGTCCAGGCCGTGGCCGAGGCGGCCGGGTTCTCGGTGGTCCGGGAGTACGTGGGCCACGCCATCGGCACCGCCATGCACGAGGAGCCCCAGGTCCCCAACTACTGGCCCGGGACTCCCGGCCCCACCCTCAAGTCCGGGATGGTCTTCGCCGTCGAGCCGATGGTCAATGCCGGCACCGCGGCCACGGTCCAGCTCGACGACGGGTGGAGCGTGGTCACCGCGGACGGGCAGCTGTCGGCCCACTTCGAGCACACCATTGCCGTCACCGACGACGGACCGGAGGTCTTCACCACCCTCTGAGCAGGCTGCCGGGGGGATTCTCCCTGCCGAGCTGGCAATTCGGCGCCGAGGGACTAAACTGCTTCTTCGGCTGGCCACGGGTTGGTGGTGGCGTGCCGATCCCGCCGCGGTGGCGCCCCCAGGCATGCCCCCGAATGTGATGCGGACGAGTGGAAGGCGGCGTTCGTCACGCATGCCGGCCCTCGGGCCGAGCGGGCCAGAACAGAGACTATTGAGGAGATTCACCTGCCCAAGCCCAAAGAAGATGCCATCGTGCTGGAGGGTACGGTCGTCGAGCCGCTGCCCAACGCCATGTTTCGGGTGGAGCTCGAGAACGGCCACAAGGTCCTGGCACACAGCTCCGGCAAGATGCGCATGCACCGTATCCGCATACTCCCCGGCGACAAGGTGCAGGTGGAGATCACTCCCTACGACCTGGCCCGGGGCAGGATCACCTATCGGTACAAATGACCGCGGTGGTGGATCGGCCGAGGGCCTGGGCCAGGGTCCGGCCGTCGCCCGGGCCAAGGCCGCCGTGGGGTGTGTGGGCAGGTTCGAGTGAGCTGTACGAGACAAGGATGACGAAGTGAAGGTTCGACCGAGTGTGAAGCCGATGTGCGAGAAGTGCAAGGTGATCCGGCGCCACCGCCGGGTCCTGGTCATATGCGACAACCCGCGCCACAAGCAGCGACAGGGTTGATGGTCGCGGACCGGGCGAAGCCGACCAGCGACGAGAGAAGGAAGGACGTATGGCCCGCATAGCAGGCGTGGACATCCCGCGTGAGTAGAGGCTCGAGGTCTCCCTGACCTACATCTACGGCATCGGGCGCACGACCGCCCAGCACGTCTGCCAGGCCACCGAAACAAGCCCGGACACCCGGGTCCGGGACCTCACCGACGAGGAGGTCACCCGGCTCCGCAACTACATCGATGCCAGCCTGCGGGTCGAGGGGGACCTGCGACGCGACGTGTCCCAGGACATCAAGCGCAAGATGGAAATTGGCTGCTACCAGGGGATTCGTCACCGCAAGGGACTGCCCGTCCACGGTCAACGCACCCATACCAACGCCCGAACCCGCAAAGGGCCGAAGAAGACGGTCGCCGGAAAGAAGAAGGTCCGCAAGTAAATGGCCAAGACCACCAAGTCCGCTGCCGCCACCCGCCGCCCGCGCAAGCGCGAGCGGAAGAACGTGAGCTTCGGCGTGGCCCACATCAAGAGCTCGTTCAACAACACCATCGTCTCCATCGCCGACCCCGAGGGCAACGTGCTGGCCTGGGCCTCGGCCGGCAACGTAGGGTTCAAGGGGTCGCGCAAGTCGACCCCGTTCGCGGCCCAGCTGGCGGCTGAGCAATGCGCCAAGCGGGCCATGGAGCACGGCGTCCGGCGGGTCGACGTGCTCGTCCGGGGCCCCGGCTCCGGCCGCGAGACGGCGATTCGCTCCCTGGCGGCGGCCGGCATCGAGGTGGCGGGCATCAAGGACGTCACGCCCATCCCCCACAACGGATGTCGCCCGAAGAAGCGGCGCCGGGTCTAGGGCACGAAGGGACACAAGGACCAACAATGGCTCGATACACGGGACCTGTCTGCCGGCTCTGCCGCCGAGAGCGCACCAAGCTCTTCCTGAAGGGGGAGCGGTGCTATTCGATGAAATGCCCCGTCTCCGAAGCGGTCACCGACCGGCACAGCCGGGCCTACCCGCCCGGTGAGCATGGGCGCGACCGGATGCGCCAGGGCTCCGAGTACCTGGGCCAGCTCCGTGAGAAGCAGAAGGCGCGCCGCATTTACGGGCTGCTGGAGCGCCAGTTCCACAACCTCTACGTGGAGGCCAGCAAGGCCCCCGGGATCACCGGCGAGAACCTGCTGCGCATGCTCGAGCTTCGCCTCGACAACGTGACCTTCCGGGCGGGGTGGGGCGCCAGCCGGGCGCAGGCCCGCCAATTCGTGCGGCACGGCCATGTGCTGGTGAACGGCAAGCGGGTCACCATCCCGAGCTACCGGGTGCGCCAGGGGGACGTGATCTCCTTCAAGCCGGCCTCGCGGGAGCTGTTCCACGTCCGCCGTAACATGGACACGCTCGACCGCCAGCTGCCCCCTTGGCTGGAGACGGTCGGAGACAAATTCGAGGTCAGGGTGTTTTCCCTGCCACTCCGCGAACACATCGACGAGCCGGTCCAGGAGCAGCTCATCGTCGAGCTCTATTCCAAGTAGCACCAGCCACCAGGCGCCAGTGCCTGCAACGCGAACGACCAGACCACCACCGATACCGCCACCACGCACCACACTGCCGAGGAGCCACGATCAGCATGCTCATCATCCAACGACCCACCGTCGAGTCGATTGGCGAGGAGGAGAACAACCGCCAGCGGTTCGCCGTGGGCCCGCTCGACCCCGGTTTCGGCCACACGCTCGGGAACTCCCTCCGCCGCACCCTCCTGTCGTCGATCCCCGGGGCGTCGGTCACCCAGGTCCGTTTCGACGAAGCCCTCCACGAGTTCACCACCCTGCCGGGAGTGAAGGAGGATGTGACCGACCTCATCCTCAACCTCAAGGACATCCTCTTCCGGGTGCACAGCGATGAGCCGGTGACCATCCGCCTGGACAAGCGGGGCCCCGGCGAGGCCACAGCCGGTGACCTCCAGGTCACCGCCGATGTCGAGGTGCTCAGCCCCGCCCAGCACGTCGCCTCGCTCAACGGCAAGGGGCGTCTGGCGGTCGACCTCACCGTCGAACGCGGCCGGGGTTATCTGTCGGCCGACAAGAGCAAGCGGCCCACCACCATCGGCGTGATCCCGGTCGACGCCATCTTCTCGCCCATCCGACGGGTCGCCTTCACCGTCGAGCCGGTGCGGGTCGAGCAATCCACCGACTTCGACCGGCTGGTGCTGGACATCGAGACCGACGGTTCCCTCACCCCCCGCGAGGCGCTGGCCTCGGCCGGGGACACCCTCCGTACCCTGGTCGGCTTGGTCGCCGATCTCGAAGAGGAGCCGATGGGGCTCGAGCTGGGCGAGGTGGGCACGGTCGGAACCGGCTCGCCCGACCTCGACCTTCGCATCGAGGACCTCGACCTCACCGAACGGCCCCGCAACTGCCTCAAGCGCGCCCAGATCAACACCATCGGTGAGCTGGTCGACCGGACCCTCGACGATCTGCTCAACATCACCAACTTCGGGCAGAAGTCTCTCGACGAGGTGCTGCAGAAGCTCGACGAGCGGGGGCTCTCCCTGCGGGTGAAGGACTGAGCGCGCCATGCTCGGCACCCCCACCAAGGGTCGCCGCTTCGGCGGCAGCTCGGCCCACCAGAAGGCGATGATGGGGAACCTGGTGGCCTCGCTGATCGCGGCTGAATACCTGGTGACCACCGAAGCCAAGGCCAAGGCGCTCCGACCGGTCGCCGAGAAGGTGATCACCGCCGCAGCCAAGGGCGGTGTGGCCCGCCAGCGCAACGTGGTGGCCTTCATCCGCGACAAGGACATGGCCAACAAGCTTTTCGACGAGATCGGTCCCCGCTACGCCGCCCGCCCGGGCGGGTACACGCGGATTCTCAAACTGGGCAACCGATCGGGCGACAACGCACCGATGGCCCGCATCGAATTGGTGTGAGCCTGGCCCCCCACTCCGGGGGGGTGGACCACGGCTGCGTCCGGTGGCGCCTCCGGGTCGCGTACGACGGCTCGGGGTTCCACGGCTTCGCCGTCCAGGATGGGCAGCGGACCGTCGCCGGCGTGCTCGGCGAGGCGCTCGCCCGGGTGGTCCGGGCCCCGGTGTCCCTCACCTGCGCCGGCCGGACGGACAGCGGCGTTCACGCCCTCGACCAGGTCGTTCACTTCGACGTCCCGGCTGATGCGGCGGCCGGGCTCGACTCGGCCGCGCTGGTGAAGTCGTGCAACAGCCAGCTGGCTCCCACTGTCGTGGTACTGGAGGCCGAACCGGTCCCGGGCGACTTCGACGCCCGGCGATCGGCCACCGCCCGTCGCTACCGCTACCTGGTGGTCACCGGGCCGGTGGCCGATCCGCTGCTGGCCGGGCTGACCTGGCACGTGACCGACCCGCTCGACCTCCGGTCCATGGCGGCCGCGTCCGACGCGTTGCTCGGCGAGCACGACTTCCGGGCCTTCTGCCGCCGGGTGCCCGGGGCCGACCCGGACCAACCGATCGTCCGAAGGGTGACCGACACCCGTTGGACCGAGCTGAGCGCCGCTCCGGGCGGGGATTCCCCGCCGGGTCCGGATTCCCCCCCGGGCTGCTCGGCGCCACCGGGTCTGGCCCCGGTGGTCGGAAGCCTGCTGACCTTCGAGATCGAGGCGAATGCCTTCTGCCACCAGATGGTCCGTTCGCTGGTCGGGACCCTGGTCGACGTCGGCCGGGGGCGGAAACATCCCGCCGATATGGTGTGGATCCTCCGGTCGGCCGACCGGCGCCAGGCCTCCCAGCCCGCCCCGCCCGGCGGCCTGACCCTGGTCGCCGTGCGCTACGACGCCTGACCCTGGCTTGCCCGGGCCGGTCGGCAGGCCGTATCCTGGGCGGTCGCCGCGTTGGGCCGGATCTGCGCTTTTGACGAGCGCTCACACCAACCGTCGGCGATCCGGGTCGGCAGTGACATGTCGCCCATCCCCGGAACCACCGAACAAGGAACACTCGTGCGCACGTACTCACCCAAGCCCGCCGACGTCACCCGTGCCTGGCACATCGTCGACGCCGACGGACTGGTGCTCGGTCGGCTGGCCACCGAGGTCGCCTCGATCCTGCGGGGCAAGCACAAGCCGACCTTCGCCCCCCACGTCGACGTGGGCGATCATGTGATCGTGGTCAACGCCGATCGGGTCGTCCTGACCTCGGGCAAGGCCGAGAAGAAGATGTCCTACCGGCATAGTGGCTACCCGGGAGGGCTCACCGCCACCCGCTTCGCCGATCTGTTGGAGGACCGCTCCGACCAGGTGGTACGGAACGCGGTCACCGGCATGCTGCCGAAGAACCGGCTGGGGCGGCAGATGGCCTCGAAGCTGAAGGTCTACCGCGGACCGGATCATCCGCACGCCGCCCAGTCGCCCGTGCCCCTCGAGATCCCGGGCGCCCGCCGGACCGCGTCCGCCCGCAGCGGCGCCTAGGACCGACGCTGTGGCGCCCCCCCATACTGAGCAGCCCCGATAGAAGAACGATCGCGAGGAACACCCGTGGCCAATGTCGCACCCATCTGTCAGACCACCGGTCGCCGCAAACAAGCGGTCGCCCGGGTCCGGATCCGCCCGGGCCAGGGGGCGATCACCGTCAACGGCCGGAAGTTCGAGGAGTACTTCACGTCGGCCACCGACCGGATGATCGTCACCGAACCGTTGCGTCTGACCCAGACCACCGAGTCGTGGGACTACGACGTGACCATCGACGGGGGTGGCGTCTCGGGGCAGGCCGGTGCGTTCCGCCTGGGAATCGCCCGGGCCCTGTGCCAGCTCGACCCCGAGTTCCGCGTCTCCCTGAAGAAGGCGGGCTTCCTCACCCGCGACGCGCGGGAGAAGGAGTCGAAGAAGTACGGCCTCAAGAAGGCGCGCAAGGCTCCCCAGTATTCCAAGCGGTAGCCCAGTGCCACGAACCCGGTTCGGCACCGACGGCATCCGGGGTGTCGCCAACGTCGAGCTCACGCCGGAGCTGGTGGTGGCCCTCGGCCGGGCCATCGCCCGCACCATCGCCGCCACGGCATTCGTGGTCGGCCGCGACACCCGGCGGTCCGGGCCCATGCTCCAGGCGGCGCTGTCGACCGGCCTGGCCAGTGAAGGAGCGGACGTCGTCGACGTGGGCGTGCTGCCGACGCCGGCCATCGCGTGGGTGTCGGCCGTCCGAGACCTGCCGGCCGTGGTCATCTCGGCCTCCCACAATCCCTTCGCAGACAACGGGATCAAGGTGTTCGCCGCCGGGGGCTTGAAGCTGAGTGTCGCCACCGAGACGGCCATCGAAGACGAGCTCGAGCGCATCCTCGACCCGGTGGCCAAGGGCCTGCGCAGCCTCGAGGGACACGGCGTGGGGCAGTTGACCACCGAAGCAGGTGTGGGCGAGGCCTACGTGGCCCAACTGACCTCGGTCGTGCCGCCCCGGGCTCTCGACGGCCTCCGGCTGGTGGTCGACACGGCGAACGGGGCGGCCTCGGAAGTGGCGGCCGCGGTCTACGAGCGACTCGGCGCCGAGGTCATCGCCATCGGCTGTGAGCCCGACGGCACCAACATCAACGACGGATGCGGGTCCACCGACACCGACACCCTGGCCACCGCAGTCCTCGACCACCAGGCCGATGTGGGGCTGGCCCTCGACGGCGATGCCGACCGGCTGCTGGCGGTGGACGCCAACGGCAGGCTGGCCGGCGGCGACGAGCTGCTGGCGCTGTTCGCGCTGGATCTGGCCGACCGTGGGTTGCTGGCCGGCAACACGGTGGTGGTCACCGTCATGAGCAACCTGGGCTTCCGGATGGCCATGGAGGAGCGAGGCATCGTCGTGACCGCGACCCCGGTCGGTGACCGCCATGTGCTCGCCGCCCTCGACGAAGGCGGGTTCTCCCTGGGGGGCGAGCAGTCCGGCCACATCATCTTCCGGCGCCTCGCCACGACCGGCGACGGCCTTCTCACCGGGCTGATCCTGTGTGACATGGTGGCCCGCACCGGCAAGCCGCTCGCCGAGTTGGTCGACGGTCTGGTCACCCCGGTGCCCCAGGTCCTGGTCAACGTGCCGGTGCCCAACACCGAGCTGCTGTATGGCGCCGAGGCCGTGTGGTCGGCGGTGGCCGAGGAGGAGGCCCGGCTGGGTGACGCCGGTCGGGTCGTCCTCCGGCCCAGCGGGACCGAGCCGATGGTGCGGGTCATGGTGGAAGCGGCCGGCGACGGGGTAGCCGAGGAGATCGCCCAGCGACTGAGCTCGTTGGTCGGGTTCGAGCTGCGGGCGGCGGCGGCCACGCACGGTTGACGCAGCGTCGGGCCAGCGTCGGCGCCCGGGCTCGGCCCCGGCCGGGCCCCGGTAAGCCTCTGCCCAGGGCCGGGCCAGTAGCCTCGCGTGGTATGTGCGGCATCATCGGAATCACCACCGGCCCAGAGGCCGGGAACGACCGGGTGGTCGATGTGCTGCTCGAGGGGCTGACCCGCCTCGAGTACCGGGGCTACGACTCGGCCGGGCTGGCGCTGGTCGGGTCGGCCGGCGGCTCACTGTGGCGGACCCGCGCCGCCTACGGGACCCGGTCGCTCGACAATCTGGCCAAGCGGGCCGAGGGCGCGCCGGCGGGGTCCACCGCCGGCATCGGCCACACCCGGTGGGCCACCCATGGCCGGCCGACCGAGGAGAACGCCCACCCCCACGTGGACTGCACGGGTCGGTTGGCTCTCGTCCACAACGGGATCATCGAGAACCACGTCGAGCTGGCCGACGAGCTCATCGCGGCCGGCCACCGGCTGGAGTCAGAGACCGACACCGAGGTGCTGGCCCACCTGGTCGAGCGGGCGCTCCAGGACGACCCCGCGGCCGGCCTGGCTACGGCGGTGCGCAGCGCGCTCGAAGCGGTCAAGGGCGCCTTCTCGCTGGCGCTGGTCCACGCCGACGAGCCCGATCTGATCGTGGCCGCGCGGCGCATCTCACCGTTGCTGATGGGGGTGAGCGACTCGGAAGCCTTCCTGGCGTCCGACGTCCCGGCCATCCTGGGCCTCACCCGCGACTTCTTCGTGCTCGATGACGACCAGATCGCCGAGTTGCGGCCGGGATCGGTCCGGGTGATCGCCCCCGACGGCACCGTTGTCCAACCGGCCCGCCTGCACGTGGACTGGGACCTCGACGCGGCTCGAAAGGACGGCTACGACGACTACATGAGCAAGGAGATGCACGAGCAACCGAGAGCGGTGGCGGACACGCTCCTCGACCGCCTGCTACCCGACGGGACCCTGGCGCTCGACGAGGTGCATCTCACCAACGACGAGTTCCGGTCGATCGACAAGGTCTTCATCGTGGCCTGCGGGAGCAGTTACCACGCCGGTCTCATGGCCAAGTACGCCATCGAGCACTGGGCCCGGGTGCCGGTCGAGATCGACATCTCCAGCGAGTTCCGCTACCGGGACCCGGTGCTCGATTCGCGCACTCTGGTCATCGGGGTCAGTCAGTCCGGCGAGACAGTCGATACGTTCCAAGCTGTCCGCGAGGCCCGCCGGCTCGGGGCGAAGGTGCTGGTCATCTCCAACGTGGTCGACTCGTCGATGGCCCGTGAGGCGGACGCCGTCCTCTACACCCGTGCCGGTCCCGAGGTCGGGGTGGCCTCCACCAAGACCCACCTGGCCCAGATCACCGCTCTCCAGATCCTGGCGCTCTACCTGGCCCAGGCGCGTGGCACGCTCTCGCCCACCGATGCTCGAGACGTGCTCCGGGGGATCGGCGAGCTCCCGGGCAAGGTGGCCCTCGCCCTGGAGCGCTCGGCCGAGGTCGAGGCGGTGGCCCGCCGGTACGGCGACTCGCCGTCGTTCATCTTCCTCGGCCGCCACGTGGGCTACCCGGTAGCGCTCGAGGGAGCGCTCAAGCTCAAGGAGATCTCCTACGTCCGGGCCGAGGGCTTCCCCGGGGGGGAGCTGAAGCACGGCCCCATCGCACTGGTCGAGCCGGGGACCGTGGTCATCGCCGTGCTGACGCGCACGCCGGTGTGGGAGAAGATGATGGCCAACGTGGCCGAGGTCAAGAGCCGGGGTGCGACCGTGGTGCTGGTGGCCAACGACAGGGACGACGAGACCGCCCGCCAGGCCGACGCCGTCCTATGGGTGCCCGAGACGGAGACGCTGTTCTCCCCGGTCGTCGACGTGGTCCCGTTGCAGCTGTTCGCCTACCACCTGGCCCGGCTCCACGGACACGACGTCGACCGACCGCGCAACCTGGCCAAGGTGGTCACCGTCGAGTGAACGCCCTCGACGGCGCCGCCTCCCTGCAGGAGCTCGGGCTGCCGGCAGTGCAGGACCTGACCGCCGGAGGGGCGCTGGCCGCAGCCGTGGCCGGGCTGGGTGTGGCCGGCGTGGGGGTCGATGCCGTCGACCTGGATCGATTCCGGCGTGTGCTCGGGCGGCGATCCCAGCTGGCCGACCGGCTGTTCACCTCGGGAGAGCTGGCCTACGCCCGGCGGGCGTCGGACCCGGTGCCCCGGTTGTCCACCCGCTTCGCGGCCAAGGAGGCCACCATGAAGGCGCTCGGCGTAGGCCTCGGCGCGTTCTCATTCGTCGAGGTGGAGGTGGTCCGCGCCGACCTCGACCCACCGGCACTCGTCCTCCACGGCACGGCGCGGGCGCTGGCGGAGGGGGTCGGCGTCACGCGTTGGCACCTAGCGCTCACCCACACGCATCGGGTGGCCATGGCGATGGTGGTAGCCGTCACGGGAGCGGCGTCAGCCCCTGTCGAGGCCGGTCCGGAGGTCGGCGCCGGTGCCGAACCCCAGCGAGCGCCGGCCGGCCGGCGGCCGACCGGGCAGTAGCGCGGACGATGCGACCGGTCCTCACCGTGGCCGAGATGAACGCGGTGGATGCCCGGGCCGCGGCGACGACTCCCCTCGACGTGCTCGTCGGCCGGGCCGGCACGGCCGTCGCCGTGACCGCGCTCGAGATGCTCGGTGGCGGTTACGGCCGCCGGGCGGTGGTGATCGCCGGCCGGGGCAACAACGGCGCCGACGGGCGGGTGGCGGCACAGATCCTTACGTGCCGCGGGGTGCGGGTTCAGATCGTCGGCGCCGGGACGGCCGAATCCCTCGGTCCCGCCGATCTGGTGATCGACGCCGCCTACGGCACCGGCTTCCACGGCGAGTACACCGCCCCGGCGACCGAACCCGGCACCCGGGTCCTGGCCGTCGATATCCCCTCGGGGGTCGAAGGGGACACCGGCCGGGCGGCCGGCTCGCCTCTCGGCGCCGAACGCACGGTCACCTTCGTCGCCCTCAAGCCGGGCCTCCTCCAGGGCGACGGCGTCCGGCTGGCCGGACGCGTCACGGTGGCCGACATCGGGCTCCCTCCCGGTTCGAGCGCCATCTCGATGCTGGAGGATGCCGACGTGTCGTCCCTGCTCGCCCCGCGCCCCCGCGAGGACAACAAGTGGTCGGCCGCCGTGCTGGTAGTGGCCGGATCACCGGGCATGGTGGGGGCCGCCTCGCTCTGTGCCCGCGCCGCCTACCGATCGGGGGCGGGCATGGTGCGACTGGGCGTGCCCGGCGCCGGTCTGGCCGGAGCGCCCGCCTCCGAGGCGGTCTCCGTCGACCTCCCGGCCATCGGGTGGTCGACGTCGGCATTGGAGGTGGCGTCGCGCTGCGCGGCACTGGTGGTCGGCCCCGGTCTCGGCCGGGACCCGGCGACGGCAGCCGAGGTGGTGCGCATGGTCCAGGACTCGCCCGTGCCGGTGGTGGTCGACGCCGACGGACTCTTCGCCCTCGGCCGCCTGGAGGGCGGTGTCGGGCGACGCGGTGGGGGTCCATCGGAAGGCGTCATCCTCACCCCGCACGACGGCGAGTACCGGCGCCTGATGGGGGAGAGCCCCGGATCCGACCGGGTCGACGCCGCCCGCCGGCTGGCCTCCGCTTCGGGTGCGGTGGGGCTGCTCAAGGGGTCGACCACCGCCGTCGCCGACCCGAGCGGTCGGGTGCTGGTCGGGACCAGCGGGTCGCCCAAGCTGGCCACCGCCGGCACCGGTGACGTCCTATCGGGAGTCATCGCCGCGTTGATCGCCCGAGGGGTGGCTCCCCCGGAGGCGGCCGGCCTGGCCGCCCACGTACACGGTCGGGCCGGGGGCCGCGGACCGGCCGAGGGACTCGTGGCCGGCGACCTGCCCGAGCTGGTCTCCGAGGTCCTCTCCGACGCCCGTGCCTCCACCAGGCCGGTCCCACCCCGCGCCGATTCGCCCTCCGGGTGTGCCGACCGCCGTGGGTGACCGCTGGAGGCCCGCCTGGGCCGAGATCGACCTCGATGCGGTGCGGCACAACGCGTCGCTGCTCCGCCGGCTGGCCGACCCGGCCGCGCTCTGCGCGGTGGTCAAGGCCGACGGATACGGTCACGGTGAGCTGGCCGTGGCCCGTGCCGCCCTCGAGGGCGGGGCATCGTGGCTGGCCGTGGCGCTGGTGGAAGAGGGGGTGACCCTCCGCCAGGCGGGGATCGACGCCCCCATCCTGTTGTTGTCCGAACCGCCGGAGGAGGCGATGGCCGAGGCGGTGGCCCGCCGGCTGGTCCCGACCGTCTACACCGCCGAGCGCATTCGGGCGCTGGCCAAGACGGTGGCCGACAGTGCGTCGGCGCCGGTCTGGGTCCACCTCAAGGTCGACACCGGCATGCACCGGGTGGGTGCCGATCCGGGCGACGCGCTGGCGCTGGCCGAGCTCATCGAGGCCGACCCGAACCTGGGCCTCGGTGCGGTCTGGACCCATCTGGCCGTGGCCGACGGCACGGACCCGGCCGATATCGAGTTCACTCTCCGGCAACTCGATCGCTTCGAGGAGGTCCTCGCCGAGCTGGCCGGCGCCGGCCACCACCCACCGCTGACCCACGTGGCCAACTCGGCCGGCACGATCGCCGCCCCCTCGGCCCGCCGCGGGCTCGTCCGGTGTGGGATCGCCGTCTACGGCGTGGCCCCCACGCCCGCACTGGCGGAGCAGCTCTCCGCCGCCACCGGCGGCGGGTTCCTCCGACCGGTGCTCTCCCTGCGCAGCCAGGTCACGTTGGTCCGCGACCTCGAGGCCGGGGAGCGCCCCTCCTATGGCCGGTGCCGCCCGCTGTCGCAGCGCTCGACGGTGGCCGTCGCCCCCATCGGGTACGCCGACGGGGTGCCCCGCCGTCTTTTCACCCAGGGGGGCACGGTCTTGATCCGCGGCGCCCGGCGGCCGTTGGCGGGTGCCGTGACCATGGACCAGATCATTATGGACTGCGGCCCGCCGGGGTCCTCCGGGGTGGAGGTGGGTGACGAGGTGGTGCTGCTCGGGAGCCAGGGCGACGATGAGATCACGGCCGACGACTGGGCTGCTTGGGTCGGGACCATCAGCTATGAGGTGTTGTGCGGGATCGGTCCTCGGGTACCGCGGATACCCGTCGACCAGGGTCGGCCGGGATCGACCGGCCGCTGACGACGGCGCGACGTGGGCGGCTACCGGAGGTGAACGGCGCCATCGTCGCCCAACGTCCAACTGGGATTGTGGGCGACTTCCCACACATAGCCGTCGGGATCGGCGAACGCTCCGGTCGTGCCTCCCCACTCGGCGACAGCTGCGGAACGGACGATCGTGCCGCCGGCCGCGCGTGCCTCAGCGAGCACTTCGTCCACGTCGGCGGGGGAGCGGACGTTGTAGGCCAGTTCGATGCCGGGCGCGCCATGGCCACCGAGCGCGGTCCACAGGCCGAACACCATCCCTCCCGCCTGGAAGAAGCACACCTCGTCGTCGGGCTGCTCGGCACTGGACCAGCCGAGCATCTCGTAGAAGGCGCGGGCCCGGGCCAGGTCGTCGACTCCGAGGGTGACCAGACTGATGCGTTGTTCCATGGCGCCATCATCCCATCGCACGATGGAAATGCCCGAGTGCAGACCCGGCCGACGCCGTTTGCCGCGGTACTAGATTGCGGCTGAGTGCCCAGCTCCCATCCTTCCGGCGGTGTGGCTCGCAGGTCGTGTGCCTGAGTGTCGCCGTCGACCGAACTGTCCGAGCTCGCCCTGGAAGCCTCAGGCTGCACGCGGTGTGCGCTGGCCGCCGGTCGGACGCAGGTGGTGTTCGGGACCGGCGACCCGGACGCCGACCTGATGTTCGTGGGGGAGGCCCCCGGTCGCGACGAGGACCTCCAGGGCGAGCCCTTCGTCGGCCGGTCCGGCAGGCTGCTCGACCGGCTCCTGGCCGAGGAGCTCGGCATCGATCGGAGCACGGTGTACATCGCCAACGTGGTCAAGTGCCGGCCCCCCGACAACCGCGATCCGAAGCCCGAGGAGATCGCCGCCTGCCGGCCCTACCTGAGCGCCCAGACGGACCTCATCGCCCCCCGGGTGGTGGTCACCCTCGGCAACTTCGCCACCAAGCTCCTCCTCGAGACCGATCTCGGCATCACCAAGCTCCGGGGCCAGGCCTATCCCCTGGGGTCCTTCCAGCTCGTGCCCACCTACCACCCGGCCGCCGCCCTGCGATCGGGGGGTGTGGTCGTCGCCGAGATGAGAGCCGACCTGGTCCGGGCCAAGCAGCTGCTGGGCTGGAGTGGGTGATCCGGCCCGGCCCGCTGCTGTTGCGCTCGACCAGCGCCGCGGCGACCAGGGCGGCGGCAGCCGTGCTCGCCACCCTCTCCCGGCCCGGCGACGTGCTGCTGCTGTCCGGCGGGTTGGGCGCGGGGAAGACGACCTTCGCCCAGGGATTCGGCGCCGGCCTCGGAGTGAGGGAGGCCATCACCAGCCCCACCTTCACCCTGGTCCGCCAGTATCCGGTCGACCGCCATCCGGTCACCGCGTTCATCCATGCCGATGTCTACCGGCTCGACCACCTCGGAGAGGTCGTCGAGCTCGGTCTGGGGGAGCTGGTGGGGGACACCGGCGTGGCCCTGGTGGAATGGGGTGACGTGGCCGAGCCCGTTCTGGGGAAGGGTGCGCTCACCGTGCGACTCGAGCCCGATCCCGACCATGACGATCACCGTCGGATCACGGTGGGTCCTGCCGACTCATGGTCCGACCGGTGGGCGGCGCTCCAGCACGACCTGGCCGGCTGGAGGTGGGGGCGGTGATCCTGCTGGCCATCGAGTCGGCCACCGACACCGTCGGTGCCGCCGTCGTACGCGATGATGACGGCGAGGCGGAGCGCATCCATGTCGGAGGAAGGGCCCATGCCGAGCAGCTCGCCCCCGCCATCCGGGAGGCCTGTGCCCTGGCCGGGTGCGAGGTGACCGACCTCGATCGGATCGCCGTCGACGTCGGCCCCGGCCTGTTCACCGGGCTCCGGGTCGGCGTGGCCACCGCCAAGGCGCTGGCCCAGGCGCTCGGCATCACCGTGCTCGGTGTGGGCAGCCTCGACATCCTGGCCGCCGCGGCACGGGAGCGGCTCGGTGCTGCACTTACCGGACCGGTGGTGGCCGTGGTGGACGCTCGCCGGGGCGAGGTGTTCGCCGCCGCCTATCACTTCGAGGGGGAGCCGGACGTGCCGGACCCGGCCACGGTTCGCGACGACCGCGCGGAGCCCATGGCCCCGACCGCGCTCGAGGCGTGGCTGTCGGGCCTGGCTCGGGGTGTGGATCGGGTGACCGTGGTGGGCGACGGCGCGCGGCGCTACCGCGAGCAACTGTCCACCCACCGTTCGCTCGACCTCGGCCTGGCCGACGAACTGTCCTCGCCTCCGCCCTTGACCCAGGCCCATCTGGCCCGACGGCGCCTGGTTGCCGGCGCGACCCCGGCGGCCCCGGCCGAGCTGGTGCCCGACTATCGGCGGGCCGCCGACGCCCGTATCAACTGGGGGCAGCGGATCCCGCCGGTTCGCGAGGCGACGGTCGGGGGCGAGCGGGAGGACTGGGCCCGATGACCGTACGCCGCGTGGTCACCCGATGAGGGCGGTCGAGGAGCGGCGGCACTCGCCGGTGCCGGTGGTCATCGCGCCCATGCGCACCCGGGATCTGCGGGGTGTGCTGAGGATCGAGGAGGCGGTCTTCCCCCAGCCGTGGCCGCACCGTCTCTTCGTGGAAGAGCTGGCGCAGCGCAGGACCCGGGCATACCGCGTCGCCTGGATCGGACGGACGATCGTGGGCTTCGCCGGCCAGATGTTCGTCGACGACGAGGCGCATGTGAACAACATCGCCGTCGACCCGGCGTGGCAAGGCCGGGGCCTCGGTGCCGCCATCCTCTGCGACCTGGTTCGCACCGGGCTCGGGCGCGGGGTACGCCATCTCACGCTGGAGGTCAGGGTGGGCAACGACCCGGCCATCGCTCTCTACCGCCGGTTCGGCCTGGCCCCGGTGGGCGTCCGCCGCAACTACTACCCGGTGACGGGCGAGGACGCCATCGTGATGTGGGCCCGGGACATCGACTCCGCCAGCTATGCCGAGCGCCTGGCCACCATCGAGGAGTCGCTGCTCGGTGTCCTCGACGTCAGCTCCCGGCGCTGATCCTCGGGGGCCGGTCCGGTGGCACCCGACGCCCCCGCCCGGTGGGAGGCGCCGGCCGTCGACCTGCCGTTAGGGTCTCGAAACGTGGAGATCTTCAAGGAGTTCACGTTTGAGGCCGCCCATCGGCTGCCGAACGTCGAGGCCGGCCACAAGTGCGCCCGCCTGCACGGCCATTCGTTCCAGGTCTCGGTCCACCTGACCGGCCCGGTGAGCGTGCCCGACGGGTGGGTCCGCGACTTTCAGGACATCAGCTGCGCCATGGCACCCCTCCTCGACGTGCTGGACCACCACTACCTGAACGAGGTCGACGGCCTCGAGAACCCGACCAGCGAAATACTCGCCCACTGGGTCTGGGAGCGGCTGAGCCCGGCGCTGCCCGAGCTCTCCGAGGTCAGGGTGCGCGAGACGTGCAACTCGGGCTGCGTCTACCGGGGCGAGGCGTAGCCGTCGTGGCGACGGAAGGCGCCGTCGCCGTGCTGGCCAGCGGCGGCCTCGACAGCGCGGTCCTGACCGCGCACCTGGCCGGCGAGGGGCGGGAGGTCACCCCCATCTACGTCCGGTTCGGCCTGGCCTGGGAGGGGGTGGAGCGCCGCCACCTCGAGGCGTTCCTCGCCTCACTGCCCTCCCCCTGTGTCAACGCCCTGATCCTGTTGGACATGCCGGTCGCCGACCTCTACGGCACCCACTGGAGCGTGACCGGGCGGGACGTTCCTGACGAGGACTCGCCGGACAGTGCCGTCTACCTGCCCGGGCGCAACCTGCTGCTTCTGGCCAAGGCGAGCGTGTGGTGCGCGCTCAACGGGGTCCCGACCATCGCCCTCGGTACTCTGGCGGCCAATCCGTTCCCCGATGCCGACGACCGGTTCTTCGCCGCCTTCTCGGCGTTGGCCGCCCGGGCGCTCGGTCGGCCCCTCGAAGTGCTCACCCCCTTCGCGGGCCGCGCCAAGCAGGAGGTCCTCGAGCTGGGCCGGCCGTTCGCACTCGACCTCACCTTCTCGTGCATCGCGCCGCGCGGGGAACAGCACTGCGGGCACTGCAACAAGTGCGCCGAGCGCCGGCTGGCCTTCGACGGGCGGGGCCTGGCCGACGCCACCGAGTACGCCTCGTCGTGAGCCACCCGCGCCGGCAGCTCATCGCCCCGGTGTCATTCGGCCTCGGGGACCTGGTCGTCTCGCTCCCGCTGGTACAGGCGGCGGTGCGGCAGGGGGTGGGCTCGGGCACCGAGACCTGGCTGGTGGCCCGCTCGCCGGGCCAGGCGGCGCTGGCCGAGCGGATCGGCGGCCTCGGCGGAGTGGTGGCCGAAGGCAACGCCGGCCTCCGGCCCGGCGAGCGCCTCGTCGACCTGCGCGACCACCCCCTGCAGCGTGATCACTGGTGGGGCACACCGGAATTCGAAGCCGCCTACGGCCCGATGTCGATCAACCAGATCCTGGCCCGCATCGGCGTCGACTTCGGGGTCACCGCCGATTTCTCTGCCCCGGTCCCCCTCGAGTCGTCGGTCCGGGCCGACGCCGAGGGAGTGGTGCTGTTGGTCGCCGACGCGAACGGGACGGCGAAGCGGTGGGCACCGGAGCACTGGATCGAACTGGCCGATGCCCTCACCCGCCAGGGCGCCGAGGTGGCCGTGGTCACCCGGGGCGGGGGCGGCCACCCCCTGGTGGACCGCGGGATCACCGCTTGCGCGGCCGCCAGCCCCGGCGAGGCCGTCGACGTGCTGAGCGGCTGCCGGGCGGTCGTCGGCGTGGATACCGGTCTGACCCATATCGCCGCCCAGCAGGGCACACCGACGGTGACGATCAGCCGGACACCGGCCGTCTACTTCCGGGAGTGGCGCCACACCCGGTTGGTGGCCGGGTCGACGTGCGACCCCGGGTGCCGGCGGGTCGAGCAGGAGTACGCGTACAACGATCACGTCGGCCTGAGCGGGCGTCACCCGTCACCCCGGGTATGTCCCGCCGGGTCGAGCTGCCTGGCCTCGGTCGAGGCCGAGTCGGTGATGAAGACCCTCGGCGAGCTGTGGTGATGGACTCGCATCCTCAGAGTCGGGTGGTCAACGCGCAGCCGGCCGGCATCGGGCGGATTGTGTCCCTGGGTCGCGGGTGCGCCTGGAGCAACCTCGGACGCAATGTCGTGTTCGCCGACGCCTCGCTGCGCCCGATGGCCGTCTTCGGTGACACGGTGTTCCCCGACGACGACGAGGCCTCCCAATTCGATCTCGACATCCACGCCATCATCGCGTTGGCCCGAGGCCAGATCGCCGTCCTCAACCATCTGGGCCTGGTGCGGCTCTTCGAGCCACCACCGGTCTCCGGGCCCCCGGCCCTCGGTCCCGGTTGCGAGGAAGCCGGGCGGCTGGACTTCGTCCCCGACGTCGAGCGGGCGGTCGCGCTCGGCGACCGCCTGGTGACGTCCCGGCCGCGCGGTCAGCGCCTGGCCGGCGTCCTGGTGACCCAGCCCGTCGAGACAGGGCGGGAGCGCATCGATGCCGACACGGCCCATGAGTCCTTCGGCTTCGTCTCCGCCCTGGCGGCGGAGACGGCACCGGACGGCACCGGATGGGTCGCCCTCGGCGGGGAGGGGCGGGTCCGCCTGGTCGAGGCGGATCACGGGCACCTCGGCGCGGTCCGCTGGGAAGCCCCGGTCGACTTCCTGACCGGCGTCCTGGTGGCGTGGGGGTCGACGCTCTGGGCGGCGGGCAGTGCCAGCGGCGGTGCCGGGCTCGACGACTACGACTGGGAGCGGCTGGGGGGCGGGGGGCTGGTCCAGCTCGGCCTGGACAGCGGGGCCGTCCTGGCATCGGCCCGCTTCGGCGCCGACCTGGCCTGGGGCAGCGGGGGTGTGCCGATGGTGGTGGCGGACGGCCTGCCGTGCGGGGTGGGCCGCCGCGGCGACGTGCACGTGCTGCCTCCCGGCGAGCCGGTCACCACCCGCCTCACCGGCCCGCTGGCCTCGGACCCGCTCGGCATCGCCCACGCCGCCGTGGTCGGTGACCAACTGGTCTTCGGCTTCAACCGCGGTGGCTACCGGCTCCACCGGGTGGGCCTCGGCAGCATCCGCCGGATCAGTCCGAGCCTTCCCGACCGTAGAGCTTGAGGCTCTCGTAGGCCACGAACCTCCGGGTGCCCCCGGCCAGATCCTCGAGAAGCGTGGCGATCGCCTCCTCCAGCGAGTCCACCTGGATCCGCAACCGCGGTAGTCGTCGACGGTAGCGGTCGGCATCGTCGGCGTCGGAACGGGCCCGGGCCTCGGTCGCCGCCAACCGGATCACCAGGACCGACAGGCGGTCGATCGCCATACCCGGGCTCTCGGTCACCAGCGGTGTGCCCGGGCGCGGACTGATGGCGTCGAGCACGGCCCCGTCGATGGCTTCGATCAGCTGGTGCCGGGCGCTGTTCATCCGGTCGATGTCCCGTTTGGCCGCGGCGACCACGGCGTCTTCCGCCCCGCGCCTGCGGGCGTCGTCCTCGCGATCCCACTGCTCGCGGTTACTGCGGTGCAGGGCGAGGATCGCGTCCATGACCGGACCGGGCTCGACCCGGCCGTCGTTCATGGCCGCCACCCGCGGCCGTGCCAGTGCGTCGAGAATCGCCGCCGCGGTCGGGAGCCCGGCCACCCTCATGGGTGCGACTCGAGGTACCAGAGGATGGAGCGGGCCACCAACGAGCCCTGGCCGACCGCCGTCGCGACGCGTTCGTACGCGCCTTCCACCACGTCGCCGGCCGCGAAGGTGCGCGGGTCCGAGGTCCGCAGCTCCGCGTCGACCACGATGCCGCCCCTGGGGCCGAGGGCCACCTGGTCGCGTACCAGGTCGACGCCGGGCTCACGTCCGAGCTTGAGGACGACGCCGGCGACATCGAGCCGGCGCTGCTCGCCGGTGTCGAGGTTGGACAGCTCGACTCCGTCGAGCTGGTCCGACCCTGCGAGTGAACCGAGGGCCCAGCGGGCCATCACCGTGATCCGGCTCTCGGACCGGACGCGGTCGACGACGTCCCGTCTCGCGGTGAGGCGGGGCGAACGATGCACCAGCGTGACCTGCGATCCGGTTCCGGCGAGCTCCAGCGCGTCGAGCAACGCACTGTCGCCGCCGCCGATGACCGCCACGGGCCGCCCGGCGAACCGTTCGAGGTGGGGCTCGACGAGGTAGGTCACGCTCCCTCCGAACGACCCCTCGGGCGCGTCCGAGAGCTCGCGTCGACGCGACCCGGTGGCCACCACCACGCTCCGGGCCCGGTACCGGTGGGTTCCCGCCTCGACGACCCCGGCGGCGAGGTCGAGACGGGTCACCCGCTCGTCGAGCCCGAGGCGGTCACCCAGGGTCGAGGCATGGCGACCTAGGGCCTCGACGAGTGCGTCGTTGCCGTCCATGGCCGGCGCCACGTTGCGCACCTCGTGGGGGATCTCCTCGATCTGGCCCCCGACCTCGCCGGCCGCCTCCAGCAGGACGACGTCCAGCTTGATGTCGAGGCATTCGATCGCCGCGCTCACGCCGGCCGCGCCCGCACCGATGACGACCACATCGTGCAGTCCTCCGATCGGCACGGGCCCACCCTATGACCCCGGGCCCGGCCCCGATGGTGCCGGACCGCCTCGATGGTGCCGGACCGCCTCGAGGCCGGAGCCGCTTCGAGGCCGGAGCCGCTTCGATAAGGTCTCCCCGGCATGGTCGCCGCCGGTGTGCAACGGGTGCTCGGGATCGAGACCTCCTGTGACGAAACGGCTGCCGCCGTGGTGGACGGCGGATCGGTGATCGTCTCGTCCGTCGTCAGCAGCCAGATCGACCTGCACGCCCGCTACGGCGGCGTGGTGCCCGAGCTGGCCGGGCGGGCCCACGTGGAGCTGTTGACCCCGGTGCTGGCTGAGGCCCTCGAGCTCGCCGGGTCCGATCCCTCCGGGGCCGGCATCGACGGCGTGGCCGTCACCTACGGGCCCGGCCTCATCGGTTCGCTGTTGGTCGGGCTGTCCGAGGCCAAGGCGCTCTCGTTGGCGTGGGGCGTCCCCTTCGTCGGGGTCAACCACCTGGAGGCGCACCTGTTCGCGTCGTTGCTGGAGCACCCCGAGCCGGGATGGCCCATGGTCGTGCTGCTGGTCTCGGGCGGCCACAGTCTGCTGGTCGAGGTGCCCGAGCCCGGCCGGTACCGGCTGCTCGGCGGGACGATCGACGATGCCGCCGGGGAGGCGTTCGACAAGGTGGCCCGGTACCTCGGGCTGGGCTACCCCGGGGGACCGGCCATCGACCGGGTGGCCGACGAGGGCGATCCATCCGCTTTCGCTTTCCCGAGGTCGTACCCCGGCGGCGGGTACGACCTCTCCTTCAGCGGGCTCAAGACGGCCGTGGTCAGGACGGTGGAGAAGCAGCCCGACGCCTCCGCGGCCGACGTGGCCGCCTCCTTCCGGCAGGCCGTGGTGGACGTGTTGGTGACCAGGGCCCGGCGGGCCGCCGCCGACGTCGGGGCCAGGGCGATCTGCCTGGCCGGGGGGGTCGCCGCCAACGGTCTGCTGCGGCGGCGCATCGAGGACGCCTGTGCCGAGGACGGGATCGGGTCGCTCCTGCCCAGCCGGGCCCTCTGCACCGACAACGCCGCCATGGTGGCGGCCGCCGGCTGGTGGCGCCTGGTGCACGGGGAGCAGAGCCCGCTCGGACTCGGGGCCGACCCGAACCTCAAGCTGGCTACCGCTCGCTGAGGTGATCGGGCCCGGGTCCTCCCGGGCAGGGTGTCGGGTGGCCCCGGTCGGGGCCGAGCCGCTCTGGCACTCGCCGGGCCCGGTTGCCAAGCGCCGTCGGGATGGCTATCGTTAGCACTCTCAACCCTCGACTGCTAACGCCTGCCACAGGAGGCCCGAACCCATGAGTCTGCACCCCCTCGACGACCGGATCGTCGTCCGTCCCAACGAGTCAGAGGAGACCACCGCCTCCGGCCTGGTCATTCCCGACACCGCCAAGGAGAAGCCCCAGCAGGGCGAGGTCCTGGCCGTCGGCCCCGGCCGGCGGGCCGAGTCCACCGGAGAGCTCATCCCGCTCGACCTCAAGGTGGGCGACACCGTCGTCTACTCCAAGTACGGGGGCACCGAGATCGTGTCCGACGGTGAGGACCTCCTCATCCTGTCGAGCCGCGACGTACTGGCCAAGGTGAAGAAGTAATGCCCAAGATCCTCAAGTTCGACGAACCCGCCCGCCGCGGACTCGAAGCGGGTGTGAACAAGCTGGCCGACACGGTCAAGGTCACCCTCGGCCCGAAGGGCCGCAACGTGGTCATCGAAAAGAAGTTCGGGGCTCCCACCATCACCAACGACGGCGTGTCCATCGCCCGCGAGGTGGAGCTGGAGGACGTGTTCGAGAACATGGGCGCGCAGCTGGTGAAGGAGGTGGCCACCAAGACCAACGATGTGGCCGGTGACGGCACCACCACGGCAACCGTGCTGGCCCAGGCCCTCATCCGCGAGGGACTGCGCAACGTGGCAGCCGGAGCCAACCCGCTCGGGTTGCGCAAGGGGATCGACAAGGCCGTCGACGCCGCCGTCGAGTCCATCCAGAAGCAGGCCAAGGACATCGACTCGAAGACGGAGATCGCCCAGGTCGCCTCCATCTCGGCCGCCGACTCGGCCATCGGTGAGGTGCTGGCCGATGCCATCGACAGGGTGGGCAAGGACGGGACCGTCACCGTCGAGGAGTCGAACACCTTCGGCATCGACCTCGAGTTCACCGAGGGGATGCAGTTCGACAAGGGCTACCTGTCCCCCTACTTCGTCACCGACCCCGAGCGGCAGGAGGCAGTGCTCGACGATCCGCAGATCCTGTTCGCCAACCAGAAGATCAGTGCGGTGCACGACCTGGTGCCGGTGCTCGAGAAGGTGATGCAGACCGGCAAGCCGCTCCTGATCATCGCCGAGGATGTCGAGGGCGAGGCCCTGGCCACCCTGGTGGTCAACAAGATCCGCGGCACGTTCACGTCCGTTGCGGTCAAGGCCCCCGGTTTCGGCGAGCGCCGCAAGGCGATGCTCCAGGACATGGCTGTCCTCACCGGCGGTCAGGTGATCTCGGAGGAGATCGGCCTCAAGCTCGAGACGGTCACCGTCGACCTCCTCGGCACGGCCCGCCGGGTCATCGTCAACAAGGACGACACCACCATCGTCGATGGTGGTGGGTCCGAGGACGAGGTGAAGGGCCGCATCGCCCAGATCAAGCGTGAGATCGAGGACACCGACTCGGACTGGGACCGCGAGAAGCTCCAGGAGCGGCTGGCCAAGTTGGCCGGTGGCGTCGCCGTCGTCAAGGTCGGGGCGGCCACCGAGGTCGAGCTCAAGGAGAAGAAGCACCGCATCGAGGATGCGCTGTCGGCGACCCGCGCCGCGGTGGAAGAGGGCATCGTGGCCGGTGGTGGGACGGCGTTGGTGCGCTCCCGCGCTGCGGCCCAGTCGGTGGTGGAGTCCCTCTCCGGTGACGAGGCCACCGGGGCGGCCATCGTGGCCAAGGCCCTGGCGTCCCCGCTGCACGCCATCGCCACCAACGCCGGGCTCGAGGGCTCGGTGTTCGTGCGGCAGGTCGAGGCGGAGACCGGTACCACCGGCCTCGATGTCATGACCGGGGAGCTGGTCGACCTGATGAAGGCCGGGATCATCGACCCGGCGAAGGTGACCCGGTCCGCCCTGCAGAACGCGGCGTCGATCGCCGGGCTGCTGTTGACCACCGAAGCACTGGTGGCCGACAAGCCGGAGAAGGCCGACCCGGCGGCCGCGGCGGCTGCGGCCGCGGCCATGGGTGGCGGGATGGGTGGCATGGGCGGCATGGGCGGCATGATGTAGCTCACCGGTTTGCGGGAACGGGGCGGGCGGCTACCGCGCTTACCCCGAGGACTGGTGCAACGAGAACCGGCCGGGCCCATGGGTCCGGCCGGTTCTGTCTGCCTGGGACCTCGTGCGCCGGCCCGCGCCGCGATCCGGGGTGCCGCCCCCGCCCGTACCCTGGGTCTCCCCATGACTTCTCCCGAGACGCCCGCCGTGACTTCTCCAGACACCCCGGCCCCGAGTCCTGACTCCGCTGGCGACATCGCCCCCGCGAGGTTGGGCGACGGGGCCCGGCGACCGATCCCGCGGCCGCAGACCTTCCGGCCCGGTTCGCCGGCCCCGTGGGCGCACCTCGGGCTCGACGAGCGCTACCCGCTCCCGCTCGAGCGGGTGCTGACCGCGGTGAGGGCGAGCCAGCCCCGGGCCGGGGAGGTGAGACACCGTGGACCCTGGCGCACCCTGGCCGGGGAGGTGATGGAGGCCAGCCCGGCCGCCGTGCTCGTCGCCTTGTTCGAGGAGGGGGGCGACACCCGGGTGATCCTCACCGTACGCTCCGACCGCCTGCGGTCCCATCAGGGTGAGGTGGCCTTTCCCGGCGGTCGGTTCGACGTTGGCGAGAACGCGGTCGCCGCGGCGTTGCGCGAGGCCTACGAGGAGGTCTCCCTCGATCCCGGCCTGGTCGACGTGGTGGGGGAGCTCACGCCCATGCCGACCCGGTCGTCCGACACGGTGATGACCCCGGTGGTGGGCTCGCTGACCGGCCGGACGCCGCTGCAGGCGAACCCCGCCGAGGTCGACCGGGTCTTCGACGTCGCCCTCAGCGATCTGGCGGCCGATGGCGCCTTCCACGAGGAGTGGTGGTCGGTGCGCGACCGGCCGGGCCCGCCTCCACCGTCGGGGGGCGAGTTCCCGGTGTGGTTCTTCGAGGTGGCCGGCGAGACGGTCTGGGGCGCCACCGCGCGGACGCTGGTCGAACTGCTCTGCCTCGTTCTCGGAGTCAAGCGACCGGAGTCCGCCCCGGTGCCTTGACCGGCCCCGGCACCTATTTCGGACCGGGCCGGCGGGGCCCAGCCCAGCGGGTCCAGGCGGTATCGTGGGAGCAGTCGGACGCCCATGGTCGGGTGGTCGCCGATCGGAGGTGTGGCAACTACTGCGACCAGGGTCCGGAGGGCACACGTGGCTGACATAGAGATTGGCATCTTCAAATCGGGGCGCCGGGCCTACGGGTTCGACGACATCGCCATCGTTCCCAGTAGGCGGACCCGCGACCCCGAGGATGTCGACATCAGCTGGGAGATCGATGCCTACCGGTTCGACCTGCCGCTGATGGCCGCGGCCATGGACGGTGTGGTCAGCCCGATCACCGCCATCGAGGTCGGTCGGCTGGGGGGTCTCGGCGTGCTCAACCTCGAGGGCCTGTGGACCCGCTACGACGACCCGACGCCCCTGTTCGACGAGATCCGCGAGCTCCCCGCCGAGAAGGCCACCGCCCGCATGCAGCAGATGTACGCCGAACCGGTGCAACTGGACCTGGTGACCCGCCGTATCAAGGAGATGAAGGCGGCCGGCATCACGACGGCCGGGTCGGTCACCCCCCAACGGACCGAGGCCTTCGCCGACGCGCTCCTGGCCGCCGAGCTGGACCTCCTGGTGATCCAAGGGACGGTCGTCTCGGCCGAGCACGTGTCCAAGACCGTCGAACCCCTCAACCTCAAGCGGTTCATCCGCGAGTTCGAGATCCCGGTGATCGTGGGGGGCTGCGCCTCCTACCAGGCGGGACTGCACCTCATGCGCACCGGCGCCGTGGGCGTGCTGGTCGGGGTGGGCCCCGGCAACGCCTGCACCACGAGGGGCGTCCTCGGGATCGGAGTTCCCCAGGCCACGGCCATCGCCGACGTGGCCGGTGCCCGCATGCGCCACCTCGACGAGACCGGGGTCTATTGCCAGGTGATCGCCGACGGGGGCATGTCCAAGGGTGGGGACATCGCCAAGGCCATGGCCTGCGGGGCGGATGCCGTGATGCTCGGGTCGCCGCTGTCTTCGGCGGTGGAGGCGCCGGCCCGAGGGTTCCACTGGGGCATGGCCACCTTCCATCCCACGCTCCCCCGGGGCGCCCGGGTCCAGACGACGACCCGGGGCACCCTCAAAGAGATCCTCCTCGGTCCCGCCCATGAGAACGACGGGCGCATGAACCTGTTCGGTGCGCTCCGGACGGCCATGGCCACCTGCGGCTACCAGACGGTCAAGGAGTTCCAGAAGGCCGAGGTGATGGTGGCGCCGGCCCTCCAGACCGAGGGCAAGGACCTGCAACGCTCGCAGGGTGTCGGCATGGGCCGTTGACCACGGGCGATCCCGATGCTGCCGGTGCCGGCACCGGCCCGATCCTGGTCGTCGACTTCGGCGCCCAGTACGCCCAACTGATCGCCCGCCGGGTCCGCGAGGCCCATGTCTACTCGGAGATCGTGTCGGCCCGCGCCACGGCGGCGGAGCTGATGGCCCACCGTCCGGCCGGGATCATCCTGTCGGGTGGCCCGAAATCGGTGAACGAGTCACCCGCCCCGACGATCGACCCGGCCCTCTACGACAGCGGCGTGCCGATCCTCGGGATCTGTTATGGGGCCCAGCTCCTCACGCGGCAACTGGGCGGCGAGGTGGCCCGGACCGGCCGCGGCGAGTACGGTCGGACGCCACTCACGACCACCGGGTCCTCACCGTTGTTCCTCGACTGGCCCGGGACGGTCGAGGTGTGGATGAGCCACGGAGACGCCATCGTCTCCGTCCCCGACGGGTTTGTGGCGACCGCCTCGAGCCCCGATGCACCGGTCGCCGCACTGCACGATCCCGACCGCGCCATCTACGGCGTGCAGTTCCATCCCGAGGTCGCCCACACCGAGCGCGGCGGGGAGCTCTTCGAGCGCTTCCTCTTCGACATCTGCCACTGCTTGCCGCTGTGGACCCACACCTCGATCATCGAGTCGCAGGTCGACGCGGTGCGGTCCGAGGTCGGGCCGGCACCGGTACTGTGCGCCCTGTCCGGCGGCGTTGACTCCGCGGTGGCTGCCGCCCTCGTGCACAAGGCGGTCGGGGACCAGCTCACCTGCGTCTACGTCGACACCGGTCTCATGCGAGCCAATGAGAGCGAGCAGGTCGAGGAGACGTTCCGACGCCAGTTCCACGTGGATCTGGTCCATGTGAAGGCGGCCGACCGGTTCTTCGAGGCGCTGGCGGGTGTCACCGAGCCCGAGCTCAAGCGGAAGATCATCGGCGAGCTGTTCATCCGGATCTTCGAGGAGGTCGCCCGCGATCTGGTGGGCGACCCCGCCGCCTCCGGCGGGCCGTCTCCCGGCTCCGGCCGCGGCCCGGCCGGGTACCTGGTGCAGGGCACCCTCTACCCCGACGTGATCGAGTCGGGATCGGATGCCGCCGCCATCATCAAGTCGCATCACAATGTGGGCGGCCTGCCCGACGATCTGTCCTTCGACCTGGTGGAGCCGCTGCGCCTGCTGTTCAAGGACGAGGTCAGGGCGGTGGGCGAGGAGCTCGGGCTGCCTCACGAGATCGTGTGGCGCCAGCCGTTCCCCGGACCGGGCCTGGCGGTGCGCATCGTGGGCGAGGTGACGCCCGAGCGGGCTGACATCCTGCGGGCGGCCGACGCCATCGTCGTCGAGGAGATCCGCCGGGCCGGCCTCTACCGCCAGCTGTGGCAGAGCTTCGCCGTCCTCCCGGCGGTCCGCACCGTGGGGGTGATGGGCGACGGGAGGACCTACGCCTACCCCATCGTCATCCGCGCCGTCACCAGCGAAGACGCCATGACCGCCGATTGGGCGCGACTGCCCTACGACGTGCTCGAACGCCTCTCCTCCCGGATCATCAGCGAGGTGGAGGGTGTCAACCGGGTGGCTCTGGACATCACCTCCAAGCCGCCCGGCACCATCGAGTGGGAATGACCGCGCCGAGCGGGAGCGCCGACCGGCTCCCCGAGGACGTCGGTGACCCGCCGGACCGTGCGGGGCACGAGTCGCCGGGCCCGCCGCCTGCCGATCTCGAGACGCTGGTCTCCGGGCTGACCGATCCCCAGCGCGAGGCGGTGGTGCACCGGGGAGGCCCGCTGCTGGTCGTGGCCGGTGCGGGCTCGGGCAAGACCCGGGTGCTCACCCGGCGCATCGCCCATCTCATTGCTTCCCGGGACGCGGCACCCTGGCAGATCCTCGCCATCACCTTCACCAACAAGGCGGCCGACGAGATGCGCCGGCGCGTGGTGGAGCTGGTCGGCCGCCGGGCGGGCCGGATGTGGGTGTCGACCTTCCATTCGGCCTGCGTGCGGATACTCCGAGCCCATGGGGACCGCCTGGGCTACAAAGGATCCTTCACCATCTACGACGACGCCGACTCCCGCCGTCTGACCGAGATCGTCTGCCGTGACCTCGACATCGACACCAAGAAGATGTCGCCCCGCTCGATCCTCGGCCAGATCAGTCAGGCCAAGTCCGCCGGGCAGGGGCCGGCCGAGTACCGCACGGCGTCCCTCACCATCTTCGATCGCCGGGTGGCCGACGTCTTCGACGAGTACCAGCAGCGGCTGGTGGCGGCCAACGCCATGGACTTCGACGATCTGCTCCTCAACACGGTGCGCCTGTTCCGCGACCACCCGGACGTCCTCGACCACTACCGGGCCCGCTTCACCCACGTCCTCATCGACGAATACCAGGACACCAACGCCGTGCAGAACACGATGGCCGTGCAGCTGGCCGGCGGACACCGCAACATCGTGGTCGTGGGTGACAGCGACCAATCGGTCTATCGGTTCCGCGGTGCGGACATCTCCAACATCCTCGACTTCGAGCAGGCCTTCCCCGATGCCACCACGATCACCCTCGACCAGAACTTTCGGTCCACCCAGACCATCCTGGATGCTGCCAATGCGGTCATCGCCAACAACGTCTCGCGAAAGCCGAAGTCGCTGTGGACCGACGCCGGCGAGGGTGAGCCGATCATCCGCTACCGGGCGGAGAACGAGTACGACGAGGCGGAGTGGCTGGCCCACGAGGTGACCCGCCTCCATGACCACGGACTCCGCTGGGGAGATGTGGCCGTGTTCTACCGGACGAACACCCAGAGCCGCGCCTTGGAGGAGGCGCTGGTCCGGGCCGAGGTCCCCTACAAGGTCGTAGGCGGGACCCGGTTCTACGACCGGCGGGAGGTCAAGGATGTTCTCGCCTACCTGCGGGTGCTGGTCAACCCCGACGACGAGGTCAGCTGGCGGCGCATCGTGAACGTGCCCAAGCGGGGCGTCGGCGAGACCTCCGTGGCCAAGCTGGCCGGATGGGCGGGCCGACACGGATCCTCGTTCGGCGAGGCGGTGGCGCAGGCCGACGACGCCGGGCTGTCGGGGAAGGCTGCCACCGGCCTGGTCGAGTTGTCCTCCCTCCTCACCGAGCTGCGCCCGAGGATGGCCCAGCCCGAGCTGGTGGACGCGGCCGGCGAGGCGCTGGCCCCTGACCCGACCGCCGAGCTGTGGGCCAGCACCGGTCCGGCCGCCCGGGCCGGTCGGGTCCCGCCGGGCCTCCCGGTGGACCCGTCGGACGGTGCCCGCGCCGCCGTCCTCGGGCCCGGCGAGCTGGTGAGCGCGGTGGTGGAGCGGACCGGATACCGGTCCGAGCTCCTCTCCGAGGGCACGATCGAAGCGCTCGGTCGGGTCGAGAACGTCGACGAGTTGGTCGGGGTGGCATCCGAATACCGCACACTGGCCGAGTTCCTCGAGGCCGCCTCGCTGGTCGCCGACTCGGACGAGCTCGAAGGCGACGGGACCCGGGTCTCGCTGATGACCATGCACATAGCCAAGGGGCTCGAATTTCCGGCCGTGTTCATGGTCGGCATGGAGGACGGGATCTTCCCCCACCTCCGCTCCCTCGGCGACCCGGTGGAGCTCGAAGAGGAGCGACGGCTCTGCTACGTGGGCATCACCCGCGCCGAGCGCAGGCTGTACGTGTCGCACGCCTGGAGCCGCATGCTGTGGGGAAGCACCAGCAGCAACATCCCGAGCCGGTTCCTCAACGAGATCCCCGGCGAGCTCGTCCGGGACGCGGTCGGGAGCACCGGGCGCGACGGTAGTCCGATGGCGGGTGACGGGGTCAGCGACGATAGGGGCGGGACCCCGGGTCGCACCGTCTTCGGTCGCGGTGTGGCGGGACCCGACGGAGAGTACGACGCCCGCGGTCGCCGCAGCCGGTATCCTGCCTCGACCGGGGCCGAGCGGCTGGGCCTGGTCGCCGGCGATGTGGTGGTGCACGGCAAGTGGGGCGAGGGACGGGTGCTCGAGGCCAAGGGCACCGGCGAGGAGGCGGAGGCCGTCGTGCAGTTCGAGTCGGTCGGTCGGAAGCAGCTGCTGTTGCGGATGGCACCGCTCAAACGGGCCTGAGGCGGCAGCGGGCCCCCGGAGGCCATCGCTGGCGCATCGGCGTGGCCTCGTGACCACCCCTTCGAGATGAGCTGTCAACTGACCGTCTAGCCGGAGGTGAGCTGTGGAATCGATTTCCAAAATGGAGAAGGACCAGATCGAGTCGGTCAACGACTCGGAACGGACCCCGACCGTGTTCGTCCACGGTCTTTGGCTCCTGCCGAGCAGCTGGGATCGCTGGCGCACCGTGTTCGAGGACGCCGGCTATGCCACATTGGCGCCCGGCTGGCCAGACGATCCCAATACGGTAGAGGAGGCGAGGCGGCACCCGGAGGTGATGGCGCACAAGTCGGTCGGTCAGATCGCCGATCATTTCGACTACGTCATCGGCAAGCTCAAGTCGAAGCCGGCGATCGTTGGACACTCATTCGGTGGGCTGCTCACCCAGATCCTCGCCGGTCGCGGGCTGTCCGCTGTATCGGTGGCCATTGACCCCGCGCCCTTTCGCGGTGTGCTCCCGCTGCCGATCTCGGCCCTCAAATCTGCTTCTCCGGTCCTCGGCAATCCGGCCAACCACAGCCGGGCGGTGCCTCTCACCTACGAGCAATTCCGGTATGCCTTCGCCAACGCGGTGACCGAGGACGAGGCCCAGGAGCTGTTTGCCATGTACGCAGTGCCTGGGTCAGGCGTCCCCCTCTTCCAAGCTGCCACTGCGAATCTCAACCCTTGGACGGAGGTCAAGGTGAAGACCAAGGCCCCTGATCGCGGACCACTGCTCATCATCGATGGCGAACTGGACCACACCGTGCCCTGGGCCATCGCCAATGCATCCTACAAACGGCAGAAGCGGAACCCGGGGGTGACGGAGATCGTCAAGGTCCCCGACCGGGGTCACTCGCTCACCATTGATCACGGATGGAGAGGGGTTGCCGACCTGGCCCTCGCGTTCGTAAAGCGATTCACCGGGTGACGTGAGCATCCACGCCGGGCGTACGCCGCGGGGCGCAGAGTCGAGCGCGAGGACGGCGCGCGCCGCCAGGGCCGATTCGCCCGGCACGATCGACCGTCGCCCAGTTCGAACGCCCCACTGAAATCGGACACCATCCGGGGCGGCCTCACGATCGGACGACAGATCGCTGCGTCCAGCGTCCCGTGCACTTCGCTAGTGTGCTCATGTCGCGGCCGCCGTGTGGCCGGCGGTCGGGTGTGAAGAGGACGACCCTTGAGCCAGCAGATTCCGAAGCGGCGCTACGAAGAGGAGCTCGTCGCGCTGCAGGGTGAGCTGGCCAACATGGCCGAGTGGATCCGCCAGAACGGCGAGCGGGTGATCGTGGTGTTCGAAGGCCGGGACGCGGCCGGCAAGGGTGGCGCCATCAAGAGGATCTCGCAGTACCTGAGCCCGCGGGTCTGCCGGACCGTGGCCCTACCCACGCCCACCGAACGGGAAAGAGGCCAATGGTACTTTCAGCGCTACGTGAGCCAGCTGCCCGCCGCCGGCGAGATGGCGTTGTTCGACCGCAGTTGGTACAACCGGGCCGG